>JAFTCB010000044.1 GCA_017454905.1 Bacteroidales bacterium
CGTCCTTCTTGTTCTTCTTCACGTGCTCGGTAAGGTGAGCGATACGGTAGGAAAATAAAGCAACCTGACTCTCAGGAGAGCCGGTGTCCTTATTGGACTTCCCGTACTTCGCGAAAATCTCTTGCTTCTTCTCAGGCATCAGATATTCAGCCATTTCTCAGCAAAAAAATTAAGGGTTAATACTCATCTGCTCCCCATAACGGGAAAAAGCGTGCAAATTTAGACAATTTTTACAAGAATGCAAAGTGTTTCAAATAATAATCAATTTCATGCAGTATTCCCTATTCCTTTGCGTTTTCTATATAGTTTTTCATATTTTTACAACATGAAACACACCAGACATCTGTCCGGCTGCCTCACTGCCCTCCTGCTTCTTGGTTGTGCCTGCGTCCATGCGCAGGAAATGCCGGAACTCAGGACCTTCCAGCAGATGGCCGGAAGCCGCTCCGCCCTCTACCGCGGACTGCTGGCAGACCGGCAGGAAGCCCAGGCCAACGGCAACCCTTATTGGAGCACTTCCGAATTCCTGCCCGGAGACATCGTCTTCGAAGGCAGGATCTACCGCGATATTCCGCTCAACATCAATGCGCTCAACCAGCGGGTGCTGGTCAAATCCGCTTCGAACATGGTCTATGCCGCGGTCCTCTCCCCGGGGCAGGTGAGCAGCATCGATCTCGAAGGGCACCATTTTGTCGGGACCGGTCCGGAAGAGACGGAGATTCCCCAGGGGTTCTATGAGGTCCTCGGGAAAGGTCCCTCCCGGGTGTACAAGCAGGTGACCAAGCGGCTGAATTCCAGCACCGAGAACATGAACGGGGATCCGATCGGCTACTACGATCCGGACTACAAGACCAGCGTTTTCAGTTACTATGAAATCCACCGCAGCTATTACTTCCGGGACCACGACGGCCACTTCTCGCGCATCCGGAACAGGAACGCGCTGATCCGCAAATTCCCCGGGAGCCGGAAGGAGATCCGCAAGGCGCTCCGGAACACGCCTCTCAACGAGCCGGGAAGCGATTTCGATGCTTTCTGCATTTCCGTCCTTAAAATCGCCGAACCGTGAGAAAACTACTATCCGTCCTGCTGTCCACCCTGCTGCTGGGCGCTTCCGGACTGGCCGCCCAGGAGCGGTTTGAGGTCCGACGCGTGGAGCTCGACTCGCTGGTCCGCTTCCTCAACCGGCATTTCCCGGAGAAATTCTATTGCGTCAAGGACGCCGCCGAGCAGTCCACCTTCAGCGTCAGCGCTCCGCGCGAGGCATTCGTGGATGCGGCTTTCGCCCAACTGCAGGAGAAAGGCTACACCGTCAGCAGCTGGCAGGACTGCCGCTTCATCCTGCACGGCAAATCGGTGTACACCACCCTGCCCTCCGGCTTGTTCGACGACGGCCGGAAACTGACGGACGACAGCGGCCTGCAGCAATACCTGGCCGAACAGAGCGCCGTCGCCACTTTCCAGAACAAGGTCTACGAGATCGGCGATCCGGGTGCCCGGCAGTCCGGCAAGGCCTATGTCAGCGGCCATGTCCGCGACATCTCCAGCAACGAGCCGCTGGCCGGCGTGTCCGTCTATGACGAGAAAACCGGTGCCTACGCCGTCACCGATGCGGATGGTTTCTACCGCGTCGCGCTCCCCCTCGGCGAAGGGCAGCTCAACTTCAGCGGCTACTCCATGGATGACATGCACCTGACCCTCAAGGTCTTCGACGACGGCACGCTGGATGTCCAGATGAAAGAGAAGGTCACCTCCCTCACCGGCGCCGTCATCGCCGCCGATGCCGTCTCGCACCACCGCGATGCCAAGATGGGCATCGAGCGTGTCCGGATGGAGGTCATCAACAAGATCCCCACCGCCTTCGGCGAAGGCGACATCCTCCACGCCGTGCTCACCCTGCCCGGCGTGAAATCCGTTGGCGAAGCCTCCAGCGGCTTCAACGTCCGCGGTGGCTCCACCGACCAGAACCTCATCCTTTTCAACGACGGGACCATCTACAATCCCACCCACCTGTTCGGCATCTTCTCCGCTTTCAATCCCGACATCGTCAGCGAAGTCGAACTCTACAAGAGCAGCATCCCCGCCGAGTTCGGCGGCCGCATTTCCTCCGTGCTGGATGTCCGCAGCCGGGAAGGCAATGCCAACAAGATCGCAGGATCGATGGGCATCGGCCTGCTGACCAGCCGCTTCCAGCTGGAAGGGCCTCTCGTCAAGGGGCGCACCACCTTCATCGCCGGCGCGCGCACGACCTATTCCAACTGGATCCTCAACCTGCTTCCGCAAAACAGCAACTACCATGGCGGCCGGGCATCGTTCAGCGACGTCAACGCCTCGGTGACGCACAAAATCAACGAGAGCAACACCCTCCAGGGCCATTTCTACTGGTCCCGCGACCGCTTCTCGTTCAGCCGGGACACCACCTTCCGCTACGCCAACCTCAACGCTTCGCTCAAATGGCGCAGCCGCATCTCCTCCCGGCTCAACCACACGGCCGTAGCCGGTTACGACCAGTACGCGGCCAGCCTCGAGAACACCCTGGGCGAGAACCTGAAATCCGGCTACCGCGTGGACACGCAGATCCGCCAGGCCTTCGCCAAGAGCACCTTCCGCTATGCGGTCTCGGATGTCCACAACCTGAGTTTCGGCGGGCAGGCCACCTGGTACCACTTGCTGCCCGGCGAGATGAATCCGCTCTATGAGAACTCCCTCGTCGCGCATACGCTGCTTCCGGCACAGGATGCCCTGGAGCCCTCCCTGTTCGCCAGCGACAATTGGACCGTGACTTCCCGGCTCTCCCTGGAAGGCGGCATCCGGCTGAGCGGCCTGCTGGCCCTGCACCCGGCCAAGTTCTACCTGCATCCGGAATTCCGCCTGTCGGGTAAGTATTCCCTGCGCGACAACCTGTCCGTCAAGGCCGGCTTCAATACGATGACCCAGCACATCCACCTGATCTCCAACACCTCCTCGATCTCCCCCATCGACACCTGGCAGCTCTCCACGGACCGGATCCGCCCCCAGACCGGCTGGCAGGCCGCCAGCGGCCTCTACTGGACGGTCGCGGACGGGGCCGTGGACCTGACCCTGGAGGCGTACTACAAACGCACCCTGCACCAGCTCGACTACCGCTCCGGGGCCCGGCTGCTGATGAACGAAAACCTGGCGGATGACCTCGTGGAGACGCGCGGCAAGGCCTGGGGCGTGGAGCTGATGGCCCGGAAGACCACCGGAAAACTGACCGGCTGGATCTCCTACACCTACGCCCGGTCGATGCAGCAGGAAATGCAGGACCGCGGCGTGGAGACCATCAACGGCGGCGCCTGGTACAACGCGCCGCACGACAAGCCGCACGAGATCAAGTTCGTGGGCAACTACAAATTCACCCACCGGTACTCCGTCTCGGCCAATCTCGAATATGCCACCGGACGTCCGGTCACCCTTCCGGTTGCCTCTTTCCGCTACGGAGGAGGTTACAGGCTTGCCTATTCCCTGCGCAATGCGCACAGAATCCCGGATTATTTCCGGCTGGACCTGGCCGTCAACATCGACCCGGGCCACTACCTGCGGCAGTTCTCCCACATGTCGTTCACCATCGGCGTGTACAACGTGACCGCCCGCAAGAACGCCTACTCCGTCTACTTCACCCCCGAAGGCAGCTATATGCTCTCGGTCTTCGCCTGTCCGATCCCCTATATCAACCTTAACCTGAAGTTCTGATGGCGGCACATTTCCACAAACACCTGGCAGCCCTGGCCGTCCTGCTTCTGGCCGCAGCTTCCTGCAAATACCCCTTCGAAATGGAAATCCAGAACGAGGACTATCCGCTCGTGGTCGAAGGAGACATCCTGATCGGCGCGGAGACCGTCTTGTCCCTGAGTTTCGCCCGGCCCCTGAACTCCTCCAAAGACGGTGCTCTCTACGGATATCCTGCACCGTTCAGCTATTTCAGCGGCTACATTGAAGGCGAAGACGGGACGCGGGTCGAAGGGACCTCGCTGGTTTATGGTACGAATGAACTCCGCTTCGACACCCGCAATCTCCGCCCGGACCAGCGCTACCGCCTGCATTTCGAAGCCGAGGCGTCCGGCAATGCCTACGTCGATCCCTACAGTTCCGCACTGCCTGTCGTTTCGGTGTTCGAGGGCGGCAAAATGGAGAAAAAGGTCTTCGAATCCGACTGGCTGACCGTCTGCCCGGCCCCGGTCATCGACCGGCTCTCCTACGACAAGGATGACGTGCACGGGGAACTTGACATCGCCCTGAGCATGCACTGCCTCGGCTCCAGCCACTTCCGTTGGACCTATACCGAAGACTGGGAGTACCACAGCGACATCCAGAGTTCCTACACCTTCGATCCGAACAGCGGAATGGTCATGGGCCAGCCTTATCCGTATTACAGTTGCTGGAGGCGGGACGCATCTGCTTCCATCCAGATGTTTTCGACGGAGAACCAGACCGAGGACCGCTTCGAAGACCTCGACTTCATCCGGATTCCGCTCGAAGACCGGCGGCTCCAGGTGCTCTACCGCGTCACGGTCCGCCTGACCGCGCTGAACGAAAACGCCTATGCCTATTGGCGGACCATTCAGGAAGGCACTTATGAGCAGGGCTCCATCTTCGCTCCTACCCCGAGCATGATGTCCAGCAACGTGCACTGCATATCGGATCCGGACTATCAGGTCCTGGGCTACCTCAACGCAGGCGCGGTGGCGGAAGCCCGGATGTATTACGACAACCGGCTGGAAAAATACCACATCCCGCCCAAAGGCGGATATTTCAAGATCGAGCGGGTGACCGTTGACAATGACTATCAATCCAACATGGGGGCTTACCGCTCAGGCTACCTCCCCAACGAAGGCGTCTGGGGAGACATGCCCAGTTCCACCCCCATCCAATTCATCTGGGTTCCCGCACCGTGCATCGACTGCCGCATGAGCGGCGGGACTCCCGACAAACCGGACGACTGGCCCGAATAACCGTATCCCGATGAGAAAATTCCTTGCCATATTCCTTTTCCTGGCCTTGCTGCCCGTTTCCGCCCTTTCCGGTGCGGAGCGCCTGCGCGAGCGGGTCTTCATCTCGACAGACCGTGAAGTCTACGTGGCCGGCGACGCCGTCTGGATGTCCGCCTGGTGCGTGGATGCCGCCAGCGGGCGCCTGTCTGATTTCAGCAGCATCGCCTATGTGGAGATCCATTCGCCCGCCGGCATGGTCCAGACGGCCAAAATCGCCTTGAACGGCGGCCGCGGGGCAGGACGGCTCATGCTGCCCAACACCCTGCCCACCGGCAATTACCGGCTGCTCGCTTACACCCGGCTCGGCGCCTCCGAAGAAGGATTTGACGCCCTGACCGGCGCCCGGACGATCTCCGTGGTGAACACGTTCAGCACCGACCGCATCGAAGGCGGCGTGGAGATTGTTCCCCAACTCCCGGTCCCCGTCCCGACCCCTGCAGCCGGTGATCTTGAGATCAGAACGGCGGGCAGCGCCTCTGCTTCCGGCACCACCCGCATCACCATCGCCAACCGCGGCACCCGGGAAGCCGGTTTCAGCCTGAGTGTCTTCCATGACGACGGCATCCCTGGCGCCGGAGGCCAGCGGATTCCTGACTTCACCGCCGCTTTGAAACGGCTCCCCGCCGCCCGCGGATTCGCGGACGACGTGATCCCGGAATACGAAGGGGAAATCATCCGCGCGCGCGTTTCCGGCACCGACGAGGCAGGACGCCGGGCCACGCAGGACAAATATGCCTTCATCTCCTCCCCGGGCAGCGGCGAGAACCTCTACACGGAAGCCATTGACAAGGACGGCAACGCCATCTTCTTCACGACCAATATATATGGGAATCAGAACATGTTCCTGGAAATCGAGGATGTGGACAAGAACAACATCTGCCACCTGGACCTCCTCAGCCCCTTCCTGGACCTGGACCCCGGAGAGATCCCTCCGATGCGGCTCAGCGCCGCAGCGGCTCCCGCACTGGAGCTTCGCAAGCTCGGGATGCAGCTGGAGCGGAACTTCGATGCCGACACGCTCTATGAGGCCCTGCCCATCCGTGAGCACCGCGTTTTCGACGAGCGCGACTGCACACGCTACAACCTCGAGGATTACACCCGGTTCCCGGTCATGGAGGAACTCTTCATCGAATTCATCAGCGAACTGCGCGTACGGCGCGTGAACGGGCGCCGCGTGCTGCAGGTCAGCACCCACACCTCCGACGGCCGTTTCTCCTTCCGCCAGGGGAACGCGCTGGTCCTGCTGGACGGCGTACCCGTCATCGACCACGAGAAGATCATCCACTACGATCCGCTGCTCGTCCACCACATCGACATCTACCGCAGTTCCTACTCTTTCGGCATCCGCAGTTTCAACGGCATCGTCAACTTCGTCACCTACAAGGGCACCCTGCCCTCCCTGCAGTTCGAGGACAATGTCCGCATCGTGGATTTCCAGGGCTGCTCGCTGCCGCTGGCCTACACCTGCGCCGGCGTCGGGAACGACTACCCGGACTACCGGCAGACCATCTGGTGGCATCCGCTGCTGACCCTGGCGCCGGGAGAGAGCCTGGAGGTGGAATGCAAAACGCCCGCCTATGGCGGACGTTTCGAAGTGGTCGCTGAAGGGCTCGACACGGCGGGAGACGCCCTCTTCGCCCGGACTACGCTCGACGTTCGATGAGCGGAAGGCCGCGGCTTTTCAGCAAGGCATTATATCGGTCAAGGACCTCTTCCACACAATCCTCCCAGGACCGGACAATGGTCTTGGAGGCCTGCACGCCCACCCGGTGGACACGCTCGGGATCATGGATCAGGGTGCGGAGCAGCTGGGCCATCTTGTCCGGATCATTCTCCACCAGGAAGCCGTTCTCGCCGTCCTTGAGGATGGTTGCCGCCGTGGCGCCCCGGGCCATCACGGCCGGGGAATGCAGGGCCGCAGCTTCCCGTACGACGAGCGGCGCGTTGTCATAGAGCGAAGGGAACAGGAAAAGGTCCGAAGCAGCGTAGTAATCCGTCAGCTTCGCGCGGTCCGTGATGGATCCGACGAAGGTCACCTTGTTGTCAAGCCCCCGCTCCGTGACGAGTTTTTTCATTTCTTCGGCGGCATAGCCGACTCCGACGAAATACATCCGGAACGGCACATCCGGGATGAGGGCCAGGCTCTCGATGATCAGGCGCGGGTTCTTCTCCCAGATATGCTGTCCGACGAACAGCAGCACGAACTCTTCCGGAGCGATTCCGAGGCGCTGACGCGCCTCCACGAAGAATTTTTCCGGATAGTCCGCCGCCAGGTCGGAACCATTGTCCATCACCTCCACATGGCCTTTGAATCCATATTCACGGATCACATCGACCACCGACTCCTGCGGCACCCAGACCAGGTCGGCCCGTTCATAGAACTCAACAATCGAATCAATCACCGCATCCACGGCCAGTTTGGGCAGGACACGCGCAAAATCATCCCGGTACTTGGAGTGGAAGGTGGCCACGACCGGAATCTTCTGCATCCGCCCGATCCGCAGCGCTGCCTTTCCGGAGGCGAAGGGACAGTGGGCATGGAGGATCTTGAAGCGCGTCGTGGCGATCTTGGCCAGATAGGTCGGGTCGATCTCCGCGATGCCCGTCACGTAAGGCGCTCGCATCGGCACCGGGATCGAGAAATAGTCGTAGACCTTGTAGTCGTGGACGCTGTAGTCCGTCCCGGGCACGTTGGGCGTGATCACCGCCACGCCTCCAACTTTTTTCTGCATCCAGTAAGCATAGTTCTCCATGCATACGGACACGCCGTCCATCACGGGCGGGAAGACATCGCAGAACAGGCCGACATTGGCCTGTTCGGGGGAAAAAATCGTCGGTTTGGTCATTATTCCGCGTTTTCGGCAACGGGAGCTTCCGCCACTTCGGCAGGTTCGGCGGCCGGAGCTTCCTCCACCGCTTCTACCTTCGGCTTGCGCTCGATGCCCATCCATTTCAAGTTATCCGTAAAATAGCATACGCCGAAGGCGACGATCAGCAGGGCGATCAGCCAGCGCAGGCACTTGCGCCACCAGGGCGTACGCTGCGCATACGGGTCTTCCAGCTTGAGTTTCGGGTACTTGGCCACCGTCGTCAGCTGCTTGCCGAAGAGGATGTTGACCAGCACCTGCGAGTTGATGGCCCAGCCGTTGGCATTGAGCACGGGGCCCAGGTTGCGCTTGCGGAGCTTACGCCAGGCGATGAAGCAGGAAGGGCCGGAGATGATCAGCATCACGGCGGCGATCAGTACGAGCCACTGCCACCAGGACATGCCCTTGACCGCGGAGCCGATCAGGCCGATGGCTCCGGCGATGCCGGCGAGGGCCAGGCCGATGGCCGCACCGATTCCGGCGAATTTGGAGATGTCGAAAGGCTGCTTGGCACCGGCGGGGCCGGCATCGGCCGTGGTCTGGAGCTTCGACAGCGCGGCTGCGTCCTTGTCGGCGGCATTCTTGTCAATCTTGTCGGAGACGAAACGGGCGACCTTGCGGTACGGGGCCCAGAAGGCATCCTTGACGCTGATCGGGTTCTCGACCACCTTGGTGATCACGGCATCCCAGTCGCCGCCGTCGAGGTCATAGAAGAGTCCGTTCTTGCCCGGGCGCAGGTCCTGGGTCTTGCCGTCGGTCATCACGGCGACGATGTCCATCGTAGCGGCCTTCGTCTTGGAGGTACACTTGCAGTAGAGCAGGAACATCCCGCTGAGTTTCGGCATGTCGCCGTGCGCCCCCATGTCGGAGACCTTGATGCAGAGGTCGCAGCAGCGCTCGTCGATGTAGAGTTTGCCCGTCTCGAAAATACCGCGGGTACCCTGCTTGCGGCCATAGAAATCGGTGAAGATGACGTAATTGCGCAGGAGCTTCGCAAAATCGCGGTAGCACAGCAGCAGTTTCTTGACGTCATCGATGGAGTTGGCTTCCTCCTCCAGGGCCTTGTCGGCATCGACGAGGGCCAGCAGGTCGGCCTTGCGGTCCGCCTTGAGCAGTGCCTTCACCTCGTCCAGGCCGAGCGCCTCCACGGCGTCGCCCTTCTTGGCGCCGAGCCAGGCGGTGTAGGCGCCGAACTTGGCCAGGACGCCGTTCCACTGCGCCTCGGTGATGCTTTCCGCTTTCGGGAAATCCACATCCAGGACGAGGCTCTTGACCGCGTCGAAAGCCGGCTGCCAGGCCGGATTGATCGCATCGAAAGGCAGGAGGCCTTCCTTGGCCGGACGGGCCAGCGGATAAGAGGAAATCTCCTCGGACTGCGTAGCAAGGTTCTTGTCGCTGATGGCGCCGAGCCGGTCGGCGGAGACATCCACGGCCGCGGAGACGGCATCGTCGAAACGGATCAGCTTGCAGCGCATGAAGTAGTCGGCCACTTTGTCTTTGACCGCATCACAGGCGGCCAGGGCGGCCGCCGTATTGTCCCCGTACGGGAAGACGGCTGCCTTGTCGGCTTCTCCCGCGGCCTGCCAGGCGGCATAGTCCGCAAGGGCGGTGTAGAAGGCCTCGATGTGCTCGGCCGTGATGCCCGGCTCGCCGCTGCGGTCCACGGCCGTGCCGATCTTCTCGCCGATCGTGGCGATGAGCGGTTTGAGCGCCTCGTCGTCGGCGGAAGCCTGCGTGATCACACCGTCTCCGTTGGACTGCGTCTTGGCGAAAATGGCCACGCTGTCGGAAGCCTCGTCCACGGTGAGGTCTTCCTTCTCGAGACCGAGGTTGGAAAGGATCTGCTTCGCGGACTTGTAGAGTTTCTGCCCGGCTTCGTTCTCCGTGTTGATCTGGTCCAGGCGCAGGACGCTCTCGCCCTTGAGGATGTCATCCTTGTCCTTGAGCACAGCGGTGAGCCACTGGGCGGCGGCTACGATCTCCGCAACGCGGATCTTGCCGTCTCCGTCCGTATCGATCAACTGCAGAGTGCGCTCGTCCAGGGCCAGGTCCTTGGTCGGACAGCTGAGCACCGTCCAGAGTTTCTGGTCGAGTTCTCCCAGATGGGCGATATCCTCGCCCGAGGTGATGCCAACCCGGACCACGCCCCCGAGGGAGCAGTATTTCCAGGGATAGCCTGTAGTCTGTTTCTTTGCCATATTCGTGTAGATGTTGATGATTATTTCTCGAAAAACTGTTCGTGCCCGAATGGATCGAAGGTCAGCAGCCGCGTGCGGCCGTTCACGGTCACTTCAGCCGTGAGGGGCTCCCGGTACAACGCCGGATCGAGGTCGCAGCTGGGCTTCAGCCCGATGCATTTGTGGTACTTGCGGACCCGGATCGTGCAGTGCTCGCGTTCGGCCCGGTAGGCGGCCACGGCGGCGAAGGTATCGATCCAGACATCGTCCTGCCGGGCTGCCAGATCCTTGTAGAAGTCCCAGAGGACCTGCTCATCTTCCCACTGGTCCCAGCCGTGATGGATGCCGTGCGTCATGGTGACGCCCCAATCCCCTTCCGCGATGACCCGGTCCAGCCAGGCGCGCAGGCTCTCCGGCGTGCTGTGGCTGTTGACCTGGCCCTGCGCCTCCTGGAAATCCCGCGTAGCGATGCGGCCTTCGTGGCACACCCGGGCGACCAGTTCGTTCTGGGCGTTATAGGGATAGCAGAAGGTGACGGGACGCTTGCCGGTGGCCTTTTCGATGGCATCATCGTTCCGGAATACCTCCTCGCGGAGCGCTTCTTCGGAAAGTCCGGTCAGGTTCGGATGCGACCAGCTGTGGTTGGAGATCTCATGTCCGCGCTCCGACATCTCCCGGCACATCTCCCAGGTCAGGCGGGGCGCATAGTTGTAATCCGGCTTCCCGATGCTGATTCCGTTGACCCAGAAAGTCCCCCGGATCCCGAGGGAGTCCAGGTGCGGGGCCACCAGGGTATAGTGGTCCAGGATCCCGTCGT
Organism: Bacteroidales bacterium; assembly: GCA_017454905.1. GTDB lineage: Bacteria > Bacteroidota > Bacteroidia > Bacteroidales > UBA932 > Cryptobacteroides. The sequence goes on from JAFTCB010000044.1 coordinate 10,871, forward strand.
CGAAAGTCAGGCTGACGGCAGCCTTTTTGCCGTCCCGGTACTCGGTGATCCGGGCGTCTTCGACCGCGCTGCATGCGGCCAGGGTAGAGAAGACGGACAGGCTCATAATGAAAAGGCGGATGTTCATATCGTACAAATATAACATTTTTCCGGATATCTTTCCGGGGCGTCCCCGGCTGCCGGGATCAGTTCTCCGCGGTTTCGCGGATCCGTACCGGGCCCAGCAGGCCCGAAGGCCGGAGCGGGGCGTGCTGGCTGAAGAACTTGAAACTCATCACCGCATGGCGGCCTTGCGAAGGACGGGGCTGGTTCTTCTCCAGCCATTCCGGCACTTCCCGCATCATGCTGCCGATGACCGGACTGCCCGGGGCATAGGTATAGCGGAACGGCGCACCCCAGACGACATCGTCCGGTTCGAACTCATCGCCGATCATCCGGTTGGCCCAGAGGTTCGTGACTTTGATCTCCAGTTCGTTGTCTCCTTCCCACAGCGCGTCCGTGATGTCCGCCACGAAAGGCGGACGCCAGAGCAGGCCGCAGGAACGGCCGTTGACCACGACTTCCGCCAGGTTGTGCACCTCGCCGAGATCCAGATACACCTTGTCGCCACGCACCGGCCGGGATGCCTGGAAGGTCTTGTGGTAGGCGGCCGTGCCGGAGAAATATTTCACGCCCGGCTCGGCGTGGTCCTTCCAGTCCGTCAGGCCATCCAGCGTGACCTGCGCCGGAGCGCCGCTGCCCTCGGGGAAGGTCAGCGTCCAGGCACCGTCCAGCGTCTGCCCGGAGGAAAGCGCCAGCGCGGAGCGGACCCCGCCGGGGTTCAGGGTGACGGGCAGGCGTTTGTCGCCGTGCAGGACGACGAATTCCGACCCGCCGGGATCCAGGGCCAGGCCGTTCACGAAGGGCAGGTCCACCGTCACCGCCTCATCTGTCTTCTGATTGGAAACGAACCAGATATCGATATCACCGTCTCGCCGGTGGATCCAGAGCAGATCGCCTTCCACCTGGTTCTCCACGAACTCTCCCCGCTGCAGGAGCGCCTGGCACTGCGCGAAATAGCGGAAGAGCGCCTTGGCGCCGCCCGCCTTCCACCAGGTGCTGCCGGGCGTGAACTGCGTTCCCCATTTGCCGAAGGTCATGCCGGGTTCCGCCCAGGGCCAGGGATTGGCCGCCCCGGCATGGAGCATCAGGCGGTTGATGCCGACGCAGAACACCTTGTCCGCCACCACCTTGAGGCTGTATGGATCGTCCTCCCAGGCGTTGAGCGGCCAGCAGGTGAAGCCCTCGGCATAGACTTCCCGGCGGCCCAGTTTGTGGGCCAGCTCAGACATCTTGTAGATGCTGCGTCCGCCCCAGTCGGCGGGGTTGGTCCAGAATTCGCCGCAGAGGAGGAAGTCCTCGTCCTGCGAGGCCACCTTTTCCGGATCGAGCGGCTCGCCGTATGGCTGGATGAGCAACCGCATGCCGGGCGTCTGCTTCACGAGTTCGGACATATAGGCGTAGTAGTTCTCCGCGAACAGGTCCTCGATCGTGGCCTGCCAGTCGGCAAGGAACTGTGCGCTGCGCTCCGCACTCTCCAGCGTCCGGCCGGCGAGCACGGGCAGCCACTGACGCAGGGGATAGCCGCGCCGGGCTTCGAATTCCTGCTCCATCAGCGGCGTCCAGCTCTGGCTCTTCTGCTCGTAACTGTCGATCTCGAAGTCCACCAGGGTCTTGCCCGCCAGGTCGCCGGCCAGTTCCAGGATCATGGACGGATACCCGTCGAAGAAGCGTTTCACGGCCTCGCGGCTCATCTTGTCACACTCCAGTCCGGCGCCGGAAGCGGGCGAGGTGCTGTCATCCCGCTTGTTCAGCGTGGTATAGCCGAAACGGTAAACGTCCCACTTTTTTCCCTGGGGATCCCAGTCCAGAGAGCCATCCTGCTTCATGGCAGTACTCAGGTCCACCATTCCGGTGCCGGACTCATCGCCGGCAGGCAGGACCAGCACGCAGATATCCCGGTAGAAGCCGAGGCGCTCCGCGGGCTGCGGCAGTTTCGCACTGCGCTGTCCGGCGCGCCACGGCGTCACGGTCCAGACCAGCTCCAGCATCGAGTACTCCGGCGTCACGTCCGGATAAGCACTCGAAGACCAGCCCGGGCAGTTGTGCGTACCGAAGGTCAGGCCCAGACGGGCGCACTCCTGCATGGCGAAGCGCATCAGTTCTTTCCATTCCGGCGAGCCCACCGGATGTTTCTCATAGGTGAAATCCGTCTGCGTGGGGCCTCCCACCTGGAAATTCTGCACGCCCGCGAGGCCGGCTTCGGCATAGGCCTCCAGGTCGTGGGTAATCCCCTCCTTGCTGACCCAGCCGTCCATCCACTGCCAGATCATCACCGGCTTCGCCTCCTGGGGCGGATTCTCGAAAACTGCGATCAGGTCCTTCTCCGCGCGCGGCGTGCAGTCATTCAGCGTGACACACAAAACACTGAACATCAGGCTGGTTAGCATTTTTCGGGTGGTCAAAAACGGTACCCGTGTTTTCATTTCTCCCATTATTTCAATCATTTACATGTCACACTATTCTGCCGGCGGCAGCAGGTCTGCCGCCTCGAACTGTACGCCCTGGCAACCATTCAAGGAGATTCTGTTGTCCTGCGCGCGCACCACGGCAGTAAGGCCGACAGCCATCAGCAAGAGACAGAGATACTTTTTCATCGGATTCTGGTTAATGTGAACAAATATAATGAATTTCCGCCGGGTTCCCGCGAAGAATTGTTATCTTCGCCCTCATCAACGGGAAGGAGATCCGCGAATAGTTTTTTCTTGCACTGTTCCAGGCAGTTTCCGGGACGGACCGCGTTTTATTGAAAAAGACGTTATGAAAAAATTCATCGCCGTTGCAGCTGTCTTGCTGCTAGCCTGTGCCATTGCTTCCGCACAGTTCCACATCAGCCTGGGATATGCCCGTGCCTGGGATCTGGAGGTGATAGATACATCCTTAAACTCGTCCGGAGTCATTGCCGATTCAGAAAGGTACAACGGTTTCTCCGCAGGGGCCGGGTACTCCTTCAAACTCGCTGACGGGCTCTTTCTCACCCCAGGGGTGAACTATCTGCTCATCAGGGGGCGCAGGACCTGTATTCCAGAAGAACGGGTAAAGACCGAGCATTTTATCAATGTTCCCTTACATCTAAGCTACGACATCGCCTTCGCTCCAGGCGTCAAGTTCTTCGTGTTTGCCGGTCCGACGGCTTCCATGCTTTTTTCTACCGGCAACCCTGAGTTTCGTAGACAAAAGAGTTTTGATATCCTGGCCGGCGGCGGTGCCGGCCTCAAGTTCGTTGACAAGTTCTGCCTCCGGGCAGGTTACGATTACGGGCTGTTCAACAGCAGCAACTATAACTTTTTCACCTTGCACCGGAGCCGGCTGAACATCAGTCTGGCCTACCTGTTTTAAGCCTTTCCTGAGAGGGATCACTGGTTCGTTTCGCGATTATTCACTATCTTGGCACAATAAAAACCTTGCGCCATGTCATTTCCTCTTCAGAACAGGACGGTCGCCGGCATCGGGGAAACGGTCCTGGATATCGTGTTCAGAAACAGCCAGCCGCAGGCGGCCGTGCCGGGCGGATCCGTTTTCAACGCCATGGTCTCGCTGGGCCGGACCGCCGGACGGGACTGCCCCGGCACACGCCTGGTGATGGCTTCCCAGACCGGCCGGGACGCCGTAGCGGACCTCATCCTGGACTTCATGCGGCAGAACGGCCTGGACAGCTCCTGCATCCAGCAGGATCCCGGGCAGAGCACGGTCTCGATGGCCCTGCTGGACGCGCAGAACAATGCCCGCTATGAGTTTTTCCGCGACAGGGAACTGCCCCCGTTCCGCACGCCCCGGATCGCCTTCCGGGCGGAGGACATCCTGCTCTTCGGATCCTTTTTCGCCGTGAGCGGGGCCACCGGGCCGCAGACCCGCGAACTGGCCCGGGCGGCACGGGACGCCGGCGCCATCATCTACTACGACATCAATTTCCGGAAGAACCATCCTGCGGATCCCCGCACGGTCGAGGAAAACATCGCCCTGTGCGACATCGTCCGCGGATCAGACGAGGACATCGAGAACCTCTGGGGCGACCCGGATCCCGCCCGGGTGTACCGGAAGCACATCGCCCCGCGCTGCCCCAACTACATCTGCACGAAAGGCGCGCTGCCGGCGGAAATCTTCTCACCGGGCGTACATGCCACCTTCCCGACGGAGCCGGTCGCGCAGGTGCTCTCCACCATCGGTGCCGGCGACAACTTCAACGCCGGAATCGTCTACGGCATCCTCCGGCAAGGCTTCACCCGGGACAGGGTCCGGCAACTCTCCGAGGCCGACTGGAGCCGGCTCGTCCCTACAGCGATGCGCTTCTCTGCTGCCGTCTGCGGAAGCTTGCAGAACTACGTGGGACCGGACTTCCGGCCCTGACAGGGCCTATTTCGTGGCCCGGTGGATCAGCCGGACGCCGTGCAGGGCCAGCAGGGTGTCGCCGGGAGCGCCGTCCAGGACGGCGCGCTGCTCCGCCTGCAGATAGATGGGTGCGTCCTTGCGCAGCGGAAGGATCTGCAGTTGAGCCTGTTTTCCGGCCAGGTCGCTGACCCGGACGAGCATTTTGCGCCCGTTCCAGAAATTGTCCTCAACGAGGCGTCCGTCCGCGCAGACACGCGCCACGTCCCCGTCATAATCGATCTCCAGGAACCAGTCGTCAGGATCGGTCACCTGCGGAACGGGAAGGTCCCATACCGCCGCGGCTTCGAAATCAGCCTCTGAAGGCTGTTCCGCCACGAATGCCTGTCCCATGCCGATCTCCCGGGCCGGACCTGCCTCGCGGACCTTTTCTGCCTGCAGGTCCTCCCCGGGCACCCAGCTCTCTTCGACGAGCCGCCGGCCGTCCCGGTAGAGGATACCCTCGCTGAAGCGGACCTTCCGTTCGGATACCTTGTAGGCCGTCAGCGCTTTCTGCGGGCTCATCACGACCACCTTGACACCTTTCACGCGGAAGGGCTTGTCCAGGCGCGGATGGTATTCCCTGCCATTGATTTTCAGGACGGGTTCGATCCCGTCGACAGCCACGAAATAAAGCGCGCGCCGCAATTTGCAGAAGGGCTGTGCCGTCGCCCAGTCGATATGCAAGCGCTTGAATTCCAGTCCGAAGGGGAAGCAGAAACTGGCCCCTTCCGGCACGGTCAGTTCCCGGCCACAAAAGTTCCAGGGCTGTGCGCCGAGTTCTGCCATCCGCTCGTAATTGTTGACGAACACAAAGCCCCTGTCTCCGCTGCGGCGCGTTGCGGTACGCAGCGGGCCTTCGCCGAATTCCGGCTGCATCGGGGCCAGTTCCCCGCCCCAGTCGCGCAGCAGCTGGTGCAGCAGGCGGAGATGGTGATACGAGCGGTTGGGCTGTCCCATTTCGCCGAGCGGCGCCTGAAAGTCATAGGTCATGTGCGGAAGGTCGTTCCAGAAGGTGTACTTGGACGCCTGGAACTCCGCCATGGAATGCTCTGCGCACCAGGGGTTGGTGCCGCCGTGGTACATGTAGTAGCCGGGCAGGTTGCTGCCGGAGCCGACCTTGCAGATGGCCAGGGCCAGGGCATCCCGGTCGAAAATGTGGATCCGGCGGTGGTAGGAAGGCATCATCCCGCCGCCCAGTTCGCAGGTCAGGTAGGGATAGGCGCGGTCCGCCGCACTCATCTCCGTACTCTGGTCCGTGCCGAACACCTCCGTAGCGATGACCGCTGACAGACGGCTGTCCTTGAAGCGGAACGCCGCCCGGTAATCACCCGGCATATCCGTCAGGACGCGGTCCCAGAAACCGTCAGCATAGTCACCGTAGAGCGGCAGGATCTCGCCGAAAACGGCCGGGCCCTGCATCTTCGGCCAGCCGGTGCGGGTATAGAACGGCACGTCCATCCCGGCAGCGATGATCGCTTGCTTGAGCGCGGCGAAATACGGCCAGGGACCGCTGCTCTCATTGTCCACCTGCACCCCGATCACCGGGCCCCCGTCCTTCCAGAGCAGGCCCTCCGCCTGTTTGCCGATGGCATCGTAGAAACGGGAAACGGCCGCGAGGAAGCCGGGAGCCGTGGTGCGGACCCGGTACTGCTCCGGGTCGGCAAGCGCCTTGTCCACCACCCACTCCGGGATGCCGCCGAGATACACTTCGCCGTGGCAGAAGGGGCCGACGCGCAGGACCACCTTCATGTGGCAGTCCCGGCAGACCTCCAGGAACTCCCGGAGATTGCGGTTGCCGCTCCAGTCCATCTGTCCTTCCTGCATCTCATGGTGTCCCCAGAAGATATAGCAGGCGGCGATATCGATGCCGCCGGCCTGCATCTTGAGGATTTCCCGCCGCCAGTCCCGCTCCGGGACGCGGCTGAAATGGATTTCTCCCATCACCGGGAGAACGTATTCTCCATTCAGCAGGATGCCCGTGCCGTCCACATAGAGGGTCTGGCCGTCCGGAGTGACGGCGGTGCCGAATTTGAAAGGCTCGCCGGCGGATAGGAGGGTGGAGAGTGTCAACAAAAAGAGAAAGAGGATGCCGTGGCGCATAATTCTGTAGTTATCAATTTTTTACAAAAAACCGGACGGTCAAAATACATACCGGTGTTTTTTTGTTGGTAATTCATTTTCAAATCATTGCAAGTCACGCAGTCCCGCCTCTCCCAGGCGGGTCATCAGGTCGCAGTGCGCGATATTGCGGAGGGTCAGGTCTTCGTCCCAGATGGCGAGGTCGGGCAGGGAGACGGCGAAGTAGTCCATCACCACCTCGTCGCCGCGGTGCTCCCGGCCGTAGTCCAGCAGCATCCGGAACTTGTCCTCCGCTTCGGCTTTCCGGCCGAGCGCGGCAAGGGCGAGGCCCTGGTAGTAGATCTTCTCGGGCTTGGCGTCGTTGTAGTAGAGCGCAGGGACGGGTTTGAGATCGCCTTTTGCGGCCAGCTCCCAGCATTCCTGTGCGCGGGCCGCATCACCGGCGCCCTGCCAGGCGCAGCCCAGCCAGTAGTAGAAGTCCTGCTCCTGGGCGCCCTGGAGTTTGCCTTCGCCCAGATGGTGCGGATAGACGAGGCACGCTTCCAGCAGGGAGACAGCCTCCTGCCAGCGGCCCGCGGCCATCGCCTGCTTCGCCATTTCGACGCGGCAGCGCTGGTACTGTGCCGGGACCTTGCCTTCGCCGCCTTCCCAGGGGTGGAAGCGGTGGGCGTCCAGTTTTTCTTTCGCCTCGGCAAAGCGGCCGAGGTCGTTCAGGAGCGTGATCTCTTCGAGGACGAGGTCATCGCGGCTTTCCACCTGTGCCCGGTGGGACTGCAGGCGGTCGAGGCGTTCTTGTGCCGGGTGGCCGAGCTTCTTGTGGAGCTGGTCGAGTTCCATCAGGATGCGGGCGTCGGTCTCGTCGAGGGCCCAGGCGCGCTCCATGGCCGCGAGGGCGCCGGGGGCGTCGTGGCGTTTGTTGTAGCGGACGAGGGCGAGGCAGCGCCAGGCGGCCGGGAAGTCCGGGTCGGCGGCAACGGCTTGCTCCCAGCATTGTTCTGCGAGGTCGTATTGGCGTTTGTCGTACCAGAGGTTGCCGAGGAGCCAGGGTGCCCGCGCGTCATCTTCCCGGGCCGCGGAGAGTACTTCGATTGCCTCCAGTCGATTCGGGAAACAGGGTCCGGCAACGCCGGACGTCTGGCGAGGCTGGCTGCCGCGGAGCGGAGTGGCGGAGCAATAATATTTCCAATAATAAAGCGACATCTCAGAGAGCGCATCACGCTCTGAGCCGAAGCCCCAGAGGGCATCCGCCTCATCACAGAGGCCGGCGGCGCAGAAATCGAGCGCGATCTCGTCGTAGTTCTCGCTCTCGCCGCGCATCAGCAAAGTGAACGCCTCCCGGTCGCCGGCACCGAGCAGCAGCTCTACCCAGCGGCAGCCGTAGTTGAACTTATCCAGCGCGAGCGACTCCGCACACAGCGCAAGCGCCTCGTCCGCACGTCCCAGCCGCCGCAGCACGGCAGCCTTCAGCGCACGGGCCTGGTGGTGGTGCCAGTTGCGCGCCAGCGCATGGTCCAACTGGTCCAGGGCATCGTCCAGGCGGCCCTGCGCCACGCTGATCTGCGCACAGGCGAAATATCCGGCATCCTGCCAGGCAGCATTCCAGGTGGCCTTATAGAACCAGTCATAAGCCTCATCCAGACGGCCCTGCCTGCGCAGGCAAAGGCCCAGGTTGTAGAGCGGCTCGCCATCGTACGGATTGGGATTGCGCCGCTGCAGGACCTTCACCGCCGTGCAGAAATACGGTTCCGCAAGTGCAAAACGCCCGCGCCGCAGATACCACAGGCCCAGGGCATTGTTGTTGCGCACATCGAGTGGATCGCGCCGCAGCGCCTCCTCATAATAATCCTTCGCGCTCCAGGTGGCATGGCGGTACTGCTCCAGATGCAGTCCCGTCAGGTACAGCTGCTCGCAGGTGGCGATCTCCGAAGGCTTCAGCGCCGCCTCCGCGGGCGGCGGGACCGGGCGGTCCGCCGGTTCGGCATGCCAGCGCAGCCGTCCCACGCGCAGGTCCAGCTGGTCGAACGGGACGTCTCCCACCGGGACCCGTTCGTCGAAGACGCGCTCCGGGCCGAGCTCCAGTTCCCGCTCATACAGGGTCTTGCCCCCGTCGCTGCACAACAGCACATGCACCTGCTGCTTCGAGGTCGCGAACAGGCGCAGCCGCACCTGACCGGCCCCCGCCGGATCGATATTGAGCACCAGGTCCTTGCTGGCATTCTTCACGACACCCAGCTCCCGGTACGGGAAGAAATACTGCACGAAGGACTTCTCCTCATAGGGCATCAGCCAGCTGAAATCCGGCTGGTTCTCCGTATAGACGCCCGCCATCAGCTCGATGTACGGACCGTCCTCGTCGGTCAGGTTGCGGTCCCAGGCCCGGCCGAAGTCGCCGTTTCCCCAGGTCCACTGCTTCTTGCCCGGGGAGAAACGGTGGTCCGCCACGTGCAGCATGCCGCACTGCGTGTCATTCTCGTAGCCGCCCTCGAAGTCATACTCCGAAGCGGCGACCATATAGGAGGTCGGGACCTTGATGTTCTTGTAGTTGGAAATGTCCACCCCCGCGGAATAGTCCATCTTGTAATAGACGCCCGTCGCAATCGGGAAGGTACTGACGGCGCGCTTGCCGTGGTCGAACACGGCGTTGACGTCCGGCGGGAAGACGCTCTGGTAGGCGTCGTTCACCTTGACGGCCGGATTGGCCCACCAAAGGAAGGTCTGCGGGACCTCGGTGCGGTTGTACAGTACGCCGCGGATCTCCAGGTACGCACAGCCCGGGCGCAGGGTGAAACCGGCCATGCCCTTCTGGTGGAACATCCGCTCCATCTCGCTGCACCACACGGTGACGCTCCCGTCGGTATGCTCTTCGATGGTGCAGTCCACCGGCATGAAGGTGCTCGGACGGTGGTGCTGCGGCCAGTTGAACTCGATGCCGCCGCTGATCCAGGGGCCCGCCAGGCCCACGAGGGCCGGCTTGATGACCTGGTTGTAATAGATAAAGTGCCGTCCGGCGATCTTGTCATACGCCATCTGCACGCGTCCGCCCAGTTCCGGCAGGATCATCACCTTGATGTACTCATTCTCCAACCAGACGGCCTTGTATTCCTTGTCCTTCTTCTCGTCCGAGATGGACTCGATCACGGGATAGGGATAGACCACGCCGCTGCTGCCCTGGTAGACGCGTTTCTCCAGGAAAATCGGATTCTTCTCCGGCGCTCCCGCCTCATAGGTCGGGATGACGACCGTCTCTTTCCAAGCTTTGACCATTACAATTCCGCTTCAAGTTGTTCGAGGCTCTTGCCCTTCGTCTCCGGGCAGGCCTTGAGGAAATACAGGAAGCCGCACAGGCAGATGGCGGCATAGATCAGGAAGCTGCCGCTGCAGCCCAGGGCCGCATTCATCGACGGGAAGGCGAAGGTCAGCGTGCAGCTGCCCACCCACAGGGCGAAGGTGCAGACCGCCATCGCAATGCCGCGCACGCGGTTCGGGAAGATCTCCGACAGGAGCACCCAGGTGACGGGGGCCAGCGTCAGGGCATAGCAGGCAATGGCGGCGACGGTCAGGACGACCATCACGATGCCGGTCACGCCGGCGCGGAAACAAAGTCCCAGGACCAGATAGATCAGGGCAAGTCCGCCCGAGCCCAGCAGCATCAGGCTGCGGCGACCCCCGCGGTCCACGACCTGCAGGGCCAGGATGGTGAAGAGCACGTTCGCCACGCCGGTCACGATGATATTGAGGAAGGCCTCGCTGACGGAATAGCCCGCCCCGGCGAAGACATCCTGCGCGTAGATGAAAATCACGTTGGTGCCGCACCACTGCTGGAACACGGCGATGATGATGCCGAGCGCCAGGACGCGGGCGTAGCGCTTGCGGAAGAGTTCCTTCAGGCCTGCCTTGCGCTCCGGAGCATCCGCCACCGAAGCGGAAATGGCTGACAGTTCCGCTTCCGCGTAAGCTGTCCCGCCCACGCGGGAAAGGACGGACAGGGCCTGCTCCCGGTGGCCGCCCAGCGCCGTCCAGCGCGGACTTTCCGGGATGAAGAAAGACAGGACGAGGAACGCGGCGGCCGGGACGGTCTCCGCCCAGAACATCCAGCGCCAGCCCATCTCGATATTCCAGGGATCGATCTGTCCGCCAATGTCCGGCCGGGCGATGGCCCAGTTGGCAATCTGCGCCGCCAGGATACCCAGCACGATGGTCATCTGGTTGAGGCTAACCAGGCGGCCGCGCACCTCCGAAGGCGACACTTCGGCGATATACATCGGCGAGATGGCAGAGGCCAGGCCGATGCCCACGCCGCCCACCAGGCGGGCGATGCAGAACAGCCAGAAATCATTGAAGAGGCCCGTGGCAACGGCGCTCACGGTAAACAGGACCGCCGCCAGGATCAGCAGCGGCTTGCGCCCGTAGCGGTCCGCCAGCGCCCCGGCGGTCAGCGCGCCCGCCATGCAGCCCACCAGGGCCGCACTCGTGGCGATGCCCTGCAGGACCGGGCTGCCGCCCAGGCCGAAGAACTGTTCATAAAACTTGACAGCCCCGCCGATCACGACCCAGTCGTAACCGAACAGCAGCCCGCCCATCGCCGAAACCAGGCAGATGAAATAGATGAAACCTTTGTTGTAGGATGCGGTCATAATCCGGATATTTGTGCAAAGGTACACGGAATCCTCGCCGGAAAGAATAGAAAATGTAAATAAAAAGATGGACAAAATTGTTATATTTGCACAGACCAGACCAACACAACATGCTCAAGCTTAAAGACGGATTCAAGGGGAGCCGGATGATCGTCCTGCCGCCGCCGGTCGTGGAAGCGCTTGCGCGCGACCCCTTCACGTCCCGGCTCTACCTGACCGACATCGGCCATTTTCCGCATGCGGAGCACCACTTCCGCCAGCGCCCGGAAGGCGCCGACGCCTGGATCCTGCTCTACTGCACGGATGGGCAGGGCTGGATCGAGTACCGCGGGACCCGGCACACCCTCGGGCCCGGACAGTCGTTCATCATCCCGGCCGGGGCTCCCCACACCTACGGGGCCGACGAGGACCGGCCCTGGTCGCTCTACTGGGTCCATTTCAAAGGAGAACTGGCACCCTATTTCGCCGAAGGCTGCGACCGGGTCTGCTCCATGGCCGACCCGGACCACGACCGCATCACGGGCCGCACCACCCTCTTCGAGGAGCTCTACCTGGCCGTCGAGACCGGTTTCGGCGACGCCCAGTTGCGCTACGCCTGCGCCACGCTCTACCATTTCCTCGGGACCTTCCGCTACCTGCAGGCGGGCTTTACGCCCCGCCAGGACGGCCGCTCGCTCGGCATCATCGAGCGCTGCCGGAGCTATATTCTGGAGCACATTGAGCAGCGCATCACGCTGGGCGACCTGTGCCGCTTCACCGGCTTCTCCCCGGCCCGCTGCAACACTCTTTTCAAGCAGCACACCGGCATGACCCCGGTCGCCTACCTGCAGGAACTCCGCATCCAGACAGCGATGCAGCTCTTCGACACTACCGGCCTCCACATCAACCAGGTCTGCCACAAGGTCGGCATCGAAGATCCCTACTACTTCTCCCGCCTCTTCCGCAAGCGCACGGGCTATTCCCCCTCCGCCTGGCGGCGGCAGGGGAAGAAATAGGGTTTTGTCCATCATTATTTTGAAATCTTCCATTGTATCCGGGAAGGAGCCTTGGTATCTTTGCAACCGTAACCAAATCTCCGGGCCATGAAGAAAACCCTTTTCCTTTTCTCCCTTCTGCTTATCTGCACCGCAGCCCCGGCGCAAACCCGCCAGCACTACGACAGCATCAAGCCCGGCCAGGTCTGGCTGGACACCTCCGGCAAGCCCATCCAGGCCCACGGATTCCAGATTTTCGAGCAGGACGGTACCTATTACTGGTACGGCGAGAACAAGGAGCACACCCTCCCGGGGACCAATGTCTGGACCTGGGGCATCCGCGCCTACAAGTCCACAGACTTCTACAACTGGGAAGACCTGGGCCTGATCATCCCGCCCGACGAGGAGAATCCCCTCTCCCCGCTGCACTATTCCCAGTCGCTCGACCGGCCCCATATCCTCTACTGCAGCAATACCGGCAAGTGGGTCTGCTGGATCAAAAGCATGGCCACCGACGGCTATTTCGTGGTCCTGCAGGCAGACCGCTTCGAGGGCCCCTATACCCTGATCCGATCCTTCAAGCCCGAGGGTTTCGGCGTGGGGGATTTCGATATGTATGTGGATCCGGACACCGGTCATGGATACGTGTGGTTCGAACGTCCACACTGGGAGATGATCTGCGCGGAACTGACCGACGATTTCCTCGGCACGAACGGCACCTTCTCCGAGCATTTCGTCGGGCTGCGCCCTCCCTATACGCGTGAGGCTCCCGCGCATTTCGTGCGCGACGGCAAGCACTACATGTTCACCAGCGGTACTTCCGGCTATACACCCAACCCTTCGAAGGTGGCCGTATTTACGGATTACCATGGGGAATACACGGATCTGGGCTGCCCGCATATCGACGATGCATGGCAGGATTCCTTCTGCTCACAGATCTCCGGTGTAGTCAAGATCCCCGGACGGGACCTTTATATCGCCCTGGCGGACCGGTGGCTTCCGCATATTGCCGGCACGGATGTCGCGATGCGCACCTGGAAGAGCTATGAGACCCGCTATGTGAACCACCAGCCCAATGAAAGGGATTTCTCGGAACCGCAGGTCCGGGACAAGTCCGGCAGTCGCCGCGGTGGATCTGATACCACCGTCGGCTCCACCTATGTCTTCCTGCCCGTCACGTTCGACGCCGACGGCAAGCCCACGCTCGTCTGGCAGGACGAGTGGCGTCTGGAGGACTATCAGATCCCGACCCGCCTGGAAGTAGGCCCCGCCGTAATGCCTGCGGAGATTGAGCCCATCGAGGCGCCCTTCCCGATGCCGCAGCTGGGCCGCCCGGAGATTCCCGCCCGGCAGGTCACGGTCAAGATGAAGAAGAAAGGGATGTCCACCGGCGCCATCCAGAAAGCGATCGACCAGCTGGCCGCGCAGGGCGGCGGCACGGTCGTGATTCCCGCCGGAGTCTGGCAGACCGGTCGGATCGAGCTGCGCAGCCACATCAACCTGCACCTCGCAGCAGGGGCGGAACTGCACTTCAGCGGCGAGATCAAGGATTATCTGCCCGTCGTCTTCACGCGCGACGAGGGCATCGAGATTTATTCCCTCGGCGCTTTTATCTATGCCTGCGACGCAGAGGATATTGCCGTGACGGGCAAGGGCCGCATCGTCGGTCCGTCCACGGAGTGTGAAATCTATCGCAACAACGCCGAAAAGGCCCAGAACATCGAGGTCATCACCCACAACGGCGAGATGCCGCTGTCGGAGCGCATCTTCGACGGGGTGCACAACAGCGGCGAGGTGTTCCTGCCCAAGACCATTGCGCCCATTCGTTGCAAGAATGTCCTCATCGAGGGCGTGACCCTGGATGCCGGCCTCTACTGGAACGTGGTCCCGCAGTATTGCGAGAACGTGGTCATCCGCGGCGTCACCGTGCGCTCCCACGGCCATGGCCGCACCGACGGCGTGGACGTCGAGTCCTCCCGCAACGTACTTGTGGAATACTGTTCCCTGGACTGCCAGGACGACAACTATACCTTGAAATCCGGCCGCGGGGTGGATGGCGTGCGTGTCGGCATCCCTACGGAAAACGTCGTGATCCGCAAGAGCCTGGCACTGCGCGGTGGGGGCGGGATCGTATTCGGCACGGAAGTCGCCGGCGGTATCCGCAACGTCTATATGCACGACTGTGTCTTCGACGGCACCGGCCAGGGCTTCCGTTTCAAGACCCTGCGCCCGCGCGGGGGCGGCGTGGAGAACGTTACGGTGGAGCGCATCCGCGCCAACATTACAGGCAACGCCCTGCTCTGCGACCAGCTGAACAGCGTGAAATGGGCGGGCGACCTGGCCTACCGCTACGCCGTACCGGGCAAGGAATCCGCCACGGCGGTGGAGATCGCCACACTGAAGGGGCCCTACACCCCGGACTTCCACACGGTCTCTATCAGCGATGTACTCATCGAGCACTGCGACCGCTTCCTGAACTTCGTCTGCACCCCGGAACTGCCCTTCCGCGACGTCCTGTTCCGCAATGTAAAAGCTAAGGCCAACCATTTCGGCTCCCTGCGCGACGCCCGCAGCCTCGTTCTGGAGAGCGTGGACCTCAATACCCCGGACCCTGAGCTGAGGGTCGATGGCAGCGAGGGGATCTTCCTACTGGATGTCTCGGTCAATGGCGAAGCGCCCGTAATCCGGCAGACCGGTGTGCCGTCCTCGGTCGTGATTCGCTGACGCAGCAGATCATCATCATTCTTCCCGATTATTTGCTAACTTGCCGGGAGAATAACAATCGCGCTATGCAGAACAGGACCATCGTCGGCATCGGGGAGACGGTGCTGGACATCGTTTTCAGGAACAACCAGCCGCAGGCGGCCGTGCCCGGCGGATCTGTCTTCAACGCCATGGTTTCGCTGGGCCGCACGGCCGGGCGGCTCATCCCGGGCACCCGGCTGATGATGGCTTCCCCGGCCGGCGACGACGCCGTGGCCGGCATCATCACGGATTTCATGCGGGAGAACCATCTGGACACCTCCTTGATTCAGCAGGACCCCGGCCAGACGACCATTTCGGTCGCCATGCTCAACGACGGAGGCAATGCCCGCTATGAATTCTACCGCGACAAGGGGCTGCCCGCCTTCCGCACGCCGCAGATCCGCTTCCAGCCGGAAGACCTGATGCTTTTCGGTTCTTTCTTCGCCGTGAGCGAAGCCACGGGACGGCAGACCCGGGAGCTCGTGCAGGCCGCTCGGGAAGCCGGGGCCCTGTACGGCTGCGCCGACCCCGCCCGGGTGTACCGCGAACACATCGCAGCGTGCTGCCCCCGTTTCATCTGCACCCGGGGCGCGCAGCCCACGGAGGTATTCTCCCCTGGACTGCACCGCTCCTTCCCCGCTCCGGAGGTAGAACGGATCGCCTCAACGATCGGAGCCGGGGACAGTTTCAACGCCGGTTTCCTCTTCGGACTCTTGCGCCACGGCTTCATGCGCGAACGCCTGCAGGCGATCACCGAAGCCGACTGGGAGCGGCTCGTGCCCACAGCCATGCGCTTCTCGGCCGATGTCTGCGCGAGCCTGCAGAACTATGTCCGTCCGGACTTTCAGCCCTGACGCTGATTCTCTGGCAATTACAAATTAACCTTCGGAAAAACATCCGAAGGTTAATTTGTAAACTATTGATAATCAATAGCCGGTAGTCAGGGAAACAGGACCCAGCAGGCCCGAGGGGTGGAGCGGGGCATCCTTGCTGAAGAATTTGTAGCTCACGACGGCATGGCGGCCCTGCGAAGGGCGGAGCTGGTTCTTCTCCATCCACTCCGGGATCTCCTTCATCGTGCTGCCAATGATCGGGTTGCCCGGGGCATAGCTGTACCGGGAAGGCTCTCCCCAGACCACGTCGTCCGGCTCGAACTCGTCGCCGACCATCCGGTTGACCCAGAGGTTCGTCACCCGGATCTCCAGTTCGTTCTCCCCGTCACGGAGTGCGTCTGTCACGTCCACGGAGAAGGGCGCATGCCAGAGGATACCGCACGGGTGGCCGTTGAGCACTACCTCCGCCATATTCTGCACCGCGCCGAGGTCCAGCCACACGCGGCTTCCGTCCCGGGGCTGCTCCCAGGTAAAGTGCTTATGATAAACCGCCGTCCTGGAGAAATACCGCACGCCGGGCGCATTCCTGCATGGCGAAGCGCATCAGCTCCTGCCATTCGGGGGAACCGATCGTGCAGCCCTCCCGCACAAAATCCGTCTGGGCGGGGCCGCCCACCTGGAAGTTCTGCACCCCGCCGAGCCCGGCAGCCGCGAAGGCCTCCAGGTCATGGGTGATCCCTTCCTTGGTGACCCAACCGTCCATCCACTGCCAGATGATTACGGGCTTTGCCTCTTGAGGCGGATTGGCAAAAGCCTGCTGCAATTCTGTCTCAACACGCGGCGTACAAGCCGCCAGCATCAGGGCACAAGCCCAAATCCATCGCCTGTTTCCCTTTATTCTGTCGTCAGGATTTTCACGTTATCAAACTGCACGCCGCTGCATCCGTCCAGGACCATCCCGTTATCCTTCACCCGGACCACGGCATCGCGCATCGAGAAACCCGACACGTCCTGCAGGCGGATCAGCGCACCGCAATCGGCTTCCAGGCCCTCGATCCGCACGTTCGCGAACGGGCGCTCCGGCAGGCCGCCGAAAGAGACCAGCTGCCCGCAGTCCTCCACCCGGATATCCCGGAAGGTGAAATCGCGGAACTCCGGGGTCAGGGGCGTGATCTCGCGGGCCGGATAGCGGTCCGCCAGTTCGCCGACCCATTTGCTCGAACCGAGCATGTTGCTGGAGAAAGCCGCATTGCGCGCGCCCCGGATCCAGATCCGCTCGGCCGTCAGGCGGCAGCCTCCGCCGCCACGCGGGCGACGTGTCTTGAAGAAGAAACCCTGGTCCGTGCCGTCGAAGATGCAGTCGTGGACATAGACATCGGAGATCCCGGCGGCCGTCTCGGTGCCGAACACCACGCCGCCGACTCCGCGCAGGGACTCACAATACCGGACCACCACCCGCTCCGTGGGCGCGGCGGCACGCAGGCCGTCCCAGCCGCGGCCGGACTTGAAGGTGTAGCAGTCGTCGCCGCAGTCCAGCGAACAGTATTCGATCAGGGCGTCCGTCGTGGACTCGATGTCGATCCCGTCCGTGCGGCCGTGGCCGTGCGAGCGCACAGTGACACCGCGGATGGTCACGTTGCGGCAGAACTGCGGGACGATGTTCCAGAAGATGCTGCGCTCCAGGGTCAGGCCCTCGATCAGGATGCCGCTGCTGCGCGACAGCGCAATGAACATCGGCATCAGCACCGGACGCCCGTCCAGGCCGTCGCAGATGCGTTTCTCGATGGGATCGTCCAGGCTTACGCAGTCCTCCGTGCTCAGCGAATTCTGCGCTTCGGTATAGAGTTCACAGTCCAGGTCCGGGCCGACCAGGCGGCCCCGGCCGGTGATGCCGATGTTCTCAGCCCCGTCGGCGTAGATCATCCCGCCCGGAGCCATCAGTTCGATGCCCTCGATACGGGTGCGAACGGCGGGCTGGTAGTCCTTGATGTCACCGCTGAAATGCAGTTCCGCGCCCTCCTCCAGGTGCAGGCAGACGCCCGACTTGAGGATGATGCGCCCGGTGGTCCAGACCCCGGCCGGGATCACGACCACCCCGCCCCCGCGGGCGGACATCCGGTCGATAGACGTCTGGATGGGCCGGGTCGAGAGGCCCTTGCGGGCCATCTTCACGACCGCGCGGCGGGCGGCGAACTGCGGAGCGGCGATGCCGCTCACATCGAAGGGCGCCGTGATGGGCGCGATCTGCGCCGGCATCGCCGCGGGACCCACTTTCGAGCGGTCCACGGGCTCTACGGCCGCGAGGGTCTGGGTCAGCTGCGCGAGCAGCAGCGTCAGCAATATCTTTTTCATTCCCTGCTCCGATTAATCGACAGCGCCCGCCAGGCTCTCGGAGGCGATCACCTGCTCCTCCGGGCGGCTGCTGTCCAGGTTCCAAACACATTCGTCAGAAAGGGCGCCGGAGACCACGCGGACGGCATTGTCCCCTTCGTGCAGGCGCACACCCTCGAAGACAATCCGCCCCAGGCCGTCGTTGCGGCCGTTCGCGGCCTTCCGTCCGTCCAGGTAGAGGGTGGCTTTCGGCTGATTGGTATAGACCTTTACGGACGTCTCCGCCTGCGAGCGCAGCACATAGCGCCGGTGGGCGATGTAGAGCATCGGGGTCTCGCTCCAGTTGGCCTGGTAGAAATAGTAGGCATCCTTGCAGGTCTGCCGGTCGTAGGTCACCACGCCCTTGTCGTTCATCCCGCGGCGGTCACCCTCGTCGCGGATCGAGGACGGCGTGTCCGCCCACTGCCAGATGAACTTGCACCAGACGAAGGGCCGCGAGGCCATCTCCTCCCAGTTGTATTCATGCACCTTGCACTGGTACTCCTCGAAGTGGACATGGTTGCTGCGGCTCGTCTGGAAACCGTGGTGGTAGATGCTCGCCGAAGCACCATATTCGCACAGGCCGATGGGCTGGAAACCAGCCAGGGCATGGGCGTTGTCCATGAATGCTCCGATTCCCTTGCCGTCGCTGCCATACCAACCGAAATACTTGTTCCAGCCGATGATGTCGGTGATGTGCTGGAAGCGGTCCTGGTCGTAGCAGATGGCCAGCGTGGTCAGTCGCTGCGGGTCGAGCGCCTTGGCGCGCAGGTGCAGCTCGCGCAGGAAGCGGTCGGGCGCGTCGAACTTGAACGACAGCTCGTTGCACAGGCTCCAGAAGCAGATCGAAGGGGAATTATAGTTCTGCAGGATCATTTCCTCCAGGTTGTCCATCACGTTGCGCTCCAGGGCCGGATCGGCCACGTAGCCCGGCGAGCCGTAGCCGCCCGGACCTGCCAGGTTCAGTTCATACCAGACCACGATGCCGCGCCCGTCATACTGCGCCACATCAGCGCGGGAGTGCGGATAATGCACGAAGCGCACGCCCGTCGCACCCATGTCGTAGATCAGGTCGGCGTCGCGCCGGAGCATCTCCTCATTGAGCAGGCTGGCGGTACCCGCCGCCTCCTCATGCCGGCATACGCCGTGCAGGTCCAGGTGTTCCCCGTTCAGGAAGAAACCCTGTTCCGGATCCACCCGGAAGAAGCGCAGGCCCGTCCGTTCGCTCACGCTGTCCACCACCCGCGCGCCGTCCTTCAGGTCTACGCGCACGGTATATTGGTAGGGATCCCTGCGGCCGTCCCAGAGGCGCGGAAGGTCAACGGCAAGAGGCACACGCACGCGCTCCCCCTCTGCCGGAGCCGCCGCCCGGGCCACTTCCCGTCCGTCAGCGTCCAGCAGGACCGCCTCGAGGGTCAGACCGCGGTGCTGCAGCGAAAGGACGGCCTCGACCGTCAGTTCGGCGCGCTCGCGGCTCACCCGGTCCTGGTGCACATACACCCCGGAGGAGGCATGGTCCAGGGGCGAGATGCAGTCCGCGCCGGTCGTGAGCAGCGTGACCGGACGCGTGATGCCGCCATAGATATTGAAGTCTCCGGCGAGCGGGGCCACGTCCTGCCGGTAGGCGTTGCTCACGTTGACCTCCAGGAGGTTGTCGCCTTCCTGCAGAAAATTCGTGATTTCGAAACAGAATGCTGTATAACCCCCGTAGTGGGAGCCGACCCGCCGCCCGTTGATGAAGATGTCGGCGACGGAATTGACCGCCTGGAAATGCAGGAAACGGCGCTGTCCGTCTGGCTTTCCAGCCGGGATCGTGCGCTCGTAGACGAAGGCCGAGCGCAGGTAGCCGCCCATCCCGTTGAACACGTCTTCCGCGTTCCAGGTATGCGGGACCTGCACCTCGGTGCGCGCAGGCTGCTTGTTCACATCGTGCCTGGGATACAGGGTCCAGCCGGACTGCAGGGTCTCCGTCTGCCGGACGGAGCCGTCGGCCGCTGCGGGCAGGGCAAAGGCCAGGCAGAGCGCCGCCAGAAGGGCGAAGAACGGGTAGAATCTGGTCATAATTTCCTACAAAATTAATTTTTTTTCAACAATAATTGTACCTTGGTTTATTATCTATAATACGTTTCCAATGAGACCTACCCTCTTTCCTCTCCTGCTGACCCTGCTGCTGCCCGTAGCCGCCCATGCCCAACAATAAGAAGTCTTTCCCGACGGAAAGCACATTTCTGCCTGGTTCTCCGAAAGCGGCAAAGTAGACATCTCCACCCTCGGGAAGCAGTATGTCGTGACACGCTATGGCGTGAGGCGCAACGCATTTGTTTTTAACGCATTCCAAAAAGATACTCCAGGCATAAATACTCCCCTATATAATAGTATTTAATTCATTTTCAGCGGCTTGCCGCTCACGCATCTTCCTACAAAGTTAACAATTAATCGGCACATAATTCTTTTTTGTATCTTTGTCCGTTGTAATTCTGCAGGGCATGAACAAGGTATCCCAGTTTTTCAGGTCGCTCGTCAACATGAAGGACCATGTCGATGTGCAGGCCGCCGCCACGAGCATCCGCAGCGGTATCTATTTCCGCGGGCCCAATGTCTTCATCCTGGCCTGCGCCATCATCATCGCCGCCGTCGGGCTCAACCTCAACTCCATCCCGGTGATCATCGGCGCGATGCTCATCTCCCCGGTGATGGGTCCGATCCTCGGCTTCGGGCTCGGGCTGGGCACCAACGACACCACCCTGGTCAAGGAAGCGCTCAAGAATTTCCTCGTGATGGTGGTGATCAGCATACTGGCTTCTTCCATCTTCTACCTGATCTCCCCGCTTCAGCTGGAGCATCAGACCGAACTTCTGGCCCGCACCAATCCGACCATCTACGACGTCCTCATCGCCCTGTTCGGCGGATTTGCCGGCATCCTGGAGAACTCCCGCAAGGAGAAGGGCGGCACCGTCATCCCGGGCGTGGCCATCGCCACGGCCCTGATGCCTCCGCTCTGTACCGTCGGCTATGGCATCGCCCATCTGGACCTGCATTTCATCGTCGGCGCCTTCTATCTTTTCCTCATCAACACGGTCTTCATCACCCTGGCCACTTTCGTGACCGTCAAATACCTGCATTTCTCCTGTCCCGTCGGCGCGGATACGGCACGGCTCAGGCGCAATTCCCGCTGGGTCGCCCTGATCCTCATCATCATGCTGGTGCCCAGCGTACTGTCCGGCATCCAGATGATCCGGGACAACAATTTCGCCCGCAGCGCGCAGCGCATCGTCGAAGCGAACAAGAACATCGGCAAGAGCTACATCTACGACCACAAGACCAACCTCGAGAACAAGCCGCCCACCATCGATATCTACATGGCCGGTGAAAAGATGGAGGCTGTCGAACGCGAACGGCTCTACCAGCAGGCCGAAGCGGACGGCATCACCCGGAGCCAGATCATCATCCACGAAGACGCTGCCTACCAGTACCAGATGATGTCCGAATCGGAAATCATCCAGGGCATCATCGACGGGCACAACCGCCAGGTCGAAGAACTGGAAGGGAAGATCGCGGAACTCTCCGGGGAGATCCAGCAATACCGCAACCGCCAGCTTCCCGCCGCCCTGATCACCCGGGAGCTTGCCGCGCAGTATGACGGCGTGCAGCAGGTCACGCTCACCCGCGGCGAACAGATCGCGGCCGGCAGCGAATCCGGCAGCGACATCATCGTGGCCATCATCCAGTGCACCAAACCGCTTAAGGCTGCGGAGCAGCTCCGTATCCGGAACTGGCTCCAGGTCCGTCTGGACACGGACAACATCGAAGTCATCGTAAATACGAAAAAATGATTTATCACGCTTTCCAAGACCTCCGCCTCTCCGCCCTGGGTTTCGGGGCGATGCGCCTGCCCCTGCTGCCCGACAAGAGCATTGACAGGGACACCGTGATGCAGATGGTGGACTACGCCCTCGAACACGGCATCAATTATTTCGACACCGCCGCGCCCTACCATGACGGACTCTCGGAGACCGTCCTCGGAGAAGCGCTGTCCCGGCATCCCCGGGAGCGCTGGATGCTGGCAGACAAATACCCGGGACACCAGCACAGCAAGGCCTTCGATCCGGCAGGCACTTTCGAGCGCCAGCTGGAAAAGTGCCGCGTGGACTATTTCGATTTCTACCTCTTCCACAACATCTGCGAGAACAGTCTGGATGACTACATGAATCCCCGCTGGGGCATGCTGGACTATTTCGCGCGGCAGCGCGAGGAAGGACGCATCAAGCACCTGGGCTTCTCCTGCCACGCCACGGCGGAGAACCTGGAAAAGATCCTGGACGGGCCCTACGGAGAGGTGGCGGAGTTCGTCCAGATCCAGCTCAATTACCTCGACTGGACCCTGCAGGACGCCCGCCGGAAAGTGGAAATCCTCAACAAGCGCGGCCTCCCCATCATCGTGATGGAGCCCGTGCGCGGCGGCAAGCTCGCCCATCCGGGCGAAGCCGCGGAGCAGCGCCTCCAGGCCCTGCGTCCCGGCAGCAGCGCCGCCTCCTGGGCCTTCCGCTGGCTGCAGGACATCCCGGGCGTGACCGTGGTACTGAGCGGCATGTCCGCCCCGGAGCAGATGGAGGACAACGTCCGGACCTTCGAGAAGCCGGACCCGCTCACGGAGCAGGAGCGCGAAGTGCTGCTGGAGATCGCCGAAGGCCTGAAGAATTCCGTCCCGTGCACGGCCTGCCGCTACTGCTGCGCCGGCTGCCCGGCGGAACTGGACATCCCGCAGCTGCTTGCCGAGTACAACGACCTCCGCCTCCAGTTCTCCTTCACGCCGATGATGCGCCTGGAGAATCTCCCGGACGACAAGAAGCCGCACGCCTGCCTGGGCTGCGGCGCCTGCGCACAGATCTGTCCGCAGGGCATCGACATCCCCACGCACCTCGCCGATCTCGCCGCCCTCTACGACAAGTACCCCAAGTGGTCCGCCATCTGCGAAGAGCGCAACCGCATCGCGGAAGCCGGCGCCTGACCTGCTTGCAAGAACATCCGGTTTTTGGTCAGTATTGAGTATCAGCCATTTATGAAACAACCTTCGGAGAAAACTCCGAAGGTTGTTTCATAAATAGTTGATTGTCAATCCTTATTCCGACTGGCGGATAGCGGACTGCGCCGCGGACAGACGGGCAATCGGCACGCGGAACGGTGAGCAGCTGACGTAGTCCACGCCGATCTTGTTGAAGAAGGCGATGGAGTCAGGGTCGCCGCCGTGCTCGCCGCAGACGCCGCACTTCAAATCCGGACGACGGGCGCGGCCGCTCTGGATACCGATCTCGACCAGCTTGCCGACAGCCTTGGTATCGATGGTCTGGAACGGATCGGCGTCGAGGATCTTGTGGCCGAGGTAGTTGCCCATGAAGGTACCCACGTCGTCACGGGAGAAGCCGAAGGTCATCTGGGTCAGGTCGTTGGTACCGAAGGAGAAGAACTCGGCGGTACGGGCCATACGGTCGCCGGTCAGGGCGGCACGCGGGATCTCGATCATTGTACCGAACTTGTAGGTGATGATCATCTCGTAGTGGACCTCGACTTCAGCCTTGATACGCTCGCAGATGGCACGCTGGAAGCCCAGCTCGCGGGCAGACACCGTGACCGGGATCATGATCTCCGGCTGCGGGTGGAAGCCCTCGCGGGACAGCTCGGCCACGGCCGTGAAGATGGCGCGGTACTGGGTCTCGGCGATGAGCGGGTAGGCGACATGCAGACGCACACCGCGCAGACCCATCATCGGGTTGACCTCGTGCAGGTTCTCACCGCGGCGGGTCACCTCGGCGGCGGTGATGCCCAGCTCCTTGGCGACCTCGGCGGTCTTCTCCTTGGTGGTCGGGACGAACTCGTGGAGAGGCGGATCGAGCAGACGGAACACGACCGGCTTGCCGTCCATCACCTTGAGGGTGCTCTTGACGGAAGCCTTGATGAACGGCTCCAGCTCGGCCAGTGCATCCTTGCGCTCCTTGTCGGTGGTGCAGAGGATCATCTTGCGCAGCTTGGCAAGCGGGGTCTCGGCGTTCTTGCCGTAGAACATGTGCTCGATACGGAACAGGCCGATGCCTTCGGCACCGAAATCGAGGGCCTTCTGGGCATCCTCGGGAGTATCGGCATTGGTGCGGACACCCAGGCGGCGATACTTGTCCACGATGCTCATGAAGCGCAGGAAGGTCGGATTCTCGCTGGCGTCCATCATCTCGATCTGCTTGGCATAGACCATGCCCTTGGAGCCGTTCAGGGAAAGCCAGTCGCCTTCCTTGTAGACCTTCTTGTCACCGGCGAAGGTGAGCGTCTTGGCCTCGAGGTTGATCTTCATCGCTTCGCAACCCACGATGCAGCACTTGCCCCAGCCACGGGCCACGAGGGCCGCGTGGGAAGTCATGCCGCCGCGGGTGGTGAGGATACCGGCGGAAGCGCGCATGCCCTGGATGTCCTCCGGAGAAGTCTCCTCACGGACGAGGATGGTCTTCTTGCCGGCGGCGGCAGCCTCCATGGCAGCCTCGGAGGTGAACACGATCGTACCGACGGCTCCGCCCGGAGAAGCGGGCAGACCCTTCGCGACGACCTTGGCTTCCTTCTCGGAAGCGGGGTTGAGGATCGGGTGGAGGACTTCGTCGAGCTGGGACGGGGTGACGCGCATCACGGCGGTCTTCTCGTCGATCATGCCCTCGTCCAGCATATCCATCGCCATCTGCAGGGCGGCCATGCCGGTGCGCTTGCCGATACGGCACTGGAGCATCCACAGGGAACCTTCCTGGATGGTGAACTCGATGTCCTGCATGTCATGGAAATGGTTCTCCAGACGCTTGCGGATGCCGTCGAGTTCAGCATAGACCTCGGGCATCGCTTTCTCGAGGGACTCGAGGTTGCGGTTGTGATCGTTCTTGGTAGCCTCGTTGAGCGGGTTCGGGGTGCGGATACCCGCGACCACGTCTTCGCCCTGGGCGTTGATCAGCCACTCGCCGTAGAAACGGTTGTCACCGTTGGCCGGGTTGCGGGAGAAGGCGACGCCGGTGGCGGAGGTGTTGCCCATGTTGCCGAAGACCATGGACTGGACATTCACGGCCGTGCCCCAGTCATCAGGAATCTTCTCGATACGGCGGTAAGCGATGGCACGCTTGCCGTTCCAGGACTTGAAGACGCCGCCGATGGAGCCCCAGAGCTGATCCTGCGGGGTGTCGGGGAACTCGACGCCGAGCACTTCCTTGACCTTCTTCTTGAACTTCTCGCAGAGGTCCTTCAGTTCGTCGGCGGTGATGTCGGTGTCGGAGGCATAACCCTTCTTTTCCTTGAGCTCGGCCATCATGCGGTCCAGCTGCTGGCGGATGCCCTGGCCGTCGGCGGGCTCGATGCCCTCGGCTTTCTCCATCACGACGTCGGAATACATCATGATCAGACGGCGGTATGCGTCATAGACGAAGCGGGGATTGCCGGTCTTCTTGATCATGCCCGGAATCGTGGAAGAGCACAGACCGATGTTGAGAATGGTGTCCATCATGCCCGGCATGGAGCTGCGGGCACCGGAGCGGCAGCTCACGAGGAGGGGATCGTTGGGATCGCCGAATTTCTTGCCCATCAGGGCTTCAGTGGCGTTCAGGGCGCCGCGGACTTCCATCTTGAGGTCCTCGGTGTAGCCGCCGCCCAGCTGATAGTACTCGGCACAGCACTCGGTGGTAATGGTGAAACCGGCAGGGACCGGCATCCCGAGTTTGCTCATCTCGGCCAGATTGGCACCCTTGCCGCCGAGAAGTTCACGCATGGTTCCATCGCCTTCGGCCGTCTTGCCGCCGAAACGATAGACACGTTTTTTCATTTCGAACATAGATATTAGGTATAGTAAGTTAGTTTCGCACCGCGAATTTACGATAAAAATCTCATTATAGCAATTTTGCAGCCAGTTCGGAAAGATCGCTCCGCTCGCCTTTCCGCAGGAAAACATGCTGGAAAAGAGCCTGTCCGTACATCTTTTCACCCAAGTGGGTCAGACCGTTGGACCACTGGTCCAGATAAGGCTGGTCGATTTGGAAGATATCACCCGTGAAGACCATCTTGGTCCCCTCGCCCGCCCGGGTGATGATGGTCTTCATCTCATGCGGCGTCAGGTTCTGCGCCTCATCGATGATGAAAAAGCATTTTCCGAGGCTCCGGCCACGGATATAAGCCAGCGGTTCGATGATCAGTTTTTCCTGCGTGAGCATGCCCTCGATGCGCTGCGCCTCCCGGGATGTGGGGCGGAACTGGTGCTTGATCACATTGAGATTATCCATCAGGGGCTGGAGGAAGGGGCTCATTTTCTGCTTCTGGTCGCCCGGCAGGAAGCCCAGGTCCTGGTTGCCCAGCACCACCGTCGGACGCGACAGGAAGATCTGCTCGTAGTCCTGCTCCTGGGCCAGCGCCGCGGCCAGGGCCAGCAGGGTTTTGCCGGTGCCGGCGCCGCCTGTCAGGGAGACCAGTTCCACCTTGGGATTGAGCAGTGCATCCAGGGCAAATTTCTGCTCGTCGTTGCGCGGACGGATGCCGTAGGCTTCGCGGGACTTGACCAGCACGATCCGGTCGCGGGGCGCATCATAGCGCGCGCACACCACCTCGTCCCGGTCGCCCTTCCAGTTGAAGCGGAACATCTGGTTCGGTTTCGGCTGCACTTTCAGCACCTTTTCCCATCCAATACTGGTCTCGGGGCCGTATACCAGTTCCTGAAGCACGTCGTTGTCCAGCTCCATGGCCTGCACCTCGCGCTGCGCCTCTTCGATCCGTTCTTCCTGGACCTTGTCGGTCAGATAATCCTGGACCGCCATCCCGATGGCCTTGGCTTTCATCCGGAGATTGATGTCCTTGGTCACCAGCGCCACGAAAGTGCCCGGGTTCATGTCCCGCACCCACATGGCCGTCGCGAGGATCCGGTGGTCCGGGATATCGTCCCGGAAGAAATCCGCGTATTCCTCCCCGAACGGGTGGTTGGGCTCGACCTTGATCCACCCGAGGTTCTTCCCGATGGGCAGGCCGCCCTGTCCGAAGTCCTTGCCGTTGGTGATCCTGTCCAGGTCACGCATGAAACCGCGCGCATTATAGGACAGCGTGTCGGTCCCCTTCTTGAATTTGTCGATCTCTTCGATGACCGCGACCGGGATCACGAGATTGTTGTCCCGGAATTTCCGGATCGCTTTGTGATCGTGCAGGATGACATTGGTGTCCAGCACGAAGATCTTGGGTTTACCCATATCAGTTTCAGTGTCAGTCCTCCCCTTCCGCGTTCTGCATCAGGGATTCCAAAATGGTTTGTATGCCGGATTTCGCGGACGCCTTGACGCGGATGTCCGTCGTCCCGGGGTCGGGATGGCCCAGCGGGAAGAACGCCACATCCTGCAGCAGCAGTTCCGCATCCAGATAGTCAAAATCTGCGTCGTTGATCTGCACCACGACCCCGGGCACCTCGGAGAACAGGATCCGGACCGGGTCCTGCTCCTGGAAAGCGCGCATCACGTCGGAGACATCCACGGTCATGCCGCATCCGTCAGCCATCTTGCGGACGGTCCGGAGCAGGCCGCCTTCGCCCACCGTCGCACCGGACAGCAGGATGCCGTCTTCGACCAGCTCCCGGACCACCTCGTAGCAGTCCTGGAAGTAGTCCGCATCGGCGACCTGCGGCGCGGGTCCGCCTCCCAGTTCAAGCGCCTGCGAGAGCAGGGAGCCGCCCAGGCGGTAATCCGAAGTATCAAAGGGGATATATACCACCCAGCTCTGCGGATCGGGAGCCAGCACGGAAGCGCAGCCCCGGCGTGTGCCGAGCACGGGATTCTCCGACCGGAACGGTTCGCTGACGAAGATGTACTCGTCCTCGGCGGCATCCCGGGAGATCCGGGGCCGCAGCGTCAGCCCTGAAATCCCGGTCGTCCGGGTGTAGCGGTAGCCGCTGAATTTGAGCCCGAGCGCATCTACATAATCCGCCGCAGCACGCACGGAAGCATAAAAAGCCGCCCGCGCCCCCACCGGCGTCTCGTCCCAGCGCCAGGTGGCGTCCAGCCGGAGATCGCCGAGGCGGAAATGCCCGGAGCGCCACAAGGCATCCAGCAGGGAAGAAGCGATCCGGATACGTGTATATGTGTCCGCCGCAGCGAGCGGAACCCGCTTTTCCCGGTCCAGCACTGCCTGAAGATAGCTTTCGACAGCATCCGGATCAAGCCGGGCACCCCGGAAAACCGGGTCCAGCGACTCGTCCAGCGCCCGCATCTCCGCCGGTCCGGCGAATGGATGTCTCCCCTCCGCTTCCGTCACGGCATCCAGAAGCTGAGCAGGGGTGAATTCCTGCTGGACTCCGTCGATGACATAAATCGCGTGCAACGCTGAAATTTTTTCCGCCATAAGTTCTAAAAGCGTGTAAATTTAATTAAATTTGAATTCAGTTGCAACTATGATTTACACAGAAGAAAATTACAACCGGCTCCTGGAAGGGTTGTATGCCCGCCATCCCTCCGTCCAGAATTCCGGATTCACTTCCGGCGCCTACAAGCCCGGACTGGAAGGGATGCTGCGCTTTGACGAGGCTCTCGGGCACCCTTCCCGCAAGTTCCGCTCCGTCCATGTAGCCGGCACCAACGGCAAAGGCTCCGTCAGCTCGATGCTGGCTGCCGCCCTGGCAGGTTCCGGACTGCGCGTGGGCCTCTACACTTCCCCCCACCTGACGGATTTCCGCGAACGGATCAAGCTGATCGGGCCGGACGGCTGGTCGATGATTCCCCGGGAGACCGTCTTCCGTTTCCTGACGGAACGGGACCTGCAGGACCTTTCTTTCTTCGAGATCACCACCGGCCTCGCTTTTCTCTGGTTCGCTGAAGAACAGGTCGACATCGCCGTCATCGAAGTCGGTCTGGGCGGGCGGCTGGACAGCACCAATATCCTCTGCCCGGAACTGGCCGTCGTGACCAGCATCGGACTGGACCACTGCGCCCTGCTCGGCAACACGCGCGCCGCGATCGCCGGCGAGAAGGCCGGCATCTTCAAGCCGGGCGTCCCGGCCCTCTGCGGCCAGTATGACGACGAGACCGCGCCCGTTTTCGAGCAGCGGGCCGCCGGACTGCCCTGTCCCCTGTTTTTCGCCGAAGATTTCGAGGTGGAGACCTTCCCCACCGACCTGACCGGTCCCTATCAGGAAGCCAACCTCCGGACCACCCTCGCGGCGCTCGCGCTGCTCGGCATCTCCCCGGACCGTGAAGCGATTGCCGCCACCGCCGCCCGCACCGGCCTGCGCGGCCGGTGGGAACGCCTGCAGGAGCACCCCGAAGTCATCTGCGACATCGGGCACAACCCGCCCGCCCTGGAGATCAATTTCCGGCGCCTGCGCGAAAGCGGCCGCCCGCTGGTCATCGTCTATGGCATCATGGCGGACAAGGACCTGGATGCCATCCGTCCGATGATGCCCGCCGGGGCAAAGTATTTCCTCGTGGCGCCGCAAGGGGACCGGGCGCTCCCGGTCGCGCAGCTCTCCGCCCGTCTGCAAGGGCTGGACTGCACGCCCTGCGCGAGCGTGGAAGAGGGTGTCAGACAAGCACTTGATGCAGCGGAAAAGGTACCAGGATGCATCTTATATATCGGTGGCAGCAATTTTGTTGTAGCAGAAGCCATCGGATGGTTTGACTCCCGATAACTTGCGCCTTATGAAAGCACTTAAATTATTAACACTAACCCTTCTGACGCTGATGAACATTCCCTTCAACGCCTGCGCGAAAGACAAGCAGGGCCATACCCTGACCAAGCTTTGGGCTGAATACGAAAAGGCCGTCGATGCCGACAAGCCCAAAGACCAGGCCGACATCCTCGAGCGGATCAAGAAAGAGGCTTCCGAGAAGCGTCTTGCCTGGGACTTTTATGACGCCTGCTGGAAATATGTGGATGCACGCAGCAGTTCCAACTGGAAACTCCGGGGCGAGCTCCAGACCCAGGCCGACCGGGAGATCGAGCAGTTCGGCGAACCCGTCGCCGTCTTCTTCAACCGCCGCAGACAGAGCAGTTCCGAAGATTTGCTCCAATACATCACGGAGCACAAAGACCGGCTGCTCCGGACGAACAATCCCGAGTTCTTCCAAAACGATCCAGATGCCAATTCGTTCATTTTCTCCGAATTTCTGGCTTCCCGGATTCCCAATGATTATGAATATGCGCTGTGGAGCCTCCTCCACAGGCGGGGCAGCCAGGCCGTCTACCAGACCGTCCGGGAGCATTTCTCCGGACGCTATCCTTATGATGCCTTTGCCGAGTATTACCTGATCCAGCAGGAAAACTCCTCGGTCCCCGTTGCCGTCAAGGCCATGGAAGCCTTTGTCGAAGCACATGCCGGGCAGGCCGTTTCGATCCTCGGCCGGGACTACCTCCTGCTGCAACGCCAGAACCAGATCCGCTGGGACGAAGGCAGTTCCCAGGAATACCGTCAGCTCGCCCGCGACTGCGAGAGCTGCATTGCCGACCGCAAAAAGTTCACGGGCGAAGAGAAGGAAATCGCCGATTGCAGCCACTACGCCGATGAGATCCTGGAGACCCTGACCGCCCGGGAACTCTCCGTGGACGTCACCCGCGGCACGGCCACCTTCACCGTGCGCAACATTCCCTCCGTCAAGGTCAGCATCCTGGACGGGAAGCAGGAGGTCTTCAACACCCGGGTGGACAATCCGGCGAACAGTTTCTATATCAAGGACACGCTTTCTCTCAAACTGCCCGACCTGGACGACAAGACCTATACCCTCAAGTGCTCCTACAATGACGTGGAGACGCAGAGCGCGTACCGGAAGTATACCCTCTCCATCGCCACCAAGCGCGACCTGGACGGGTACGGTGTCTTCGTGGCAGACTATCTCACGGGCGAACCGGTCCAACGCTGCGACCTGTTCCTGTATGATCAGGATAAGCAGATCGAACAGGTAGCGGATTTTCCGATCGACGGTTTCACCTACCTGCCCGCATCTTTCACCAGGCATCTTGACGACAAGCACTGGAGCCTCGAGATCCAGGCCGTCGCCCGGATCGGCGGGCGGGTACGCGCATCCAACCGGCATAACCTCCACTACGAAAGGGCGATGACCGTCAGCACCGAAAACCCGGACATCCGCCACGCCATGATCATCACGGACCGCAGCGCCTTCACCCCGGACGAGACGGTGCACTACAAGGTCCTTCTCTATTCGGGCCTCTACGAGTTCGCAACCCGGCCCGAAGGCATCCGGATCCATGCGACGCTGACCGATCCTTCCGGCAAGCAGATTGACGAGCAGGATCTGACCACCAACGAATTCGGTTCAGCGGCAGGCGCATTCGTCCTCAAGAAGGGTGAGCGCGGCGGCATGTACGAGATCAAGGTCAAAGAAGGCACCCGCACCCTCG
Source organism: Bacteroidales bacterium (assembly GCA_017454905.1). Lineage (GTDB taxonomy): Bacteria > Bacteroidota > Bacteroidia > Bacteroidales > UBA932 > Cryptobacteroides. The sequence goes on from JAFTCB010000044.1 coordinate 42,365, forward strand.
CTACCAAGAAGGTGCGTGCGGATGAATTCGTCCTGCCGACCTTCGAGCTTACGTGGAAACCGGACAACCGGCTCTACCTCCCGCTCGACAATGTCCTCGTCGAAGGCGGCATCCGCAGCTACTCCGGGCACAATCTCGGTACCGCCACCGCAACATACACCGTCAGCAGCTACGACAAAACCATCGCCGAAGGGGAATTGAAGCTGTCCCCTTCCGGAGAATTCAGCATCCCCTTCCAGGCGCCGGAGACCGGTTACTACAGACAAAGCGTCTCGGTCACCGTCCGCGTCACGGACTCCACCGGCGAGACCCTGGAATTCAGCCGGGCCGTCACCGTTTCCCACTTCATTCCCCTGTACATTTCGGTCCTGAACGAGGTCGCCGGCCGCGTGGACGTCGACGGGAGCTACCGCAACGGTGCGATCATCGGCGAAGGGACGGCCCAGGTCCGCTTCCAGATCGGCTACGGCACCCCGCTGACACACCCGCAGCTGAAGATCGCCTACAAGGTCATGCATGAAGGAAAGGAGATCCTTTCCGGCACCGCCGTCAACGGGGAAGTCACTCCGGTCGACCTCTCCCGTTTCCCCTCCGGGAAATACACCATCGAAGCCGTCGCTACGGCCAGGAATGAAAAGGGGGATCCCTACGAAGCGAAAGAAAGCCAGGATCTCGTCAAGGCGGCCGATGAGGACACGGCCCTGGACCTGGACGCCCGCTGCTTCTTCAAGGAAATGGCGGATGACGGCTCCAGCATCGCCCTGCAGGTCGGCGCCACCCGCGGTCCCATGTGGATCGTGGCCGAACTCTACGGCGACGGCAACCGCCTCCTGGACAAGCGGATCGTCCGCATGCGCGGCGAACGCGGAAAGGACGGCTCGCTGCAGGTTGTCCGCTTCGAGCGCAAAGCCGCCTATCCCGAAAACCTGACGCTCAAGCTGTTCTGGTTCCATGACGAGAACGCCTACTCCTATACCGTCACTTCCTACAAACCCAAGTCGCAGCTGCAGCTGCCGCTGAGTTTCAGCCGCTTCCTGGACACGACGGCCCCGCACCACGATTATAGCTTCACCATCCGGACTGCGGCCGGCACGGAAGTAGCCGCCACCATCTTCGACAAAAGCACGGAGACCATCGAGCGCAACATCTGGTCCACCGACCTGCCGGACACCCGCACCCTGCCTTCCGTCGATTACAGCCATTCGACCGGCGAAGATGAGTCCAGCGCCTACGACAATGCGGTCACCAATGGCCGTAGCCGCAGGAGAATCCTGGCCAAGGCGGCAGGAGGCGCCGTGATGGAAATGATGGTGGAGGATTCCGTAGACATGATGAGCGCGGACATGATGGCGGCAAGGGAGGTTCCCGCAGAGGCGGAAGAGCTCGTCGAAGAGAGCACAGCTGCTGAAGACATCCCCGTCCGCGAAAATTTCGCCAACACGATCGCCTGGGAGCCTTTCCTGCGCTCCGACAAGGACGGCGTGGTGACCTTCAACTTCACCACGGCCGACAAGCTCTCTACCTATTATGTGCAGCTTTTCGCCCACGACAAGGCCTTCCACAATGAGACGCTCCGGCAGGAGATGGTCGTGACCCTTCCGGTCAAAGTCGCCGTCGTCCAGCCGCAGTACCTCTACGAAGGCGACCGTTACGTCGCCCGCGTGACCGTGGCCAACAGCAAGGGAGTAGCCATCGCCGGCCGCATCGGGGTCAAGTTCGTGAATGGCAAGGACTACAAGACCGCCCCCGTGGTTTCCGACCAGGGCACGCGCGTGACGGTTCCGGCCTACGGATCCGCCGACTACAACTGTGAGATTTCCGCGCCCCGGCTCGAGAACCTCGGCATGCTGGTCAGCTTCACCGCCGACAATGCAGACTACGGCTCCGACGCCGTTTTCGTGGCGATGCCGGTCAAAGCGGCCCGCCAGACGATCACCGAAGCGCACTCCGCCCTGCTGCTCGCCGGGATGGATCGCGAAACGGTCCTCGCCTCCCTGCGCAGCCAGTTCATCAATGTGCAGGGGGCGGAAGCCGCCCTGCGCGAGATTTCCATCTTGGGCATGATCCAGGAAGCCGTCCCGGAGAAGGTGATTCCTTCGAGCGAGAACCTGCTCGACCAGAGCGAGGCCCTCTACGCCAATTTCCTCATTGACAAACTGCCCGGATCCAAAGGTTCCGGCGCCACGCCGGAGCAGCGCGCCGACATGGTGAAAAAGATCCTCGCCTGCAGGAACGGCGACGGCGGCTTCGGCTGGTTCGCCGGGATGAGTTCTTCCCCACTGCTGACGGCCACCCTGCTGGAACGGCTCGCGGACATGGGGGCGGACTGCCCGCAGGACCTCGCCCAGACCCTTCCCGCCGCCGTGAAGTACCTGGACCAGGACTTCCTCGGCGACCGCAAACGTCCTTTCTGGTGCGGCGGCCTGAGCCTCGAGCAATACCTCCACGTCCGCGCCCTGTTCCCTGAGGTCGGATTTGCCCCGAAGGGAGCCGCGCTCAAGACGATGCGCGAATTCAAGAAGGAAGCCAAATCCTATCTCGTCCCGGGGAAGGTCCGCGGCCTGAACGGCCAGGTCTTCGCCAAGGCCCGCCGGATGAAGACCCTGCGCGCCCTGCTTGGAAACGAGCGCGGCACGGCCCTGGCCCACGCCTGGGGCATCTCCCTTTTCGCCAAAGGCAGGCTGACCAGATCGCTGGAGAAAGATATCGAGTCCCTGCTCCAGTACGCGGAACCGCACCGCAGCGGCGGCACCTATTATCCGAACGCCGTCATGCCCTGGCGGGGCCTGCTCGAAAGCGAACTCTACGCCCATGCACTGATCTGCGACCTGCTGACGGACTGCGGCCACAACGAAGTCGCCGAAGGCATCCGTCTCTGGATCATGGTCCAGAAAGAGACCCAGCAATGGGAAGATGACCCGGCATACATCCAGGCCATCGGCAGCGTGCTGCAAGGCACGCAGGAGACCCTCCAGACCAAGGTCCTCGCCCTGAGCGCCACCACGACCCTGCCGTTCACGCAGATCAAGGCCTCCGGCAACGGATTCACCCTCGGGCAGAGTTTCACCCGCAACGGGGAGCCGCTCAAGGACGGCGATGTCCTGCACGTCGGAGACAAGGTCCAAGCCCGGTTCTCCATCTGGAACGAAGAGAACCGCAGTTTCGTGCGGCTCACCGCACCGCGTCCCGCCGCCTTCCGTCCGGTGGACCAGGTCTCCGGCCGCTACGGCTGGTTCGCGCGTCCGATTTCCATCACCGGCTGGGTGACCTTCAGCCCGCAGGGCTACCGGAGCGTCCTGTCTGACCGTACGGAATTCTGGTTCGACAGCTATCCGGAAGAGACGACCACCCTTACCGAAGAATACTTCATCACCCAGGAAGGCACGTTCCAGTGCCCCGTCCCCGTGATCGAGTCGCTCTATGCCCCGCACTACCGCGCGAACGACGGCGGGCATGAAGCCTTCGTCGTTCGCCCCTGACGGGGTCCTTTATGACAGGGGGGCGTTCCCCCCTGACCCCCTGACTCGCTTCGCTCCGGCGGGCATGAAGCCTTCGTCGTGAACTAATACTGAACTCCGCTGAGGAAGAGCGCATGGCCGGGTACAGACTCCCCGGCCAGACAGCGCATCACCGTCCCGCCGGAGAAATCCGGAGGCAGGACCAGGGACCGGAAGTCCTCGACACTGCGCTTGCCGCGCCCGACTTCGAGCAGCGTCCCCACCACGGCGCGGACCATGTTGCGCAGGAAGCGGTCGGCACTGATGCGGAAATACCAGTAATCCTCCCCGCCCTGCCTTCCTGTCAGCGACAGGTGGGTGGGCGTGTAACGCTGCCAGGCTGCCTGCGTAACCGTGCAGAGGGAGGTCTTGGAGTCCGCCCCCGTTTTCTCGAAACAGCGGAAATCATGATGCCCCAACAGAGCCTGCGCCGCCTGGTTCATCCGGTCGAAATCCACGCCCGGGAAGGTGTAGAGATAGGAAAACGCGTCCATGAACGGATCTTTCACCCGATGCAGGAAATATGTGTACTCGCGCTGAACGGCATCAAAACGGGCATGGAATTCCGGCGCTGCCGGAGCCACCGCATGAATCACCACGGAACGGGGCAGGATGGCATTTAATTTGTAGCATAATTGATGCGTATCAAGCCCCTCGGCTGCGTCGAAATGAGCGATGTAGCCGATTGCATTCACGCCCGTGTCGGTCCGGCCGGCGCCGGTCACGGCCACGGGAGCATGCAGCAGGGTGGACAAGGCCCCTTCGAGCGTCTGCTGGACACTGGGGGCATCCGGCTGGACCTGCCAGCCGCAGAAGTCCGCCCCGCGGTAGGAAAGCTTGATGGAGTAGCGCATAACTGACTGCAAAATTAAAGAATTATATGGAAAGTGTAAACATCAAGGAGCTCAACGACCGCATCCAGAAAGAGAGCGCGTTCGTGGATCTCCTCTCCCTGGAGATGGGCAAGGTCATCGTGGGCCAGAAGCATCTGGTGGAGAACCTCCTGATCGCGATGCTTGCGGACGGGCACATCCTGCTCGAAGGTGTCCCCGGCCTGGCCAAGACCCTCGCCATCAGCACCCTGTCCCGCGCCGTGGACGCCAAGTTCAGCCGCATCCAGTTCACCCCGGACCTGCTGCCTGCCGACGTCACCGGCACGCTGATCTATTCGCAGAAGAAAGAGCAGTTCGAGGTGCACAAGGGCCCCATCTTCGCCAACTTCGTGCTTGCGGATGAAATCAACCGTGCGCCCGCCAAGGTCCAGTCCGCCCTGCTGGAAGCCATGCAGGAGCGTCAGGTGACGCTGGGTGACGAGACCTACAAGCTGCCCGAGCCGTTCCTGGTGATGGCCACGCAGAATCCGATCGAGCAGGAAGGCACCTACCCCCTCCCGGAGGCCCAGGTGGACCGTTTCATGCTCAAGGTCGTGGTCGGCTACCCCAAGAAAGAAGAGGAGAAGCTCATCATCCGGATGAACAACAGCGGAGAGTTCCCCAAGGCACAGCCCGTGGTGAGCCCGGCGGACATCGTCCGCGCCCGCGAGGTGGTCCGGGAAGTTTACATGGACGAAAAGATCGAACGGTATATCGTGGACATCGTCTACGCGACCCGTACTCCCGGTGAATACGGCCTGAAGAACCTGGAGGACCTGATTTCCTTCGGCGGATCGCCCCGTGCCAGCATCAGCCTGTCGATGGCGGCGAAGGCCTATGCCTTCATCAAGCGCCGCGGCTACGTAATCCCGGAGGACGTGCGCGCCGTGTGTCCCGAGGTACTGCGCCACCGCATCGGCCTGACCTACGAGGCGGAAGCCGAGAACGTCACGCCGGAAGAGATTATCGAACAGATCATCAATGCCGTCATCGTCCCGTAATACGCGTGCGACCGAACTCCTGAAGAAAGTCAGGAAGATCGAGATCAAGACCAAGGCGCTCTCCCACCAGATTTTCGCCGGCGAGTACCATTCGGCCTTCAAGGGCCGCGGCATGGCATTCAGCGAGGTGCGGGAGTACCAGTGGGGGGACGACGTTCGCTCGATGGACTGGAACGTCACGGCGCGCCTGCGCGCCCCGTATGTCAAGGTCTTCGAGGAGGAGCGCGAACTGACGGTCGTGCTGCTGGTGGACGTGAGCCGCTCCGGCCTGTTCGGCACCGCCGTGCAGACCAAGCGCGAACGCATCGCCGAGATCGCGGCCGTGCTGTCGTTCAGCGCCATCCTCAACAACGACAAGGTCGGCGCCCTGTTCTTCTCCGACCGCGTCGAGAAATTCATCCCGCCGGCCAAGGGCCGCTCGCATCTGCTGCACATCATCCGCGAGATGCTCGAGCTCCAGCCCGTCTCGGACGGGACGGACATCGGCGTCGCGCTGAAGTTCCTCACGAATGCGATCAAGAAGAAGTGTACGGCCTTCCTGCTGAGCGATATGCTCGACGCGGACCCCGAAGGGCATCCGCGTTACGAGGAGGCGCTCAAGGTGGCGGTGAACCGCCACGACCTCAGCGTGATCAAGGTACACGACCCGCGGGAGCGCTCGCTCCCGTCCGTGGGCCTGGTCCATATCAAGGACAGCGAAAGCGGACGCGGCGCCTGGATCGACACCGGCAGCCGCAGGACGCGTGCCGCCTATGAGCGCTGGTTCGCCGAACTCTCGGCCCGGGAGACGGGCCTGTTCAACAAATACCAGGTCGACCACGTGGACATCTCCACGGATGCCGACTATGTCAAGGGGCTGATGGCCCTGTTTGCTCACAGATGAAATTGTTGATGTTCATATGGCTCGCGATGCTGGACATCGTTCCGGCGGGGCAGGCTTGGCTCAAGCAGCTCCAGCCCCGGGACTCCATCTTGATCGCCGACCAGATCGAATATGGATTCCAGCTGGACAGCGTGCCGGAAGGGACCGCCCTGCGCTTGCCCGATTTCTCGCAGGCATCCAGCGACACCCTGACCCTGGTGCGCAGCTGGCAGCTTGACACGCTGGCCACCCTGAAAGTCCGCCGTCCCGGCAGCAAAGAGCGCACGCAGCTCTACAATATCCGGGGCAGCATCGTGCTCGCGCCCTTCGAGGAGGGCACCTACCAGCTGCCGCCCATCCCCGTGCTGCGCGACCGCGACACGCTCCTGTTCGAGGCCTTGCAGATGCAGGTCAAGACGATGCCGGTGGACACGGCCACCTTCGTGCTCCACGACATCAAGGACCAGATGCGCTATCCGCTGACTTTCCGGGAATGCCTCCCCTGGATCGGGGGCGCGCTGCTGCTCGCCGGCCTGATCGTGCTGCTGGTCTGGCTGATCCGCCGCCGCAGACAGGCCGGAGGAGAGTTCCAGGCCAAGAAGGATCCCGCCTATATCGTGGCGCTGCGCGAACTGGAAAAGTGGCGCGGCGACAAGTTCTGGGCGCCGGACAAGCAGAAATCCTTCTATTCGGGCATCACCGACGCCCTGAAGAACTATATCGAAGACCGCTTCGGCATCGATGCGCCGGAGATGACGACGGCCGAACTGTTCGACGCGCTGAAGCAGGCGGAGGACCTCCCGGAAGAGCTCCGCGAGCAGACGCGCACCGTTTTCGAATGTGCGGACTTCGTCAAGTTCGCCAAGCATGTCGCCTCCGAGGAGGAGAACGCCCGGGCCGTACCGACGGCCGTCCGCTTTGTGACGTCCACTTATCAGACCGTGCTTGAGGAGGAGCCGAAAGAAGCGCATGAACTTTGAGTATCCAGCCCTGTTGTGGCTGCTGGCCGTGCCGCTGCTGCTCGTCGCGCTCTACGTGTACCGGGAGCTGGCGGAGCGGCGTCCGCACCTGCGCGTCTCGACCGCGGCGCCGTGGCTGCAGGGCGGCACCTCCCCCCTCGCGGTGCTGCGTCACCTGCCGATGGTGCTTCGTACCGCGGCGCTCTGCCTGATCGTCATCGCGCTGGCAAGGCCCCGCTCTTCCACCGAGATCGAGAAAATCGACTCCGAAGGCATCGACATCGTCTTCGCGATGGATGTTTCCACGAGTATGCTGGCCCGGGACTTCACCCCGGACCGCATCAGCGCCGCCAAAGACATCGCCATCGAGTTCATCGCCCAGCGGCCTTCCGACCGGATGGGCATCGTGGTCTTCGCCGGCGAAAGCTATACGCAGTGCCCGCTGACCACCGACCGCGCCACGCTCATCAACCTGATGAAAGAGGTGCAGACCGACCTGATCGAGGACGGCACCGCCATCGGCAACGGCCTCGCCACGGCCGTGGCCAGGATGATGGATTCCGATGCGCCAAGCCGGGTGGTCATCCTGCTGACGGACGGCGTGAACAACAGCGGCGAGGTGGCCCCGCAGACCGCCGCCGAGATTGCCAAGACCTATGGCATCCGCGTCTATACGATCGGCGTGGGCGCCAACGGAATGGCTCCCTACCCGGTGATGACGCCCTGGGGCGTGGAAATCCAGAAAGTCCAGGTGGAAATCGACGAAGACCTGCTCAAAGGCATCGCCGAAGCCACCGGCGGCCGGTATTTCCGCGCTACGGACAACACCAAGCTCGCGGAGATCTATTCGGAGATCAACAAGATGGAGAAGGCCCGCACGTCCGTGGACAGCTTCCCCGTCTATAAGGAACTGTTCGGGCGTTTCGGCCTGGCGGCGCTGATCTGCCTGCTGCTCGAACTCATTGTCGGACTTTTGATCAGGAGGATGCCGTAATGCTGTATTTCGCCCGTGCCTATTTTCTCTGGCTGCTGTTGCTCGTGCCCGTGATCCTGATCGGATACGCGCTGCTGCGCCGCCTGCGCCGTGAGCGGATCCGCCGCTTCGGCGACGAGCAGCTCGTCCGCGCACTGATGCCCTCCTGGTCCTCTGCGAAAGGGTGGTGGCGCACCGTGCTTTTCGCCCTGGGGTTCGCCTGCTTCGCGATCGGCCTTTCCCGCCCGCTTATCGGGGCCAAACTGGTCGAGCGGGAGACCAAGGGGGCCGAAATCATGATCTGCCTGGACGTGTCCAATTCGATGCTCGCCCAGGATTACTCCCCGGACCGCCTCTCGCGTGCGAAACTGGCGATCTCCCGGATCGTTGACAAACTGCAGGGCGACCGCATCGGCCTGATCATCTTTGCCGGCAGCTCCTTCGTGCAGTTGCCGATCACCACGGACTACGTGTCCGCCAAGATGTTCCTCGGCAGCATCGACACCCAGTCCGTGCCCGTCCAGGGTACCGCCATCGGAGATGCCATCCTGACGGCCGCCAGGAGTTTCAGCGCGCAGAGCGAAAAGAGCCGCGCCATCATCGTCATCACCGACGGCGAGAACCACGAAGATGATCCCGTGGATGCCGCGAGACAGGTGGCCGAGACCGGCGTGCGCATCTATACGATCGGTGTCGGTTCGCTCCGCGGCCAGCCGATTCCCAAGGACGGAGATCTGATGAAGGACAGCGAGGGCAACATCGTCGTGACCCGGCTGGACGAGGAGACACTCAAGCGCATCGCCTCCGTCGGCAACGGCGCCTATGTCCACGCCGGAAACGAGGAGTTCGGCCTCAATCCGATCCTCGACGAGATCCGCAAACTCGAAGACGAGCGCTTCAATTCGGTCGTTTTCGAGGAATATGACGAACAGTATATGTATTTCTTTGCCGCAGCGCTCTTCTTCTTCGTCCTGGAGATGCTGATCGGGGAGCGCAGGCCCAAAAGGAGATTGTTCGATGAGAACTGAGATATTGACCATCCTGCTGTTGTTCTGCTGTCTGCCGGGCTTCTCCCAGGCAGACAGGCACGACGTGCGCGCAGGCAACCGGAAGTTCGGCAAGGAACACTTCAAGGAAGCGGAGATCGACTACCGCAAGGCCGTGCTCAAGGACTCCACGTCCGTGACCGCCCAGTACGACCTCGCCTCCGCGCTCTACCGCCAGGAAGACTGGGCCGGCGCCGCCAAGGCACTGGAAAGCGTGAAGGACCAGCCGGAGCTCCCGGCGCAGTATTATTTCAACGCCGGCGATGCCGCCTCGCAGCAGAAGGACTGGCAGGCGGCGGTGAATGATTTCCGGGAGGCCCTGTTGCGTGATCCGGGCGACCTGGACGCCAAGGAGAACTACATCTACGCCAAGAAGATGCTGGAGAACCAGCAGAACGGCGGTGGCGGCGGGAACGACAACCAGCAGGACCAGAACCAGGATCAGCAGAATCAGAATCAGGACCAGAACAAAGATCAGGACAAAAACCAGAACCAGGACCAGAACCAGCAGGATCAGCAGCAAGGCCAGCAGGATCAGCAGCAAGACCAGCAGGACCAGCAGGATCAGCAGCCGCAGATCTCCCCGCAGCAGGCCCAGCAGATGCTCCGTGCCATCCAGGCCAAGGAAAAGGAGACCCAGGACAAGGTGAACAAGGAAAAAGCCGCCCTGCTCAAATCCCGGCAGAAAGAAAAGAATTGGTGATGATGAAGAGATTGACAGCCCTTTTCGCGGCACTCGCCCTTGCGCTGGCCGCACCCGCCCAGACCTCGATCAAGGTCCAGGCGCCCAACCTTGTCGGCTTGAACGAGCAGTTCAACGTGACCTTCATCATCAGCGGCGACCACGCCCCGTCCGACTTCCAGTGGGAGCCGGGCAATGATTTCCAGCTGGTCTGGGGGCCGCAGAAGGGAACTTCCACCTCGGTCAGTATCGTCAACGGCAAGACCACCCGGTCTTCCCAGACGACCTATACCTATGTCCTGCTGCCCCGGAATACCGGGCGATTCCAGATCAACGCCGCCGAAGCCACCGTCAGCAAGGAGAAGATCAGCTCCTCCCGCCCGACCATCGAGGTGGTCAGCGACGGTGCCGCCGCTTCCTCCCAGGGTTCCCAGGGCTCCCAGGGACAGTCTTCCCAGGGAAACAGCGGCAGCCAAGGTTCGGCCCAGACCGGCACGGTTTCGGCCGATGACATGTTCCTGCGGCTGAACTTCAGCAAGCGGAACGCCATGGTCGGCGAGACCATCACGGCCACCCTGAAACTCTACCAGCGGGTCAACATCGCCGGATTCGAGGATGCCAGGTTTCCGACCTTCAACGGCTTCTGGAGCCAGGAAACCCAGGCGCCCACCAATATCCAGTTCCGCCGCGAGAGCGTCGGAGACAAGATCTACAACACCGCCGTGCTGCGCAGCTGGAACCTCGTCCCCCAGAAGGCCGGAGACATCACCATCGAAGGTGCCGAACTGGTCTGCCTGGTCAACATCCGCACCCAGCGGGCCCCCACGGGCAGCATCTTCGACGATTTCTTTCAGGATGACTACCAGACCATCCGCAAGCGGGTGACCACGCAGCCCGTGACCCTGCACGTGAGCGCGCTCCCCGCCGGAGCGCCGGCCTCGTTCGGCGGCGGCGTGGGCTCGTTCAAGATGAAAGCTTCGCTGACGCGCGACTCCCTGCTGACCCATGATGCCGCCTCGCTCCTGATCACCGTCACGGGCAGCGGCAACACCACGCTCCTGGAGGCGCCGAAGGTTTCCTTCCCGCCGGATTTCGAAGTCTACGACGTCAAGACCTCCGACGTGTCCGGAGGCAAGCAGTTCGAGTATCCCTTCATCCCGCGCAGCCACGGCGAGTTTACCATCGGACCCGTGGAGTACGGCTACTACGACCTCAGCGCCAAGAAATACGTGACCCTGCGCAGCCCCGCCATGCAGCTGCGCGTGGGCAAGGGCGCCGACACCGCGGGCGGCACGGCCGGCGGGCAGCTCGTCCAGGGCGTGACCCGCAAGGACGTGCGCGACCTGGGCAGCGACATCCGCTTCATCTCCACCAAGCCGGGCACGCTGGCTTCCGTGGGGCACTTCTTCGTCGGTTCGGGCGGCTTCTGGATCCTGACAGTCCTGCTGCTCGCGCTCGCCGCGGCGGCTTATTTTGCCCTGCGCGGCATCGCCGCCCGCCGGGCCGACATCGTGGGCAGCAAAAACCGCGGGGCCACCAAGATGGCCCGCAAGCGCCTCGCGCAGGCCGACACCTTCCTCAAGGGCAGTCTATACACCGCCTTCTACGAGGAGCTGCACCGCGCCCTGCTGGGCTTCGTCTCCGACAAACTGAACCTGGACGCCGCCGAGATGAGCAAGGAGAACATCGCGGCCCGCCTCAGCGAAAACGGCGTCGCAGAGGGGTTGGCGGCCGATTTCACCGCCCTGCTGGATGCCTGCGAATATGCCCGTTACGCCCCCGACGCCGGGCATGACGCCATGAATACCCACTACGAGAAGGCGGTCTCGGTCATCTCCGCCATCGATGAAAGCATGAGAAGAAATCCCCGCAAGGCCGGCGGCGCCGCAGCCGCCCTGCTGGCCCTGCTCCTGCTGCTGCCCGCCCAGCGCGGCGCGGCGCAGGCCAAGGCCCTGCCCGACTCCCTCTGGACAGCGGGCGTGACCGCCTACTCCGACGGCGACTGGGCCGGTGCCCGGAAGGCCTGGGAGGACCTGCGCGCCCTCGGACTGGAGTCACCCCAGCTGTACTGCAACCTGGGAGACGCCTGCTTCAAGCAGGACGACCTCGCCCACGCCATCCTGAACTACGAGCGCGCACTCAAGCTGGACCCGTCCTATTCCGACGCCCGCTACAACCTCGCTTTCGCCCAGAGCCAGGTCCAGGACAAGATCGAGGCCGTGCCGGAGTTCTTCCTGGAGCAATGGGGCCGCAAGGCCTGCTGGCTGCTGCCCTCCGACACCTGGGCGGTCCTGTTCCTGGTCTTCTTCGCGCTCACGCTGGGCTGCGTGCTGCTCTTCCTGCTGGGTGGCCGGACAGGCATCCGCAAGACCGGATTCATCGCCGGCATTGCCGCCCTGGTGCTGGCCCTGCTCTGCCTGGACTTCGCCTTCTGGCAGCGGACGGATTACCGCAAGGCGGACAGCGCCATCGTCACCCGCCCGGTGACCACGGTGCAGAGCGCTCCGGGCCGGGATTCGGCCAAGGACCTGTTCGTCCTGCACGAAGGCACCAAGGTCAAGCTTCTCGACGCCGTCGGCTCCTGGCGGAGCATCGAACTGGCCGACGGCCGGCAGGGCTGGATGGAGGAGGCCGATCTGGAGGTCATCTGATAGAATACACCCTGACGCTTTTCCATCGCCGCGGCACGCCTGTCCGCGGCTGCCGTGCCGTGTCCGGCGGCTTCCCCTTCTTTTTTCAAGAAAAATCCGTATATTTGTACAATTATGCCTGAGTAGGCAGTGTTTTTGCTTAAATTGTATTAAAACCGTTATCTGATATGTTGTTCACGCTCCTCCAGACCGACATCGCGCAGGCTGTCCCCGTGCAGCAGGAGATGTCCTATTCCCTGATCGAAATGGCCGCCAAGGGCGGCTGGCTGATGTGGGTCCTGCTTGCCCTCTCGATCATCGCCATCTACATCTTCGGCAAGAAGTGGTGGATCATCCGCCAGGCCGGCAAGATCGACAAGGATTTCATGAATGATATCCGCGACTACATCCACGAAGGAAAGATCAAGTCCGCCCGCACGCTCTGCGGCAAGTACGATGCCCCCGTGGCCCGGATGGTCGAAGCCGGCATCGCCCGCATCGGCAAGCCCGCCACCGACGTGCAGGCCGCCATCGAGAATGTCGGCAACGTGGAGGTGGCCCGCCTGGAGAAGGGACTTCCCTACCTCGCCACCATCGCCGGCGGCGCCCCGATGATCGGTTTCCTCGGCACGGTGATCGGTATGGTCCAGGCATTCTTCAACATGTCCAACGCCGGCAACAACATCGACATCACCCTGCTCTCCAGCGGCATCTACACCGCCATGATCACGACGGTCGGCGGTCTGATCGTCGGTATCCTCGCCTACTTCGGCTACAATTTCCTGACGGCCCGGATCTCCTCGCTGGTCTACAGCATGGAGAACGCGACCATCAAGTTCCTGGATATGCTCGGCGACGCCGGGGAAGCTCCCAAATCCGAATAAGATGGCTCTCAGACGTATTACCAAGGCAGACCCGAACATCGCGATGTCCTCCATGACGGACATCGTGTTCCTGCTGCTCATCTTCTTCCTGGTGACCTCGACCCTGGTCAACCCCAACGCCCTCAAGCTCCTCCTTCCGAAGAGTACCGGGCAGGTGGGAGCCAAGGCCACGGTAAGCGTGTCCATCAAGGACTGGGGAGAAGATCGCTATACCTACCACATCAACGGCGCAGAGTCGCCCGTGCCGTTCTCCGACGTGGAGGACGAACTGGTGGACCTGCTCCAGGCCGAGGAGGACCCGACCTTCTCCATCTATTCCGACGAGAGCGTGCCGATCGGACAGATCGTGCAGGTGATGAACATCGCCAAACGCAATCATTACAAAGTCATCCTGGCGACACAGCCAGAGTAGTTCATCATGCGGAACGACCAGATAATCAGACAGAAGCGCGAGCGCAACGCAAAGATCACCGGCATCCTGATGACGGTGGTCCTGCACGTCTGCGCCCTCGTCCTGGTCTCTTTTTCCGGTCTGAAGTATCTTTATCCCCCGCCCCAGGAGCAGAGCATGCTGATCGATTTCAGCGAGGAGCCTGAGATCATCACCCAGCAGATGCAGGGACGGGAGCCGCTCGCGGACGAGATCGATCCCGAGCAGCCTGTAGAATTGGCGCAGAAAAGCGAATCCCCCACGGAAGCGGACCGGGAGAACCTGACCCCGGAGACGGAGCCGGATCCTGTCGGCGACGTCGATGTTCCCGCTCCGGAGCCGGAGAAGCCTGCGCTGGACCCGCGCGCCGCTTTCCCGGGGATGGCGAAGAAAGACACCTCCCTGACCGCCGGTCACGCCGCCGCCGAAGCCTCCGACAGCTTCAAGGCAGGCCAGGCCAGGGGCAACACGGACAGCGGCCGTACCGACGGCAAGCCGAACGCACACGTCAAGGGCCGCAACACCGTGGGCAACATCCCCCGGCCGGTCTATAACGTGCAGGAAAGCGGCATTGTAGTAGTGGATATCTGGGTGGACAACTACGGCAACGTAGTCAAGGCCGTGCCGGGAGGCGACGGCACCACCGTTTTGGACAAGACCCTCTATGCGGCGGCGCGCAAAGCCGCGATGGAAACGCACTTCAACATGAGTGCAGACGCACCTGCCATGCAGGAGGGCACGATTACCTATTTCTTTAATCTCAAGTAGTAATGGATCAGTTTACTAAAGAAGGCCGAAAACTTAGACCCCGGAAAAACGCAGGGACACATCCCCATTCCGAAAAAGTAGAATACACGCCCGGCGCGCACAGAAGCGAAAATGGCGGTGAAAGGGTCGGCAACCACGGAGGCGGCTACCGCTCCTCCGACAACCGCGAACGCCGCCCGTACGGCGAGGGCCGCCCGCAGCGCCCTTACGGTGAGAACCGCAGCTACGGCGACCGGGACAATCACGGTCTCAGCGACCGCCGCAGCGGCGGAGAGCACAAGACCGGCAATTACGGCGGCCACCGTTCCGAGTACGGCGAGCGCCGCTCCTATGGCGAGAACCGCAATTACGGCGAAAAGCGGAACTACGGTGAGAACCGCAGTTATGGCGAGAGCCGCGGCTATGGCGAAGGGCGCAGTTACGGCGAGGGCCGTCCGCAGCGTCCCTATGGCGCAGGGCCGCGCAAACCGGCCGGCGCAGGCAAACCCCATGGCGCAGGCAAGAAGCCGGGAGGCCGCAAGCCGAACTTCACCCGCGAATCCTCCGAAGGCATCAACCGCATGATCAGCCGCCGTCCCGTCGTGAACGGGAGCGAAAGCACCGAGACGCCGTATCCTTCCCCGATCCAGGACACCGTCCGCCTCAACAAGTTCATCGCCAACTCGGGCGTCTGCTCCCGACGCGAAGCCGATACCCTCATCCAGGCCGGCGTCGTGACCGTCAACGGTGAGGTGGTGACCGAACTGGGCACCAAGGTGAACGTCTTCACCGACGACATCCGTTTCAACGGAGAGCGCCTCAAGGGTGAGGAGAAAGTATATATCGTGATGAACAAGCCCAAGGGCTTCGTCACCACCGCGAGCGACCCCCACGCCGAGAAGACCGTCGTGGACCTGGTGAAGAACTGCCCGGCCCGCGTTTATCCGGTAGGCCGCCTGGACAAGAACACGACCGGCGTGCTGATGCTGACCAACGACGGGGAGATCGCCGAGCGGCTGACCCACCCGTCCTATGACAAGAAGAAGATCTACCAGGTGGCGCTCGACCGGCCCCTGTCCCAGGAAGATTTCAACCGCATCCTGGAAGGCGTGGAGCTCACCGACGGGGAGATCAAGGCTGACGAACTGGAGTACATCGACGCGAACGACAAGCGCAAGCTCGGCATCGAGATCCATTCCGGCAAGAACCGCATCGTCCGCCGCATCTTCGAGACCCTCGGCTACAATGTCAAGGCGCTGGACCGCGTGTACTTTGCCGGTCTGACCAAGAAGGGACTGAAGAAGGGAGAATGGAGATACCTCACGGAGGGTGAGGCCAATATCCTGAAAATGGGGGCATACGTATAATGGCGCACCGTTCCGGATTTGTCAATATCATCGGCAACCCGAACGTCGGGAAATCCACGCTGATGAATGCGCTGGTGGGCGAGAAGCTCTCCATCGTCACCGCGAAGGCACAGACCACGCGGCACCGCATCATGGGCATCGTCAACGGCGAGGACTGGCAGATCGTGTATTCCGATACGCCGGGCATCCTCAAGCCCAACTACCGCCTGCAGCAGAACATGATGAATTTCGTGGACGGAGCGATCGGGGATGCCGACATCATCCTCTACGTGACGGATACGGTGGAGACCCCCGACAAGAACAGCGAGTATGTGGATAAACTCTCCCGGATCGCGTGCCCCGTCATCGTGGTGGTCAACAAGATCGACATCAGCGACCAGCCCCGCGTGGTCGAGTTGCTCCGCTACTGGCAGGAGAAACTCCCGGGTGCCGTGGTCATCCCGGCGTCCGCGCAGGAGCACTTCAATCTGGAGAGCATCCTCAACGCGGTCATCGAGCGCCTGCCCGAGTGTCCGCCCTGGTTCGACAAGGACGCCTTCACGGACAAGAATCTCCGCTTCTTCGCATCGGAGATCATCCGCGAAAAGATCCTCCTCAACTACAAGGAAGAGATCCCCTATTCCTGCGAAGTCGGCATCGAGACCTTCAAGGAAGGCGCCGAGCGCTATGACATCGGCGCAGTCATCTACGTGATGCGCGAATCCCAGAAGGGCATCATCATCGGGCGGCAGGGAGCCGCGCTCAAGAAAGTCGGCACCCAGGCCCGCCTGGACATGGAAGACTTTTTCCAGAAAAAAGTCTTCCTGCAGATCTATGTCAAGGTGGATCCCGACTGGCGGGAGAGCAAGCGGGAACTGCGGAAATTCGGTTACGAAGAATAGGTTATGGAAGAAGAGAACATCATCACACCGGACGATATCATCGAGGACGACGACAAGGTCATCGAGGAAGAAGGAGAATCCTCCAACCGCTTTGACAAGCTGCTGGGAAGCGATGCACGCAAGTTCAAGCTCTCCGGCATGTTCAAGGACTGGTATCTGGACTACGCCTCATACGTGATCCTGCACCGGGCGGTCCCCCACATCGTGGACGGTCTCAAGCCCGTGCAGCGCCGCGTGCTGCATGCCATGTACCGCATGGACGACGGCGCCTACACCAAGGTGGCCAACATCGTCGGCCAGGCGATGCAGTACCATCCGCACGGCGACCAGTCCATCCTCGGCGCCCTCGTCCAGCTCGGCCAGAAAGGATTCACGGTGGATTGCCAGGGTAACTGGGGCAACATCCTCACCGGTGATTCCAACGCCGCGCCCCGATACATCGAGGCCCGGCTCAGCAAATTCGCCAAGGAGGTGGTGTTCGATCCGAAAGTCACCCACTGGATGAATTCCTACGACGGGCGCAACCAGGAGCCGACCGAACTTCCGGTCCGGTTCCCGCTGCTGCTCGCCCAGGGCACGGAAGGTATCGGCGTGGGCCTCGCTTCCAAGATCCTTCCCCACAACTTCAACGAACTCCTGGACGCCTCCGTCGCCATCCTCGAAGGCAAGCCCTACGAGATCTATCCCGATTTCCCGACAGGCGGTTTTGCCGACTGCAGCAAATACATGGCCGGCAGGCGGGGCGGAAGCGTCAAGGTCCGCGCCCGCATCGAGAAGATCGACAAGAACACGATCGCCATCACCGAAATCCCCTACGGGAAATACACCAAGGACCTGATCGATTCCATCCTCCGGGCCAAGGACAAGGGCAAGATCAAGATCAAGAAGATCGAGGACATGACCACCGACAAGGTCGAAATCCTCATCCACCTGCCCAACGACGTCTCCCCGGACAAGACCATCGACGCCCTGTATGCGTTCACGGACTGCGAAATCAATATCGCCCCGAACGCCTGCGTGATCCGGGATGACAAGCCGGTCTTCGTCACGGTCAACGAGATCCTCGAATACGGCACGTACCACACCCGCGATCTGCTGCTCCAGGAGCAGCAGATCAAACTAGACGAACTGGAAGCCGACTGGCATTACAGTTCACTGGAGCGCATCTTCTTCGAGAACCGTATCTACAAGGTCCTCGAGCAGGACCAGAAGGACTGGGATACCCAGATCCAGGACATCTTCACCCAGATGAAGATGTACCAGGACCTGTTCCGGCGCGAAATCGTACTGGAAGACATCCTCAAGCTCGTCGAAAAGCCCGTACGCAAGATCTCCAAGTTCGACACCAAGGCGATTGACGAGAAAATCCTCGCCCTGGAGGACCAGATGGCCGTCGTGCGCAACAATATCGAGCACATCGACCGCTTCACCATCGACTGGTTCAAGGCCCTCAAGAAAAAGTACGGCAATGACTATCCGCGCCGTACCGAGCTGACCGGCTTCGAGACCATCGCCGCCACCAAGGTCGTCAACAACAACGCCAAGCTTCAGGCCAATCTCGCGGAAGGATTCGTCGGCATCGGCCTCAAGCGCGACGACGGCGGAGAGTTTATCTGCGACTGCTCCGACCTCTCCGAGATCATCGTCATCGGCCGGGACGGCAAATACCGCATCACCAAGGTCGAGGACAAGGCCTTCTTCGGCAAGGACCTGCTGTATGTCGGCCTGTTCAACCGCGGCGACACCCGCACCATCTACAATGTCATCTACCGCGAAGGCAAGACCTCGATCTACTACGCCAAGCGCTTCGCCATCACCTCCGTGACGCGCGACAAGGAATATGACATCACGACGGGAATGGCCGGCTCGCAGATCGTCTGGTTCACGGCCAACCACAACGGCGAAGCCGAGACGGTACGCGTGCTCCTGCGACCCAAGCCGAAGCTCAAGAAGACCAGTTTCGAATACGACTTTTCCACGCTGGCCATCAAGAGCAAGACCGCGCGCGGCAACCTGGTGAGCAAGAACGTCATCCGCAGCATCACGCTGCGCAGCAAGGGCGTCAGCACGATCGCAGGCAAGGACATCTGGTACGACACCGACATCCAGAAGCTCAACGAGGACGGCCACGGCCTGTACCTCGGCCAGTTCGAGGACGGCGACAAGGTGCTTGCCGTCTTCAAGAACGGCACGTTCTATACCACCTCTTTCGACCTGGTCAACAAATACCAGGGCGATGTCCTCTTCATCGAGAAATTCGATGCGGACAAGACCTTCACCGTCCTATATTGGGACGGCGCCGTCAAGAGTTTTTACGTCAAGCGTTTCTCTTTCGTCCTGAGCGACAACACGCCCGTCAGTTTCATCTCCGAAGCGCCGAAGTCCTATCTGGTGGACATCAGCGGAGACAAGCATCCCCGGTACGAGGTCGTCTGGAAACTCGACGACAAGGAGCCGGAGCCGGTGGTCGCAGAGGAATGGATCGCCAAGAAGGGCATCGCCGCCAAAGGCAAGAAATGCGCCGAGCGCGGCGAGGTAAAGACAGTCCGCTTCATCGAGCCGCTCGTCGTGGACGAGCCGGAAGAAGAGATCCCCGATCAGGTCGAAGAAAGCGCGCAGGAACCGGCGGTCATGCCAGATACCCCTGCAGACATTCCGGCCGGCACGCCTGTCATCCCGGGCGAAGAACCGGAAACCACCGCCGACCTCGACGAAGTTCCTGACTTCCCCGGCGGCCTCTTCGACGAGCCGACGCTGTTCTAGATCCGCCCGAGTCTCGCCCGGAAAAGTGTAGTATTCCGGGCGACCCGTGCCGATTTCGCTGGGGGTCGCCCGTTCAGGACGGGTAAAACGGGCGAGGTGCTAATCTGCAAATACGATCCGCATGGCGGCAGCATCGGGCTGCTCGCCGGTCATCAGGATATAACCGGTGACAGCCTGCTGAAGCAGCCATTCCATACCCGGGATGTATCCCGGATGGGCGGACAGGCAGGGGTCCTTGTAGTTCGCTTCGATCAGGTGGGCGCATTCGAGACGGTCTGCGCCTTCGGCGAAGCGGGGCAGGGTGTAGATGATGACGTCCGCGCGGACTCCCTGTGCAATCTCCGCGTGGCGGTACAGGGTACAGCTGAAACCCAGGTCTTCGGCTGCAGCAAGGGCCGCTTTGCCGGCTCCGCCGAATCCAATCACGGCAGCAGTGCCGCCTCCGAGCGGCTCCAGCAGGGCTTTCACTCCCAGGTAATCCGAATTATAGGCTTTGAGCCCGTCCGGGGTCTTGACGACCAGGTTGGTCGCTCCGGCGCGTTCACACTCCGGGCTCTTCCAGTCGGCGCGTTCAAAAGCATTCCCCTTGAAGGGAGCAGTCACGTTGATAGCCTTGTAGTCCGAGAGGAAACGGGCCCAGGCTTCTTCGAAGTCCGGCGTCTCGATGAGGTCGTAGGGGTATTTCCCGCCGTAAGCGGCGGTGAACAGGGCCGGGCTGAGGGAGTGGGCGATCGGGTGCCCGATGAGACCGAATCTATCCATGGGTCTGGCGTTGTCTGACGGCTTCGAAAAGAAGGATGGCGGCTGAGACGGACACGTTGAGCGAATCCAGCCGTCCGAGCATCGGGATGCGGATGTGGGCGTCGGCGGCTTCGCGCCATTGCGTCGTGAGTCCGGTGGATTCGGTCCCCATCACGAGGGCCGTGCCGGCAGTCATGTCGCAGTCGTAGTAGAGGGAGGAGTCCTGCAGCTGGGCCGTGAGGATGCGGATGCCGCGTTTCTTAAGGAAAGCGATGGCTTCCTGCGAACTGCATACGGCGCAGGGGACCGTGAAGACGGCGCCGATGGAAGCGCGGATGAGGTTGGGATTCCAGAGGTCGGTGAGCGGATCGCAGAAAAGGACGGCGTCGGCGCCGGCTGCGTCTGCGCTGCGCAGCACCGCCCCCAGGTTGCCCGGCTTCTCCACGCTCTCGAGCACCATCACCAGCGGGTTCTCCGGAAGCGCAAGGTCCTCCAACTGCCGCGAGGGCACCCGCACCTCCGCGATCACCCCTTCCGTCCCCTCACGATAAGAAATCCTGGAATAGACTTCTTTGGAAACCTCGAATACCTTCATTCTGCTTTCCGGCGACGTCCGGGTGGCAACTGCCTCAGGAAACCGTAGCCACCCTCGGCTCCGTAAGAGGGAGGGGCCCGCCGCCGCAGGCGGTGGGAGGGGTCCGGCGCAGCCGGACGTTTCCTGAGGCAGTTGGCAACCCGGCGGAGTGGAAAGCATATCCGGGCAGACAAAGACCGTATCGATCTCGAAGCCGGCGTCGATGCAATGCTGGAGCTCGCGCCGCCCTTCGACCACGAAAAGACCGCGCTCGCGCCGCGCAGAAGACTTCTGCTGCAGCGCGAGGAGCGTCTTGACCTTCGGATTCGAAGGAGAAGTGATGACCTCCGGCATGGTCGGAAATTATTCGGCCTGTTCCTTGTTTTCCTTCTTCAGGACCTTCTCCGGACGCATCTGCGGGAAGAAAAGCACATCCTGGATCGTGGTCTGGCCGGTCATGAACATGGTCAGGCGGTCAATACCCATGCCCAGGCCCGAAGTCGGCGGCATGCCGTACTCGAGGGCGCGGACGAAGTCCATGTCGATATACATCGCTTCGTCGTCGCCCTTGCTCTTCAGCCGGGCCTGCTCCTCGAAGCGCTCCAGCTGGTCGATCGGGTCGTTCAACTCGGAATAGGCATTGGCCAGCTCCTTGCCGCAGACGAAAAGTTCGAAACGCTCGGTCAGCGTCGGATCGGTGCGGTGGCGCTTGGTCAGCGGAGACATCTCCACGGGATAATCGATGACGAAAGTCGGCTGGATGAGCTTGTCCTCGCAATAGGTGCCGAAGATGGCGTCGATCAGCTTGCCCTTGCCCATCGAAGGCTCGATATCCACATTGAGCTTCTTGCAGGTGGCCCGGAGTTCGTCCTCGTCCATCCCCTTCACATCCACGCCGGCGTATTCCTTGATGGCGTCCAGGATGGGCAGGCGACGGTAGGTTCCGCCGAAATCGACCTCATGGTCCCCGATCTTCACCTTCGTCGTGCCGTTGACGGCATTCGAGATCCTCTCAAGCATCGTCTCCACGAACTTCATCATCCAGTTGTAGTCCTTGTAGGCCACGTAGATCTCCATGCAGGTGAACTCCGGATTGTGGGTCTTGTCCATGCCCTCGTTGCGGAAGTCCTTGGCGAACTCGTAGACCCCGCTGTAGCCGCCCACGATGAGACGCTTGAGATAGAGCTCATTGGCGATACGCAGGTAGAGCGGAATATCCAGGGCGTTGTGGTGGGTGACGAACGGACGCGCCGTCGCACCGCCCGGGATGCCCTGCAGGATCGGCGTCTCGACCTCGAGGCAGCCGGCTTCATTGAAATACTCGCGCATCGTGGAAATGATCTTCGCCCGCTTGATGAAGATCTCCTTGACCTGCGGATTGACGATCAGGTCCACGTAACGCTGCCGGTAGCGGAGCTCAGGATCCGTGAATGCGTCGAAGACCTGGCCGTCCATCTCCTTGACGATGGGCAGCACGCGCAGCGACTTGCTGAGCAGGGTCAGTTCCTTGGCATGGACGCTGAGCTGTCCGGTCTGGGTGATGAAGGCGAAACCCTTGATGCCCACGATATCGCCGATGTCCATGAGTTTCTTCCAGACGGTGTTGTACATCGTCTTGTCCTCGCCCGGGCAGATCTCGTCCCGCTTGACGTAGATCTGGATGCGGCCGGTCTCATCCTGGAGTTCGCCGAAAGAGGCGGCGCCCATGATGCGGCGGCTCATCAGACGGCCGGCGATGCAGACATCCTGCAGGTTGCCCTTCTCCGGATCATATTCTTTCAGGATCTGTTCCGCCGTGGCATTGACCGGATACTCGGCTGCCGGATACGGTTCGATCCCCAATTCTCTCAATTTCGCCAGCGATTCGCGGCGGATCAGTTCTTGTTCGCTAAATTCTGCCATAATGAGCGCAAATATACGAAAAATGTTTATTGAATCGAAAGCAAACGCTCCGTCTCGTCCCAGAGGCGTCGCTGCAAGGCGGGATCCCGGTATCGGTCCGGGATGGCGGCGGACCTTTTCCCGACGAAATAGCGGTCCCGCTCTTCCGACGCAAGTGCGGAGAGCGGGGGGACCGCCCCCTGCTCCGGGGACTTGATCAGCGGACGGAACAGCACGTCCGCGAGCGGATCGAACCAGCGGCCCATGGTGATGATGCCGGAGTTGACAATGCCCGGATCGGCCAGGTTGACGCGGAGTTCCGGATGGCGCCGCGCCAGTTCCAGCGAACTGAGCAACAGCGCCCGCTTGGAACGGGCGTAGGTACCCAGCTGCGAGAAATCCTTCTCCGCGGGAAGCAGGGCACGCTCGTCCACCCGGACGAAACGGCAGGTCAGCGAGACCATGTTGACCACGCGGGCGTCCGGCTCCATGCACGGCAGCAGCAGGCGGGTCAGCAGGAAAGGGGAGAAATAATTGATGCTGAACGTGTTCTCGAACCCGTCCCCGGTCAGCGCATACCCGCGGCTGATCACCCCGGCGTTGTTGAAGAGGGCGGAGACCTGGCCGGGACCGAAACTTGCCGCAAAGCGGCGGACCGACGCGAGGGAAGTGAGGTCCAGCGGGCGCAGCTCCAGCCGGGCCTGCGGATGCTCCGCAAGAATCTGCTGCCGCAGAGCCTCCGCCTTAGAGGTATTCCGGCAGGCCAGGACCAGGTCGTATCCCCGGGCGGCCAGCGAGCGGGTCACGGCCGAGCCGATTCCGCCCGTTGCGCCCGTGATAAGGGTCTTACCGCTCATATTCCAGCAGGAGGTTGTCCACCCAGAGGGTGTTGCCGGGCTCGCCCGTGAATTCCTCCCCGCTTCCCGAGGCGATCTGCAGGATGGCGTGTGTGACAGGAGCGTCGGCGTCCGCCCATCCTTCCTCCAGGATCGGGACGCGCTTCCCCTTGCTGTTGACCGTGTAGAGGGCCTGCTTCCCCTGGAGGAGATCCATGTACGGCCGGAAGTCCGGCTGCTGGCGGATATCTCCGTAGCGGACGGGAATGCGGTGCTTCAGGATCCACCCCTGGGTGGTGCGGCTGATGCGGTGGAAGGCCGTGCCGACCCGCTCGGCGTGGACCTTGCCTTCTTCATCCTCCCAGCGGTGCTGGAGGATCAGGGAGATCTGGCAGGGACACTGGCCGGGGAACTGCGTAACCCGGATCGAGCTGGCACGGGTCAGCATGCCGGAAGCCGGCAGGACCGCCCGGTAGTCGAGCACGACGGCGGAAGGCCGCTTCGTGAACGGGATGCCCCAGTCCATGTTGCCGTAGGGATTCTTCGCCCCCGTCAGGGGCTCGAACATCCGGCCCCAGTACAGGGATCCGGGCGCCAGCACGTTGATGTCCAGGATGCCGGCCACCTTGGCCGAAGCGAGGACGGTCGAGAGACGGGCGCATTTGCCGGACGGGCCCTCGTCCGGCTCGACGGACACGCTGACCTTGGTGATCCCGGAGACCTTCGCGTAGGCGTTGGAGGAAGACCAGATGGTTTTCTTGTAGTCATAGGTCCGGTTCCCTTCGATGACTTCGTCCGGACCCAGGACATACAGGGTGCGGACTTCTCCGCCCAGGACGGCGGATTCCTGGATGTGCCGGACGGTCCAGTGCTCGAAATCCCCGAACGGAACGGGTTCGTAGCGCTGGGCGGACAGGGGGAGGATGCCTGCGAGAAGCAGACAGAGGCTTATTTGAATTTTTTCCATAATCTTGCGATAAGCGGTCCCGGCAGCGCGGCGAGCAGGGCAGGGAGCCAGAGGTTCATGAAAGAGGGACTGATGACGCGCCGCCCCCGGAACAGGGCGCGCAGGGCTCTGCGGACGAGCCAGGCGGGCGTGTGGATCACCCCGGCACGCACCCCGATGCGCATCCATTTCCCGTCCAGCCGGTACAGCGGTGTGGCGATGGCGGCGGGGCACACGGTCGTGACACCCACACCGTAAGGCTCCATCTCGAAGGAGAGGGAGCGGCCGAAACTGCGCAGGTAAGCCTTCGTGGCGGAATAGATCGTGATCCCCGGGACGGGCAGGCGGGCTGCCATCGAAGAGACGTTGAGGATGTACCCGCTGCCCCGGGACTTCATTTCCTGCCCGAAGAGCAGGCAGAGCCGGGTGACCGTCGTGATGTGCAGGTGGAGCATGGCCTGGACGCGGTCCAGGTCTTCCGCCTGCAGTTCCTTGAAGAAGAACATCCCGGCATCGTTGACCAGCACGTCCGGGAGGAGGCCTTCCCCGCGGCACCACTCGAAGAGGTCGTCGGCGGAGTGCTCGCAGGCAAGGTCCTGGCAGCGCGTGCAGACGGACACCGTTGCGGAGAGTTCCCGCGCAGCTGCCTCCAGGGCCTGCTGCTGGTTGCTCACGAGCACCAGGTCGTAGCCCCGCCCGGCCAGCTGCCGGGCAAACTCCAGGCCCATCCCGGAGCTGCCTCCCGTGATCAGTGCGACCATCGTGCCTCCGCTTTTTCGATTTCCCGGCGCAGGGCCGCCGGCAGTTCCCCTGCGCAGCGGTTGCACTTCATCTCCAGGGTGTACATCCTGCCGATGCAGTAATTCGAATGCCGGCAGTCGCTGCAGGTGGTCTCTCCCGACCGGAGCTTGTTGACGAAGTCCGTGTCGCGGATGAGCGCCCGCGCCATCTGGAAGGCCTCGAAGCCGGCGTCCAGGACTTCCTCCATCTTACTGCGGGAGACCATGCCTCCCACATAGACCAGCGGCAGGCTGACGGCCTGCCTGAAGACCCTGGCCTCTTCGAGGAAATAGGCTTCCCGGTAAGGGACCGTCGGAATCATGGCGCGTCCGGCCACGCGGAGCATCGCCTTGAGCCACCAGAATTTCCGCGGATCCATGTAATGGGCGAGCGTACGGATGGGCATCGCCCCGCGCATGACTTCCATCGGGGCCTTGCTCACGAAGCCGGCGGACAGCACGATCGCGTGCACGCCCAGCCGCTCCAGTTCGCGGGCGACTTCCAGGCATTCTTCCTGCTGCATGCCACGGCGGAATCCGTCGTGCATGTTCATCTTAACCAGGACGCCCATGTCGTCGCCGGCAGCCTCCATCACCCTGCGGATGACCATCTGCATCAGGCGCATCCGGTTCTGCAGCGAGCCGCCGAAATGGTCCCGGCGGTGGTTGGTATAGGGAGAGAGGAACTGGCTGATCAGGTAGCCGTGGCCCGCGTGGATCTCCACGCAGTCGAAGCCGGCCTGCCGGGCGAGCTCCACGGCATGGCCGAAATCCTCCACGAGCGAAAGGATCTCGTCTTCGCGCATCTTGCGCACGAAGGTCGGGGAATAGAGGTTGAATCCGCCGGAAGCGCCCAGCGGCATGCAGCCGCAGGTGGAGCGGTGGGTCATGTTGCCGCAATGCCCCAGCTGGATGGAAGCCTTCGCGCCTTGCGCATGGATGGCATCCGTGATTGCCCGGAGTCCCGGGACGATCTCTTCGCGCATCCACAACTGGCCGTCGAAGGACAGGCCGCTCCGGTTGACGGAGGCATAGGCGAGCGTCGTCATCCCGACTCCGCCCCGGGCCACGGCGACATGGTAGTCCATGAGCTCCTGCGAGGGACTGTTGCCGCGGGCCATGTTTTCAAAAGCGGCGGAGCGGATCACCCGGTTGCGCAGGGTGACGGGGCCGATCCGGACCGGCGTGAATATGGGAGAATCAATCATGTCAGTAGATAAAAGGAATCATCCGTTTGACCTTCTGCGTATCCAGTTCATCCGGGAATTCCCGGCAGTAGAGATCGTAGATCCGCGCGGAACGGGGGGCCAGGTTCGCGAAGGTCCACAGCGCAAAGACCGCGCCGGACCAGGACCAGGTCAGGATGGCGAAGCCCACCCATTCGATGAATTCGCCGAAGTAATTGGCGCTCGTCACATAGCGGAACATGCCTTCCCGGGGCAGGTAATGGGCTGTGTCCCCGGGTTTGCGGAGATGCCGGATGATCGCGTCGGACCGGATGTTGACGGCCATGCCTCCGAGGAACAGCAGCGTCCCGGCCAGGAAAGGCAGCCCCCGGAGCCAGGAAACGGGATAGGCTTCCGCCGGTGAGAGCCAGAAAATCCATCCGCCCTGCATGAAGGCGTTGAGCGTATTGAACAGCGCTCCCATCAGCACGATGCTGAGCGGCATCCTGCTGCGGCCGCGGATCTGCAGGGGAAAAATGAACGAGCGGTGGAAATAATGCAGTTCGAACAGCAGCAGGAAGACCAGCCGGACAGGATCCCAGCGCCGGTCGGAGAACCACCAGAGCAGGAGCATGGCCACGAATACCGGCGCCTCCATCAGGACCCAGCCGAGGCGGTTGTCCACGGCAGGACCCCATTGGGCACCGTAGAATTTGCCATAGCCGGCGTCCACATGGAACAGGCAGACGAACACCACGGCGGCCAGAACGGCCATGATCCCGAGAAAAATATAGAACACATTCAACGAAAGCATACTCAAAGATACAAAAAGAACGAAATATTTGCTATCTTTGTGTGATATGGCGAAAGAATGTAAATGGATTCTCAAAGAACCTGCCGATCCCGCGAAGGTCGAGCGGCTCGCAACCGAGGTCGGTATCGACCGCGTGCTTGCCGAGTTGCTGGTCAAGCGCGGAGTCGAGACCTTCGAGGAAGCGCGTTCTTTCTTCCGCCCGAGCCTGGACGCCCTGCACGATCCTTTCCTGATGAAGGACATGGACGTGGCCGTCGAACGCCTGCACCGCGCCATCACCGGCGGGGAAAAGATCCTGGTCTACGGGGATTACGACGTGGACGGCACGACGGCGGTGGCCCTGGTCTACTCTTTCGTCTCCCGGTTCACCGACAAGGTGGATTTCTACATTCCCGACCGCTACGATGAAGGCTACGGCGTCTCCTTCAAGGGGATCGACTGGGCCGCCGACGGCGGATTCGACCTGATCATCACCCTGGACTGCGGCATCAAGGCCGTGGACAAGGTGGAGTACGCCCGCAGCAAAGGTCTGGAAGTCATCATCTGTGACCACCATCTGCCCGGCGAGGCCTTGCCCGCCGCGGCGGCCGTGCTGGATCCCAAGCGCGAAGACTGCCACTATCCTTTCGACGACCTGTCCGGCTGCGGCGTGGGCTTCAAGCTGGTGCAGGCGTATTCCAAGCAATACGGCATTCCCTTCGAGAGCCTGATCCCGCTGCTCGACCTGCTGGTGGTCAGCATCTCTTCCGACCTGGTCACGATGGTGGGGGAAAACCGGATCCTGGCCCACTTCGGGCTCAAGCAGCTCAACGAGAACCCCTGCAAGGGCCTGGCCGCCATGATCACCCTCTCCAACCTGGAGCCCGGACATATTTCCATCGACGACATCGTTTTCAAGATCGGCCCCCGGATCAACGCCGCCGGGCGGATGGAGTCCGGCCGGCTCGCGGTCGAACTGCTCAAGGCGACCGATACCCAGACGGCCATGCTGATCGGCGAGAAGATCAACGAGAACAACAACGAGCGCAAGAACATCGACCGGGAGATCACCCAGGAAGCCCTGGAAATGGTCCAGTCCGGCCGGTGCCTGGCAAGCGAAAATGCGACGATCGTCTACAATCCCAAATGGAGCAAGGGCGTGGTCGGCATCGTGGCTTCCCGCCTCGTGGAAGCCTATTACAAACCGACCGTAGTGCTCACCAAGTCCAACGGCTTCGTGACCGGATCCGCGCGCAGCATCACCGGTTTCGATCTGTACGAGGCCATCGAAAGCTGTTCCGACCTGCTGGAGAACTTCGGCGGGCATGTCTATGCCGCCGGCCTGACGCTCAAGGAGGAGAACCTGCAGGAATTCGCCCGCCGGATGGATGCATTCATCGCCGGCAAGGTCACGGCTGAAATGCTGATCCCGATCGTGGAGGTGGACGCCAAACTGGATTTCGCCCAGATCACGCCGAAATTCTCCCGTATCCTCAAGCAATTCCAGCCCTTCGGCCCCGGCAACAACAATCCGATCTTCGTCACGGAAAATGTCTATGACGCCGGATCCGGCCGCAAGGTGGGCGCCGGCGGCGTGCATCTCAAGCTTGACCTCATCCAGGAGTCCCAGCCCTATCACCAGATCCCCTCGATCGCCTTCAATATGGCGGACTACTATGACTACATCCGCGAGGGGAACCCGATCGACGTCTGCTACGCCATCGTCGAGAACTACTACCGCGGCTCCGCCTCCATCCAGCTCCGCATCCGCGACATCCGCGAGCGGGAGGACATCCTCTAAATCCGGGCCTCAACAACCCGCCCCCTTGAGGGCTGCAACGATTTCCCCGGCCACTTCGGCGGGCGTTTTGCCGTCGGTATCGACGGCGAAGGGAGCCTGGGAGTAGATGGCTCCGCGGCGGGCATAAAGCGCCTCGGCATCGGCGAAAAGGGGCCTGGAGGCATCCGCGGCGCCGAGCCGCTCCCGGATCGTCTCCAGCCGGGTACGCAGCCAGAAGCAGCGCGTGCGGGCAAAAACCAGTTCACGGGCCTGCGGGACGGTCAGCGTCCCGCCCCCCAGGGCAAGGACCGTATCCCCGGCAGCAGCATCCGCCCGGCCGAGGACATCCTGCAGCGCCTGCAACTCCGCGGCGCGGAACGCAGGCTCCCCTCCCTCCCGGAAAATCTCCGGAATGCTCCGGCCCGTCCGGGCGGCGATTTCGTCGTCCAGGTCGATGAAACGCGCACCGAGCCGCTCCGCGAGTTCACGCCCGGTGCTGCTCTTGCCGCAGCCCATGAAACCAGTGAGGGAGATTGTCATTTTTTGTACAACTTGCCGGACAAAGATACACGCAATCCGGGAAAAAATCCCTATCTTGTGAAGCTAAATTTTTATTATTATGTCACTCAACAAAGTCATGCTGATCGGTAACGTTGGAAGAGACCCCGAAGTACGTTACCTTGAAGGAAACAATCCCGGCGGACAAGGCCGGAAAGTCGCCACATTCACCCTCGCCACCTCCGAGCGCTTCCGCGACCGGAGCGGAGAGACCCGCGAGAATACCGAATGGCACAACATCGTCGCATGGGGCCAGCCCGCTGACGTCTGCGAGCGTTTCGTCCACAAAGGCACCCAGCTCTATATCGAAGGCCGTCTGCGCACCCGTTCCTGGACCGACCAGAGCGGCAACAAACGCTTCACGACCGAAATCAACGTCGATACCCTCCAGCTCCTGGGCCGCCGCGACGGCGACGGCGGATCCTATCCGTCTGACCAGCAGGGCGGCGGATACCAGCAGGGCAGCGGTTATCAGCGCCAGGGTGGCTACCAGCAGCCTCCCCAGGGCGGTTACCAGCGTCCCGCCGCGCCGCAGCAGCCAGTCCAGAGCGCCCCGCAGATGCCCGCAGCTCCCGCTGCAGAGGAAAGCCCGACCGACGATCTCCCGTTCTAGTATCCATCCCTGACGGGGCCGGCTGAAAGGAGAGTGCGTCTCTTTTCAGCCAGTCCCGGCCCAATTTCCTTTACGATATGGCAGAAAGAATCCAGAAATTGATGAACGACAATCCGGTGGCACGCTGGGCCGTCCTGGCCCTCGTGGCACTGATGATGTTCTTCGCCTATATGTTCGTGGACGTGATGTCCCCGCTGAAGTCCCTCGTGGAGACCAACCTCGGCTGGAGCAGCAGCGTCTTCGGCAAGTACGCCGCTTCCGAGTACATCCTCAATGTCTGCGGCTTCCTCATCCTCGCCGGCATCATCCTCGACAAGCTCGGGGTCCGCTTTTCCGGCATCCTGTCAGCCGGCCTGATGGTCCTCGGCGCCGGGATCAAGTTCATCGGTGTGAGCGACTGGTTCCAGACCACGTCATTCGCCCAATGGCTCGGCTCCTGGTGGGTCGAGATGCCCGCCAGCGCCAAGATGGCCTCGCTGGGCTTCATGATCTTCGGCTGCGGCTGCGAAATGGAAGGCACCAACGTCTCCAAGATTCTCGCCAAATGGTTCAAGGGCAAGGAGATGGCCCTCGCGATGGGCCTCGAGATGGCCATCGCCCGTCTGGGCGTGTTCGCCGTCATGTGGATCTCCCCGCTGATTTCCGCCAGGTTTGACGGATCGATCATGGCTCCGATGGGCTTCTGCGGCGCGCTGCTGTGCATCGGCCTGCTCAATTTCATCATCTTCGCGGTCCTGGACGCCAGGTTCGACAAGCAGCTGATCGCCGCCGGTCTCGCCACGGAAGAGAAATCCCCGGAGGACGAATTCCATGTCAGCGACCTCGGCGCCATCTTCAAGAGCAAGATGTTCTGGATTGTCGCCCTGCTATGCGTGCTGTACTACAGCGCCATCTTCCCGTTCCAGCGCTATGCGCCCAACTTCCTCGAAGAGACCCTGCAGATCGATGCCGCCACGGCGTCCCGCCTGTTCAGCGTATTCCCCATCCTGGCCATGTGCCTGACCCCGGTGCTGGGCATCTTTCTGGACCACAAAGGCAAAGGCGCCACGATGCTGATGGCGGGCTCCGTCATCATGATTGTCTGCCACCTCTGCTTCGCCTTCCTGCTGCCGGTCGCCCCGTATAAATGGCTGGCCGTGCTGCTGATCGTCGTGCTCGGCGTGAGCTTCTCGCTTGTGCCTGCGGCCCTGTGGCCGTCCGTGCCGAAGATCATCGACGAAAAGATCCTGGGCTCCGCCTACTGCCTGATCTTCTGGGTCCAGAACATCGGACTCTGCCTCGTGCCCATGCTGATTGGCTCGCTGCGCGGGTCCACGGGAGGCTATTTCGTCCCGATGCTCGTCTTCTCCAGCTTCGGCGTCCTGGCATTCATCTTCAGCTTCCTGCTCAAGAAAGAAGACAAGAAGAAAGGGTACGGCCTGGAGCTCCCGAATATCCGGAAATAATCCCCGATGACGGCCCGAACTGCACGCATCAGCTGCTGGATCGCCCTGGCATGTCTCGTTGTACCGATGTTCGCATCGTACTTCTTCGACGACATGTTCTCGACGATTTCGTATCTCTTTGAAGATCCCGCCCGCACGCAACTGGGCTGGGATGCGGCGGGGTACGGTCTCTACGCAAGCGGTTATTCCGTCCTGTGCGTATTCGGCGGACTGGTCGTCTGCGGCATGCTCCTCGACAAGTGGGGCGTGCGGGTGACCGGGTCCATCTTCGTGGGAATGATGGTGGCGGGCGCCGCCGCCGTCTTGTACGCCATCACGGCCGGCTTCCCGCCGGAGCGCTCGCTGCGCATCGCCTACATCGGCTGCATGTTCTTCGGACTGGGCAGCGAGATTGCCGGGACCGCCGTCACGCGATCGATCGCGAAATGGTTCCGCCACGGGCCGATGGCCCTGGCGATGGGCCTGCAGCTCGCCATCGCACGGCTGGGCACGGCCCTTGCGCTCGTGCTCTCCCCGCGCCTGGTCGTCGAGAACAGCGGCCATGTCTATACGCTCGCAGAAACCGCGCGGCCGGCAGTTTTCGGCCTGGGGCTGATGGCCCTCGGCCTCGTGCTCTGGGCCGTGTTCGTGGCGATGGACGCCCGCTTTGATCAAAAGAACGCCCGGGACGAGGAAGGAAAGCAGCAGGCGGACGCCTTCCGTTTCGCCGACGTGGTCGGCATCCTGAAAAACGGCAACTTCTGGCTGATCGGCCTGCTCTGCGTGCTGTTCTACAGCAGCATCATCGCTTTCAAGAAATTCGCCGGGGCCATCCTCATCCCGCGTTTCGGCATTCCGGCCGGAACGGCCGGCTGGATGGTCTCGATGCTGCCTTTCGCCACGGTCATCTTCGCCCCGCTCTTCGGCCTGCTGGTCGACAAACGGGGGAAGGGTACCCGCTGGATGGTGCTAGGATCGGTGCTGGCCCTCATCGCACACCTGCTTCTCACTTTCGCCCCCCAGGGCGTCCCGTTCTTCGGCTACCTGGCCATGGTCCTGCTCGGTTTCGGCTATTCGCTGGTCCCCGCCGCCCTCTGGCCCTCCGTCCCCAAGATCGTCCCGGACAAGGTCCTCGGCACTACTTTTGCTCTGGTCTACTGGGTCCAGAACCTGGGGCTGCTCGCCTTCAAGATGCTTGCAGGCGGGATTCTCGGCAGAGCCGGAGCGGCAGATGCCCGGAGCGGCGCCGTCGCCACGGAACTGATGTTCACGGGCCTGTGCGTCGCCGCCGTCCTGGTCGCGCTCCTGTTTGCCCGCGCCTCGCGCAAGCACCCCGAGCTGGAACTGGACCAACCCAACAAACTATGATTTATGTACGAACTGCTCGACTCCATCCATACACCTGCTGACATCAAAGGCCTGACAACCGAACAACTGCGGACCCTCTGTGCCGAACTCCGGCAGTATATCATCGAATGCTGCGCGCTCAATCCGGGGCATCTTGCATCCAGCCTGGGTGCCGTGGAAATCATCGTCGGCATGCACTATGTCTTCGATACCCCGACGGACAAACTGGTCTTCGATGTCGGCCACCAGGCCTATGCCCACAAGATCCTGACCGGAAGGCGGGAAGCCTTCCGCACCATGCGCACCCGGGGCGGGATCAGCGGATTCCCCAACCGGGATGAAAGCCCGTATGACGCTTTCGGCGTGGGGCACTCCTCTACGTCCATTTCCGCCGCACTCGGCCTCGCCGAAGCGGCGCGGATGCAGCAGCGCAAGGAGAAAGTGGTCGCCCTGATCGGCGACGGCGCGATGAGCGGCGGCCTCGCCTTCGAAGGGCTCAACAATGCCGGAGCCGGCAACGCCGACCTGCTCGTCATCCTCAATGACAACCAGCAGTCCATCGAAAGCAATACCGGAGCCATGCACAAGCACCTGCTGAGCATGACCACCAGCGTCTCCTACAACCAGTTCAAGAACTGGATCTGGAACCTGCTGGGAGAGAACGCCCTGCGCGGCTTCCTACAGCGCTGGGTCCGCGCACTCAAGTCCTGGTTCGTCAAGAAGCCCGGCGGAGACCTGTTCGAGTCCCTGGGATTCCGTTATTTCGGTCCGATCGACGGCAACGACATCCAGGAAGTCGTGGAGACCTTGCGCCGCCTGCGCGACATCCCGGGTCCCCGCATCCTCCACTGCCTCACCGTCAAGGGGAAAGGCTACGCGGCAGCCGAAGCGGATCCCGTGACCTGGCACGCGCCCGGCCATTTCAACCCGCAGACCGGAGAGCGCATCCACGCCCCGCACCTGCACGACCGCTACCAGGATGTATTCGGTGCCGTCCTCTGCGAACTCGCGGAGCAGGACACGGCCGTCGTCGGCATCACGCCGGCCATGGCGCAGGGCAGCGGCATGCACACCTTCGCCACCCGTTTCCCGGACCGGTTCTACGATGTCGGGATCGAAGAGGAGCACGCCGTGACCTTTTCGGCCGGACTTGCCGCAGGCGGGATGAAGCCCTTCTGCAACATTTACTCCGCTTTCTCCCAGCGGGCATACGACCAGATCATCCACGACGTCGCCCTCCAGCACCTGCCGGTCGTGCTCTGCTTCGACCGCGCCGGCCTGGTCGGGGAAGACGGGGCCACGCACCACGGCGCCTTCGACCTGGCGGCCTACAGGTGCATCCCCGGAGCCATCGTCAGCGCTCCGCGCAATGAGGTCGAACTCAAGCGCCTCATGTATGCCGCCTGGAAGCACGACACCGGACCCTTTATAATAAGGTACCCGCGCGGGATGGGAGAAGGCACCCCCTGGCGCGAGACGGAGCCCGCTCCCCTGGCCGTCGGCCAGGCGGAAGTGCTGCAGGAAGGCAGCGACGTGGCGATCCTCGGTCTCGGGCCGATGGTGAACAGGGCCCTGGAAGCAGCGGCCGCCTGGCCCGGGAAGGTCGGCGTCTACGACGCCCGGTTCCTCAAGCCCCTGGACGAGAAGCTGCTCCGGGAGATCGCCGGACGCTACTCCTGCCTGATCACGGTCGAAGATGGATCGCTCTCCGGAGGCCTCTTCGGCGCAGTCAGCGAATTCTGCGCGCGGGAGGGCCTGCAGATACCGCTGGAAGGGCTGGGCATCCCCGACCGCTTCATCAGCCAGGCAAAACAGTCAGAACAATATGCGTCATGCGGACTGGATACGGCCGGAATTCAAAAAAGTTTGCAAAAAGTTTTTGAGAATAGGAAATAATTCCTATCTTTGCAGTCCCAAAAAGCAGGGGACTTTGAAATAATACATTGCCGATGTAGCTCAGTTGGCTAGAGCGTGTGATTTGTAATCTCAAGGTCGTGGGTTCGATTCCCTCCATCGGCTCACGATCTGCAATGTAAAACAACGGGCAAGTACCAGAGTGGCCAAATGGGGCAGACTGTAAATCTGCTGGTTTTCACCTTCGGTGGTTCGAATCCATCCTTGCCCACAAAAGCGGAAGTCAATCGAACGGCTTTCCCTCCTAGCGGGGTTCGTATAATGGCTATTATGCCAGCCTTCCAAGCTGGAAATGGGAGTTCGATTCTCCTACCCCGCTCCAAAATGCCGATGTAGCTCAGGGGTAGAGCGCATCCTTGGTAAGGATGAGGTCATGAGTTCAAATCCCATCATCGGCTCCAGAGCCGGTCTAAAAAGCCGGTTTAATTTTGTAACAAACTTTTAAACGTAATATTATGGCAAAAGAAGTTTTCAAGCGGGATAAACCGCACGTCAACATCGGCACGATCGGCCACGTTGACCATGGCAAGACCACTCTGACCGCGGCTATCACCAAGGTGCTCGCTGCCAAGGGTCTGAGCGAGATCAAGTCCTTCGATCAGATTGACAACGCCCCGGAAGAGAAGGAGCGTGGTATCACCATCAACACCGCTCACGTCGAGTATCAGACCGCCAATCGTCACTATGCGCATGTCGATTGCCCGGGCCACGCCGACTACGTGAAGAACATGGTTACCGGTGCTGCTCAGATGGACGGTGCGATCCTCGTCGTCGCCTCCACGGACGGTCCTATGCCGCAGACCCGCGAGCACATCCTGCTTGCCCGTCAGGTGAACGTGCCCCGTATCGTTGTCTTCTTGAACAAAGTTGACATCGTGGACGATCCGGAAATGATCGACCTCGTGGAAATGGAGGTTCGCGAACTGCTGAGCTTCTATGACTTCGACGGTGACAACGCACCCGTCATCCGTGGTTCCGCCCTCGGCGCCCTCAACGGTGATCCGCACTGGGAGCAGGTGGTCCTCGACCTGATGGACGCTGTCGACGAATACATTCCGCTGCCGGTCCGCGACAACGAGAAGCCGTTCCTGATGCCTATCGAGGATATCTTCTCCATCACCGGACGTGGTACTGTGGCCACCGGCCGTATCGAAACGGGTGTCGTGAAAGTGAACGACCCTGTCGAGATCATCGGTCTGGGCGAAGAGCCGCGCCGTTCCGTCGTGACGGGTGTCGAGATGTTCCGCAAGCTGCTCGACCAGGGCGAAGCCGGTGACAACGTCGGTCTGCTGCTCCGTGGTGTCGACAAGAAAGAGGTCAAGCGCGGCCAGGTGATCGCTCACCCGAACACCATCACTCCGCACAAGGAGTTCAAGGCTGCCATCTATGTCCTGAAGAAAGA
>JAFTCB010000045.1 GCA_017454905.1 Bacteroidales bacterium
ATGGTTAAATTGGTTCATCCAAATATACGAAAATACTACAAAAAAGCCCGCTGAATAGCGAGCTTTTGTAGTGGGTAGGAGAATCGAACTCCTATTGCGAGATTGAGAATCTCGAGTACTAACCGTTATACGAACCCACCGTTTGGGATTGCAAAGATACGCATATTTTTGGAATCCCCAAATTTTTCTGCCGCCCCGGCAAAATTATTTCATCCGGTACGGCGCGTCATCATACAGGATGAAACGCTTGGCCTTGCGGATCCACTTCTGCTCCTCGACCTTGACATGTTCCTGCACGACGTCGAAGGTCAGATGCCCGCGCAGGTACTCTTCGATCACCGGATCCGCCACCTTGACGAAGAGGGAATCGAAGAATTCCACCTGGGAATAGCGGTCGGACAGGAAACGCATCAGCTGGAGCGTATGCAGCAGGGAATGGTACTGCGCACCGGGCTGGAGCATGATCTGGTAGCCGTAGCAGCGCTCTCCCTGATAACGGCCGGCCGCCGGGGTGAAGGAGCAGGGACGCATCATCACGCCCGGAGGCGTGGGCAGGAAACGCACGTCGCCGCTCTTGATGAACGGAGCCCCGAAATACTCGTAGGGCCGGGCCGTGCCGATGGCCGGCGTGATGGAGGTGTTGTTCCAGAGGCCGCCGCCCGGATACATCTCGCAGGTAAACATCCCCGGGATATCCGATGCCGGGGCGATGGTCCAGGGCAGTAGGTCCTTGCCGACATCGGAGACGAACGCGGAAATGATGTGCAGGGGAAATTTCGCGCCGATCTCGGCGCAATACAGGTGGCAGAGCTCGCCGAGCGTCAGTCCGTGCCGGTGCGCCACCTTGGGCGTCCAGATATCGGACTCGACCGCGGGCATCGTCCCTTCGACCACCCGCCCGGCGGGATTGATGTGGTCCACGATGAACACGGAGGGGCTCTCCGCGCTCCGGGCGCACATCGACAGCAGCTGCATCACGTCGCGGGTGTAGTTGAAATACCGCGTCCCCACATCCTGGATCTCCACCACCACGGCATCCAGCCCCTCCAGGTCGGAGGCGCTGAATTCGATGTGGTTGGTCCCGGGGGTCAATTCGGTATCCCGCGGGGAAAAGATATGCGCCAGGTTGCCGCGTTCGCGGAAAATATCATACAGATAGCGGCCGCGGTGCGGGTCCCAGCAGTTCTGCGTGCAGAAGCAGGCGACCCGCCCCTCGCGCAGGCTCCGGTCGAGCTGCTCCTCGATGGGGGTGGTGCGGAACGAGAACATGGCCTCTTATGCGCCGATGATGCCCTTCGCCAGCGCAATCACCTCCTCGCCGAGGCGCTGCGCCTCCTCCTCCGTCTGTGCCTCGGAGTAGATGCGGATGATGGGCTCGGTGTTGGACTTGCGCAGGTGCACCCACTGCTTGCGGGCCTCGAAATCAATCTTGACGCCGTCGATGGTGTTGACCTTCTCCGCCTTGAAATGCTCCTTCATCGCATCCAGGATCCGGTCGATCAGGGCCTTGTCGCTCAGGTCGATGCGGTTCTTGGCGATGAAATACGGCGGGAGCGTGGCCTTGTAGGCGCTCACGCTCAGGCTCTTGTGGGCAAGGTGGCTCAGGAACAGGGCCACGCCCACCATCGCGTCGCGTCCGCAGTGGCTGGCCGGATAGATCACGCCGCCGTTGCCTTCGCCGCCGATCAGCGCACCCACCTCATGCATCTTGGTGGTCACATTGACCTCGCCGACCGCCGCGGCATAGTAGGTACCGCCGTGCGCCTCGGTGACGTCGCGCAGGGCGCGGCTGGAGCTCAGGTTGGACACGGTGTTGCGCGGGCTCACGCCGGCCTTCTCGGCCCGTTCCAGCAGATAATCCGCCACGGCTACGAGCGTATACTCCTCGACGAACGGCTTGCCGTCCTCGCAGATGAAAGCCAGACGGTCCACGTCCGGGTCCACGCTGATGCCCAGGTCCGCCTTCTCACGCACGACCGTCTCGCTGAGGCCGGTCAGGTTCTTGGGAAGCGGCTCGGGGTTGTGGGCAAAGTCGCCGGTCGGTTCGCCGTTGAGCGTGATGCACTCCACGCCGAGCCGCTCCAGCAGGCGCGGCATGATGATGCCGCCCACGGAGTTGATGGCGTCGAGCACCACCTTGAAGCCGGCCTTGCGGACGGCTTCCGCATCCACGGCCTCCAGGCCGAGGACCGCATCGATGTGCTCGTCGGTGAAATCATGCTCCTCGATGCTGCCCAGCTCGTCTACGGGAGCGAAATCGAAATCCCCGCGCTCGGCGAGGTCCAGGATCGCCTGGCCTTCCGCGGCGGTCAGGAATTCTCCGTGCTCATTGAGGAGCTTGAGGGCGTTCCACTGACGCGGGTTGTGGCTCGCGGTCAGGATGATGCCGCCGTCGGCGTGCGCAAAGCCCACGGCCAGTTCCGTGGTCGGGGTGGAGGCGAATCCGCATTTCACGACATCCACGCCGCAGGCGACGAGGGTGCCGCAGACCAGCTGCTCAACCATCGCGCCGCTGATGCGCGCATCGCGTCCGACGACCACTTTGTATTTGCGGCCATTTTCAGGCTGCGGCTTGCGCAGCTTGAGGCAGGCACAGTAAGCATACGTGAATTTCACGATATCGACGGGGGTCAGGGCCTCGCCGGGGGCACCGCCGATCGTACCGCGGATGCCGGAGATGGATTTAATCAGTGTCATAATTGTTTGCAAAATTACGAAAATAATTCTTATCTTTGCGCCTCGATTCAAAAACACTAGTGTAATGAAAAAAGGAATCCATCCCGAAACCTACCGTCTTGTAGCTTTCAAGGATATGTCAAACGAGGACGTGTTCATCACCCGCTCCTGCGCTACCAGCAAGGAGAACATCACCATTGACGGTGTCGAGTACCCCCTCGTAAAGCTTGAGATTTCCAACACATCTCACCCTTTCTACACCGGCAAGATGAAGATCGTCGATACCGCCGGCCGTGTTGATATGTTCTATCAGAGATACAAGAACCGCAAGAAGTAATTTCCTGCGACTGCATAAGGTTGAAGAAATCCCGGGCACCAGGTGTCCGGGATTCTTTTTTGTGCTCATCCCGGAGAATTGTTATATTTGTAGATTGTAGAAAACAAATCCAGACAAGATATGTCAACAAAAGGTAAAATCATTGCATGGGTCGTGGCCATCCTGATCGTAGGCCTCGCCGTGTTCGGCTATTTCAAGTTCTTCTTCGTGTTCGGTGAGGGCGTCAAGGCCGGCGAACTGAACCAGATCGTCTACAAAGGCTGGGTCTGGAAGACCTACGAAGGGCGCCTGATCCAGACCGGCTTCAAGAGCAACCAGAAGACCGGCGGCAACCTCCAGTCCAACGAGTTCAACTTCTCCGTCGTGAACAAGTCCATCG
This sequence comes from Bacteroidales bacterium, assembly GCA_017454905.1. Classification (GTDB taxonomy): domain Bacteria; phylum Bacteroidota; class Bacteroidia; order Bacteroidales; family UBA932; genus Cryptobacteroides. Next base: position 3,393 of record JAFTCB010000045.1, read on the forward strand.
CAGACTCCCTGATGATGTGCAGCGGCAAGAATGTCGAACTCCACTACAAGGAATACAACGGGATGCTTCCCTGGCGGGGCATGCAGCGCTATATCGTGGACAAGATCGTCTCCGTGAGCCAGCCGTCCGTCACTTCAGATCTCCCGGTCATCACCGGTTCCGAGACACTATGATCCACGCACTGATCCTCCTCGTCGCAGGCGTCATTGCGACCCATCCGGCCGGCAACCCGGGCGCCCGCCTGCTGACCGTGGCCGAGTCCGTCGGCCAAAGCGAAAGGTCCGTCTACCCCGAACAGGTGCGCCTGTTCTGGACCGAAGACAGCCGGTTGACCAAGGAAATGCCCCGGCGGGAGCGTCCCCAGTGGAAACTTCCCCAGCCGGAAGGCCCCGGGATCGTCTATGGAGAATCCGTCAGCCGCAATGAATTCGGCATCAACGGCGGCGTCTTCCCCGCTCCGGACGGCAAGCGCCTCGCCGTGTACCGCAAGGACGAGTCCGCGGTGACGCTCTACCCGCTCTACGACATCACCGGCCGCACCGGCGAAGCCAAGATGATCCGCTACCCGATGGCCGGCATGGCCTCGGAGCACATCACCCTCTGCGTCACCGACCTGGAGGGCAACATCCTGACCACCCTGCAGGTGGACGACTTCGACGACGAGCGCTACCTGACCTGCGTCACCTGGTCGCCCGACAGCAAATACCTCTTCGTGCAGGTGCTCAACCGCGCCCAGCACGAGATGCACCTCAACATGTACCGCGCCGGCGACGGCCGCTTCGTACGGACGCTCCTCACCGAGCAGAACGACGCCTGGGTCGAGCCCGAGCAGCCGCTCCACTTCATCTCCGGCACCTACGAGTTCCTGTATACCACGGACAACCGCGACGGCTACAAGAACCTCTACCGCTGCGACACCCTCGGGCACGTGGTGCGCGCCACGGCCGTGGACGCCGACGTGCGCTATGTGACCAACGACGGCAAGTATCTCTACTACACCTCCTCGGAGATCTCCCCTGCCGAGAACCACCTGTTCCGGATGAAGATCACGGGGAAAGGCTTCGGCAAGCCCCAGCGGCTCACCCCCGAGGCAGGCTGGCACCAGGTCTCGCTCTCGCCCGACTGCAGCAAGTTCATCGACCGCTACAGTTCCTTCAACGTCCCGGGCGTGACGCAGGTCCGCAGCACGGACGGCAAGCTCCTGGAGAAGGTGCTCACCGCCCTGGATCCGCTGGACGAATACGCCCAGTGCCGGATGGAACTCGGTACCACCCCGTCCGCCGACGGCCGCTTCGAGAATTTCTACCGACTGATCTACCCGCGGGATTTCGACCCGTCGAAGAAATATCCGATGATCGTCTATGTGTACGGCGGTCCGCACACCCAGCTGGTCAACAACAGCTGGCTCGGCGGCCTGCGCATGTGGGAGATGCTGATGGCCCAGCGCGGCTATGTCGTCTATGTCCAGGACAACCGGGGCACGCCTTACCATGGCGCCGCCTACGAGAAGGCCATCAACCGCCAGTGCGGGCAGGCCGAGGTCGCGGACCAGATGGCCGGCATCCGCGCCCTGCTGGAGCGTTCTCCCTGGATCGACCGGGAGCGCATCGGCGTGCACGGCTGGAGCTACGGCGGCTTCATGACGCTCTCCCTGACAACCCATACCCCCGGGTTCTTCAAGGTAGCCGTGGCCGGCGGTCCGGTCATCGACTGGAAATGGTATGAGGTGATGTACAGCGAGCGCTATATGGACAATCCCGACACCAATCCGGAAGGCTTTGAGAAGACCTCGCTCATCCCCCGCGCCAAGGACCTCACCGGCCGCGTGCTGATCTGCCAGGGTGTGCTGGACGGCACCGTCGTGCCGCAGCATTCGCTGAGCTTCGTACAGGAATGCATCCAGGAAGGCATCCCGGTAGACTGGTTCCCGTACCCGATGGATGAGCACAACATGCGGGGCAAGGCCCGCGTGCACCTCTACGAGAAGATCACCGACTACTTCGAACAGTTCTTATGAGAAGGATCCTGATGGCCGCGCTGGCCCTGTTGCTCGCCGCCGCCCCGCTCTCCGCCCAGAAAAAGGCGGAGACGCGTCTGTACCAGAAAACCCTGTCAAAACCCTCCCTGGAGGCCTTTGACAAATTCCTGAAGAAATATCCTTCCTCCGTCTATGCCGGGGACATCCTGGCCCGCAAGGACACCCTCCTCAACATTTCTCCCTATGGAGAAGCCGAGGCGGCGGCCATCCTCGCGGATTTCCTGCCGGCAGGTACGCAGTTCCGCGCCCTGGCGGAGCGGCGCGAAGCCGTCGACCGCATCTATGGGGTGTGCCTGGAGGGAGAGGGGCTCGGACTGGACCAGGTCCGCATCGTCACCCTCCGGGACGGGCAGGACGGCTGGGCGCAGGAGGGCGTCTATGATGCGCCGGCCGCCGATGCGGAAGGGATGCAGACCCGCGAATTCATTGACGACACCTCCGTCATCGACATCCGGGGGACGCGCTACCTGTTCTTCCACTACCTGATGGGCGGTGCGGCAGGGCAAACCTACGTCTCGGCAGCCTACTCCCCGCAGACCGACGAGTTCGGCTGCGTCTCCTTCCGGGGCAAGGACATCCGGGAGAGGAGCGGCCACGTCCCGCCCTACAACATCCTGGGCCGCTCGGATGAAGCGATGCTCAGCGGGATGGAGCGGCCCTGGATGCGCCTGCTGCTCAAAGACATCCAGGACAACGAATGGCTGGAATACGTGCCGGAGAACTTCTGGCTCACGGACGCCGCCATCCAGTGGTGGACAGAGCAGAATCCCGATGCGCTCACCAGCGCCACGCACCTGAAATTCAACATCCTGCAGCAGGAGAGTTCGCTCGTGGAGGAATTCCAGGCCGCCAAGGGCAAGAAAAGCTCCTCCAAATACACTGCCGCCCTGATCGACCACCGCGGCTGGACCGTCATCGTCGTGTACCAGAAGGCGTCCTCCGACTATGTCCTCGCCTGGGCCGAGCCCGAATGCAAGGACCACTACCGGGACCGCCTGCTCAACAGCATCGCCTTCGACGACGCCAACACCCTGGCCCTCTCCTACTACCACGGCAACCGGACCTTCAAATACCGCCTCAACCTCACATCCAAGAACCTCAGACGCAACTGACCATGAAAGAATACATCGAACAGAACCGCGAACGCTTCCTCGAGGAGCTCTTCTCCCTGCTGCGCATCCCCTCCGTCAGCGCCAAGCCCGAACACAAGCAGGACATGTACCTGTGTGCCGAGACCCTCGCCCACCTGCTGCTGGAAGCTGGTGCCGACGAAGCCGGCATCAGCGACACCGCCGGGCATCCGGTGGTCTTCGGGCAGAAGATCATCGACCCCAAGGCCCGGACCGTGCTGGTCTATGGCCACTACGACGTCCAGCCGGTCGAGCCGCTGGACAAATGGGCGCACGACCCCTTCGATCCGCAGGTGCACGACGGGGCCATCTGGGGCCGCGGGGCCAACGACGACAAGGGCCAGCTCTTCATGCACATCAAGGCCTTCGAATACCTGGTGCAAAGCGGGAAGCTTACCCACAATGTCAAGTTCCTGTTCGAGGGGGAGGAAGAGATCAGCAGCCCGTCTCTGCCCGCCTGGATCAAGGCGCACAAGAAACTGCTCAAAGCCGATCTCTGCCTCGTGAGCGACACCACCATGCTCGGGGAGGACGTCCCTTCCATCAACTGCGGCATGCGCGGATTGAGCTATCTGGAGGTCAAGGTCACCGGTCCGAAAAAAGACCTGCATTCCGGGCATTTCGGCGGCACGGTCGCCAACCCCGTCCAGGTGCTCTGCGAGATGATCGCCTCGCTGATCGGCGAGGACGGACGCGTCACCGTGCCGGGATTCTACGATGAGGTCGTGGAGCTGTCCCGCGCCGACCGCAAACTGCTCGGCCGGGCGCCCTTCGACCTAAAGGAATACAAGGAGTTCCTCGGCGTGCGCGAACTGCGCGGCGAGAAAGGTTACACCCCGCTCGAGCGGGTGGGCATCCGCCCGTGCCTGGACGTCTGCGGCATCTGGGGCGGCTATACCGGACAGGGCGCCAAGACCGTGCTTCCCTCCGAGGCCCACGCCAAGATCTCGATGCGTCTGGTCCCCGGCCAGCGCAGCGAACAGATCACCAAACTCGTCGGGCGACATCTCCGGCGGATCGCCCCGAAATGCGTCCAGGTGGAAGTGACACCCTGCGGGGGCTGCGACGGATTTACGATTCCGATCAGTTCGGAAGCCTACCAGGCTGCCGCCCGCGCCATCGCGGAAGTCTATGGCAAGGAACCCGTCCCCGCCCGGGGCGGCGGCTCCATCGGCATCCTGGGCGAGATGCAGAAGATCCTCGGAATCGACCCGCTCCTGATGGGCTTCGGCCTGGAGCGCGACACCATCCACTCCCCCAACGAGAGCTACCTGCTGCGGCAGTTCTTCGGCGGGATGGAGTCCATCGCCAAGTTCTACGAGTACTGGGACTAGGGCGGCTTGCCGCTGTCATCCCCCGTTTTTTTTCGCTATCTTTGTCAGTATGATTGAAATCGGTGAAATGATCCTGCGCATCGCGGTCGGGGGCCTGCTGGGCGCCCTGATCGGACTGGAGCGCCATCTGCGGGCCAAGGAGGCCGGCATCCGTACGCATTTTCTGGTGGGCCTGGGCAGCGCCCTCTTCATGGTGATCTCCCAGTTCGCTTTTCCGGATGCAGAGCGTTTCGACGCCGCCCGCATTGCGGCACAGGTCGTGTCCGGGATGGGTTTCCTGGGCGCCGGCCTGATCATCTTCCAGAAGAATTCCGTCCGCGGCCTGACCACGGCGGCCGGCATCTGGGTAGTCTCGGCCATCGGTCTGGCCAGCGGAGCCGGGATGTTCTGGCTGGGCGCCGCAGCCGCGGTGATGGCGGTCATCTGCCTGGAGGCGATGCACTTCTTCCTGCGGCACTACGAGCAGCACCAGATCCGGGTCAGTTTCTCCGCCGATTCGGAAGAGGCCCTGCAGAACGTCCTGCAACGCTACGGCCATGAACTGCAGTTCTACACGATGGAACGGCACCCGGAAGGGATCGATGCCACCATCGTCCTGCAAGTCACTTCCCGGGAATACACCGGCAAGATCTTCGAGGCCGGCCGTTCCATTCCCGGCATTACAATCACCAGGATCCAACCCGTCGAAGACTAAAGCCTTTAACGTTCGGATCCCGGCGAAGACGATGAAACGGTAGAATACCGTTATTCCTGCGACTAGTATTTCACTTCGAACTCATAGCTGCCGGACTGCAGTTCGCAGAGGACGCGTCCTTGCAGGGCGCGCAGGGGACCGACGCCCTCCCCGCCTTTGCGGACGGAGACCTTGGAAATCGGGGAAGGTCCGGAGGCGAAGCCGGCAGCGGGGGTTCCTCCCCCGATGGATTGCGGGTCATTGACCCGGAGGGTCAAGGACGCGGTCGTGTTGGCAGGCACGGTGACGCGGTAGATGTAGCCGCCCGCCGTCTTCTCCCAGCCGGCCTCGATACGCCCGTAGGGACTCTCGAAACCGCCGCGCGCAAATGTCTCCGTCCCGCCGACCTTCGGCTGGAGGAGGATGTGCTTGTAGGCGGGTTTATCCTCGTCACGCTGGATGCCCAGCTGGTGGGAGAACATCCATTCGCCGATGGCGCCGTAGGCGTAGTGGTTGAAGGAGTTCATGTCCACGGGGCCGAATCCGTTCTCGATGGTATAGGAGTTCCAGCGCTCCCACATCGTGGTCGCACCCTGCAGTACCGGATAGAGCCAGGACGGGTACTTCGTCTGTTCGAAGAGGGTGTAGGCCACATCGTCGCGGCCGTTCTCCGACAGGGCGAGGTTGAGGTACGGCGTGCCGATAAAGCCGGTCGTCAAGGTATTGCCGTGCTTTTCGATGTCGGCCACCAGGTGGGCGACGGCCTTGTCGCGCAGTTCGCCTTCCAGCAGGCCGAAGCGCAGCGGGAGGGCATAGGAGGTCTGCGTGCCCACGGGAATCAGCTCCCCGGCCTTCGGCGCATTCGGATCGGCCGGCATGCCCGGCCAGCGGAAAGGCACGTACGGGGCCACGGAGACGCCGTCTTCGTTGTAGTATTTCTTCACGAACGCGGCCTTGACCTTGTCGTGCAAGGCGGCGTATTTGCGGGCCTCGCGGGTCTTGCCCAGGGCCTCGGCCATCCGGGACATCATGTAGGCGTCATAGGCGTAGTAGGCCGTGTTGGTAAGGCCGATGTCAGTGCGCTCGATGGCGAGGTGGTCGCCGATGCCGGAAGCCACCTGCGTGCCGTCCGGATTCGCCTGGCGCTCCAGATAGTCCATGTAGCGCTCCATCGAATCCCAGTGGTCCTGCAGCACGCGGAGGTCGCCGTACTGCTCCCAGACCTGGTAAGGCACAAGGATGCCGGCTTCCATCCAGCCCATCCAGCCCGGCTGGTCATTGGTGAAGCCGTAGGGCGGACGGCCCGTGATCGGGTAGTAGTTGAAATAGCTGCCGTCGTAGTTCTGGTTGTCCCGCATGGAGTAGAACCAGCGGGCGTAGAACTTGTCCACCCACGGGCTGAAATAGGTCGCCGTGCGCGCAAAGACCTGGGCGTCGCCCGTCCAGCCCTGGCGCTCGTCGCGCTGCGGACAGTCGGTCGGGACGGCCTGGAAGTTGTCGCGCTGGCCCCACTGGATGTTCTGGAAGAGGCGGTTGATGTCGGCGCTGGAGCTCTCGTAGTCGGAGGTGGTGTTGCCGATGGACTCGAGCACCACGGCCTTGACGGAGGAGAGCGGGAGCGGCTTGTCCAGGCCGGTCACGGACACATAGCGGAAACCGTGATCCGTAAAGACGGGCTGGTAGGTCTCGCCCTCTTTCTTTCCGCGCATCGTGTAGTTGTCGATGGAGATGGCGCCACGGTAATTCTCGACATAGACCTGGCCCTTTTTCGCCTTGTACATCTCAATCGTGTACGGCGCCACCGGCTCGGTGGGGATGCGCTCCGGGTAGATCATTTCGCCGTAGCGCAGGTTGACGACCTGGCCGGCCTTGCCCTTCATGCCTTCCAGACGGGGTACGCCGATGATGTTCTGGCCGAAATCGTAGACGAAGGTTCCCTTGACCGGCTCCGTGACGGAGACGGCGTCGAGGGTGATGTTGTTCTGGATGGGAAGGCCCACGTAGGCCTGGATCTGCACGCCGGGAGCGGGGCGCTCCAGGATGTCGGCGGCGGGCCAGGCGGAATCGTCGAAACCGCCCTCCTTCCAGCCGTCCACTTCCTTGCGGGCGTCGTAGTCCTCGCCGAACTGGAAGCCGTTGCGCGTCACGGGGCCGTGGTCGTACTTCTTCCAGCTGCCGTCGGTCACGATCACCTGCTGCGTGCCGTCCTCGAAGGTGACCAGCACCTTGGCGAGCAGCGACTGGCGGATACCGTAGGGATCCACATAGGCGGAGGTGAAGATATTGAGGTCACTGTACCAGCCGGCCCCGAGCATGGCGCCGAAGCCGTTGGAGCCCTGCTTCACCAGGCCGGTGATGTCGTAGGAGTTGTACATGATGCGGTAGCGGAAATCCGTCCAGCCTGGATTGAAATAATCGTTGCTGACGCGCTTGCCGTTGATGTAGAATTCGTAGATGCCGCGGGCCGTCACATAGAGGCGCGCCTCCCTGACCGGCTTGGCGAGTTCGACGTTCTTGCGGAGCATCGGGGCGGAGACCAGTCCGTAAGGCTCCCAAACCTGCAGGCGGCCGGTTCCGGTGATTTCGTGGCGCGGCTGGGGATCGGTATAGAGGGTTGTGCCCCAGTTCTCCTCGGTGATCGTGATGTTGGAGAAAACGGCCTTCTCCCCGCGCGGCTGGCGGAAGCCGATGGAATGCAGGCGGGCCCAGTCGCAGATGTATTCCCCGCCCGGATAGGGCGTCATTACCATCTGGGCAGGATTGCCGGAGCTGACATTCTCCCGGGCGGGACCGCCCGGAACGCCCTCCTTCGGGATCAGGATCTTCCCGTCGAAGTGGACGATCAGGTTGGACTTGAGGTGGTAGCCCGGCGTGCTCACCTGCAGCCGGACATGGTGCGGCTCGTGCAGGGAAGCAGCGGGCACGACCTCCGAGAGGTCAATCGTGGAGAGGTGCCGGATGTCGCCCTCGACCGCATAATCGATGATGAAGCGGGGGCCTTCCGCGACGTTGAGTTCCGCCGTGATCCAGTTCTTCTCGTCCTGGACGCTGTAGGCGAATACGGCGCGGCTGCTCCCCTGCGGGATCTGCACATCATAGTCGATGTCGAAGAAGGTGCGGTAGCGGGAAGCGCCGACCTCCTGCGAGCCGATCCACTGGGCACGGCTCCAGCCGGTCCCCATCAGGCCGGTCTCGAACCAGGTCGGCGCCGACTCCACCAGGTTGTTGTCCTGGTCCCACACCTGGACCTTCCAGAAATAGCGGGTGGACCCGCGCAGGGCCGCTCCTTCATAGGGGATATTGAGGGAGGCGTCCGTGCGGACCATCCCGGAATCATAGACCAGCCTGCCGGCGGCGAGGTCCTCCCCGGAGAGCGCCACCAGCACGCGGTAAGCACGCTGCTGCGCTCCGATCCGGTCGGAGCTCATCTGCCAGCTGAAATAAGGATGCGTCTCATCGAGCCCCAGCGGGGTCTCCATCGCTTCGGTACGCAGGTTCACGATCTGCGTCGCCGCGAATGCGTTCGCCGTCACAAGCAGTGCGGACGCGAACAAAGCCAGTTTCTTCATGGCAGAACCTCCCTAAAGATGACGTTTCATGAATTCGAGATAATAGTCCCAGTCCTGCGGCAGCACGCCGTGCCCGCCTTCGTGCATCACATAGCCGAGGGTGGTATAGACGGGCTGGTCGGCGGCGGGCATCTCATCCCCGGCCGGCACATCCTTGCCCAGGAGCTGATAGACCTTGCGGGCCTCGATCAGGGAGAGCCATTCCCCCTTGGGGTCGGACCAGTTGTCGGTCGTGCCGGTCTGGAGCAGCAGCGGACGCGGGGCGATCAGGGCCACCAACATGTGTGCATCCATCGGCATCTGCGTGAGTTTGTCCCCCCAGTAAGCATATTTCGGGCAGAACTGGTACGGGAAACGGGTGGGCTCCGTCAGGTGCGCCACCGTCTCGCCATAGACGCGGCGGCTCATCGCGGCGCCGCCTTCTCCGGAGCAGCTCGGCATGACGACCTTGATGCGCAGCTCGCAGGCGCCCGTCCAGATCGTGGTCTTGCCCAGGCGGGAGCAGCCCGTCAGCGCCACCCGGGTGGCGTCCACAGAAGCATCCTTCTCGAAATAATCCATCAGGCAGCTCACTCCGTAGGCCCATGCGCTGATGCTGCCCCAGTCGTCGGAGGCACGCGCAGCGCCTTTCTCATGCCAGAGCCCGCGCACGCCGAGTTCATCGTCATCGTTGAAATCCGGGGTGATGTCGGTATAGCACAGGGTGGCGAAGCCGAATCCTTCCGCCAGATACTTCTTGACCGTCGCGTCCATCCCGAAAGGATTGGGACCGGGCATCGAAGCGGCTTCGGACACGGTGCGGGTCTTGGGATCCCAGCGGCGGCCGGGCTTCACGCCCGGATCGGAAACCACGAGGTTGTTGGGCGAAAAGCTGAGGTTCAGCAGGATCGGGACAGGCCCGTCGGCATCCTTGGGAAGATACAGCAGCACGTCCACGTACGGACCGCTGTCATACGGCGTGAAATACAGGGTGATCTGCTTCCGGACGGCTTCGCCGCCGAAACCGGCATCCTCCTTCACATCGTAGCGGAGCGAGGGCTTCTTCGCCTGCCAGCGGCCGAACTGGTTCTCTTCGAAAAGCTGGAAGATTTCCGCCCGGCGTTTCTTCCACTGCTTCGCATTCTTGACGGGCTTGCCGTTGTTGAAGGTGAGCGGATCCGGCAAGCCGAGCTTGTAGTCCCCTACCTTGGATTCATCATAATTGACCGGAATCCCCGCGATCACGTCGCGGTCCTGGGCAGACGCTGCTGCAGCGCCCAGCAGGATACAGCAGAGCAGAACGGTTATTTTTCTCATGATTATAATTGGTTTGTTTTATTCCGTTCTGTAAATATACTCAAATTAAGTAATATTCGCTAAATTTGGGAGACCAAATACCTCCCGTATGAGACATCTACTTCCCCTGGGCCTCGGACTGGTCGCCGGTGCGGCGGCAGTCCAGGCGGCGGAGCCCAAGCTGCCCCGCAAGCAGAAACAGCAGCCCCGGATGAACGTCCTGTTCATCATGTCGGACGACATGCGCACGGACTGGAAATGCTACGGCACGCCCCAGATGCATACCCCCAACCTGGACCGGCTCGCCTCCCAGGGCGTTCTCTTCCAGCACAACTACTGCCAGTATCCCCTCTCGGGGCCCTCGCGGACATCGATGCTCTCCGGGCACCGGCCCGTCTCTACCCGGATCTACGACAACGCTCCCTGGTGGGGCGCCGACCACCCGGAGTGGCACAGCCTGCCGATGTACTTCAAGGAGAACGGCTACACAACCTATGTGGCCGGCAAGATCTTCCATTCCGGCATCGAGGACAGCGACGCCTGGGACTTCGGCGGCTGGGAGCGGCGCCGCAACACGGGCGTAGGAGACTTCCAGCCGTCCTACGTCTCCGACGAGGAGCACCGCCAGTGGGTGGAGAGCCGCGGAGCCGGCGTCAAGCTGCTGCCCGAGAACGGCGTCCGGGTCATAGGGCCGGGCGATGAATACCTGGTCGGCCACGGCAAGGATTCCGACCGCTGGGGGCCGGACGAGACCCGCTACATCAGCGAAGAGCAGAACACGGACAAGGCCATCGGTTTCCTGCGGGAAGCCGCGAAGAAGCAGGGAGAGCCGTTCTTCATCGCCTGCGGCTACTCCAAGCCCCACTCCCCCTTCCTCTGCCCGCAGCGCTTCTTCGACCTGTACAAGGACGTGGACGTCCCGCTGGCCGAGGACTTCTGCTCCTGGCCGATGATCCCGCGCGGCTTCCCCGCCGGCGCGATCCGGGAGATCAATGCCGATGTCTTCATCAACCGGCGCTGCTCCCCGGAAGAAGCCCGGGAGGCCCTGCGCGCCTACTGGGCCTGCATCAGTTATGTAGACTGGAATGTCGGGCGCCTGCTCGCCGCGCTGGACGAGACGGGGCTCCGGGACAACACCATCATCGTCTTCTGCGTGGACCACGGCATGCAGATGGGAGAGAAAGGCAAATGGTCCAAGGCCGGTTCGCTCTGGGAAGAAGGGACCAACGTGCCGCTCGTCATCGTGGACCCGCGCGCCAAGGGCAACGGGAAGGTGACTTACCGCATCACGGAGAACCTGGATATCTACCCCACGCTGCTCGAACTCTGCGGCCTGCCGGAATACCCCAGCCTGGAAGGGACGAGTTTCGCCCGCCTGCTGGACGATCCGGAAGCGGAATTCGACAAGCCCGCCTTCACGGTCTGGAACAATCACGGCAAAGGCATCACCGGAGTCGGGATCCGCACCGAGCGCTGGCGCTATGCGGAATACTATGGCGCCGGGGCCGGCAGGATGCTGATCGACGAGGTCAATGACCCCCATGAACTGGTGAACCAGGCCGACCAGCCGGAACACGCCCAACTGATCGCCTGGTTCCATCAACTTGCCCAGGATTATGTCAAGGGGCAGCGGGAACTGACCCGGGAGGAAGCGCTGGCCCGCTAGGCCGCTTCTTTCTCTTTTTTCGGCATGATCGTCGTCGTCCGGTTGACCGGCAGCGAGAACGCGATGCCCTGGGCTTCCTGGCCCAGTCCGGCATCTTTGTAGACGGCGCGGATCACTTCGTCCTTGATCCCCTTCGGGACCAGAATAAGCAGCACTTCCTTGTCCGGCTGGATGCTGATGTTGAAAAACTCTTCGGCCTCCGGGTTGGCGGAGCCGCGGGCACGCAGGATCGTGCCGCCCTGGGCGCCGGCCGCACGGGCCGCTTCCATCACGTTCTGGGAGAAACCTGCATTCACGATGCAGACTACGAGTTCGAATTGATTGTCCATATTATGCTTCCTCCTTGACTGTTCTCTTGTCGTTGCTTAAAAAACCATAGACCAGGGTACCGATCACGCTGGTCATCGGGATGGTAAATGCCACCCCCTTGTAATCTTTCCCCTTCTTGAACAGGTCGTCCAGCAGGGAGATCAGCCGCTCGGACTGGTCCGCCCGGACGACGCTGGCGATGAGCGTTTTCGGGCGCTCCGTCAGGCCGAGATAATCCAAGATCAGGTGGGTCGTGCCCTTGGCCGGGACCGTGAGCTGCAGGTTGGCCTGGTGGGACTGGATGAGGCTAGAATAATAGGCGGCCTTGTCGTTGTGGACCACCGCCAGCAGAAGCTCCAGCTTCATCGGAGCGATATTGCGTGCATTCTCCATATTATTCGAAGTAAATGATCTGGTCGTCGGCAGAGGCAAGGATGCGGCGCATGGCGGCATTGTCGCGGGCACGGACGGCCATGACGGACTTGAAACCCAGGGACTGGATGGTGATGAGCGGGGTCATCGCCACCATCGCGACCACGCCGAATGCGAAGTCCAGGACGGCGGGCACGCCCTGCAGGGTCACGCAGGCACCGATCACCAGGGGAAGGATGAAACTGGAGGTCAGCGGTCCGCTGGCGACGCCGCCGGAATCGAACGCGATGGCCGTATAGAGCTTGGGCACGAAGAAGGAAAGGCCCAGGGAGATCAGGTATCCGGGTACCAGGTAGTACAGGAGCGAGAAGCCGAAATAGACCCGCAGCACGGAGAGGCCGATCGACACGCCGACACCGACGGACAGGGCGATCATCATCTGGCGCTTGGAGACCTCGCCGCCCGTGATTTCTTCCACCTGGTTGTTGAGGACGTGGACGGCCGGCTCGGCCAGCACCACCACCATGCCGATGATAAAGGCAAGGCCGATCAGCAGGGCCGGATTCTGGGCGGCCATCTGGCTGCCGATCTTGAAGCCGATGGGCATAAACGCCATCTCGACGGCGGCCAGGAACAGAACCAGCCCGACGAAGGTGTGCACGATGCCGACGAGGATCTGGATGATCTTGCTCTTCGGCAGTTTCAGGATGACGGCCTGGAGCACGAAGAAGAAGATGACGATCAGGACCAGGGACTTGCCGACGTCGAGCATCTTGGAAAGGAACAACTCGTCAGAGCCTTCCTCCAGGATGGTCTCCATGGAATAATCCGGAATCGCGAAACTCATGTCGCCCTTTGCAGACAGGGACAGCAGAAGGACGGCGACGATGGGACCGACGGAGCAGAGGGCGATCAGGCCGAAACTGTTCTCACTGGCATTCCGGCCGCCCACGGTCAGGGCGATGCCCACGCCGAGGGCCATGATGAACGGCACCGTGATCGGACCGGTCGTCACGCCGCCGGAGTCGAAGGAAAGCGGCAGGAAGGATCCCTTGCCGGCATCCAGCAGCATCGCGGCCAGACAGAACATGAACATGTAGAAAAACAGCAGCAGACTCGTCAGGTCCGAATGGAAAACGATCTTCACGACGGCCAGCAAGAGGAACAAGCCGACCCCGACGCCTACCGTGAGGATCAGCAGGGTGCCGTTCAACACGGCGCCGACCTGGCCGGCAAGCACGGAAAGGTCGGGCTCCGCCACGGTAATCAGGATCCCCATCAACAAGCTGACAGAAAGGAGGATGCCCAGTTTCCGGGATTTGGTCAGGCCCTCCCCGATATACTGTCCCATCGGAGTCATGGCCATGTCCGCGCCCAGGTTGAACAGGCTGATGCCGATGATCAGCAGCAGGGCGGCTCCGGTGAAAACGGCCAGCTCCTTTTTCGAGATGTCCACCCAGGGCGTCAGGGAAAGGAGCAAGACCAGTACGCTGATCGGCATCACGGAAATCAGCGATTCCTTGAGTTTTTCCTTCAAGGATTTCCACAAGTCGTGCAGAATCGGTTTAGATTTATCCATATTTGCAAATATAGAAAAAAAAGCGGACAAGAGGCAAAAAGGAAGCCGCCCGCAAGGCGGACGACTTCCTTTTTCTTTGCGTCATTCGCCGGACGAGCCGGCAAATCCCGGATTAGCTGGGGTTCTTGAAACCGTAGCCGTTCTTCAGGCCGGTGGTCACGCACACGGTGGTCTCCATCGGGATCAGGTAGATCGGGGCCTTCTTGGCAGCGTAGTCGGCATCGGTGTAGCCACCGAGGAACTTGGTACTCCACTCGGCCTCCTGGTCGGCGTCGACCTTGCCGCCCTTGGTGTACATCAGCACACCCCAGTCGGTCTGCTTGTAGCCGTCGGCCTCGAGGGCCTTCGCCTCGGCGGAGCCGGGCTCGATGTGCTTGAACAGGCCCTTGATGGCGAGGTTGGTGTAGTCCTCGCAAGGGACGGCCTTGACGGTGTTGCCGCGGGACTGCTGCTGGTAGTCCTTGGCCTTCTGCCAGTCGTCGTGCTGGCCGCGCCAGCCCGGGTACAGGACGGGATCGTCTTCCTTGCCTGCAGGAGTCTGCGTGGTCAGGCGGTAGCCATACTCCTTCTTGGCATCCACGAGCTTGGTCCAGACATAGGCCGGGAACTCGTTGCCGTTGTCGAAGGTGGCATAGCCGTTGGCCTTCATCTCGGCCATGTGGTCCACCAGTTTCTTGCGGAACTCATAGGCGATCTGCGGGAGCTTGCCCGAGCGGACGAGATCCCAGCGGCGCAGGTTCTCACCCTGGAACTCCAGCTGGCGCTCCTTGAGGATGGCGTCCACCAGCGTCGGCTGGCTGGCCAGCAGTTCGTTGAACTTGGCGTCCTGGATGTCGTCCGGGAAGGCGCGGTCGTGGACCTTCTTGAGTTCGGCCTTGGCGCTGCCCTCGTCGCCCGTCTGGGCGTAGGCTTCGGCGAGCATCAGGATGATGTCGGCCTGGCGCATGTGGATGTAGCTGACGCCGCTGTTGAGCTGGCGCAGGTCCGGAGTCTCGACACGGTTCGGATCGTACTTGTTCAGGCCGACGCCGAGGGTCAGACGGTTCGTCAGGTTGAAGTTGTAGAGGACCTCCACGCCGGTACCGGAGGAACCGGTCACGGACATCGAGACGTCACGGCGCATATCCTGGGGATCGAACTCACCGTAGTACACCTCCGGGAAGGTGCAGATCTGGGCGTTGGCCTTCGGGGGGAGACCCGGGCTGGCGCCGTTGGAGCCGCGGCCGAAGTTGTAGGCGATGCGGGAACCGCCGCCCACTTCCTTCATCGTGACCTCGTAGATGGTCTCGGGAGCCTTGTACTCCTCGTTGATCTGCTGGAAGTAGTACTGGAACGGGTTGCCGTAAGTACGGGCCTTGTCAGTACGGGGGTCAACCGTGGTGAGAATGGCCTCGCCCGGCTGCTCGACGGCTTTCTTGAGGTACGGGAGGGCCTTGGCATAGAAGGTCTTCCAGTCGCTGCGGCGGCCGTAGGCGGCATTCTTCTCGGAGTCGGAACCCCAGTCCTCGAAGCTGATGGGCTTGCCGTCCTTGTCCACGTAGAAGTCAGCGCCCAGGTCCGTACGGCGGGTCTGGTAGCCGGCCAGCGCGAAGCAGATGCGGCCGATCAGGCCTTCGCAGAAGTTGCGGGTCATCTGGTCGGACAGGTGTCCGTTGCTACCGATCTGGTACATCAGCGGCTCCACGGCGATCAGGTTCTCCAGTTCGTCCTCGAGGATGGCGAAGCGGGAACGGAGTTCCTTGCTCTCCTCACGGGCGGCCTTGATGTAGATCACGTCGCCGTAGTACATCGTCATGTCATAATAGACCGAAGCGCGCAGGCAATAGGCCTGGCCCAGCAGGTCGGACAGGTCGTTCGGGGCGGAGGACTTGATGCTCTCGATGTCCGGGTTGTTCTCGATGTTTTCGATGATCGAGTTGCACTTGAAGATGATCGAGTAGAAGCGGTCCCAGTTGCCCTTCTGGAAGTTGATGTTGAAACGGGCCTCGTCGTAAGGCTCGAGGTAGAGCTGGGCGCCGCCGACCAGGTCGGTGATGTTGCCCACGGAGCAGCGCTCGATGTCCGAACCGATGTTGGTGAAGTTCGGGACATAGCCGTTGTTGTAGTCGTTGATGAGCTGGTTGTACGCCGCGAGGATGGCCGTGCGGCCGGTCTCGATGCCGCCGAACACGAACTCGCCGTCCACCACGGAAGGAGAGGTCGTTGCCAGGTCGCAGGACCAGACGGACGCTCCGCAAAGGGCGATCAACAGATATTTAGCGATCTTTTTCATTTTCTTTTGCTTTACAGTGTCCAGTCAGATTACAGGGTTATGTTCAGACCGAAGGTGAAGGTCTTGGCAAGCGGGTAGGCACCGCGGTCCACACCCGGAGTCGGGAAGCCGTAGCTGCCGCTGCGGTTGGTGTTGACTTCCGGATCCAGGCCGGTGTACTTGGTGAAGGTCAGCAGGTTGGTCGCGGTCACATAGGCGCGCAGGTTCTTCATGCCGACTTTCTTCGCCCACTCTTTCGGCAGGGTGTAGCCGATGGTGACGTTCTTCAGACGCAGGTAGGAGGCATCCTCGATCCAGCGGTCGAAGAGCATGCCGACCATGGAGGACGGGGTATGCATCGTCGCGTTCGCGTTCATGCGGGTCAGTTCAGCCGGGTCGGAGACGAACTCCAGCTCGCCGTTATTCCAGCGGTACGGGCTGTAGGCGTCCTTGACGAAGGCCAGGCGGTTGCCGCCGAACATGTTGTCCTTGGCGCCGTACAGGGAAGACAGGCCCCAGTAGTTGAGGATGTGTCCGCCGATCACGTAGTTGAAGTTGGCGCTGAAGTCGAGGTTCTTCCAGCGGCCGCTCAGGTTGAAGGAACCGGTGCTGCGCGGGGTCATCTCACCGATGATGTACGTATCGGCGCTGGTAATCGTACCGTTGCCGTCCTGGTCCTTGACCTTGGCTGCACCCGGGAACGCCTTCTGGCCGGAAGCCAGGGAGAAGCGGTTGAAATAGGAGTCCTCAGCCCAGTCGGGGATGCCCGCCTTCAGGGTGTAGGTACCGTCTGCATAGTCGAAGTCGTCCACGGTGTACCAGCCCTGGTACTCGTAACCGACGATCGAGCCGATGGCGTAGCCTTCCTTCAGGAAGTACTCGCCCACGCTCGGACGGTGCTCGGAATTGACCCACTGGCCGTAGGTGTTGGAGGTCACGGAGTCGGAGAGCTTCTCGATCTTGTTGACGTTGTAGTTGTAGATGAGGTTGGCAGTCAGGGTGAAGTCTGCGGTGCGGACGATGTCGCCGCCGATGGAGAGTTCGAGACCGCGGTTCGCCACGATACCCATGTTCTGGTACTGGTAGGAGTAACCGGTAGCGGCGTTGACGGAGACCGGCATCAGCAGGTCGTTGGTCGTGGACCAGTAACCTTCGATGGTACCGTACAGGCGGTCATTCCAGAAGCCGAAGTCGAGACCCAGGTTGCGGGTGATGGTGGACTCCCACTTCAGGTCCGGATTCTGCATCATGGAGCCGGGGGCATAGCTGTAGCCGTAGCCGCTGTTGGTGTCGCTGCGGTCGGAGGAGATGGTGTAGTTGGAGGCGCTGGTGCCGAGGGCCCAGGTCTCGCGCCACAGGTTGGCGTTGATGGCGTCGGAACCGGTCACACCGTAGGAGAGACGGAGCTTGAGGTTGGACAGCCAGTCCTTCGTGCCGGCCATGAACGGCTCATCGATCACGCGCCAGGCAAAAGCGGCGGCCGGGAAGTAACCCCAGCGGTTGTTCGGAGCGAAGCGGGAAGAACCATCAGCACGGAACGTCACCGTGAAAAGGTAGCGGTCCATCAGCGTGTAGTTCGCACGGGTGAAGAAGGACAGCGAACGGCCCGGAACACCCACGTTCTGCGTGAAGGAGTTGTTGGTCGTGCCCTGGCTCAGCATCGCCAGCGTACGGGCGCGGTCGAAGTGGCTCGGGAATACCTGGGCGCTGTACTGCATCCACTCGGAAGAACTGCTGATAAATTCCTGGCCGACCATGACGTCGGCACGGTGGTTCTCATTCCGGATCGGGATCTCGTAGGAAATCGTATTGGTCCAGTGGAGATTGCCGCTTTCGCTGCGCTGCAGGCCGGCGCTGTTGGTCATGTTGCCGAAGCCTTCCGTATAGCTTTCCGTCTTGCTGAAGGTCTTGCCGAGACCGATCTCGGAACGGAGCTTCAGGCCCTGGATGGGAGTCCAGTTGGCGGCGCCGATGGCGCGGAAAGTATGATTGTAGTTCGTGTTCTGCTGGGCGAGGGTCTGCTCCACCGGGTTGGCGGAATCGCTGATATAGCCGTCGAGGCCGGCGCCGAAGCCGCCGAAGGAGCTCTCGTCACCGAGCGGCTTGAGGATAGGCTTGTAGCGGAAAGACTCTGCCAGACGCGGGTTGGAGCGGCTGTCGGAGTAGGCGTAGGAGACGTTGAGTTCGATGTTGAAGTTGTCCGTCAGGTTCTCGATCGTCTTCAGGGAGGCGTTCGCACGCTTGTACCAGGAGTTGATGAGCGTACCGTCGTCGTTCATGAAGTTGAGCGAGAACATCGTGCGGTTGCGCTTGGTACCGTTGCTGATCGTCAGGTTGTGGCTGTGGGAGATCGCGGTCTTGTACAGGTCCTTCTGCCAGTTGTGCGTGTGCACGTTGGCGTAGTCGTTGTAGTGGTTGCCGTTGGCAGCACCGATGCCGAAGTACTTCGCAATCTGGTCGCCCATGGACTTGTTGTAGTCCCAGCCGTAGCCGATCGTGAATTTCAGGTAGTCATAGGTGTCCATGACATCGCGGACATTCATCGAGGAATCCTTGATCTGGATGAAGCCGTTGTAGGTCACCTGCGTCTGGCCCTCGATGGCGCTCTTGGTCGTCACGATGACGACGCCGGAGGCACCGCGGCTACCGTAGATCGCCGTCGCGGCGGCATCCTTCAGGACGTTGATGCTCTTGATCTGGTCGGAAGGGATATTGGCCAGGGAGCTCACCGGGAAACCGTCGACGATGTAGAGCGGATTGTTGGTCTGGGTAATGGACTTGGCACCACGCACGCGGATCTGCGGCTCGGCACCCGGGGTACCATCGTTCAGGGACACGACCACGCCGGCCATCTTGCCCTGCAGGGCCTCGCCGACGTTCGCCACCGGCTGGGCGAGATCCTTCTCGCCGACAGCGGCGACGGAACCGGTCAGGTCACGCACCTTGACGGTACCGTAACCGATCACCACCGTCTCTTCCAACATCTCGGCGTCATCCTGGAGGGTGACGTTCATGTTGGCTGCAGCGGCGACGCGGACGGTCGTGTAGCCGATGCAGGAGATTTCCAGCGTAGTGCCGGGAGCGACGCGGATCTCGAAGTTGCCGTCAATGTCGGTGATGACACCGGTGGTGGTGCCGGGCACGACGACGGAGGCTCCGATGATCGGTTCGCCCTGTGCATCCAGGACCTTACCCTTGCTGACACCCTGGGCAAATGCCGCGGGGCCGGCGAGGAGCAAAGCCACGACAGCCGTGAGCGCCATGAGCGCCCGACGGCTTACTGAGAAAACAGATTTCATCAAGCTTTGAAAT
>JAFTCB010000046.1 GCA_017454905.1 Bacteroidales bacterium
GGGCGCCTGGGCCGTCAACGAGATCCGCAAGCGTGCCGGCCTGGCCGAACTGGCCAGCGTGGACATGAACGTCCTCAAGAAGGAGAAGAGCTATGAGCTCTGGCTCGAGGGCAGCCGCTGGCTGGACCTCCTCCGCTGGGGCGACACCGAGCGCGTCCAGAAGGCCGGCCAGAACGTCCCGAAGCTCTTCGACAAACTCTTCAGGGAGCCGAAGTCCGGCGAGACCGTCGTCTGGGAGCATGGCACCGAGGCTGACAGCCGTTTCTACACCGTCGCTACCCATGAGGCCATCGACGCCAAGTATGAGGTGGGCTTCAAGGCTGGCAAGCACGAGTTCTTCCCGTACCCGACGTCCGTGATGGACAAGAACCCGAACATGGTCCAGAATCCGGGTTGGGAATAATGGAAATCTGATTGATGACAATCAGTTGCAACGGGAGCGGCCCTTGTCGGGGTCGCTCCTTTTTTAGAAAATCGCGCTGTTGCTTTTGAAAACCTTTCAAATCCGCGTCGCGGCCGGCATCGGCGCCCGGGATGGTTGAAGATTGATTGCAAATGGTCCGGTTTTGATATTACGTCCGGAAAAATAGAAATACTTTTGCATTGCGGAATTCTTTGAAAACCGTAACGGAAGGGCATTACCCGTGGCCCTCCCGTCTGACATAATACCGGGTGGTAGATTTTGGTTAATTGTATTGTGGGAAACGGGGTCCGCGGGAGCGCACCCCGTTTTATTTTTTTTGCGTATATTTGTCCGGATAAAGCCTGAATCATGGATATCTCCCAACGTGCCCAGAACATGCCTTCTTCCCCGATCAGGAAGCTGGCACCTTTTGCAGACGCCGCCAAGCGCAATGGCGTGCATGTCTACCATCTCAATATCGGCCAGCCGGACATCCCGACGCCGCAGTGCGGCCTGGATGCCCTCAAGCGGATCGACAGGAGCATCCTGGAGTACAGTCCGTCCGACGGTTATCTTAGCCTGCGGACCAAGATGGTACAGTACTATGCCGAATACGGCATCTACCTGTCCCCGGAGGAGATCATCATCACGACCGGCGGTTCGGAGGCAGTGCTTTTCGCCTTTCTCGCCTGTCTGGGGCCCGGTGACGAAGTGATTGTCACGGATCCTTTCTACGCCAATTACATGGCTTTCGCCATTTCCGTGGGCGCCGTGGTCAAGAGCGTCAAGACCTGCATCGAAGACGGATTCCGCCTGCCTTCCGTGGAGGCGTTCGAGGAGCAGATCACCCCGCGTACCAAGGCCATCCTGATCTGCAACCCCAACAACCCGACCGGCTATCTCTACACCCGCAAGGAAATGCAGCGCCTGCGCGACATCGTCAAGAAACACAACCTGTTCCTGTTCAGCGACGAGGTGTACCGGGAGTTTATCTACACCGGCATGCCTTATATCTCCGCCTTCCACATGGAGGGGATCGAGGAGAATGTGGTGCTGTTCGACTCCGTTTCCAAGCGTTATTCGGAGTGCGGCATCCGTATCGGCTGCCTCTGTACCAAGAACCGCCAGGTACGCGACGCCGTGATGAAATTCTGCCAGGCGCGCCTGTCCCCGCCGCTGCTCGGCCAGATTGTGGCAGAGGCTTCCGTGGATGTGCAGAAGGAGTATCTCCACGGCGTTTATGAAGAATACCTGGAGCGCCGCAATTTCCTGATTGACGGGCTCAACAAGATTCCCGGCGTGTATTCTCCGATCCCGATGGGCGCGTTCTATACCATGGCGAAACTCCCTGTGGACGATGCGGAGAAGTTCTGCATCTGGTGCCTGCGCGACTTCCAATATGAAGGTGCGACCGTGATGATGGCTCCCGGCGCCGGTTTCTATACGGAACCGGGCGAGGGGAGGCAGGAGGTCCGCATCGCTTATGTCCTGTGCAAAGAAGACCTTGCCCGGGCCCTCGTGGTGCTGCAGAAAGCCCTCGAAACTTACCCGGGACGCCAATAGAAGAGCTGTTCCAATACAGCTCAGGTTAGGTTAGTAGTGCAGAGGCCGGCCCGTCGGGGCCGGCCTCTTTTGCGCCATGGACTGCTGACGCTTAATCTTCTACCGTCAGGTTGATTTCCGCTGCGGGCAGCAGCGGAGTGCTGAAACGGATGGTGACGGGACCGGACGTGCGGGCGGGACCGCCGTAGGCAGGCAGCGGCCCGGCAGGCCGGGGACGGGGCGGGACAGGGGAGAGGCCGCCGCGGACATAGCCAAGCAACCGGCCCTGGTAGGCGCGCTGGACATTGTCCGTGTAATCGCCCATGTCGCGGTTGTCGCTGCCTTCCAGGCCGAGCAGATGTGCCGGGCCGTCGATGGTGCAGGTGATCTCGTTGTCGCCGAACGGCACGAAATTGCCGTTGTCATCCAGGATTTCGACGGTGAGGTGGGCGACTTCCCCGGCCTTGAGTACGGTCCTGTCGGTGCTGACCCGCAGCGAAGCAGGCCGCAGGCAGGTCCGGATCTCGTAGGAAGATTCCTCCTTGCCGGACGCATCGTAGCCGACCGCCCGCAGCGTGCCGGCCTCGAAGGGGACATCCCATCCGATGATGCCGCTTTCCCGGTTGTAGGGCTGCCGTTCGCCCACCTGCCGGCCATTGAGGAAGAGTGCGGCGCTCCCGGCATTGGTATAGCAGACCACGCGGATCATCTGGCCGTCTTCATAGTTCCAGATATCGCGGGCGTCCGTGCTGTCACCGCGCCCGGGACGACCCTGCACGGCAGGAAGCTTGGGCGAGGTGCCGATGTAGCAGACCGGATTCTCGCTCCAGAGCGAAGCGAAGAAGCGGCCGCGCGGTTTGGGGAAACTGCCGAAATCCAGCAGGCCGGTGTGGAAGCCGCGGGAAGGCCAGGCGTTGGATTCCCCGAGGTAGTCCGTTCCGGTCCAGATGAAATGCCCGAAGATGAAATCATGGTCGCGGACAGCGACCCACGAAGCATAGTTGCCGCTGTTCTCGGATCCGTAGAGGATGCGACCCGGGTAGGTCGCGTGGTCGGCGTCGTAACGGGCTTCGGTATAGTTGTACCCGACCACGTCCACGGCTTCCGGATAGGCGGTCTGGTTGGACATCGCCACGCCCGCCAGCGCACCGGTCACGGGGCGGGAAGTGTCCACGGAACGAACCACCGCGGCAAGCCGCTGAGCGATCTGTCCGATGCGTTCCGCGCGCGGGGCATCCGGGTTGTAGCCGCCGTAGGCAGGCTGCTGGAAGTCATTGTTGCCGCCGTCCAGGATGGGATGCGAATAGGGGTCGTTGGGGTAATCCACCTCATTGCCGATGCTCCAGAGGAAGATGCTCGGGTGATTGCGGTCGCGCCGGACCATGTCGCGCAGGTCCGTCTCACCCCATTCTTCGAAAAAGTCGAAGGTGCCGTCCAGGGCGGGTGTGCCGACATTCCATCCTTCCACCCACTTGCGCTTGGGATATTCCCATTCGTCGAAAGCTTCGTCCATCACCAGCAGGCCCAGCCGGTCGCACAGGTCGTAGAAGGCCGGGGTCTGCGGGTTGTGTGAGGTGCGGATGGCGTTGGCACCGATGCCCTTGAGGGCCAGCAGGCGGCGCTCCCAGACTTCCGGCGGCACGGCGGCGCCGAGTACGCCCGCATCGTGATGCAGGCAGACGCCCTTGACCTTCATCCAGCGGCCGTTGAGCGCGAACCCCTTGTCTGCATCGAACTCCAGGGTGCGCAGGCCGACCGTCGTCTCGGCATGGTCCAGGACCTCCTTGCCGGAGATGATTTCCGCGGACAGCGTATAGAGATAGGGATCCGCGAGGTCCCAGCGGTGCGGACGGGAGAGCTTGATCTCCGTCGTCTGCCTGCCTGCGGCACGGGCCGAGGCCTTGGCGACAACAGTCCCTGCGGCATCCCGGAGGGTCAGCCGCAGCTGCGCTTTCCGGACGCCGAGCCCTTCGATCTCCGTATCGACGGCGATCACGGCTTGCTTGTCATCGAGCGATTCCGTCCGGTAGCCGACGCCCCACTGGGCGAAATGCACGGGCCCGGCCTGGATGAGCCAGACGTCGCGGTAGATGCCCGAACCGGTATAGAAGCGGGAATCCGCGATGCGGCTGTGGTCCACGCGCACGGCGAGGGTGTTCTGCCCGTCGCGGTTGAGCCAGGGCGTCAGGTCATACATGAAGGAGATATAGCCGTTCGGCCGTTCGCCCAGCAGATGCCCGTTGAGCCAGACGCTGCTCCGGTTGTACACGCCTTCGAAATAGAGCCAGACCTGCGCGGCATCCAGGTCCTTGCCGTCAAAGGTTTTCCGGTACCAGGCGATGCCGGCGGGCAGATAGCCGGTGCCGCTGGCTCCTGCCGGCGAAAGGGGCCCCAGAACGGACCAGTCGTGCGGCAGCACGACCCGCTGCCAGCGGGAATCGTCGAAATCCGCAGCGACGGCCCCGGGGGTGTCGCCGCGCTGGAAACGCCAGTTGTCGTTGAATCGGGAAGCGTCTCCGAAAGAGACCTGGGCATGGGTCAATACTCCGGCCAGGAGACAGAGAGTGGTCAGCAGGATTTTCTTCATCGGTTGATTGGTTTTGTATTGAATCAAAGATAAGCTTTTTTTGCTATCTTTGAAAATCAACCAATCCAGAGAAGTCTGATATGAGAAAAATCCTCGCCCTGGGAGCCGCCCTTGCGCTTACCCTGGGGGCTCAGGCCCGGAAAATCGACATCGATCTTGCCAAGCCGGGTGCCCCGATCCAACCTACGATGTACGGCATCTTCTTCGAAGACATCAATTTCGCCGCAGACGGCGGCCTCTATGCCGAACTGGTCAAGAACCGCTCCTTCGAGTTCCCGCAGGATCCCCTGCAGGGCTGGAAGGCATTCGGGCGGGTGGAAGTCCGGGACGACGGTCCGTTCGACCGCAATCCGCACTATGTCCGCCTGTATGATCCCGGACATCCCCACAAATGGACCGGACTGGACAACGAAGGCTTCTTCGGCATCGGGCTCAAGGAGGGGGAGACCTACCGTTTCAGCGTATGGGCCCGCGTTCCCGCGGGTGGGGAAGCCCGCCTCCGGATCGAACTGGTCAATACCGCCTCCATGGGCGAGGAGCAGTTCTTCACCCAGGAGCACATCACGGTCGCTTCCCGCACGTGGAAACAATATGAGGTCATCCTGAAGGCGGCCAGGACCGATCCCAAGGCGACGCTGCGTGTTTTCCTGGAGTCCCGGGGCGTCACCGCAGACCTGGAGCATGTCTCCCTCTTCCCGACCGACACCTGGATGGGACACCGCAACGGGATGCGGAAGGACCTTGCCCAGGCCCTCGCCGACCTGCATCCGGGCATCTTCCGCTTCCCGGGGGGCTGCATCGTCGAAGGCACCGATCTGGACACCCGCTACAACTGGAAAAATACGGTAGGTCCCGTCGAGAACCGTCCGCTCAATGAGAACCGCTGGGAATACACCTTCCCGCACCGCTTCTTCCCGGACTATTTCCAGAGCTACGGACTCGGCTTCTTTGAATTCTTCCAGCTCAGCGAGGAGATCGGCAGCGAGCCGCTCCCGATCCTGAGCTGCGGACTGGCCTGCCAGTTCCAGAACGATTCGCAGGATGCGCACGTCCCCGTGGCGGAGCTGGACCCCTACATCCAGGATGCACTGGACCTGATCGAGTTCGCCAACGGCTCCACGGATACGAAGTGGGGCGCGTTGCGTGCTGAAATGGGCCATCCGGCACCTTTCAACCTGAAATACCTGGGTATCGGCAACGAGCAGTGGGGACCGGAGTACCCCGAGCATCTGGCTCCGTTCGTCAAGGCTATCCGTGCCGCCCATCCGGAGATCCGTATCGTCGGATCTTCCGGGCCGAACTCCGAGGGTGAACAGTTCGATTACCTCTGGCCGGAGATGCGCCGGCTGGGCGCCGACCTCGTGGATGAGCACTTCTACCGCCCCTACGAGTGGTTCCTCAGCCAGGGAGCCCGCTATGACAATTATGACCGCAAGGGGCCGAAGGTGTTCGCCGGCGAATACGCCTGCCACGCGCGTGGCCGCAAACTCAACCATTTCTATGCCTCGCTGCTCGAAGCGGCGTTCATGACCGGGCTGGAGCGCAATGCCGACCTGGTCCACATGGCCACGTACGCCCCGCTCTTCGCCCATGTGGAGGGCTGGCAGTGGCGTCCGGACCTGATCTGGTACGACAATCTGCATTCTTTCCGCACGGCCAGCTGGCATGTCCAGCAGCTTTATTCTGCCTATAAGGGACAGAATGTGCTCAAGACAACGATGGATGGTGCTTCCGTTTCCGGCGCAGCCGGGCAGGAGGGACTGTTCGCCAGTGCTGTCATCGATGGGGACAAAGTCTATGTCAAGGTGGTCAATACGGCAGCGGAACCCCGCACGGTCACGCTGAACTTCGCGGGCTTGAAGAAGACCGGCAGCCTGTCTCCCGCGGAGCGGATCCGCTTCACGACCGACCGGCTCTACGAGGACAACGACCTGGAAGCGCCCGACCGGATCGTTCCTGAGCGCGGCAGTTTCTCCGGTGCCCTCATGACGGAGGCGGAAGCGGCGCTTGCGGCAGGCAACCGGCCCACCCGCGCCCAGCTGCGCGCAACCGGCCGGTCCCTGGATGTCACCCTCGCACCGTACTGCTTCGACATCTACGTTTTCGATTTACGGAGGTGATTCCTCCCGGCCCAGGAACCGGAAATACTGCTGCGCGTCCTTGAAATAGGCTTCTCCTTCGTGGAAAACACAATAGGAGGACGGAGCGATGATACCTTTATATACCAGATAGGACGCGGGCAGTTGCAGCAGCCGGCTGTGTGAGAGCGCCCGGCGCCGCTCCTGCGAGAGGTACGACCAGGGGATCTTGGGCAGGTCCAGGATCAGCGGATTGAAGTACAGGATCCCTGCGCCCCATGGATAGGAGTAAGGCGTAAATCCGGACCTTGCAGTGCAGCCTTGCCGGTTGACGCGGATGATCTCCCTGCGCAGTTCCTGCAGATCCGGGACCAGCCTCAGGCCGGGATCCAGCCTGGCCAGGTCAGGATAACGGACCCGGTCGGCCAGGTAGCGCCTCAGGCGCTTCTTGTAATGTTGGAAAAAGAGCAGGACACCGTCCTGCTCTCCTGCGAGCAGGAAAGACAATTGGCTGCCGGTCAGGGCGAAGGTGAGCACCCGGACCTGCGGGAAAGCCGCGGCACAGATGGCCACCAGGTTCATCCCGAACAGGAAGTCCTCCCGGAAGGAAAAGAGTTTCCCTGCCAGGCCGGCAGGGGTGCACAAATGCCAGAACGGTCCGTTTTGCAGGAAACAGGCCCTGCGGTCTTCTTCGTTTCTCATTGCCCAAGTTTTGGTTCTGCCGGCAAGATAAGGAAAAAGAAGCGGATCCGGAAAAGAAAATGCAGATGTTTCAAAATCTGCATTAATTTAGAAACGGAAACATGTTTTTCGATTAACTTTGCAGTATGACCCTTGAACGGCATCCCCTTGAACCGTTCCTCCCTCAGGAGGCCTCGATCCTTTTCCTGGGCAGCTTTCCGCCGCCCAGGGCGAGGTGGTCGATGGAATTCTTCTATCCTAACTTTATCAATGACTTCTGGCGGGTGATGGGCCTGCTCCATTTCGGGGATCCCCGCTATTTCGAAATCCCCGGCCGGAAGCGTTTCGA
This sequence comes from Bacteroidales bacterium, assembly GCA_017454905.1. Classification (GTDB taxonomy): domain Bacteria; phylum Bacteroidota; class Bacteroidia; order Bacteroidales; family UBA932; genus Cryptobacteroides. Next base: position 7,641 of record JAFTCB010000046.1, read on the forward strand.
CCGGGAACGGATCGTTCCCTTCTGCCAAGCGCACGGGTTGGCCTTCTTCGATACCGCGCTGCAAGTCCGGCGCCTGAAGGACAATGCCAGCGACGCTTTCCTGGAGATCCTCGAGCCGACGGATGTCGGTGCGCTGCTGGAACGGATGCCCGGATGCCGCCGCATCGTGACGACAGGCGGGAAGGCCAGTGAAGAATTGCAGGGGATCCTTTCCGCCGCCTGTGGCCGGGACATCCCGCTCCCGCCGGTCGGTACCTGCGTTGACCTGGAAGCGTGGGGCAGGGCGCTGACCTGGTGGCGGATGCCGTCCACGTCACGCGCTTATCCACTTCCGCTCATGCAGAAAGCGGAAGCCTACAGGCAGCTGTTTCCGGAGCTTCCTTATTCTCCTCCCAGATCGGGAATGTAGTCGTCCTGGACCGGTCCGGCGATGGCGTCGATTTCCACCCGGGCCCCCATCGGCAGCGCGGCGACCTGATAGCAGACGCGCGCCGGCTTGTCCCCGGGGAAGAATTCTGCATAAACGGCATTCATTGCGCCGAAATCCGCGATATCCTGCAGGAGCACGGTGGTCTTGACGATGTCGCCGAATTCGAGCCCGGCGGCCATCAGGATGGCCCCCAGGTTCTGCAGGGACTGCCGGGTCTGGGCTTCGATGCCTTCGGGCATCTTTCCGGTAGCGGGATCGACGGGCAGCTGCCCGGAGAGGTACAGGGTGCCGCCCAGCTGGACAGCCTGGGAATACGGCCCGACGGCCTTGGGGGCCAGGGGCGTTGCGATGGTTCTTTTCAACATGACACGAAGTTACGATTTTTTTTGCATCTTTGTAACGTGAGAAAATTGCTTTTTGCCTTCATGCTGCTTTTTCCGGGGATCTCCGCCTTGGCGGGCGAACCCTATTTCTGCATGCAGCAGGGCCGTACCTTGTTCTATGAGCGGCACAATGCCGCTTCCGGGAAACTGGAGCGCACCACGACCTGGGAGATCGGTACGGTGAGCCGCGAGGGTGCTTCGTCCCGCGTGGCATACACCTTCACCCTGCGGAAACCCGGCGGGGCGCCTATGTACGGCGGCCCTTCGCAGATGAGCGTGCTCGTTGACGGAAACGGGGATGTGCGGATGGATATCGGCAGCACGATGAAGGCCATTTTTTCGAGCATGTTTCCGAAGGCGGAAATCGTCTCGGCAGGGGAGCCGACACTCCTGCCCGCCGGCATGCGTGCGGGAGATACGCTGCCCGACGCCCGCTCCGTCGTCACCGTGCTCGGCATGAAATACAGGACGGAGGTCACGCAGCGGCAGGTGCTCCGCCGGGAAACCGTCACCGTACCGGCCGGAACCTTTGACTGCATCGTCGTCCGCGAGCACAAAGAGGAGCGCGGACCCGGCCGCAACCGCGTCACGACGGCCGAGACCTGGTATGCCCCGGGGATCGGATATGTGCGTCATGATACGTATGATAAGAATTTTAAGCTGGAGACGACGGAAGTCCTGAAAAATTACTAATTTTGTAGATTGGAAAAGAGTAGTTTATGAAAAAAACCTTCTTGTTCTTGCTCTGTCTGACGGTGTCCTGGGCCGTATTGGCGCAGAATCCGCTCTCCTCCCGTGTGGACAGCACGGCCAGGGTCCTGGCAGATGAGGGCTTCGCCAATGTACGTGCGGTCGAGACCGCGGATTTCACGGTCTTCACCATCGAAAACGACCGGTATAAGATCCCTGCGGAGGGCTTTGCCCGTGCCGCCCGGCTCATCGAGTCGGCTGGTCTGGATACTTCCAAGCCTGTCAAGGTGATCGGTACCTCCTTCAAGGTGCCGGAAGTTACCCTTACATATAATAATGGTATGTGGAGCACGACCAAGCGTCTGGACGCTTCCTGGGATGCCGTCCGCAAGCAGCCCAAGCTCAACGACTCCTTTGCGAAAGCGGATATCATGATCTACCCGCAGGTCTCCCTCCAGAACCTGATCATCAACCAGGTATACCAGTCTGTCTGGAACCTCAGCCCCACGCTGCACATCTCCCTGTGGCCCGGCATGCGCTTTACTTACCAGCTGGCGATACCGGTCTATACGGACTTGCTGCAGGACAAATACTACAAGATTCATCCAACGTTCATCACATTGTCCCAGCGTTTCCGGGATCCCTGGCATCTGAATATTTTCGGCAAACTCACCATCGGCAATTTCTCCGCTGACCGCGGCGGCATCGCCCTGGAAGCCGCCTATTATTTCCCGAACGAACGCTTCTCCGTGGATGCGCAGCTGGGTGTGATTACGTATTCGTCTTTCTATGGTTTTGTGTGGAAGTATGCCCTGGAACCGGTTTTCCGGTGGAATATCGGCGGCAATTACTATAATGAGGTGCTGAAAACGCAGTTCTCCCTGCACATGATCAACTTCATCCGGGGCGATTACGGCTTCAAATTCGAGATGATCCGTCATTTCCGGCACTGCTCGATCGGCTTCTACGCAGAGAAAGGACATCATATTCCTGCCGGAATCCCCTGGACCTGGGACAACATGACCAAGGGCGATCCGACCGGCTATGTCTCCAAGACCAACGGCGGTTTCCGTTTCCAGATTGCATTGCCTCCTTACCGGATGAAGCGGCATGGCTATATCCCCCGCATTACGACTTCCGGACAGATCGGCATGGCGTACAACGCCAACAACGAGGAACAGTATTATTATGAGTACCGTACGGAGGTGGATGACAACATCATGACGAAGAATTACTATAATCCATATTATATAAACAGTGTGGTCCAGGAGATAAAATAAAATTTTTGAGAATTATTTGTTTTTTTCTATTTCTTGGCGTATCTTTGTCAACTGTAAAGTAGCATGTGCCGACGTGGCTATGCTGAACTATGTGCAAAAGAAAGTTTGTTTAATGTTTAATATTTATTTTAAAGAAATGAAAAAGTTTTTTTCACTCATCGCGTTAGTAGGTGTATTTGCCGCTTGCCAGCCTGAGCAGATTGAGACTGCATTCAAGGTTGCCGGTGCCAAACTTACCGTCAACGTCTCTGTCGTAGATCTCGATGGCACGGAGTACTCCGATGCGACCATCACTTCTACTGCCGGTACCGTCTCCGGTAAGACCATTACCTTTGAAGCCGCTGAAAATACGGCTATCCCTGCACAGACCATTACGGTCACCGCTACCACTCCGAAACTTCCCAAGACCTACTCCCAGGGTGTTTCCATCCCTGAGATTATCGCCGGTGGTTCCGCTAACATCGAAGTCCGCATGGTGATCGGTGAGAAGGTTGACGATTATACTTATGAGTTTGTCCCTGCCGGTGATCCCGTCCAGGAGATTGATGAGGTCAACTTCCTTGACAACAAGCACTATGACACCTATGAGCACAAGTATATGCACAAGGATGTCGAGATTACCAACTGGTTCCTCAATGACAGCGAGTATATCCTTTCCGGTAAGGTTGACTATGACCTGTTCTTCAAGTCCATCGTGATTTCCTCCACGGCCTATTATGATGGTTTTGCTGCTATCGTTGATGCTTTCGCCGATTCTTTCGACAATGTCGAGGTCGACCTTGGCAAGGGTGTCTTCGAGTTCAAGGTATCCGGTTACGGTATGTGGGCTGTCTGGCAGAAGAAGTATGTTACCGAGCAGAAGTATGAGGTCAAGGCTACCAAGGGTAGCGAGACCATCACCGTCGGTGAATTCGTGGTCTGGGCTTACAATACGGATGTCGTAGAGGAAGTCGAACTTGGTATGCCGGTGCATGTTGTCGGTCATGGTACTGCTACGCACTACACCAACCACACTATCTACTTCCACGGCCACGATGAGCATGGTATCCCCCACGCTTATCCTCACAGCTACACGAATCAGTATCATACCACTTATCCTGTCTACTCCCACTATCTGTTCGGCCATGGTGTCGCCGGTGGTGCTTCCAACGCTGGTGGTGGTATCGTCTGGTCCGAGTAATTCTTCAGACTCCTTTGTTTAACGAATTTAAAAGAATCAAGATATGAAACTTAAAGTTCTCGCACTGTCTCTCGCAATGGCAGCAGGTATGTTTGCTGCGAATGCCCAGCAGACTTACAAGGGGAATGACTGGTTCGTCGGTGTCGGTGGCGGTATCATGTCCGTCAACAACAAAGGCTTCAACTCCCCCAGTTTCTACGGCAACATCATGTTCGGTAAGTATGTTACCCCGATCCTCGGTGTCCGTGCTGTTATCGGCGGTCCTTTCCAGACCCTCGACGCCAAGGCTGGCAACGCCCAGAACTATGGTACCATGGGTACGATCTACTCCAAGAAGAACAAGCTCTTCGGTGAGCTGAACCTCGATGCCATGGTCAACTTCTCCAACATCTTCGCTGACGACCTCGCCAAGTTCGATGTCTATGCTTTCGTTGGCCCGACCATGAATATCTCCTCTGTCGGTACCCTGTTCAAGGGCGGCTCCACTGTCGGCAACTATGTCCTGGTTGAGGACAACACCGCTGCTACCAACAAGGCTAAGGCTCGCTTTGGTGCGACCGCCGGTCTCGGCCTCGGTTACAATGTTACCGACGCTCTCGAGATCGCTCTCGAAGGCCGCTTCGGGATCACCCCGTCCGTCTTCGGTGACGCCAGCCAGTACCGCAAGGGCGAAGGCACCGGCCGTCTGACCCTCAACGCCATCTGGACCATCGGTGGCAAGCATGGCAAGTATGCCCGCGCTGCTGCTGCCGCTGCCGCTGCCGGTTATCTCTCCAAGGAGGCTGCCGAGGCTCTCGCCAAGGAGTATGCCAAGAACCATCCGGTCATCAAGACCGAGACGAAGACCGAGACCGTCATCAAGGAGGTCGAGAAGATCGTCAACAAGGAGATCCCTTCCTCTACCGCTGTGTTCTTCAGCAAGGGTAAGGCTGACCTCACCCAGGCTGACAAGGCTCGCCTGAATCTCTTCGCCGAGGGTATCAAGAGTGTCGACTCCAACTTCACGATCAATGGTTATGCTGACAAGAAGACTGGTTCCGTCAAGACCAACCAGACCCTTTCCGAGAAGCGTGCAAAGGCTGTCCTCGACTACCTCGTGAGCCAGGGCGTCCCTGCCAGCAAGCTCTCCATCAATGCTGAGGGTGGTGTCGATCCGATCTTCTTCAACAACGATGCTCTTAGCCGTACTGTTATTATCAAGACGAAGTAATTCTCTTTAGATAAATATTATTCCTTGGGACCTGCGGAGAAGTTTTTCTTCGCAGGTCTGTTTTTTGTATCTTTGCATCAAATAGATTCGATGGTATGAAATGTTTGATCCTCGCTGCGGGTTATGCGACCCGTCTTTATCCTTTGACGGAGAATTTCCCAAAGCCACTGTTGAAAGTCGGAGACAAGACGATCCTGGACTGGCTGATTGATGATATCTCGGCTTCCGGTCTTGTTGACCGCTTTGTCGTGATTTCCAACCATAAGTTTGCCCGGGTTTTCCAGGAATGGGCTCCCGAATGTGTTTCCGTGGTGGATGACGGTACTTCTACCAACGAGACACGGTTGGGCGCCGTCTGCGATATTCAGTTTGCCATCGACCAGTTGCAACTGGATGATGATATGCTGGTTATAGCAGGGGACAATGTCCTGGATTTCAGCCTGCGTCGTTTCATGGATTATGCGATTGCCAAAGGGACTTCGTGCATCATGCGCTATCATGAGCCGGAAGAAGCCCGTCTCCACAAGAGTGCGAATGTTCTGGTCGATGATTCCGATCGTGTGCTTGCCATGATCGAAAAGCCCGTGGAGCCTCTGAGCCATTGGTGCTGCCCGCCATTCTATTACTATACGCGGGAGGACGCCCGGCGAGTCAAAGAAGGGATTGCTTCGGGCTGCGGAACGGATGCCCCGGGATCTTTCCTGGCCTGGCTCTCTTCCATTTCACCCGTGCATGCAATGGAAATGCCTGGTAAGCGCTACGATATCGGGAATCTGGAAAGTTACAAACGCGTATGTGAGACGTATAAAGGAATTACAGAGATTTGACAATCTCTGTTTTTTTGTTATATTTGCATATTGTAGATTAGGCATCATCCAGTATGCTCGAAGATATTAAGTCAAATATCGCCAAATTGGTCGCCGGTTACGAGGCTGAGAAGCAGCGTGCTGACACCTTGGCTGAAAGGCTGGCTGCGAGTGAGGAGAAATGCCTGCGATACAAGGAGCAGATAACTGATTTAAACCAACAGATAGACAATCTCGAGTTGATGCGTGCTTTCCAGGCTGCCGGCGATCCGGCAGAGGCCAAAGAGCGTATCAACAAGTTGATTCGGGAGATTGACAGATGTATAAAACTGCTGGAGAGTTGATATGGCTCAGGACATCACATTGAAAGTTGCAGGGAAGCCCTACAAGCTGAGCGCCGCCTCTCCGGAGATGGAGCAGCTGATGCGGCTTGCCGCAGCCGATGTGACTGCGATGATGACCCGCTTCGATGCCCGTTTCCCGGACAGCAGTCCGGAGGACAAACTGGTGTTCGTGGCCATCCAGGAAGCCGCTGGCAAGCTCTCCGCGCAGAAGAAGATGTCCCGCATCGTCGAGGAGGTGGAGGCCCTGCAGGGGGATGTCGCCGCCTATCTGGAGGGGATGAGAAAGTGATAAGCCGTCAGGCCCATCTTCTGAAAACAACAAGTTCTTCGGAACCGGGTCTACTCGCACTGAGGAAGGCAGGCCCGCCTCGACGGGAAGCCCGAGACAGCACGGAGCCCAAAACATGATCAGAGGCTTTCTGAAAGCTCGGCTGACGGCTTTTTTTTCTGAACAGTATCTGCTTCGCAAGAGTGGATACTGTTTATTTATATATATTATGTTTTTGTACTATATCCTAGCTGCAGTTGCCGGCGCTGTATTGGCTCTGGCAATTTATATACTGGTCAGCCGCGCCGCGTCCAAGGGCCGGGCGGATGCCATCATCGAGAAAGCGAATCTCGAAGCTGAAAGTATCAAACAGCAGAAAATCCTCCAGGCGAAAGAGAAGTTCCTCCAGCTCAAGAGCGAGCATGAAAACTTCGTGAACAAGAAGAATGGGGAACTCCGCGACCGTGAGAACAACATCAAGTCCCGCGAGGGCCAGCTCAACCAGCAGGCGAACGAACTGAACCGCCGCCAGCATGACCTGGATTCCCAGAAAGGACAGGTGAATGCCCTCAAGAACAAGCTGGACGCCAAACTCGAAGAATGCGAGCGCGTCACGGCACAGGTCAACAAGGAACTGGAGAACATCGCCGGCATGTCCGCGGACGATGCCCGCAAGATGCTGGTCGAGAATATGAAGGCCGAAGCCCGTTCCGAGGCGCAGGCGTATATCAATGATACGATGGACGAAGCGCGGCTCAATGCCGCCAAGGAAGCGAAGCGCATCGTGATCAATACCATCCAGCGGACCGCGACAGAAACGGCAATCGAGAATGCCGTAACGACCTTCCCGATCGAGAACGATGAGGTCAAGGGACGCATTATCGGCCGTGAAGGCCGCAATATCCGGGCGCTGGAGGCTGCGACGGGCGTGGAAATCGTCGTGGACGATACGCCGGACGCCATCCTGCTTTCCGCGTTCGATCCGGTCCGCCGCGAGGTGGCCCGCCTCTCCCTGCATCAGCTCGTGATCGACGGCCGTATCCATCCGGCCCGCATTGAGGAAGTCGTGGCCAAGGTCAGCAAGCAGCTCGAGGATGAGATCCTGGAGACCGGCAAGCGGACCTGCATCGATATGGGCATCCATGGCCTCAATCTGGAGCTCGTCAAACTCATCGGCCGCATGAAATACCGTTCTTCCTATGGCCAGAACCTGCTGCAGCACTCCCGTGAGGTGGCGAACATCTGCGCCATCATGGCTTCCGAACTGGGCCTGAATCCCAAGATCGCCCGCCGTGCCGGCCTGCTGCACGATATCGGCAAGGTCAGCGACGTGGATCCGGAGCTGCCGCACGCCATCCTGGGTGCCAAACTGGCGGAGCAGTACAAGGAGCGTCCCGAAATCTGCAACGCCGTCGGTGCTCACCATGAGGAAATGGAGATGACTTCCATCTACGCGCCGCTGGTGCTGGTGGGCGACGCGATTTCCGGCGCCCGTCCGGGAGCCCGCCGCGAAGTGATCGAGTCCTACATCAAGCGTCTCAAGGGAATGGAAGATCTGGCTGCGTCCTATCCGGGCGTGACGAAGTCCTATGCCATCCAGGCCGGCCGTGAACTGCGTGTGATCGTCGGGGCGGAGGAGGTTTCCGACGAGCAGGCCGCCCGCCTGTCTACGGATATCGCCCAGCGTATCCAGGATGAGATGACCTATCCGGGTCAGGTGAAGATCACCGTGATCCGCGAGACCCGTTCTGTAGCCATCGCAAAATAAGCCGTTTATGTTCGCTCGTCTGATCCTGTCCCTCGTCCTGCTCCTGCAACTGTCGCCGGAGATTCATTGGAAGTCCGAAGTCCGTCAGGCTCCGGACGGTACGAACCAGCTGGTCCTGACCGGTGACCTGGATGAGGGGATCGACCACGTGACCGGTACGGTGACCTATATGCCTTGCAAAGGTGAAGCGTGTTATCTGCCTGTAGATTGGGACTTTGAAGAATATTTCAAGACATCGGCGTCTTCCGCGGCACTTGATTGGGAGCCGGCCGGCGGTTCTGTGGTTTTGCCGGAGCGTGGTTCCACTGCTCCCGCTCCGGAGAACCGGGGTCTGTGGGCGCTGATCCTGGAGGCAATCCTCTGGGGCTTTGCGATGCTGCTTACCCCCTGCGTCTTCCCGATGGTCCCGATGACGGTCTCCTTCTTCATGAAGGGGAGCGAAACGCCCCGTCAGGGCCGTCTCAAGGCCTTCCTGTACGGCCTGTTCATCGTTCTGCTCTACACCGTCCCGATCAGCCTGATTATCGGCATCACCTGGATTGTCGGCGGCAGCGGCGTCACGGCTGACATCTTCAACTGGCTTTCGACCCACTGGTTGCCCAACATCCTCTTCTTCCTGGTATTCATGGCCTTTGCCGCCAGCTTCTTCGGTGCGTTCGAGATCACGCTTCCGTCCAGCTGGACCAACAGTGCGGACAAGAACAGCGACCGGAAAGGCCTCGGAGGCATCTTCTTCCTGGCGCTCACGCTGGTGCTGGTCAGTTTCAGCTGCACCGGTCCGATTGTCGGCACCGTGCTGATCAAGAGCACCCAGGGAGAATTCTGGACACCGATGCTCACGATGCTGGCCTTCAGCGTCGCGTTCGCCTTGCCTTTTACGGTCCTGGCCCTGTTCCCGTCCCTGATCAAGAAACTTCCCAAGAGCGGCGGCTGGCTCAACTCGGTCAAGGTGGTGCTCGGCTTCATCGAGATCGCCCTGGGTCTGAAATTCCTCAGTACGGCCGACCAGACCTACCACTGGCACCTGCTGGACCGGGAAGTGTACCTGGCCATCTGGATTGCGGTGTTCACGCTGCTGGGTCTGTATCTGATCGGCAAGATCCGCTTCAAGAACGATTCGCCGCTCGAGTATCTGGGCGTGCCCCGGCTGACGCTGGCCATTGCCGTGTTTGCTTTCGTCGTGTACCTGCTGCCCGGCATGTGGGGTGCTCCGCTCAAGGCGCTTTCCGGCTACCTGCCTCCGATGGAGACGCAGGATTTCGTGCTGGGAGGCCTTTCGCCGGCCGGGCCGGCAAATGAGGGGAGCGCCGCATCCACCGTCCAGGCCGGAGAAACTCCCGCCGGCACCATCACCGTCGCGCACGGCCTGCAGGCCTATGACAATCTGCCTGCGGGACTGGCGGCTGCGAAGGCGTCCGGAAAGCCGGTGTTCCTGGATTTCACGGGCTACGGCTGCGTGAACTGCCGGGAGATGGAGGCGCGCGTCTGGTCCGATCCCGAGGTGTTGCGCCGTTTGCGTGAGGATTTCATCATCGTGGCCTTGCATGTCGATGACAAGACCCGGCTGCCGGAGTCGCAATGGGTTTACAATGACCGTGGCAAGCCCCTCAAGGATGTCGGGCGCGTCAACTCCTACATCGCCCTTCACGACTTCGGCGTGAATGCCCAGCCGAACTACTTCCTGTTGGACGGCGAAGGCCGGCGTCTGGCCGGCCCTCGTCCTTACAATCTTGACATCCAGGGATTTATCGACTTCCTGGATTCGGCGTTATAGCGATTCGATCATATTTGAAAAGAGCGTGGTCATGCGCTCCGCCGCGGCGTCGGCCTGCCTGACGACATCGTCCCCGTCGTTCAGGGCCAGCGGGGTGTTGTCCGTGTTTGCGCAATTGGTCACGACGGACATGCCGAAAACCCGCATGCCGCAGTGCCGTGCGACAATCACCTCCGGGATGGTGGACATTCCGAGCAGGTCCGCGCCGATCTGCCGGTAGAAGCGGACTTCGGCCGGAGTCTCGTAGGTTGGTCCGGTGCTGCCGAAATACACGCCTTTCTGGAGCTGGATGCCCATCCGGGCGGCGCAATTCTCGGCCAGCTGCTGCAATTCCAGGTCGTATGCGCAGGTCATGTCCAGGAAACGCGGCCCCAGATCGTCCATGTTCGGACCGATCAGCGGGTTGGGGAACAGGCTGATGTGGTCGCGGATGACGACCAGGTCCCCGATGTGGAAATCCGGATTGGCCGCCCCGGCGGCGTTCGAGACGAAAAGATACCGGATCCCGAGCATTGCCATCGTGCGTACGCCGATGGTGACGAGTTCCATCGGATAACCTTCGTAGTAGTGGAAACGGCCCTGCATGGCCATGACCTCCCGGCCGGCCAGACGGCCGATGATGAAATTGCCTTTGTGGCCGACGGCCGTGGAGACCGGAAAGCCCGGAATGCTCTTGTACGGGATCACGATGGGATCCTCGATGCGGTCGGCCAGGCGGCCCAGTCCGCTGCCGAGCACGATGCCGGCGAGGGGAGTGGCTCCGCCGATCTGCTGGCGGATATAGTCTGCAGCAATCTGGTAGGTGCGGATTCTGCTGTCCATGATAGTGTTGTATTAGGTGGTTATGAGATTTTTGCGAGGACTTTGCGGGCCTCGGCCAGGATTTCCCGCTCTCCGGGGATCTCCCGGTGACGCATCAGGAAGCGTCCGTCGCAGATGACGGAATCGATGCAGTCGGAATGCGCCGAATAGACCAGGTTCGCAAGGAACGGACCCGGGGAGAGGAAGAAAGTGTTGTCGGTTTCGATGAGGATGAGGTCGGCGGCTGCGCCTTCTTCGATCCTGCCGGCGTCGAGCCGGAGCGCCCGGGCGCCGTTGACCGTCGCCATGTCCATCAGTTCGGGCAGCGGCAGGGCTGCGGGATCCTCCCGCCAGGCCTTCTGGAAGATGGCGGCCGTCTTCATGGCCTCGAGCATGTCAAGGTTGTTGGAAGAGGCGCAACCGTCCGTGCCGAGGCAGAGATTGATGCCGGCATCGCGCATCTCGTTGTACAGGAAGCGATAGCCGGAGGCCAGCTTGGTGTTGGAGTTGATGTTGTGGATGCAATGCACGCCGCGGGCGGCCAGCAGTTCGATGTCGTGCGGGGTCAGCCAGAGGGTGTGGGCCGCCAGCAGCCTCGGGGAGAGGACGCCCAGGCGGTCGAGATACTCGACCGGGGTGAGCCCGCCGTGCGCGGCTTTGCAGTCCTCCACCTCCTTGCGCGTCTCGCAGAGGTGGATGTGGAGATTGACGTCGTATTTCTGCGCCAGCTCGCTGGTCCACACGATCATCTCCTCGCTGACGGAATAGACGGCGTGGAAGGCCAGTTCGTAGATGTGCCCCGGGTCGCCGGCGCTCAGGTAGGCCTCGCTCTTGGCAATGCACTGGTCCTTCTGGCGCAGGGCCTCTTCCCGGCTGCCCTTGTCCATCACGTCGTAGCCCGTGGCGATGCGCAGGCCCATCTCCCGGGCCGCCTTGACCGAGGAATCGAAAAACCAGTACTGGTCGTTGAAGGTGGTCGTCCCGGTCCGGATCATCTCCAGGCAGGCGACCTTCGTGCCCCAATAGACGAAATCGTGGTCCAGATGCTCTTCGACCTTCCAGATCTTGTCCAGCCATTCGTGGAAAAGGACATCTTCCCCGATGCCGCGCATCAGCGACATCGGAGAATGGGTGTGCATGTTGATGAATCCCGGGACCGCGACCTTGCCGGAGCAATCCATGATTTCGATGTCTCCGGCCAGTTGCCAGGCCCCGCAGGCGCCTGCAGGGCCGGTCTTTGCGATCCTGCCCTGCTCGATCAGGACGTCCTTCCGGATGTCACGGATGGTGACGTCGCGAAGAAGGATGGCGCCCATCAGAGCTCCTCGAAATCCACGGATCCGAATCCGTCGGCGGTCCGCTGGGGGATCTCGCCGTGGAAGCAGTTGTCCCGGATGTAGGCGATGACCTCGTCCAGCCCCTCTGCAAACTTCTCAAAATCCTCTTTATAGAGGAAGATCTTGTGTTTGTCATAATTGAACGTGCCGTCCGGATTGTTCCTGCGCTTGCTCTCCGTGATGGTCAGATAGAAATCCTTGCGGCCTTTGGTGGCCTTCACATCAAAGAAATAAGTGCGCTTCCCGGCCCGCACAGGCTTGGAGAATACATCCTCCTCATCCCGCTTGTCGAACCTTCCCGAATCGTAATCCTCTCTGTACATAGCGATTTTTTTATTGGATAACTAGTTACAAAAATAGGATTTTTTATCGATTACTTGCTATCTTTGCAGACAAATTTGTTTGAAAGTATGCTCAACCGAAGAATTCTCCGTATCAAGGCCTTCAAGACCATCTACTGCTACGCGGAAAACCACGGTATGACTCTCAAGGAGGCGGA
>JAFTCB010000047.1 GCA_017454905.1 Bacteroidales bacterium
AGATGGAGGTTCGTGACCTTCTCAGCAAGTACAACTTCGACGGCGACAACGCTCCCGTTATCCGCGGTTCTGCCCTTGGTGCCCTCAACGGAGAGCCCGAGTGGGAAGACAAGGTCATGGAGCTCATGGCAGCTGTCGACGAATACATCCCTATCCCCGTCCGTGAGAACGAGAAGCCTTTCCTCATGCCTATTGAGGACATCTTCTCCATCACCGGCCGTGGCACCGTCGTTACCGGACGTATCGAGACCGGTACCATCCACGTGAACGACCCTGCCGAAATCGTTGGTTTCAACGACAAACCCAAGAACACTGTTGTTACCGGTGTCGAGATGTTCCGCAAGCTCCTCGACCAGGGCGAGGCAGGCGACAATGTGGGTCTGCTCCTCCGTGGTATCGACAAGAAGGAAGTCAAGCGTGGTGAGGTTATCGCCAAGCCGGGTTCCATCACTCCTCACAAGCACTTCCTCGGACAGATCTACGTCCTGAAGAAGGAAGAGGGTGGCCGTCACACGCCGTTCCACAACAAGTATCGTCCCCAGTTCTTCATCCGCACCCTGGATGTTACCGGTGAGATCACTCTCCCGGCCGGTGTCGAGATGGTCATGCCTGGTGACAACGTTGAGATCGACGTCCAGCTCATCACCCCTGTCGCTCTGAACGAGAACCTCCGTTTCGCTATCCGCGAAGGTGGCCGTACCGTCGGTGCAGGTCAGGTGATCAAGATCCTTGACTAATTCCGCAAGTCAAACGGGGCGGGCTCAGGTCCGCCCCTATACAGGGGAATAGAATAATGGTAATTCAGCGGTCTCCAAAACCGTCAATGTGGGTTCGATTCCTGCTTCCCCTGCAAAATATCAAAGGTTACGATTTGGTAATTGTTTAACAGATGCCGCCCTCCAGCTTCCATTTCGCGGCATCCATTAAATGTAAAGATGAGAAAGTTTATCAATTACTGCAAAGAGTCTTTCACCGAACTCACCAAGAAGACGACCTGGCCGACGTGGCCGAAGCTGCAGAGCTCCGCACTCCTCGTCATCGTCACGACCGTCCTCCTGGCCGCTGTGCTTTGGGTGATCGATTTCGCTTTCCAATCTCTGATGACCGGAATCTACACATTGTAATCTTGACTCGTTATGGGCGATATGAAATGGTACGTTCTGCGGGCAGCAGGAGGGAAGGAGAAAAAGGCCAAAGAGTATCTCGAGAAAGAGATCGAGAGAAGCGGACTTCAAGATCAAGTTGCTCAAGTACTTGTTCCCGTCAAAAAGGAAATCATCACGAAAAACGGCAAACGGAAGGCAGTGGACAAACTGCTTTTTCCTGGTTATGTTTTGATCCAGGCCGAATTGAGTGCCAAGCTTGAGAACATCATCCGGAACCTCGTCCCCGGCATGTCCGGTTTCCTGACCGAAAAGAAGACGACCAGCGGCGCCCAGTTCGAGCGCATCCCCGTGCCTATCCGTGAGGAAGAGGCCCAGCGGATCCTCGGCGTCCAGGACGAAAATGCAGACAACGCAGCCGAAACCCTCGTGAACTACGAGATCGGCGAATCCGTGCGCATCACGGACGGACCGTTCAGCGGCTTCAGCGGCGTCGTCGACGAGATTCTCGAAGACCGGAGCAAGGTCAAGGTAATTGTCGTGATCTTCGGAAGGAAGACACAACTCGAACTCAGCTTTACACAAGTAACTAAAGAATAACAATCCAACATGGCAAAAGAAGTTACCGGATTCATCAAGCTCCAAATCAAAGGCGGAGCTGCTAATCCTGCACCTCCGGTAGGACCTGCACTCGGTTCCAAAGGCTTGAACATTATGGACTTCTGCAAGGCTTTCAATGCAGCCACGCAGGCCCAGGCGGGCAAGATCGTGCCCGTCGTGATCACAGTCTACTCCGACAAGTCCTTCACCTTCGAAGTCAAGCAGCCGCCCGTGGCTGTCTCCCTCAAAGAAGCCGCCAAGATCGACAAGGCTTCCGGAGAACCGAACCGCAAGAAGGTCGCATCCGTCACCTGGGATCAGATCAAGACGATCGCAGAAGGCAAGATGCCGGATCTCAACTGCTTCACCCTCGCATCCGCAATGCGCATGGTTGCAGGCACAGCAAGAAGTATGGGTATCACCGTCACCGGTGAATTTCCCGAGAACCTTTAAAATCGACACGCATTATGGCAAGAATGACTAAGAATCAGAAGGCAGTTGCTGAGAAGTACGATTCTCACAAACTGTATCCGCTCGCTGAGGCGTGCCAGGTGGTAAAGGATATCACTTATACCAAATTCGACGCTACCGTCGAGATTTCCGCGAATCTGGGTGTTGACCCGCGCAAGGCCAACCAGATGATCCGTGGCGTGGTCACCCTTCCGAACGGAACGGGTAAGGTGGTCCGCGTCCTCGCCCTCTGTACTCCCGACAAGGAGAACGAGGCCAAGGAGGCCGGTGCCGACTACGTAGGACTCGACGACTATATCGAGAAGATCAAAGGCGGCTGGACCGATGTCGACGTCATCGTCTGTACTCCGTCCGTCATGGCCAAGGTCGGTGCCCTGGGTAAGATCCTCGGTCCGCGCGGCCTCATGCCGAACCCCAAGACCGGTACGGTCACGATGGAGATCGGCGCTGCCGTCAAGGCTTCCAAGGCCGGTAAGATCGACTTCAAGGTCGACAAGACCGGTATCATCCACACGGGTATCGGCAAGGTTTCCTTCAGCGCGAAGCAGCTCTACGAGAATGCAGCAGAGGTGCTCAACGCCATCGCCAAGCTCAAGCCGCAGGCCCTCAAGGGTACTTACATGAAGAGCGCAGCCCTGTGCTCCACGATGAGCCCCGGCATCAAGATCGATCTCAAGGCATTCCTCAACGGTGCTGAGTAAAAATTCAATATTATGAAAAAGGAAGTTAAAGGTCAAATTATTGAAACCATCTCAGCGCAGCTCCAGCAGTATCCGAATTTCTACATTACCGATATTGCCGGCCTGAATGCTGGACAGACAAGCAAACTCCGCCGCGAGTGCTTCAATGAGGGTATTGTCCTGAGTGTTGTCAAGAACACCCTCTTCGCCCACGTCCTCAAGGGCATGGAGAACGAAGACATGAAGTCTCTTGGCGAGACCCTGGTGGGCAACACTGCCATCATGTACACCAACGTTCCTTCCGCCCCCGGCAAGCTGATCAAGAAACTCCAGCGCGAAGGCTTCACCAAGCCTGTCGTGAAGGGTGCTTTCGTTCAGGACTGCGTCTTCATCGGTGAAGACAAGCTCGACCAGCTCGCTGCCATCAAGACCAAGGAAGAGCTCATCGGCGACATCATCGCCCTCCTCCAGAGCCCGATCCAGCGCGTCATCGGCGGTCTCGAGAACGCATCCGAAGGCAAGGCGGACGACGAGAAGATCGCATCCGCGAAGCCCGCAGAGGCTCCGGCCGCTGAAGCGCCAGCAGCCGCTCCCGCAGAAGAGGCTGCCCCTGCAGCCGAGGCTCCTGCAGCAGAATAAGAATAATATTAACAATTAAAAAGTATAAGTAATTATGGCAGATGTTAAAGCCCTTGCAGAAGAGTTGGTAAACCTTTCTGTAAAAGACGTTCAGGAACTTGCAAAGGTTCTCAAGGAAGAGTATGGTATCGAGCCTGCAGCTGCTGCTGTGGTCGTCTCCGCTGACGCCGGTGCCGGTGCAGCCGCCGAGGCCGAGCAGACTGAGTTCGATGTGATCCTCAAGGCCGCTGGTCAGGCTAAGCTCAACGTGATCAAGGTTGTCAAGACGGAGCTCGGTCTCGGTCTGAAGGAAGCCAAGGATCTCGTCGACGGAGCTCCTGCGACTGTGAAAGAGAAGATTTCCAAGGCAGAGGCCGAAGCTCTCAAGGCTGCTCTTGAGGAGGCTGGCGCTGAGGTCGAGATTAAGTAAATCCGCCTCTCCCTGCCAAAGGGACAAAACAGGTTTAGAGCCGGGGATAATAGGCTCTAAACCTTTTTTCCGTATTTGATTTTTCTTCTATTTCCAACGTTTCCATCGGCAGAATATGTCAAAAAAGGCTACCAATAAGCGCATCAACTTCGCAACATCTAAGATCTTGGAGTATCCGGACCTTCTGGAAGTGCAACTCAAGTCCTTCAAGGACTTCTTCCAGATGGAGACCACGCCGGAAAACCGGAAGAACGAAGGCCTGTACCAGGTATTCCAGGAGATTTTCCCGATTGAGGATACGAGGAACAACTACAAACTCGAGTTCATCGATTATTTCATCGATCCCCCTCAGTATTCCATCGAAGAGTGCCTGCAGCGCGGTCTTACCTACAATGTCCCGCTGAAGGCGAAACTCCGCCTTTCCTGCACAGACCCGGAACACGAGGATTTCGACACCCGCGTCCAGGACGTCTATCTGGGCAATATCCCGTATATGACCCCGGCCGGCACGTTCGTGATCAACGGATCCGAACGGATCATCGTCTCCCAGCTGCACAGATCCCCCGGCGTGTTCTTCGACCAGAGCATGCACGCCAATGGTACGAAGCTCTATTCCGCCCGTATCATTCCGTTCAAGGGATCCTGGATCGAGTTCGCAACGGACATCAACAACGTGATGTATGCGTACATCGACCGGAAGAAGAAACTGCCCGTGACCACGCTCCTCAGGGCGATCGGTTACAATGCGGACAAGGATATCATCGACATCTTCGACCTGGCCGACGAGATCGAGGTCTCGCCGGAGAGCCTGGAGGCCAACAAGGGCCGCAAGCTCGCCAACAACGTGCTCAAAACCAAGTTCGAAGACTTCATCGATGAAGACACCGGAGAGGTCACTCCGGTGGAGCGTATCGAGATCATCGTCAAGCGCGGTGAGATCCTCGACGACACGACGATCGAGGCGATCCTCGAGGCTGACGAGAAGAGCATCCTCCTGCAGAAGGACGAGGCCAACTCCGCCGAGTACGCCATCATCTTCAACACGCTCCAGAAAGACCCGACCAACACGGAGATCGAAGCCGTCAACTACATCTACAAGCAGCTCCGCAACTCGGAACCGCCGGATGAGAGCACGGCCCGTGACGTCATCGACAAGCTGTTCTTCTCCGAGAAGAGATACGACCTGGGCAATGTCGGCCGGTTCCGCCTCAACAAGAAGCTGAACCTGTCCATCGCCCCGGACGTGCGCGTCCTGACTAACACCGATATCATCGAGATCATCAAATACCTCATCCAGCTGATCAACTCCAAGGCCTCTGTGGACGATATCGACCACCTGTCCAACCGCCGTGTCCGCACGGTCGGCGAGCAGCTGGCCAACCAGTTCAGCGTGGGTCTGAGCCGTATGGCCCGTACGATCCGCGAAAGGATGAACGTGCGTGACAGCGAGCAGTTCAACCCGATCGACCTGATCAACGCGAAGACCCTTTCTTCCGTGATCAATTCGTTCTTCGGCACGAGCCAGCTCTCCCAGTTCATGGACCAGACCAACCCGCTTGCGGAAATCACCCACAAGCGCCGTCTGTCCGCCCTCGGCCCCGGCGGTCTGAGCCGTGACCGCGCCGGATTCGAAGTCCGCGACGTGCACTACACGCATTACGGCCGTCTCTGCCCGATCGAGTCCCCGGAAGGTCCGAACATCGGTCTGATCTCCTCCCTGTGCGTCTATGCCCGCATCGACGCCCTCGGATTCATCGAGACGCCCTACCGTGACGTCAAGGACGGCAAGGTGGATCTCTCCGCCGCAGGCTGCCACTACATGAGCGCCGAAGAGGAAGAGAAGAAACTCGTCTCCCTGGCCAACGTCCGCATGGACGATGACGGAAACATCCTCGAAGACCGCATCCAGTGCCGTCTGGAGGCCGATTTCCCGGTCGTTACCAAGGAAGAGGTCAACTACATGGACGTCGCCCCGAACCAGATGGCTTCCGTCGCGGCTTCCCTGATCCCGTTCCTCGAGCACGACGACGCCCACCGCGCCCTCATGGGTGCGAACATGATGCGTCAGGCCGTGCCGCTCCTCAAGCCGGAGTCCCCGATCGTCGGTACCGGCCTGGAAGAGCGCGTCTGCATCGACTCCCGGACCCAGTACATCGCGGAGCGCCGCGGCGAAGTCACCTTCGTGGACGCCAACGAGATCCGCATCCGTTACGAGCAGACCGAGGACGAGAAGTTCGTCAGCTTCTCCCCCGAAGAGACCGTCTATAAGCTCCCGATCTACCGCAGGACCAACCAGAGCACCACGATCACCCTTTCCCCGCTCGTCAAGAAGGGGGACAAGGTCGAGAAAGGCCAGGTCCTGACCCAGGGCTATGCCTCCGAGAACGGCGAACTCGCCCTCGGCCGCAACCTGATGGTCGCCTTCATGCCTTGGAAGGGCTACAACTACGAGGATGCCATCGTCCTCTCCGAGGAGATGGTAAAGTGGGATGTCCTCACTTCCGTCCACGTGGACGAGTACCTGACCGAGGTCCGTGACACCAAGCGCGGCATGGAAGAGCTCACTTCCGACATCCCGAACGTCAGCGAAGACGCCACCAAGAACCTCGGCGAAGACGGT
This sequence comes from Bacteroidales bacterium, assembly GCA_017454905.1. Classification (GTDB taxonomy): domain Bacteria; phylum Bacteroidota; class Bacteroidia; order Bacteroidales; family UBA932; genus Cryptobacteroides. The sequence continues at coordinate 6,523 of JAFTCB010000047.1, forward strand.
ATCGTCCGCATCGGCGCCCATATCGAGCCGGGCGACATCATGATCGGCAAGATCACCCCGAAGGGTGAGAGCGATCCGTCCCCGGAAGAGAAGCTCCTCAAGGCCATCTTCGGCGACAAGGCCGGCGATGTCAAGGACGCTTCCCTGAAGGCCAATCCTTCCCTGAGCGGCACCGTGGTCGCCACTGCCCTTTACGCCAAGCTCTCCAAGGAGACCGGCAAGAAGAGCCAGTCCAAGAACGACCAGAAGACACGCCTGGAGATGCGTCAGGCCGAGTTCGACCGCAAGGCCGAGAAGCTCTACGCCGACTTCATGCAGAAACTCGTGATCCTCACCAAGAACCGCAAGAGCGCCGGCATTTCCGACCTCTACGGCGTCGAGATCATCCCGAAGGACAAGAAGATCACTGCCGAAATGCTCAAGGGCATCGACTATACCAACATCACGTCCGGCAAGTGGACCACCGACAAGGATGCCAACATCCTGATCCGCGAGCTCATCAACAACTACTGCATCGCCCTCAAGGCCGAACAGGCAGTCTGCAAGCGTGAGATGGACAAGATCAAGGTCGGCGACGAACTTCCCAACGGCGTGATGCAGCTCGCCAAGGTGTACATCGCCAAGAAGCGCAAGATCACCGTCGGTGACAAGATGGCCGGCCGCCACGGCAACAAGGGTATCGTGGCCAAGATCGTCCGTCAGGAGGACATGCCGTTCCTCGAGGACGGTACGCCCGTGGACATCGTGCTCAACCCGCTCGGTGTGCCTTCCCGTATGAACCTCGGCCAGATCTACGAGACCGTGCTCGGTTGGGCCGGCGCCCGTCTGGGCCTGAAGTTCAGCACGCCGATCTTCGACGGTGCCAGCATCGAGGAGATCTGCGACTACACCGACAAGGCAGGCGTTCCCCGCTTCGGCAAGACCCAGCTGCGCGACGGCGGCACCGGTGACTACTTCGACCAGCCCGCGACCGTGGGTGTCATCTACATGATCAAGCTCGGCCACATGGTCGACGACAAGATGCACGCCCGTTCCATCGGTCCGTACTCCCTGATCACCCAGCAGCCGCTCGGAGGCAAGGCCCAGTTCGGCGGCCAGCGTTTCGGTGAGATGGAAGTCTGGGCCCTCGAGGCCTTCGGCGCAGCCAACGCACTGCAGGAGATCCTTACCGTCAAGTCCGACGACGTCGTCGGACGGTCCAAGACTTATGAGGCGATCGTCAAGGGCGACCCGATGCCGCCTGCAGGCATCCCTGAGTCCCTCAACGTGCTTCTCCACGAGCTTCGTGGACTTGGTCTCAAGGTTACTTTGGATTAATTGGTTTGAACGAAACGTAATATGCCTACTTTCAACAATAAAGACAATAAGGTCAAGAGCAACTTCCAGACGATCAGCATTTCGCTCGCTTCGCCGGAGGACATCACCGAGCGTTCGTGCGGCGAGGTCCTCAAGCCGGAGACCGTCAACTACAGGACCTACAAGCCCGAGCGCGACGGACTCTTCTGCGAGAAGATCTTCGGTCCGACCAAAGATTACGAGTGCTACTGCGGCAAGTACAAGCGTATCCGCTACCGCGGTATCGTCTGCGACCGTTGCAACGTCGAGGTCACCGAGAAGAAGGTGCGCCGCGAGCGGATGGGCCACATCACCCTCACCGTCCCGGTCGCCCACATCTGGTACTTCAAGTCCGCGCCCAACAAGATCTCCGCGCTCCTGGGCATGCCTGCCAAGAAGCTCGAATCCGTGATCTACTACGAGAAATACATCGTGGTACGTCCGGGCGCCAGCGACATCGCCAAGATGGAACTCCTCTCCGAGGACGAGTACCTGGATGCCCTGGCCCGTATCCCGGGCAACGAGAACCTGCCGGACAGCGATCCGGACAAGTTCATCGCCAAGATGGGTGCCGAAGGTATCTATGACCTCCTCAAGGAAATCGACGTCGAGGCACTGGGCCGCGAACTCCGCGAGCGTATGAAGGATGAGAAGTCCCAGCAGCGCAAGACGGAGCTCCTCAAGCGCCTGCAGGTCGTGAAGTGGTTCCAGGAGTCCAAGGGCATCAACCGTCCCGAGTGGATGGTGATGAAGGTCATCCCCGTGATCCCGCCGGATCTCCGTCCGCTCGTCCCCCTCGACGGCGGCCGTTTCGCCACCTCCGACCTCAACGACCTCTACCGTCGTGTGATCATCCGCAACAACCGTCTGAAGAAGCTCATCGAGATCAAGGCCCCGGAAGTGATTCTCCGCAACGAGAAGCGCATGCTCCAGGAAGCCGTCGATTCCCTCTTCGACAACTCCAAGAAGTCCTCTGCGGTCAAGAGCGAGACCAACCGCGCGCTCAAGTCCCTGTCCGACTCCCTCAAGGGCAAGCAGGGCCGCTTCCGCCAGAACCTCCTCGGTAAGCGTGTCGACTACTCCGCGCGTTCCGTCATCGTCGTCGGTCCGGAGCTCAACATGCACGAGTGCGGTCTGCCGAAGTTCATGGCCGCCGAGCTCTACAAACCGTTCATCATCCGCAAGCTCATCGAGCGCGGTATCGTCAAGACGGTCAAGTCCGCCAAGAAGATCGTGGACCGCAAGGATCCGGTGATCTGGGATATCCTTGAGAACGTGATGAAGGGCCACCCGGTGCTTCTCAACCGTGCACCGACCCTGCACCGCCTCGGTATCCAGGCGTTCCAGCCGCGCATGATCGAAGGCAAGGCCATCCAGCTGCATCCGCTCGCCTGTACGGCTTTCAACGCCGACTTCGACGGTGACCAGATGGCTGTCCACCTCCCGCTCGGCAACGCCGCCATCATGGAGGCCCAGCTGCTGATGCTCGGTTCGCAGAACATCCTCAACCCGGCCAACGGTGCTCCTATCACCGTACCTTCCCAGGATATGGTCCTCGGTCTGTACTACATCACCAAGATCCGTCCGGGTGCCAAGGGTGAGGGCAAGTGCTTCTACTCCCCGGAAGAGGTGATCGTCGCCTACGACGAGAAAGCCATCGACATGCACGCCAAGATCAAGGTCCGCCTTGTCGCCGACAAGCTGGATCCGTCCAAGGGCGAGCATCTGGTCGAGACGACCGCCGGCCGCATCATCGTGAACCAGTACGTTCCGGACGAAGTCCCCTACGTCAACGAAGTGCTCGGCAAGAAGGCGCTCCGCAAGATCATCACCGACGTCATCAAGCACACCGGTGTGACCCGTACCGCGAAGTTCCTCGACGATATCAAGAACCTCGGATACGACCAGGCGTTCCGTGCCGGTATCTCCTTCAACCTGGGCGACGTGCTCGTCCCGGCGGAGAAGACCACCCTCGTGGAAGAGGCCTACAAGCAGGTTGCCGCCATCCGCGACGACTACGACATGGGCTTCATCACCAACAACGAGCGCTACAACAAGGTCATCGACCTCTGGTCCTCCGTGGACAACCGCCTGACCGGCATCGTCACGAAGCAGATCTCCGCCGACCAGCAGGGATTCAACCCCGTGTTCATGATGCTGGACTCCGGCGCCCGTGGTTCCACCACCCAGATCAAGCAGCTCTGCGGCATGCGAGGCCTGATGGCCAAGCCGCAGAAAGCCGGCGCCTCCGGCGCGGACATCATCGAGAACCCGATCGTGTCCAACCTGAAGGAGGGCATGACCGTGCTCGAGTACTTCATCTCCACGCACGGTGCCCGTAAGGGCCTGGCCGACACCGCCTTGAAGACGGCTGATGCAGGTTACCTGACCCGCCGTCTGGTGGATGTCTCCCATGACGTGATCATCACCGAAGAGGACTGCGGCACCCTCCGCGGCCTCATCGCCACCGCGATCAAGAACAAGGACGAGGTTGTCGAATCCCTCGGCGAGCGCATCCTCGGCCGTACTTCCGTCCACGATATCTTCAACCCGCTGACTGGTGAACTGATCATCAAGGCTGGCGAAGAGATCCGCGAGAAGGAAGCCGACCTGATCGACTCCCTGCCGATCGAGCAGGTGGAGATCCGTTCGGTGCTCACCTGCGAGAGCCGCAAGGGCGTCTGCGCCAAGTGCTACGGCCGCAACCTGGCTACCAGCCGGATGGTTGAGAAGGGCGAAGTGGTCGGCGTCATCGCCGCCCAGTCCATCGGTGAACCGGGTACCCAGCTGACCCTGCGTACCTTCCACGTCGGTGGTACCGCTTCCTCCTCTGCCGCCGATTCCTCCATCGAGTCCAAGTACGACGGTCTCCTCAAGTTCGAGGAACTCCGTACGATCGACCGCATCACGGATGACGGCAAGGTCGAGACCGTGGTCGTGAGCCGCATGACCGAACTCCGCATCCTCGACGAGAACACCGGCATCACCTTCTCCCAGTACGATGTGCCTTACGGCGCCGTGCTCTACAAGAAGGACGGTGACAAGGTGAGCAAGGGCGATCTCATCTGCGAATGGGATGCCTACAACGCCACCACCATCGTCGAGACCGCAGGTACGGTGCGTTTCGAGAACATGATCGAAGGCTCCACCTTCCAGAAGGATGCCGCCGACGAGTTCTCCATCAGCACCGACAAGGTCATCATCGAAGCCAAGGACAAGACCAAGAGCCCGGCGATGCTCATCCTCGACGAGCAGGGCAACACCCTCCGCCAGTTCAACCTGCCGGTCGGCGCCCATGTCATGGCCGAGAACGGTAGCGCCGTCAAGGTCGGTGACGTGATCATGAAGATCCCGCGCGCCATCGGAAAGGCCAGCGATATCACCGGTGGTCTCCCCCGTGTCACGGAGCTCTTCGAGGCCCGCAACCCGTCCAACCCCGCCATCCTCTCCGAGATCAACGGCGAGGTCATCATGGGGAAGGTCAAGCGAGGCAACCGCGAAATCACCGTAAAGAACAAGTCCGGTGTCGAGAGGACCTACTCCGTGCCCCTTACCAAGCAGATCCTGGTCCAGGAGAACGACTATGTCAAGGCAGGTACCCCGCTGTCCGACGGCGGTGTCTCCCCGAGCGACATCCTCGCCATCCTCGGTCCGGTCAAGGCCCAGGAATACATTGTCAATGAAGTGCAGGCCGTCTACCGCCTCCAGGGTGTGAAGATCAACGACAAGCACTTCGAGATCATCGTCCGTCAGATGATGCGCAAGGTCGAGATCACCTTCCCGGGTGACACCGAATTCCTCAACGAGGAAATGGTGGACAAGTGGCGCTTCATGGACGTCAACGACAACATCTACGGCAAGTTCTATGTCCTGGATCCCGGCGGATCCCAGAAGTACGAGGCCGGCGATATCATCGGCGCCCGCGAGATGCGCAGCGAGAACGCTTCGCTCGAGCGTCAGGGCCAGGCGATGATGAGCACGCGTCCGACGCAGCCGGCAACGGCCCGTCTGATCCTGCAGGGAATCACCCGCGCCGCCCTCAAGACCGACAGTTTCATCTCCGCCGCTTCCTTCCAGGAGACGACCAAGGTGCTCAGCGAGGCTGCCATCCGCGGCCGTGTGGACCACCTCGAAGGCCTCAAGGAGAACGTCATCTGCGGTCACCTGATTCCGGCCGGAACCGGTCTGAAGAACTACCAGGACATCATCGTCGGCCGCAAGGACGAGATGACCCAGGAGTTGAATGAATTGTAAGGCTGCGCCTTACAATTCATTCCATTCAAACTACCGACCCCATTCGGGGCCGGTAGTTTTTTTATTATTGGGGGAAGTATCCCCCAAACCCCCTCGGTCGGCCTTCGGCCTCCGAAGTTCTTCCCTTGTCATCCCCGACCTGATCGGGGATCTCCTAGTGTTCGAAGAGCGGGGTGGAAAGGTAGCGTTCTCCGGTGTCGGGGAGGAGGGCGACGATCAGTTTCCCTTTATATGCAGGCAGTTTCGCCAGGGCGTAGGCGGCGCTGAAAGCCGCGCCAGAGGAGATTCCGGTGAGCAGGCCGGCGTAATCCGCCAGCAGGCGTGCGCCCGCGAAGGCCTCGTCGTCAGTGACCGGCAGGACCCGGTCCACATATTCCGCCAGATAGGTCTGCGGGACGAATCCCGCGCCGATTCCCTGGATCTTGTGCTTGCCCGGGATGCCGGTCGTGATCACGGCGGAGGAGGCAGGCTCTACTCCGATGATCTCCACGGAGGCTTTGAGGGCCTTCAGGCCCTTCCCGGTGCCGCTGACCGTGCCGCCCGTGCCGATGCCGGCCACGAACACGTCTACCTGCCCATCGGTGTCGCGCCAGATTTCCCGGGCGGTGGTGCGCTCGTGGGCGGCCGGATTGGCCGGGTTGGTGAACTGGCCGAGGATCACGGCGCCGGGCGTTTTGCTGCGGATTTCCTCCGCCTTGGCGATGGCGCCCTTCATGCCTTCTGCACCGGGGGTGAGCACGATTTCGGCGCCGAAGGCCTTGAGCAGGTTACGCCGCTCGACGCTCATCGTATCGGGCATCGTGAGGATGGTCTTGTAGCCCTTGGCCTTGCCCACCCAGGCGAGGCCGATACCGGTATTGCCGCTGGTGGGTTCGACGATGGTGGCGCCGCTCTTCAGGACGCCGCTCTGTTCGGCATCTTCGATCATGGCGAGGGCGATGCGGTCCTTGACGCTGCCGCCGGGGTTGCTGCGCTCGAGTTTGAGCACGATGCGTGCTTGCTGGCCTTCGAGGCCGGATATTTCCAACAACGGGGTGTTCCCGATGAGGTCGGTGAGTTTCTGGTAAATCATAACATGCAAAGATAGTTATTTATTGAACGCCTGCTCCAGGTCGGCGAGGATGTCGTCGATATGCTCGACGCCGACGGAGAGACGGATGGTCGTCGGGGTGATGTGCTGCGCGGCGAGTTCTTCCGGGCTGAGCTGGGAGTGCGTGGTGGTGTAGGGATGGATCACCAGGCTCTTGACGTCAGCGACGTTGGCGAGCAGGGAGAAGATCTTGAGCGCATCGATGAAGCGCCAGGCGTCCTCCTGCGTACCCTTGATCTCGAAGGTAAAAATGGACCCGGCTCCCTGCGGGAAATATTTTTGGTAGAGCGCGTGGTCTGGATGCTCCGGCAGGGCCGGGTGGTTGACTTTCGCCACCTTCGGGTGTCGGGCAAGGTATTCCACGACCTTGAGGGCGTTTTGCGTGTGACGCTCGATGCGCAGCGGCAGGGACTCTACGCCCTGCAGCAGGATCCAGGCGTTGAAGGGGCTGATGGCCGCGCCGGTGTCGCGAAGGATCACGGCACGGATGCGCGTGACGAAGGCGGCCGGGCCGGCCACGTCGGCAAAGACGGCTCCGTGGTAGCTGGGGTCGGGTTTCGCGAGGGTCGGGTATTTGTCGGGATCCGCTTTCCAGTCGAATTTGCCGCCGTCCACGATCACGCCGCCCAGCGAACTGCCGTGGCCGCCGATGAACTTGGTGGCGGAGTGGACCACGATGTCCGCGCCTCTCTCCAGCGGACGGATGAGGATGGGGGCGAAGGTGTTGTCCACGATGAAGACGATATGGTGCCGGTGCGCCACGGCGGCGATGCCTTCGAAGTCGGCAACATCGGAATTGGGGTTGCCGAAGGTCTCCGCGTAAATGACCTTGGTGTTGGGCCGGATGGCGGCTTCGAGCGCAGCCAGGTCATTGACATTGAGGATGGTATTCTCGATTCCCTGGGTAGAAAGGGTATGCGTGATCAGGTTGTAGGAGCCGCCGTAGAGGTTGTCCGCGGCGATGATATGGTCTCCGTTCTGCAGGATGTTCTGCAGGGCGTAGGTGATGGCGGCTGCGCCGGATGCGACGGCGAGGCCCGCCACGCCGCCTTCCAGCGCAGCTACGCGCTCTTCGAAGACGGCCTGGGTGGAGTTGGTCAGGCGGCCGTAGATGTTGCCGGGGTCGCGGAGGCCGAAGCGGTCGGCGGCGTGCTGGCTGTTGTGGAAGACGTAGGAGGTGGTCTGGTAGATGGGAACGGCGCGGGCGTCGGAGGCCGGGTCCGGGGTTTCCTGGCCGACATGGAGGGCCAGGGTTTCAACGTGTAATTTCTGGGTGCTCATACTATTTTGTTTATATTTGATTCAAACAACTGATGCAAAGGTCGGAGGAATAGAAATTTCTTCCAAGAGTTTTTGAAAATTAGGAAAATACTCCTATTTTTACGCAGAAGTTTGTTGAATTAATCTTCTAACTGGCTTTATGGCCAGGTGTGGTAGAATTTTATTCTTTTCCTTTATGAGCGGACTGGACCCTACCGACATCGCCATCCTGCGCACCCTGCAGCAGGATGCCTCGCTGACCAACAAGGAAGTCGCCGCACGCGTGCATCTTTCGCCCACGCCGGTGTTCGAGCGCATCCGACGCCTGCGCGAGCAGGGCTACATCAAGGGCTACGTGGCCGTGCTGGACGCGGAGAAGCTGGACTGCTCCTTCATCGCCTTCTGCTACATCAAGATGAAGCAGCATACCTACGAGAATGCACGGCGCCTGATGGACGCCGTGCAGACGATGGATGAGGTCGGGGAATGCTACAATATCTCAGGCGATTACGACTTCCTCTTGAAAGTGTATGTATCCAGCATGAAGGAATACCAGCAGTTCGTGCTGCGGATCCTGGGCGAACTCGACTGCATCGGCGGGCTCAACAGCTCCTTCGTCATGGGCGAAGTCAAAAACACCCACGCCGTCCCGGTGCGCTAGATCCCGGCTCCGTCGGTAAAGAGGGGCTGTTCGACGGCGCGGGTCTGGAGGATCCGGGAGCGGGGCGGGACGCTGTGGGTAAGCCAGACGTTGCCGCCGACGATGGTGTCGTGGCCGATCGTGACGCGGCCGAGGATGGTCGTGTTGGCATAGACGGTCACGTTGTCCTCCAGGATGGGATGGCGCGGCTCGTCCAGCGGCCGGCCGTCGGGGTCGTACTTGAAATTCTTGGCGCCGAGGGTGACGCCCTGGTAGAGCATCACATGGTCGCCGATGATGGTCGTGGCGCCGACCACCACGCCCGTGCCATGGTCGATGGCGAAATATTCGCCGATCCGCGCCCCCGGATGGATGTCGATGCCGGTGGCGGAATGCGCCATCTCCGTGAGCAGGCGCGGGGCCACGGGAACTTCCAGCTGCAGCAGCTCATGGGCCGTGCGGTAGTGGAGCATCACCTTGATGCAAGGGTAACAGAGCACGATCTCCGTGCGGTCCACCACCGCAGGATCGTTGTCCGCGATGGCCTCCACATCCGTGTGCAGCAGGCGGGCAATCTCGGGAATCCGCTCCATGAAGGCGTCGGCGCGCTTGTCGCCGGCGATCTTGCGGAGCACGCTCCGGATGGACATCAGGTCCAGGGCACGGTCTTCCTGCCCGAGGTACTCGGGGAACACGGTCCGCCGCATCAGCACCATCAGTTCTTTCAGCAATTCTTCCATACGCCAAAGGTAAGAAAAAATCATTATCTTTACCGGAAAAGTAGTGTTTGCCGATGAAGCCGTTTCCTTCCCTTGAGATCGTGCCCCCGCTGAAGGGCATCACCAAGACCGAACTCCTGGACAGCATCCGTCCGTTCATGGAGTTCGGGCCGCGGTATATCAACGTGACCTGCCACCGCGACGAATACGAGTTCCGCGCCGAGCCGGACGGCAGTTTCTCCCGGCACCTGCTGCGCAAGCGCATCAGCCAGACGGCCGTATGCGCCGCCGTCCAGGCTGCTTTCCCGGAGGTGGAAGTGGTGCCGCACCTGATCTGCGGCGGGGCCAGTACCGAGCAGATCGAGTCCCAGCTGCAGGATTTCAATTTCATGGGCATCCGCAACATCCTGGTCCTGCGCGGCGATGCCGCCCTGGGCGAGAAGCGCTTCACCCCCGAGCGCGACGGATACGCCCATGCCGACGAGCTGGTCGCCGCCATCCGCCGTTTCGAGGCGGGCTTCGGCCGGGACCACATCTTCACGCTCGGCGTGGCCGGCTATCCCGAAAAGCATTTCGAGTCGCCGAACCTCGATACCGATATCCAGTACCTGAAAAAGAAAGTGGATGCCGGCGCCGACCAGATCATCACCCAGATGTTCTTCGACAACGCCGTTTTCTACGACTTCGTGCGCCGCTGCCGCGAGGCGGGCATCACCGTCCCCATCGTCCCCGGCATCAAGCCGCTTTCCACGGCCCGGCAGGTGGATCTGCTGCCCGAGAGTTTCTCCATCGACATCCCCCTGGCGCTCACCCGCGAGGTGGCCGCGCATCCGGAGCATGCCTACCGGATCGGGGAAGAATGGTGCCTGGAGCAGTGCCGCGACCTGCTCGCCCACGGGATTGAAGAAATCCATTTCTACACCATGGGACGCAGCGACAATCTCATCAACATCCTGCGAAGCTGTTTCTGATGGAAAGTCTCTCACAGGCACTCAAGGACAGGATCCTGATCCTGGACGGGGCGATGGGCACCCTGCTCCAGCGCCACGGCCTGACCGGCAACAACGAGACCTTCAACCTCTCCCACCCCGACATCGTCCTGGACATCCACCGCGCCTACATCGACGCCGGTGCAGACATCATCACGACCAATACCTTCAGCGCCAACAGCATCTCGCAGGCCGAATACGGCTGCGCCGACAGCGCGCAGGCATTTGCCCGGGCGGGCGCCGCCCTGGCCCGGGAAGCCGCAGACGCCGCCCCCCGGCAGGTCTGGGTGGCCGGTTCGCTCGGCCCTACCGGAAAATCGCTGACCCTCGCGCAGGACCTCGGCAACCCGGCTTTCCGTCCCGTCGGTTTCGACGAGATGGCCGCGGCCTACGCCGAGCAGATCCGGGGCCTGCTGGACGGTGGCGTGGACGCCCTGCTGCTGGAGACCTGCTTCGACGCCCTTAATGCCAAAGCCGCCCTCTACGCGATCAGCGGCATCCCGGAAGCTGCCGCCCTGCCCCTGCTGATCTCCGTATCCGTGAGCGACCGCAGCGGCCGCACCCTGACCGGCCAGACCCTGGAGGCCTTCTACCGTTCCGTCCAGCATGCCCGGCCGCTCAGCTTCGGGCTGAACTGCTCGCTCGGCGCGGACGCGCTCGCCCCGCTCATCGCCGACCTGGCCGGCTGGGCCGGATGCGCCGTCAGCTGCTACCCCAACGCCGGCCTGCCCAACGAGATGGGGCAGTACGACGAGACCCCTGCCCAGACTGCCGCCGCTTTGCGCAAAATGGCGCAGGCGGGACTGCTCAACCTCGCCGGAGGTTGCTGCGGCACCACGCCGGAACACATCCGCGCCATCGCCGGGGCCCTGCGCGGCCTGCCGCCCCGTCCCCTGCCGGAGCCGGACCGGCGCCTGCACGTCAGCGGACTGGAAGCCGTGACCGTGGATGTCCGGCAGAACCGCTTCACCAACATCGGCGAGCGCACCAACGTGGCGGGCTCGCGCAAATTCGCCCGCCTCATCGCCGCAGGCGACTACGGGACCGCCCTGGAGATCGCGGCCGGACAGATCGAAAACGGCGCCTCCGTCATCGACATCAACATGGACGACGCGATGCTGGACAGCACCGCCGAGATGGAGCGCTTCCTGCGCCACATCGCCGGAGAGCCTGCCGTCGCGAAGGCCGCCCTGATGATCGATTCCTCCCACTGGGAAACCCTGCTCGCCGGACTCAAGAACGCCCAGGGGCGCTGCATCGTCAACTCCATCTCCCTGAAAGAAGGCGAAGAGGCCTTCCTCGCCAAGGCGCAGCAGATCCGCAGGCTCGGCGCCGCCGTGGTCGTGATGGCCTTCGACGAGCAGGGCCAGGCCACGACCTTCGACCGCAAGGTGGAGATCTGCGCGCGCGCCTTCCGGCTGCTGACGGAGCAGGCCGGATACGAACCCCGGGACATCATTTTCGACGTCAACGTCCTCTCGGTCGGCACCGGCATTCCGGAGCATGCCCGCTACGGGGTGGACTTCATCGAGGCCGTCCGCTGGATCAAGCAGCATCTCCCGGGCACGCTGACCTCCGGAGGCATCTCCAACCTGTCGTTCGCCTTCCGCGGCAACAACCCTGTCCGCGAGGCGATGCACGCTGTCTTCCTCTACCACGCCATCGCCGCCGGGCTGGACATGGGCATCGTCAACCCGGGGATGCTGCGCGTCTATGACGAGATCGAACCGTCGCTGCTGCGCGCCGTGGAGGATGTCATCCTGGATAAGGACTCCGGGGCGACCGACCGCCTGATCGAATTGGCGCAGGAGATTCCCGGTCAAGCCGGGAATGACAAGGTTGCCGGGAATGATGCGGGCAAATCATCAGCAGATGCTTCCTTGCGTCATTCGCCGGCCCGACCGGCGAATCTCCTTTCCACCAGCGAACGTCTGATCCAGGCGCTCGTCCGCGGCGGGGCACCGTCCCTGCACGACGACCTGATGGCCAGCCTGGCAGAGAAAGGACGCGCCGTCGATGTCATCGAAGGCCCGCTGATGGACGGCATGGCCCGGGTCGGCGAACTCTTCGCCGCCGGCAAGATGTTCCTCCCGCAGGTGGTCAAATCGGCGAAAGTGATGCGCGACGCCGTCGCCATCCTGCAGCCTTATATGGAAGAAGACAGCGCCGGCGCCGCAGCCAAACCCCGTTTCCTGCTCGCTACCGTCAAGGGCGACGTCCACGACATCGGCAAGAACATCACCGGCATCGTGCTGCGCTGCAACGGTTTCGAGGTTACCGACCTCGGCGTGATGGTCCCGAAAGAGACCCTCCTGGACCGGGCGGCGGAAATCCGGGCCGACCTGATCGGGGTCAGCGGTCTGATCACGCCCTCCCTCTATCAGATGGAGGAGCTCTGCCGTGAGATGGCCGCCCGCGGGATGAGCACGCCGCTGCTGATCGGCGGGGCCACCACCTCCGCGCTGCACACGGCCGTCAAGCTGGCTCCCCTCTACGACCATGTCTTCTATGCCTCCGACGCTTCCGCCAGCGCCGTGCTTGCCGGACGGCTGATGTCCGACCGGGAAGGCACGGAGGCGGAGGAGCACTGCAAGCAGGAGGAGTTGCGGAATCTGCACGGGCGGAAGGCATCCCCGATCAGGTCGGAGATGACCGGCCCCTCCGTCATGCCCGGCTTGACCGGGCATCCCTTCCCCGCCGGCACTTACCTCCACGGCGCCTTTTTCAAGGACATCCCCTGCCGGGAACTGACCATCGCGGAAGTCCTTCCTTTCTTCGACTGGAAACTGTTTTTTGCCATCTGGGGGATAAAGCAGGACTGCCCGGACCATGAAGAGATGCGGAAACTCCGCTCCGACGCAGCATCGATGCTCACCGCCATGCGCATCCGCCGGAACTGCCACATCCGGCTCTCGGCCCGTTTTGATGCCTGCCACGCCGAAGACGACGAACTCGTCTCCGCCTCCTGGCGCCTGCCGATGCTGCGGCAGGAAGGCCCCGGAGGCCGTTCGCTGGCGGATTTCGTAGCGCCCGAAGCGTATGGATTCGACTCCCCGGCAGGCATGTTTGCGATATCGGTCACCTCCGGCTCCGAATCACACCCGGCGGGATGCGACTGTCCCGTCTGTTCTGCCATGAGCTATGATTCCATGCTGGAACGGTCGCTGCGCCTGGCCCTGGCAGAAGCCGCTTCGCTCTGGCTGGACGACGGACTCACCCGGCAGCTTCCGGAAGGATCAGCGGTGCGGATCATCAAACCCGCCGCCGGCTACGCCTCCTGCCCGGACCACAGCCTCAAGCGCGACATCCTCGCCCTGCTGCCCGACGCGCCAGACCTGGGAATCCGTCTCACCGAGTCCTGTGCCATGATCCCGGACGCAAGCATCTGCGGACTCATCTTCGCCCATCCGCAGGCCGGCTACCCAGACATCCGCCACCTCAGTCCCGCCGCGCTGGACGCCTACGCCGCCCGCCGGGGCTTCAGCTCCGAAGATGCGCGGCTGTTCCTCAACCACCTGCGCTGAATTCTGCGTGCACCTCGCCCGTTTCACCCCCTGAAAACGGGCGACCCCCGACCAAATCGCCAGGAGTCGCCCGCATTGCTCAAAATATCTAGATCCAGCCGGCAATCCATTCCAGAACCTCCGGAGCGATGGTCTCCTCAATCTCCCGATATTCGGCAGCGAGACCGGTCCGACAATGCTGGAACAGATGGTTCAGCCCCTCGCACCGGATGATGCGGGCAGCCGGGAGGCCCTCCTCCAACGCACCCAGGTTCGTGACCGCATCCACCTGGGTGTCCTTGGTGCCGTTCAGTGCCAATACGGGACAACGGATCTGTCCCAACAGCTTCGTGGCATCCAGTGTGATGAAATAACGCAGATAGGGCGTCAGAGCCTGGGAGATGGCCAGCTTGTAATTCTGTCTCAAGGATTCCGGCAGGTCATAGCCATCGATGGAAGCAGCAGACTGCTCCCCGGCGGCAATCTGCGCAAACGCCTTCGCCAGCGCATCGCAGTAGAGGATGGTCTGGTTTTCCGGAAGTCCGGCCTGGAGCAGCGCAGCGCGGTTCTGCGCCAGCAACGTCCGGGCGCCGGACACGACCATACCCGCCAGGCTGACTACGAAATCGACTTTTCCCTCAGCTGCCAGCATCAGGGCGATGGTCCCGCCTTCGCTGTGGCCGAGGACGCCCACGCGGGCAAATCTTCCGCGCAGCAGGTCGATACCCGCCCGGGCATCTTCCTTGAAGTCCTCCGTAGTGGCCGACAGCACATCTCCTGTTGACTCGCCGAAACCCCGGTCATCGTAACGGAGCGTCGCAATCCCCTTTCTCGCAAGGTAATCAGCGATGACCGCAAAGGGCCTGTGCTCAAAGATCTCCTCATCCCGGTTCTGCTGGCCGCTGCCCGTGACGAGCAGGAGCACGGGGGTCTGGTGTGTGCAGCCCTCCGGGAGCGTGAGTGTGCCGCGCAGGGTGGCGTCCCCGTTGCAGAATGAGACTTCTTCTGTCTGATAAGGGAAGGGACCCTGCGGGGTCTGGGGGCGGTTCAGCTGCGGTTCGCCCGCAGACAGCGTCAACGGGAAAGAGACGCCGTGCTGCGTAAAGCTGCCGCTGATTCCCTTGGCCAGCCGCACCCCCTCGAAAGCCGCTCCGATCGACGGGACCGTAATCTTGATGCCGACCATCGTCGCAGTAGCTTGCGCCGGGATGCCCCGCGCACCCTGGTCCGGGACGTCCAGCGTGCATCCGCCGTCTTCCGAAAAGCGGAAAACCAACCCGAGAGAAACTCCCTGCCGAACTTCTACCTTCCCGCTCCAGACCCCCACCGGCATCTGGGCGCTGCTGGCGAAGCACGCTAGGACAAAGAATATGACTGAAAGTAAACACTTCATGGATAGCAGTTTTTATATGCACAAAGATAAAAAACATATCAAGACGATAAAAATCGTATAAATGTGACGAAATCCCTTCCGTATCGCGGAGATTTCTCTTTATTTTTGGAAAAACGATAACTATGAAAACCAAACATTTCTATCACTTCGCGACGAAAGGGCTGGAGGATGATATCCTCTTCGGATCGGTTCTAGAGTTCATTGCGGGTATGAACCGCATTGCGCTGTGTCTCTGCCGGCTCGGCCCGGATCACCCTGTCATGGTCGTTTGCTTTTGCCTGATGGACAATCATGTCCATTTTATCCTCTATGGGACGGAGGAGGATTGCATTCTGTTCATGGAAAGATACAAACAAGCAACAGAACTATGGCTTCGTCATCACGGAGGCGATAATCTGCCGGGGAAGTTCTGGCAGATCGGCCATTGGCCGATTCCGGACAAGGACCGGCTCCGCTCGACCATTGCCTATATCCATCGCAATCCGACCGCAGCCGGCATGTCAGTCAGTCCTGCGGGTTACCGCTGGAGTTCCGCCTCTTTGGTATTTGCTGACAGAGCCTGGATACAATCGTTCGGGCGACGGATGGACAGTCTGTCCATCTATGAACGGCGCCGGATTCTCAATAGCAAAACAGAACTCCCGGACGACTGGATACTGCTGCCCGACGGGATGATCTGGCCCGGGGATTATGTCAGCACGCAGGTGATGGAGCGGCAGTTCGATTCGGTCCGGGACTATCAGTTTGTCCTGAACAAACGGGTGGAAGATGATGTCAATCTCGAAATGTATAGCCAGCAGATATCTCTTCCTGACAGGGACATCAAGTCTCGGGCCAGGGATGTGGCAGGCAAACTGTTTGGATGCAGACAGATCGCAGATCTCAATGTGCAGCAGCGGGTGCAGCTGGCATGTGTGCTGAAGAAAGAGACAGGAGCCGCGGCGAAACAGATTGCCCGGATCGTCCGTCTCAAACTGACAGAACTGGAGCCGATTCTCAATCCCCGCCGCGGATAGATTATGTGCACCTCACCCGGAAAAGGCGGGTAATCCGGGCGACCCCTGGCGATTTGGCCGGGGGTTGCCCGTTTTCAGGGGGTAAAACGGGCGAGGTTTTTTACTAACTTTGCCTTCTATGGACAAGAAGGACCTCGAAATCATGGCGCCGGCGGGCGGATTCGACTGCCTGCACGCCGCCATCCAGGGCGGAGCGGACTCCGTCTATTTCGGCATCGGCCGGCTCAATATGCGCAGCCGCTCGGCCGGGAATTTCCTGCCGGAAGACCTCCCGGAAGTAGTGCGGATCTGCCGCGAAGCCGGGATCCGGAGCTACCTGACGCTCAATATCACCCTGTTCCAGCAGGACCTGGCGGATATGCGCGAGGCGCTGGATGCCGCGCGTGCCGCAGGCGTGGATGCCGTCATCGCTTCGGATATCGCCGCCATCCAGTATTGCCGGCAGATCGGTCTGGAGGTCCATATTTCCACCCAACTGTCCATCTCCAACGTGGAGGCGCTGCGTTTCTATGCGCAGTTCGCCGACGTCGTAGTCCTCGCCCGGGAGCTCACACTCGACCAGGTGCAGGAGATCCACGAGACCATCGTCCGGGAACGGATCTGCGGACCTTCCGGCCGGCTGGTCCGCATCGAGATGTTCGCCCACGGCGCCCTCTGCATGGCCGTGAGCGGGAAATGCTATCTCTCGCTGCACGCCGCCGGGGCCTCCGCCAACCGGGGAGCCTGCTACCAGATCTGCCGCCGCAGCTACGAGGTCCGCGACCGCGAGACCGGCGGGGAACTGCTGATCGACAACGAATACATCATGTCCCCCAAGGACCTCTGCACCATCGGGTTCATGGACAAGATCATCAACTCCGGCGTGCGGGTGTTCAAGATCGAGGGGCGGGCCCGCTCCGCGGAATATGTCAAGCGCTGCGCCTCCTGCTACCGCCGGGCGGCCGATGCCGTGTGCGAGGGTAATTATACGCCGGAGCTGGCCGCTTCGCTGAAAGGGGAACTCGCCGAGGTCTTCAACCGGGGTTTCTGGGACGGGTATTACCAGGGGGCCCGACTGGGCGAATGGAGTGCCGTGTACGGCTCCCAGGCCACCCGGCGCAAGGTCTATCTCGGCAAGGTAACCAACTGGTTCGACCGGATCGGCGTGGCGGAAATCTCCGTGGAGACCACGGACCTGCACCGGGGTGCCGCGCTGATGGCGATCGGCCCGACCTCGGGCGTCGTGGAGTTTGCCGCCGACGACATCCGGCTGGAGTTCGACCCTGTCGAGCTGGCGCCGAAAGGCTCCCGCTGCTCCGTGGCCGTCAAGGCTTCGGACTGCCCCGACGGCAAACTCCGCCGCGGAGACAAGGTTTTCCTCTGGGTGGAGTCGGAATAACACGGTCACCTCGCCCGTCCAAGGCGGGTTTTCCGGGCAACCCCTGCCGATTTCGGCGGGGGTTGCCCGTCTGGACCATGCAAAACGGGCGAGGTGCAAATAAAATGACCTAAATTTGACATCGCCCAGCCTGGGAATTGTTTATTTTTGTGAAAATGCATTTCCCATGAGACATCCCATCCTCCTTTCCCTGTTTTTGATGGCAGCAGCCGCCTGCCAGCCGGGGACCGTCTGCATCGAAACCGCCCAGGGCACGCTCTGCCTCCAACCGCTCTCCGAAGACGCCATCCGCGTCCGGCTGACCCCGGACGAAGTGCCCGAACTGGAAGAGCTGATCCTGACGGAGCCCGTGAAGGCTCCAAAGTTCAAGGTGGAGCACAACGGCGACGATGTCACGATCCGCACGGCCGGGATGTCCGTCGAGTACAACGCTGCCACGCAGGCGCTCCGCTTCCTCGACGCCACCGGCCATGTCCTGCTGGAGGAACAGCCCGGCGGGCGCAGCATCGAGCGCACCCAAATCCAGGGAGAGCCGGCTGTCGCCGTCCGGCAGGCCTTCCTCGCTCCCGAGGACGAACACCTCTATGGCACCGGCCAGTTCCAGGACGGCTATCTGGACATCCGCGGCCTGACGCGCCGCCTGACACAGGTCAACACGCAGATCGCCCTGCCGATGTACCTCTCCAGCCGCGGCTACGGTCTGCTCTGGCACAACTACGGCCTCACGGACTTCAACCCGGCGGACAACAGCGTCGCGCTGACCGCCACGGAAGAGGCCGGCGGATCAGTCACCGTCAATGCCACGGGCACCGCGGGCAACCGCCGGGAGCGCCGTTTCTTCCGCACCTTCACCGGCGAGATGGAAATTGCCGAAGAGGGCGAATACGCCATCCTGCTCGACGTGGGCCGGGAGATGGCCCGCAAGCACAACCTCCTGATCGACGGCGAGAGCGTCATCGATTTCTCCAACACCTGGCTGCCGCCTACCGCGTCCATCAAGACCCGGCTGACCGCCGGAGTGCACCGGCTGCAGGTCGAAGGCACCTTCGGCGACGCCCCGGTCGTGTACTGGCGCGCCGTAGGGAATGAGACCGTCCTGGCCTCCCCGGTGGCGCAGGGCCTTGACTATGTCGTCTTCGCAGGAGGCGCCGACGCCGTGATGCACAGTTTCCGTACCCTCAGCGGCCACGTGCCCGCCATGCCGGACTGGATCTTCCGCTACATCCACTGCCGCGAGCGCTACGACACCCAGGACGAACTGCTGACAGCCGCGCGCCGCTTCCATGAGGAAGGCATTCCCGTGGGCACCATCGTGCAGGACTGGCAGTGGTGGGGCAAA
The DNA here is from genome assembly GCA_017454905.1 of Bacteroidales bacterium. Lineage (GTDB taxonomy): Bacteria > Bacteroidota > Bacteroidia > Bacteroidales > UBA932 > Cryptobacteroides. The sequence goes on from JAFTCB010000047.1 coordinate 25,439, forward strand.
TACGGCTGGAACGCGATGCAGTTCGACGAGGACAAATATCCCGACCCCAAGGCCATGGTCTCCGAACTGCACGGCATGGACCAGCACCTGATGTTGTCCGTCTGGTCCAAGATCAGCCGCGACGCCGAACTCGGCAAGCAGGCTGCCGCCCGGGACTTCTACATCGACGGCACGGAATGGATCGACTTCTTCAAGCCGGAAGCCGCCCGGTTCTACTGGGACAATTTCAGCGCCAGGCTGCTGCCCACGCGCATCGATGCCTGGTGGCAGGACGCCACCGAACCGGAAAACGACGACCTCAAGGGCCGCCGGATCGGAGAGGAGCAGATCCCGGGCGAATGGTACCGCAACATCTATCCGCTCAAGGTTGTCCAGACCGTCTATGAGGGCCTGCGCCGCGACGACCCGGAGCGTCTGCCCGTCATCCTGACCCGCAGTTCCTTCCCGGGCATCCAGCGCTACGGCGCCGTGACCTGGAGCGGCGACGTGGGCAACGACTGGGAGACCCTGCGCCGCCAGATTGCGGGCGGCCTGGGCCAGATGGCCGCCGGCCTGCCCTGGTGGACCTACGACGCAGGCGGCTTCTTCCGCCCGGCCGACCAGTACACCGACCCCGCCTACCAGGAGCGGATGATCCGCTGGATCCAGGCTGCCGTGTGGCTGCCCTTCATGCGCGTCCACGGCTACCAGAGCCATACCGAACCCTGGGAATACAGCCCCGATACGCGCCGCCGTTTCGAAGCCGCCATCGCCCAGCGCGAGGCCCTGCAGCCGTATATCCTGGAGCAGGCCGCCAAAGTCTGGAACGAGGACTACACGCTGATGCGCCCGCTCATCTTCGACTTCCCGCAGGACGCGCAGGCGCTGGAGCAGCGCTATGAATGGATGTTCGGACCGGACTACCTCGTCTGCCCCGTCACCGAGGGCGGCGTCTCCGAATGGACGGTTTATCTGCCGCAGAACCCGGCCGGCTGGGAGGACATCCGCACAAACAAACGCTACGACGGCGGACAAGCCGTCGCCGTAGCGGTCGATCTGGATGCCATTCCGGTGTTCCGGCGGCTGAGGTAAAAGCGTTTATTCCGCCCGCTCGGCGGCCTGGATCAGGGCGATGTTGAGCTGCTCCAGCAGGGAGAGCTTGACGGAAGCGTTGCTCTTCGCCGGGGTGTACCACGGCTGCGCCTCGAAATACTCCTTCAGGTCCTTGGACTGGAACACATAGCCGTGGGCGGCGAGGATGGCGTTGCGCATCACGCGCAGCAGCGGCTTGTCATAGCGGCTCAGGTTGCCGTTCAGCAGGGTGTAGCGTGCAAAGTCGAAGCGGCTCCGCTCTTCGGTCCACTTCAGTTCGAAGTAGGAGACGGTCCGCTCGAACCAGGGTTCCCCCTCATTCATCTTGACTTCGGTCAGCAGGAGGCCTTTCGGAGTCGGCACGGCTTCCACCTTGCCGGTCAGATACGGCCCGCCGGTGCCGAAATCGAGCACGCCCGTGACCATGCCGTTGAAGGTGACCGGCTGGAGATTCATATCTTTCCCCCGGTACAGGCCCCGGTCGCGCCAGATCTTGACCTCGGAGCCGCCTTCGGTCACATAACTGCCCGATATCATCTCCATCCACTGCCCTACGTTGAGGGCCTGGCTGTCCCAGACCTGCGTGGCCTGCATGACGTCCGTGATGCGGTTCTTCTCGTCGTAGAAGCAGATGACGTCCAGTCCTTCGCGGCGGATCCGACGGGCGTAGGCGGCACCTTCGAACTCGTTCACGAACTCATCGGAGCCGTCAGACACCTCATACCAGTCACCGTCGGCGGCGGCAGGCGTCAGCACCACCTCCATCTCCTGCCCTTCCGCCATGGCGTCCATCTTCACGGAGCCGTCCTCGGACGGGTTGGCGGTATAGACCAGCGCCCCGCTGTACCAGAGGCCGCCCGCCTTGAGCTCATCTCCAGGCTGCACCAGGTACAGGGTCCTGGCAACGGTGTCGTTGTCGCCATAGATGATCAGATACTTGTTGTCCGGCTGGCTGACATAGTCGATATGCGTACCGAAATCCGTCCCGTACGGCGCATCATCGGCATTACGGCTGGGTCGGAGGGTGTATTTCCCGGCCTGCTCGGGCCAGGCCTCCAGGGTCAGTTCCCGATCGCCGAGGGCGTCGGTCATATAGACGATGTTGCCCATCCGGATCTCCTGGACGGTGAAGAGGGCGAAGCCGTCATAGAAGCGGTCGCCGACCTTGATGGTCTGTGCCTGCATGTCGGTCAGGGCGCCGGCCAGCAGGGCGAGAATCAGGAAAATGCTTTTTTTCATGGTCTGGGAAGTTTATTGTCAAACCAAAACCAGCTCCACCGGACAGTGGTCGGAGCCGAAGATTTCATTGTGGATGTCCGTCCCCGCGATGCGCGGGGCGAGAGCCTCGGAGACGAGGAAATAGTCGATACGCCACCCCACGTTCCGTTCGCGGGCGGCCATGCGGTAGGACCACCAGGAGTACTTGGCCTCGCCGGGGTGCTGATCGCGCCAGCTGTCGCGGAAGCCCGCGGTGAGCAGTTCGGTCATCTTGGCCCGCTCCTCGTCGGAGAAACCGGCGTTGAAATGATTGGTGGCCGGGTTCTTGAGGTCGATCTCCTCGTGGGCGACGTTCATGTCGCCGCAGATCACCACGCCCTTCTTTGCCGCCAGGCCGCACACATAGGCGCGGAAGGCGTCCTCCCACTGCATCCGGTAGTCCAGGCGCTTCAGGCCGTCCTGCGAATTGGGGGTATAGACATTGACCAGATAGAAGTCCGGCAGTTCGAGGGTAATCACGCGTCCTTCGTGGTCATGCTCGTCCACCCCGATGCCGTTTGTAACGGACAGGGGCGTCTGGCGCGTATAGATGGCGGTGCCGGAGTAGCCCTTCTTGTCGGCATAGTTCCAATAGGACTGATAACCTAGGAATTCCAAGTCGATCTGCCCGGCCTGGAGTTTGGTTTCCTGCAGGCTGAAGAGGTCGGCGTCCAGCGCCGAGAAAGCGTCGGCAAAACCTTTGCCGGCCACGGCGCGCAGGCCATTGACGTTCCAACTAATAAGTTTCATAAGGCGAAGATACGCAGAAATTTCGTATCTTCGCAAAGATATATGACAAAGGACATGAGAGATTTCTATATTACCAATACCCTGAGCCGCCGCAAGGAGCTCTTCGTCCCCGTCCACCCCGGCCACGTGGGCATGTATGTCTGCGGGCCGACCGTCTATGGCGACGCCCACCTCGGCCATGCCCGCCCGGGTGTGACTTACGACGTGCTGAGCAAGTTCCTGCGCCATCTGGGTTACCGGGTGCGCTATGTGCGCAACATCACGGACGTGGGGCACCTCGAGCACGACGCCGACGAAGGCGAGGACAAGATCGCGAAGAAGGCCCGGCTGGAGCAGCTTGAGCCGATGGAGGTCGTGCAGGCCTACACCCTGCGCTACCACGAGGCGATGCGCCTGCTCAACGTGGCGCCGCCCTCCATCGAGCCGCGTGCCTCGGGCCATGTGATCGAGCAGATCGAAGCCGTGAAGAAGATCCTGGAAGCCGGCTACGCCTATGAGAGCAATGGCAGCATCTACTTCGACGTCGAGAAATACAACCGTGACCATCATTATGGCGTCCTGTCCGGACGCAACCTGAATGATACCCTGGAGGGCACACGCGCCTTGGACGGGCAGGGCGACAAGCGCGCCCCCTACGACTTCGCCCTCTGGAAGAAGGCGGAACCGGAGCACATCATGCGCTGGCCGTCCCCCTGGGGCGAGGGTTTCCCGGGCTGGCACCTGGAGTGCTCGGTCATGGGTGAGAAATACCTCGGCCGCGAGTTCGACATCCATGGCGGCGGCATGGACCTGATGTTCCCGCACCATGAGTGCGAGATCGCGCAGAACGTGGCCTCCCGCGGCACGCAGGGCGTGCACTACTGGGTGCACAACAACATGATCACCATCGGTGGCCAGAAGATGGGCAAGTCGCTGGGCAACTTCATCACCCTGCCGCAGCTCTTCACGGGCGACCACCCGAAGCTCACGCAGGCCTACAGCCCGATGACGGTGCGCTTCTTCATCCTCCAGGCCCACTACCGCGGCACGCTGGACTTCTCCAACGAAGCCCTGCAGGCTGCCGAAAAAGGTCTCAAGCGCGTGATGCAGGCCGCCAAGGACCTCTATGCGATGGCTGGCCGCAAGGCCCCGCAGTATCCCTACGGCGAGGAGCCGGTGCATGTCGCCCCCGACAGCTGCCCGGCGGAAAATGCCGAGGTCAAGGCCGTGTTCGAAGGCATCTACGAGGCCCTCTGCGACGACCTCAACACCCCGGTCGCCCTGGCGCACATCTCTGAGGCGGTCCGCCTCGTCAACTCCGCCAAGGCAGGGCAGCTGAAGCTCTCCAAGGGCGATGTGGACACCCTCGTGCAGCTCTTCGACGACATCGTCTTCGGCGTGCTCGGCCTCAAGGATGAAGAGGCCGCCGGCGGCACCACGGGCCAGGTCATCGACGGCCTGATGCAGATGATCCTGGAGCACCGCGCAGCCGCCAAGGCCGCGAAGGACTGGGCCACTTCCGACCACATCCGCGACGCCCTCGCCGCCCTGGGCATCCGGGTCAAGGACACCAAGGACGGCGCAGAATGGACGCTTGAATAATTGTTGCCGCTACCATGAAAAAACCGTCCAAAAGGCAGACGATACTCCTCCATAAAGCCATCTTCCTGGCCGACCACAATTACGAGGAGCATCACGAGTATACGAAATTGACCCTGTGCTTTTCGGACGAAGGTCCCTATCTGCTGGAGGATGTCTATACCCCGGGCTGGGCCGCCAGCAACTACGGCGGCGGAACCATCCGGACCGACCTGCCCAAGAACTTCTACGTCGGTCAGACACCGGAGTCCTTCGCGGAGCGTTTCAGCGAACGCTTCCGGGAGCAGATCCGGAACAACAAGGAGCTCGCCGCCTTCCTCGAGGAGGCCAATCGCAAAAAGGAACAGTAACGTCATCCCGGACTTGATCCGGAATCAAAAAAGAATTGAAAATGAAGAAACTATTGATCTCCGCGGCGCTTCTGTCCGCCGCACTGCTGCCCGTCGCCTGCGGCGGCAATCCCGACAAGCAGGGCAACCAGGCCCCGCAGACCCCTTCGGCCAAGGATTTCGAGACGATGCAGGGGCTCTATGAGGAATCGGACGAAGACCACGGATGGAAACCGCTCTGCAAGTGGCAGTACGTGGACCTCGACGGAGACGGTGTCAACGAGGTCTGGATGCGCGACATGGCAGAGGAGTACGGCGCCTTCTACGCCGTCAGCGACGACTACCTCGCCATGATCGGCATCGAGACGGACCGCTTCAAGGCCTACACCCGCGAGCCGCAGGACGGCAAGGGCTGGTGGTGCAAGGGCGGCCCCGCCGGCGGCCCGTCCTACTACACGGAAGTGACCACGCTGCAGGACAGCCGCATCACGGACCGCTACTACCAGATGCAGGTCTATGACGACTTCGAGGGCACGCTCAACGGTGAGGAACTCGACGATGCGGCCTGCCGCGCCTACATGGAAGCCCTGCCGGAGAGCAAGGAACTGGAGGCCGGCACATGGAACATCCTCGACCTCACGGACTATGACCGCGTCCCCGCGCACAAGAATTCCGCGAAGGACGACCAGGCCATCATGGACTTCATCAGGGAGATGTACAACAGCAGCCTCTACGTCGAGGACGCGTTCCTGGAGGAGCACTGCACGCCCCGGATGCTCCAGCAGCTGCGGGACGATTACGACTACGAAGGAGAGGGCTATGCCAACTGGGATTTCCGCTCCGAGAGCAACGACGGATTCAGCAATGAGAACGGCATCATCAGCATCGAGAAGATCGACGGCCGCTACTACTATGAGGCGAACGACGCCGGCTACATCTTCCGCAACATCCTCTCCGCCTTCATCCAGGACGGCATCGTGATGTTCGACGGCATCACGCGGGACGCCACCTATCCGGTCCACGATCCTTTTGCAGAAGACGCAGAATAACATCCGCCATGGCAAACTATTCCGCATCTGACAGGGGGCTCTATTTCGACGAGTTCAATCCCGGGCCCTATACCCTGTACGGCTCCAATCTCTTTGCCAAACGGCACTGGGACTGCGAGAAGCTGCTGAGCATCAGCACAAAGGACATAGAATCCGCCGGCGTCAAGCCGGAGGAGTACCGCACCCTGGTGCTCGGCGAAGGCATCAAGGAAATCAAGAGCGGCGTCATCGAGCTGTTCCCGAACCTGCTGGACCTGATCACCGGATCGGACCTCCGGAAACTCGGATGCACCCCCGAGGCGGAGGCCCTCCTCAAGCGCAATGACGTGATCCTGCGCGGCTCCTTCAACTCGCCCGCCGAGAAGCTGGCGAAGAAGCTGGGGCTGCGCTTCATCCACAAGAACATCTTCCTGTCCCGCTACTGCGACGCGGACCACGACCAGAGCACGGAAATCACCCTGTGCTTCCAGTACCAGGAGCCGCCTTTCTTCTGGCGGGACGACAAAAGCACGGGCATCTCCGCCGGCAACACCGGCGGCGGGACCGTCCGCACCGACCTCGACGAGGATTTCTATGTGGGCTATGACGCCGAGCGTTTCGCGGAAGACTACGTGGGGGCGCACCACTACGAGAAGGTACGCAAAAACCAGGAGCTCGCCGCCTTCCTCGCGGAAGCCAACCGCAGAAGAAACGCTTAGATCTTGTTTTGACATGTTGTTGCTCGGAGTTAAGGAACAAGAAAACTGGCTGTATTCCCGCTGGCAGCTCACCTGGGGCACGGGATGGAAATCCATCTGCAAAGGTGCCTGGCGCCTGTATAACGACCTGAAGGACCCGGAACTGTTCGTGGACGGAGAGAAGCAGCCGGCTTTCGAAGAACAGGATAGAATCCTGGACATCCCGGAACACGGCGACCTGATGATCCGGGGCCTTTCCCGGACATTGGAGGTCCCGGTCATGATTTCTTTCCGCAACCAGACGAACCTGGTAAGCCTGACCCTGCCGGCCAAGAAGGGGCTGTGCGACTCCGCGGACTATGAGACTTTCAACAGGGCCCTCGCTCCCTACGTGGACAGTCTCGAGCTCGCCATGTTCTGCTAACCCGGCCATATTTCGCCATCAAGACCTGCCATTATACTTCTCCGCTCGGCGGGCTCACCCTCGCCGGGACGGAGCATGCGTTGACGGGACTCTGGTTCGACGGACAGGCGCATTTCGGCGCCACGCTGACGGCGTCCTGCGAGGAAGGCTGGCTGCCGGTATTCGATGACGCCTTCCGCTGGCTGGACAGCTATTTCGGCGGATATGTGCCCGGCTTCACCCCGCAGCTGTGCCTGCCGGGGACCCCTTTCCGGCAGGCGGTCTGGCAGGCCCTGCTGGACATCCCCTACGGAGAGACAGTGAGTTACGGGACGCTGGCCCGGCAGCTAGGCGCTTCGCCCCGGGCCGTCGGCGGGGCGGTGGGGCATAATCCCATCTCCCTGATCATCCCCTGCCACCGGGTGCTCGGAGCCGGCGGACGCCTCACCGGCTATGCCGCCGGCCTGGACCGCAAGGCCCGGCTCCTGCAGTTGGAGCGCACCGGTTCGCTCTGAACCGTTTCGCCTTTTCAGCGTCAGGACGCGGCGCTTCCAGCAACAGCTCAGATCAGCACATCCCGGCGGTAGCGGACGGTCAGATGGACGGTCCGGGCGGCCAGGTGGGCGAAATAAGCGGCAAAGAGCAAGTGGATGGCTGCGGAGCCTTCGGGTTGCAGCAGCCATTTCCCGATATACCAGACGCCGAAGAACGCCAGGGCGGCGAGGCCCATCGAGTCCCGCAGGGCGCGGGAGGCCGTAGCACCCAGGTAGATGCCGTCCCAAGTGAAGGCGGCGCAGCCCAGCGGCGGCATCAGCAGCAGCCACGGAAGGAACTGCCGGGCGGTCTGCACGACGCTTTCGTCCGAAGTCAGCAGGCGCAGCACAGGCACGCCCGTGGCGGCGTAGATCCCGATGAAGGCTACGGCGATGGCCATGCTCCAGGTGAAGACGTACCGCACGCTCCGGCGGAGCATGTCGCCGTCGCGGGCGCCGATGAAGCGGCCGGAAAGCGCCTCCCCCGCATAGGCGAATCCGTCCGTGAAATAGCTGAAGAACATCAGCAGTTGCATCATGATCGACCCGGCGGCGAGCAGCTGGTCGCCGTAGCCGGCATTGATCATGGTGAAGCCGATATAGATGAGGATGAAGAAGAACGAGCGGCCCAGCAGGTCGAGGTTCATCCGGAAGAAGCGGCCCATCGAGCCGTCGTGCAGCATGCTCCGGAAATCGTCCGGGCCCAGCCGCGAAAAGACGCGCCGCCCGTATTTATGCTTGCAAACCCAGAGCCCGTAGGCCAGGCCGCAATACTGCGCGATGACCGTCCCGAGCGGGATGCCCGCGAATCCCAGCCCCGGCCAGCCCCCGATCCCGAAGGCCAGCAGGATGCTGGCGCCAATGTTGACCCCGTTGACAATCAAGTCCATCCACATGGAGTCCACGCTGTTTTGCATCCCCACGAACCAGCCCCGCAGGGCCATCAGCGACATGGTAGCCGGAGCCGCCCAGATGCGGATGAAGAAATAATGCTCCGCCAGGGATTTCACGCCCGGCGTAGCGTCGGTCAGCAGCATCACACCCTTGAAGAAGGGCCACTGGAGCGCGAGAGCGGCGATGGCGGCAAGCAGGGCGAGCCCCATCCCGCGCAGGAAGATGCGTCCGCATTCCGCCGGATCCTCCCGGCCGAAGGCCTGCGCCGTCAGGCCGCCCGTGCCGGTGCGCAGGAAACCGAAGCACCAGTACAGGAGCGAAAGGACCATCGAACCTACGGAGATGGCGCCGATGCTTGCGGCGGAATCCCCGCCCAGGTGCCCTGCCACGGCGGTATCCACCATCCCGACCAGCGGCACGGTGATCCCGGCCAGGATGCTCGGGACCGAGAGCCGCAGGATCTCGCGGTTGAGCTCGGAGCGCGTCATCGGAATTTCTTGTCTTCCTCGAGCATGCCGAGGTAGGAATTGTAGCGTTCCGCGCTGATCCGCCCGTCGTCCACGGCCGCCTTGACGGCGCAGCCGGGCTCGTGCGTGTGCGTGCAGGGGACGAAGCGGCAGTCGTCCATAACCCGGAGCATCTCCGGGAAATACTTGGAAATCTCCTCCTTCTCCAGGTCGACCAGGCCAAAGCCGCGCAGGCCCGGGGAGTCCACCACGAAGCCGCCGGAGGCCAGCCGGTACATCTCGTACAGGGAGGTCGTATGCTTACCCTGGAGATGGGCTTCGGAAATCTGTCCGATCTTGGGATCCAACGCAGGATCCATCGCTTTGATGAGGCTGGATTTGCCGACACCGGACTCGCCGGTAAAGAGATTGACGCGTCCCCGGCAGCGCTCGCGCAATGCATCGATCCCTTCGCCCGTCCGGACGGAAGTCTCCAGGACCGGATAGCCGGCCCCTTCATAGATCCGGCGGAAGGCTTCCATCATTTCCGGGGCTTCCCGGCGGTACATGTCCACCTTGGCCAGGACGATCAGTACGGGGACCTTGTACACCTCGCAGGTCACCAGGATGCGGTCCAGGAAGGGAAGTTTGATCTCGGGGAAAAACAAGCTGACCACCACGACGGCCTGGTCGAGGTTGGCGGCGATCACGTGGGACTGCCGGGAGAGATTGGTGGAACGGCGGATCAGGTAGTTGTCCCGCGGGAGGATCTCCTTGATGATGGCGGGGTGCTCCTCGGTGGCTTCGCCGTCGGTTTCATAGCGGACCCGGTCACCCACGGCGACGGGATTCGTGGAGGAACTTTGAGCGAGGCGGACCTTGCCGCGCAGCACGGCCGGGAACAGGTCCCAGGCAGGCAGCTCGCTCAGCAGGTAGTGGCTTCCCGCGTTCTTGACAACCGTCGCGACACCACCCATCTATTTGGCCCGGCCGACAAGTTTCTCCGCAAAGCGGTGCAGGGTTTCCATCTTGTCGGCGCTGAAACCCACGCCGCCGGCGGCCTGCATCGCCTGCTCCGTAAAGCGGACGATCTCGGCTTTGGCGTCCTGGTCCACGCCATACTGGAGATAGATATCCCGGACGGTGGAGATTTTCGCGGCGCGCTGCTCCGGCGTCCCGGCCGGAAGGGCGAAAGCGGCGAGGAAAGCAGCCTTGTCGCTGGTTTTCTCCAGGGTGCGCACCGTCAGCCAGCTCTTCTTGCAGTTGACGATGTCGCCGCCGATCGGCTTGCCGAAAACCTTCTCGTCACCGAAGGCGTCCAGATAGTCATCTGCCACCTGGAAGGCCATGCCCAGCTCATAGCCGTAGCGGTACAGGGCTTCGCTCTCCGCCTCGGATGCGCCGCCGATGATGGCGCCCATCCCGGCCGAGCAGGCCAGCAGGACGGCCGTCTTGAGACCGATCATCTTGTTGTATTCAGCCATCGGCACCTCTTCTTCGGATTCGAAATCCATATCGTACTGCTGCCCGTCGCAGACCTGGGCGGCGGTCCGGGAGAACAGTTCCATCACGCGGTCCAGAACGGCATGCGGCGCCTTGGAGATGCGCTGGTAGGCATCGATCAGCATCACGTCACCGGACAGGATGGCCGTGTCCTCGTTCCACTTCTTCCAGACGGTCGGCACCCCGCGGCGCAGGGGCGAGCGGTCCATGATGTCGTCGTGCATCAGGGTAAACGAATGGAAGACCTCCAGGGCCGTGGCAGGGGCGAGGATCCCCTCGTCGATGCAGTCGGAGAAAAAGGAATATGCGGTCAGGCACAACCGCGGGCGGATGCGCTTGCCGCCGATGGCGATCATATAGCGCAGCGGATCATACAATCCGGCCGGTTCGCGGGTGAATGTGATGCCGTCAAAAAGGCTCTTGACGAGGTTGTCGATCTGATTATCTGTCATCATAGTTTACAAAGATAATTCTTTTTTGCGTTATCTTTGTGCTTATGAAAATTATATTCGCCACCGCCAACAAAGGCAAGCTCCGCGAGGCCGCAGAAGTGCTGGGGCAGGAGTATGAGATCGTGTCTCCCGCAGGAATCGGGATCACCGAAGATATCCCCGAGACGGGATCCACCTTGCAGGAGAACGCGTTGCAGAAAGCGCAATACCTCTACGACCGGACGGGCCTGCCGTGCTTCGCAGATGACACGGGACTGGAGGTGGATGCCCTGGGCGGTGCGCCCGGGATCTATTCGGCCCGCTATGCCGGGCCCGGGCACGATTCGCAAGCGAATATGGAAAAGCTCCTGACGGAGCTTGACCGGCTCGATGACCGGGGGGCGTTCCCCCCGGACCCCCTGCGTCGCGATGCTCCGATAGGCCCTGTCAGCAGGCGCGCCAGGTTCCGGACGGTCGTCGCGCTGATCCTCGCCGACGGACAGCCGCATTTCTTCGAAGGCGTATGCGAAGGCAGCATCGCCCGCGAGAAGCACGGCGCGGGCGGATTCGGGTATGATCCCATTTTCCTGCCCGACGCTTTCCCGGGGCTGACGTTTGCAGAAATATCGGAAGAGGACAAGAACTCCGTCTCCCACCGTGGCCGGGCCATCCGCGCCATGGCGGCGTGGCTGAAAGCCCGCTAGCCGGCGCCTTCGTGAATCAGATATAGTTGGCGTGCTTGATCTCCGCAGAGGGGTTGGCTTTCAGGATCTGGGCGGTCATCCGGTCGGCATTTTCCTTTGACGTGCGGATCTGCATGAAACCGACGCCGGCATCGTGGATGAAGAGGTATCGGAATTTCCCCTTTTTGTTTTCGAAATAGGTGACGGTCGTGATGCCCGACAGGTGGAGCGGATATTTCTTCTGCCGGCTGTCAACGATGGTGTCTGCCTCCTCGTCGAAGGTGACGGTGGCGAGTTTGAGATCGGCGAAAAACACCGACCCCAGCACCAGGTTGGTGAACAGGCTGAACAGATAGCTCTCCTGGGAGAAGATGACATAGAGAACAAGGCTCACCACCCCGAGGATCCCGACACCGATGCAGGCCCACTTGACGAGCTTCGGACGCTGTGTGTTGGAATAGACAGTTTTCATGACAGCCGGTAGAAAACAACTAAAGGATTGTTCCTATATGAAGATATAGCGCAGTACGAAGAGCACGGCCAGAACCCACATCGGGATGGAGATCTCCTTGAAGCGGCCGGCGATGGCGTGGGTGGCCACATAGGCAATCACGCCGATCAGGATACCGTCGGAGATGCTGTAAGCCACCGGCATCAGGATGATGGTCAGGAAGGCCGGGATGCTCTTGCAGTAGTCGTCCCAGTGGATGCGCTTGACGGAAGGCATCATCATCACGCCCACGATCACCAGCGCCGGCGCCGTGGCGGCACCCGGGATGGACAGGAAGATCGGGGAGAAGAACAGGGCCAGGGCGAAGCAGACCGCGGTGGAGAAGGCCGTGAGGCCGGTGCGGCCGCCGGCACCGACGCCGGATGCGCTCTCGACATAGGTCGTGGTGGTGGAGGTGCCGAGGCAGGCACCGCACACGGTGGCGATGGAGTCGGCCATGAACATCTTCTCCATGCCCTCCACCTCGTCACGCTCGACCAGGCCGGCGCCCTGGTGGACACCGATGATGGTTCCCATCGTGTCGAACATATCGATGAACAGGAAGGTGAACACGACCACCAGCATATCCCAGCTGAGGATGTTGTGGAACTCGAACTGGCAGAAGATCGGCGCTACGCTGTCCGGCAGCGAAAGTAGCTTGACGGCGCCCGCATCGTTGCGCACCAGCTGCGTGACGGCCTCGCCCGTCACGGGGTCCTTGATCACCAGGCCGATCAGGGCCGTGATGATGATGCCGATCAGGATGCCGCCGCGGACCTTGAGCATCACCAGGCCGGCCGTGATCATCAGGCCGATCATGCCGACGAGCGCAGGGCCGTGGGTGATGTCGCCGAGGGTCACGAGCGTGGCGTCGGAATTCACGATGATGCCGGCGTTCTGCAGGCCGATGAAGGCGATGAACAGGCCGATACCGGCGCCGATCGCTTTCTTCAGCGTGCCCGGGATGGCATCCAGCAGCCAGGTACGCACCTTGGTCACCGTCAGGATGATGAAGAGGATGCCTTCAAGCAGCACGGCCGTCAGGGCGAACTGCCAGGAGTAGCCCATCGTCAGGCAGACCGTGTATACGAAGAAAGCGTTCAGGCCCATGCCCGGGGCCAGGGCGAAAGGCTTCTTGGCATAGATCGCCATCACCAGCGTACCGATGATGGCGGCCAAGGCCGTGGAAGTGAACACCGCCCCCCCGGGCATGCCGTCCAGGGCGCTGAAAATGCTGGGATTGACGGCCAGGATGTAGGCCATCGTCAGGAACGTGGTGATGCCCGCGACAATCTCCGTGCGGACATTGTGCTTGCCGGCTTCAAAGCCGAAAGCCTTGTTCAGGAAGTTCGCCATAGCTCATGCAGATTAGAAGACCCACTTGATACCGGCGCAGGGACGGCACCAGAAACCTTTCTTCGTCCCGAAATCGAAGGAAAGCTCGACTTCACCGCCGATGTTGAGGTTGTCGCAGCCGAAGTGCTGGCCGATGTTGTACCAGAGCTGGGGCTCGGAGATGAAAACAGTATGGGAGGTCGTCGGAAGCATATCTCCGGCGTGATCGGCGAAAAGCAGATGATCTTCCCACCAGAAATCGGCGAAACCGCTGAAACGGAGACCCTTGGCACCGAAGAGATCCTGCAGGCCCCAGACGAAGGTAAACTGCAGGGGGACATTCTGCGTGGTGTTCCAGATCTTCTTGTAGAGCACCTTGAAATTGAAGGTGTTGTTGAAGTCGGCACTGTGCAGGAACCAGTCGAGACCGACAAGCATGGCATTCTTGATGGTGTAGCCGTTATATACGCCGCCGTTGTACTCGACCTGGAGGCTGAGCGGGGCGAGGGCGGTATTCTGCCAGAAGTTCAGGCAGCGGGCGACTTCCATGTAAGTGCCGCTCGGCGCTTCGACCTTGCCCTTGGCATCCTTGGCATTGAAATCATGGTCAATGAAGAAGAAGGTGTTGCCCCAGTTGTCGTTGTAGAAACCTTCGAGCGTCGTCGTGACATGCTGACGGTCAGACCCGAAATCATAGAACACCTGGAGGTTGGTCTGCGCTTTTGCTCCTTGAGCGAAAAGCAACGCTGCGGCGGTAAACGCCATCAAGAATACTTTTTTCATATTATTAGTTAAAGTAATTGTCAGACTTTGATGACAGACGTCACCTCAACGCCGGCGGGCAGCAGTCCGCGACCCTTGAGGTCTTCGATCTCGATGATGAAATTGATGTAGGTCTTCGCCGGTCCGAACTGGCTGACGAGGCGGGCGGCGGCGGCGACCGTGCCGCCCGTGGCAAGCAGGTCGTCGTGGATCAGGACCACATCGTCCGGGGTGATCGCATCCTGATGGATCTCGATCGTGTCGTGCCCGTATTCCTTGTCATAAGTCTCGCTGAGCACGTCGGCCGGAAGCTTGCCCGGCTTGCGGGCCATCACGAAACCGGCACCGAGCCGGATGGCGAGGGCCGGGCCCATCACGAAGCCCCGGGACTCCAGGCCCACGACCTTGGTGATGCCTTTGTCTTTATAGATGTCATAGAGGATATCCTCGAGTTCGCGGAGGCACTCCGCATCCTTAAACATGGTGGTGACATCCCAGAACAGGATGCCCTTGACGGGGAAATCCGGAACGGTCCGGAGACTGGCTTTCAATTTTTCTACACTCATGGGAACGCAACTAACAATATACGAAGATAATACTTTTCCATGAGAATTCCGCCGGCCAGGCACGTTTTTCACTGCCTTGCATGACGCGTGTTCCGCAAGAATGCTTATCTTTGTGATGATTATGCAGAAAAGAAGTGGAAAAGGCCGGCAGGCATCCAAAGGAAAGAAAAAAGCCGGCGGAAGCAACAAGAAAGTTTTCCCGCAGTATGTCGGGAAAGTACAGATGACCCGCGAGGGTTTCATCTTCGTCATCATCGAAGGCCAGGACGACGATGTCTTCGTCAAGGCCTCCAAGACCCGCCACGCCCTGCACGGCGATACCGTCCGGGTGGCCGTGACGCGGGAGAAAAACGACACGAAACGCCGTGAGGGCGAGGTGGTGGAGATCATCCAGCGCTCGGAGCGGCCCTTCGTCGGATACTATCATACCGTCGGAGCCCAGGCCTGGGTCCTGATGCAGAGCAAGTCGATGCCCTACGACATCCAGGTGGATGCCGAAGAGGCGGCGGCGATGGGAGCGCAGGCCGGGATGAAGGTCGCGGCGGTCGTGGACCGCTGGGACCGCCGCGACCACGGCCCCCACGGCCACCTGGTCGATGTGCTCGGCATGCCCGGCGAGAACGATACCGAGATGCACGCGATCCTCGCGGAATTCAACCTCCCCTACCGCTTCTCTCCCGAAGTGGAGAACGCCGCGGACAAGATCTCGGAGGAGATCACGGATGCGGACCTGAAAGGGCGCAAGGATTTCCGCAAAACCTTTACCTTCACCATCGATCCGGCGGACGCCAAGGATTTCGACGACGCGTTGTCCTTCACCCCGCTGGAGAACGGCAATTATGAGATCGGCGTGCACATCGCCGACGTGTCCTGGTATGTCCGGCCCGGCTCCATGGTGGACAAGGAGGCCCGGGAGCGCGGGACGTCCGTGTATCTGGTGGACCGGACGGTGCCGATGCTTCCCGAAAAGCTTTGCAACAAGCTTTGTTCGCTGCGGCCGCACGAAGACAAGCTGACCTTCTCCGCCGTCTTCGAGATGACGCCCAAGGCCGAGATCAAGTCCCGCTGGCTCGGCCGCACGGTCATCGATTCCAACTACCGGCTCGACTACGACCAGGCGCAGCAGATCATCGAATCTGAAACTCCGCTCCGCGACAGCCAGCCTCTCCAGACTTCCGGCTCCGCTGCGTCTGCAGATGCCGAATTGATTGAAGCGATCCGGACGCTGAACAAACTGGCGGGGATCCTGAAGCAGAAGGAGCGCGCCGCCGGAGCCATCGACTTCGACCGGCCGGAAATGAAAGTGGAGGTGGACGAAAAGGGCAAACCCGTCCGCGTTTACCAGAAGGTCTCCAAGGAGGCCAACTGGCTCATCGAAGAATTCATGCTCCTGGCGAACCGCACGGTCGCCGAATTCGTCGCCACCGGCGGACAGATGAACGGTGTGGCACAGAAAAACGCCAAGACCTTCGTGTACCGCGTCCACGGCGAGCCCAACGAACTCAAGCTTGAGAACCTCTACACCTTCGCCAAGGGATTCGGCTACCGCATCCCCACCGACGCCCCCACCGGCGGCCGCGCCACGGCCAAGAACCTCAACCAGCTCCTGGACTCCGCCAAAGGCAAACCGGAATTCGCCGCGCTGGAAAACCTCGCGCTGCGCGCCATGGCCAAGGCCTGCTACAGCACCGACAACATCGGCCACTACGGCCTCGCCTTCAAGTTCTACACGCACTTCACCTCGCCGATCCGCCGCTACCCGGACCTGATGGTCCACCGCCTGCTGGCACGCTACCTGGACAACGGCGAGAGCGCCAAGAAGGACAAGTTCGAAGAAGAGTGCCGCCACGCCTCCGAGCGCGAACTCGTGGCCGCCGACGCCGAGCGCACCTCCACCAAATACAAGCTCGTGGAATTCATGATGGACAAGATCGGGGAAGAGTACGACGGCCACGTGTCCGGCATCACCGAATGGGGCATGTACGTGGAGATCGAGCCGACCAAGATTGAAGGCATGGTCTCCGTGCGGGACCTGCGCTCCGACTTCTACGAGTTCGACGAGGCCCGCTACCGCCTGGTCGGCAAACGCCGCCACAAGCAGTTCCGCCTCGGTGATCCGGTGCGGATCCGCGTCAAGAACGCCAACCTGGAGCAGCGCCTGCTGGACTTCGAACTGATTGAAAATCCCACTGAATATGGCAAACAGTAATTCTTTATTCGCATTCTTAGCCGGTGTCGTCACCGGTGCCGCACTCCTCATCCTCGCCAACACCGAGAAGGGAGAGGAAGTCCTTGAAGATATCAAGGAAAAAGGCTCCGAGGCCTTTGAGAACGGCCGGGCCGCCGTCCTGAACGGTCTGGACAAACTCGAGGACTCCCTCACTTCCAAGAAAAAGGAAGACTGACATGGCCAGCGACAAGACCCTTTCGGAACTCGCACAGGAAGCGCGCGAGTACGCCGACATGCGGGTGGATGAATTCAAGCTCAAGGCCACCCGGGGCATCTCCACCGCCCTGGGCCAGGCCCTCGCCTACCTGCTCATCATCGCGGTGCTCGTCATCGTGCTCGGGCTGCTTGCCTTCGCTCTGCTGCAGTGGCTGAACGCCCTCGTCGGCAGTCCCTGGGGGACGCTGATCGTCGCCGGCATCTTCATCATCGGACTGTGCGTGCTCCTGCTGAACCGCCACAAACTGTTCAAGGACCTCTTCGTCAAGCTCTTCATCGACATTTTCTATGACCCCGAAGAAGAATAACAAGTACGCCAGGATCCGCACTACGGCCGAACTGGACGCAGCCATCCGGGAAATCCACACCGACCGGGAGCGCAAAGGCAGGACCGTTGAAAAAGACCTCCGCAGCCTGCAGAACCGTCTCCGCCCCGCCACGATGGTATCCAACGTCTTCCAGCACGTCTCGCCCTACTTCACCTGGAGCGAAATCGGGCTGGGTCTCGTGCGCGGTCTCAAGAAAGCCATTTCCG
This sequence comes from Bacteroidales bacterium, assembly GCA_017454905.1. Lineage (GTDB taxonomy): Bacteria > Bacteroidota > Bacteroidia > Bacteroidales > UBA932 > Cryptobacteroides. The sequence continues at coordinate 43,177 of JAFTCB010000047.1, forward strand.
CGCCCCGCGCGAAAAGCAAGAAAAAAGAGGTCCCGGCAGCACCGGAACCTCTGGAAGAACAGGATAATCGCTAGATCAGCGGCTCCGCGGTCATCGCCGCGGGCTGCGGAATCCCCATCAGCTTCAGGATCGTAGGCGCCACATTGCAGAGGGCGCCGTCCTTGACTTCCTTCACGGCCTCGCCGGCGTTGATCACGACGAACTGGACCGTGTTGAGGGAGTGGGCCGTATTCGGCGTACCGTCCGGATTGACCTCATAGTCGGCATTGCCGTGATCGGCGGTCAGCAGCACCACATAGTCGTGGGCAATGGCAGCCTCCACCACTTTTCCGACAAGCTTGTCGATGCACTCGACGGTCTTGGTGACGGCGGTATAGACGCCCGTATGGCCCACCATGTCACCGTTTGCGAAGTTCAGGATGATGAGGTCTTCCACCTCGGAATTGATCTTGTCGATCAGCTTCTCAGCCACCTCGGGGGCACTCATCTGCGGCAGCAGGTCGTAGGTAGGCACCTTCGGGGAATTCACGAGGATGCGGTCTTCGTTCTCGAACTGGAGTTCGCGGCCGCCGTTGAAGAAGAAGGTCACATGCGCGTATTTCTCCGTCTCGGCGATGCGCAGCTGGCGCTTGCCGGCCTTGGAGACGGTCTCGCCGAGGGTGTCGCTGACAAGTTCCTTGTCGAAGAGGATGTGCACGCCGGTGAAGGAAGCGTCATACGGCGTGAGGCAGCAGTAGTACAGCGGGAGGGTGTGCATGCCCTCTTCCGGCATGTCCTTCTGCGTGAGCACGGTCGTGAGCTCGCGGGCGCGGTCGTTGCGGAAGTTGTAGAAGATGATGGCATCGCCTTCCTCGACCTTGGCGAGCGGAGCGCCGGCGGCGTCGGTGATGACGATCGGCTTGACGAACTCGTCGGTCACGTCGGCGTCGTAGGATGCCTGGATGCCGTCGATAGCAGAGGTAAAGGCTGCGCCCTTGCCCTCAACGAGCAGGTCATAGGCCTCCTTGACGCGGTTCCAGCGCTTGTCGCGGTCCATCGCATAGAAGCGGCCGCACACGGAAGCGATCTTGCCGGTGGTCTCATTCATCTTCTGCTCCAGCTCCTCGAGGAAGCCCTTGCCGCTGTGCGGGTCGGTGTCGCGGCCGTCCATGAAGGCATGGACATAGACCTGCTCCAGGCCGTATTCCTTCGCCACGCGCAGGAATTCATAAACATGGTCCAGGGAGGAATGCACGCCGCCGTGGGAAGTCAGGCCCATCAGGTGCAGTTTCTTGCCGGAAGTCTTGACATAGTCGTAGACCGCCTTGATCTCGGCATTGTCGAGGAACTTGTGGTCGCGGACCGCCATGTTGATCTTGACGAGGTCCTGATAGACCACGCGGCCGGCGCCGAGGTTCATGTGTCCGACCTCGGAGTTGCCCATCTGACCGTCCGGCAGACCGACGTATTCGCCGCAGGCCTGCAGGTGACCGTAGGGATATTTGGCGCGCAGGCCGTCGATAACCGGCGTACCCTGTGCCCAGATGGCATTCGAATAATCATGCTTGCCCTCGCCCCAACCGTCGAGGATCATCAGAAGTACTTTTCTGTTCATATCTTGAGTCATTTACAATCGAGTCTGCAAAGATAACGACTTTTTCAGAGATGGCGAAGAAAGATTGACCGTCACGGTGCCGGGCGTGCGGGAGCTGCGCAGGATGACCTGCAGGAAGCCGCCGCGCATCGCCTTGGTGTCCACCCCATAGGACAGTTCCTCGGTATAATGGTCACCATTGTCCAGCGTCAGCAGCGTCGCGGCACCCTCCACCGAGACCTTCAGCGTCCCGGCGAAGTCCGGCACCACGCGGCCCTTGCGGTCCACCGCGTACACCTTGAGATACTGCAGGTCCATCCCGTCGGCCACCCAGGAATCCGGCGTCTCCGCCTCCACGCGCAGCGCGACGGCCTTGCCCGCCGTCTCCACGCGATGACGGGCCACCTCGCGTCCGCCGCTATAGCCGACGGCCTCGATGCTGCCGCCTTTGCCGTAGGGCACATCTTTCCAGGTCACGATATGCTGCGTACCGGGCTCGGTGTTGGCATTCGCCTTGCGGCCCAGGGATTTCCCGTTCACCAGCAGTTCCACCTGCTCCGCATTGGAGAAGACGGCCACCTGCAGCTTCGAGCCGGCCGGAAAGTTCCAGCTGGAGGTGTAGGTCTGCTGGCCCACGACGACGTCGTTCCAGTCCTTCAAGGCCTCGCTTCCCTCGGCGACGGCGACCCGCACCACCGGCTCCTCCGGGATGAAGGCGCTCTTCATCAGCCAGGCCTGCGGATACGGTTCCAGCGTGTGGCTGAAGTAGCTGTAGTTCCAGCCCTTCTTGGGCCATCCGTCAGATTCGCCCCAGTATTCGACGGCGCCCCAGTACGCGAGGCCCACCATCTTGTCCTGGTCCATGCCGTAGTAGGGGCCCAGCAGTTCGCGGGTCGTGGCCTCGCTCTGGAAGATGATCAGGTGCGGGGCATGCTCCAGATAGCCGGAGTAGGCCTTCCAGCGATAGTTGAAACTCGCCACTTCCGTGACGCAGGCAAGCTCGGGCGGGACGAGGTAGGTCTCGTATTCCGGACGGTCCCGGTAAATGCCGCCGGCCCGGGACGGGAACATCGCGACCGTCGTCTTGCGGGTATCGTCATAGCGTTTGACCAGCGTATCGAAGATCCGGTAGGTGGTAACGCCCCAGTCCTCGGTCGGGAAGCCGGCCCAGGCGTCCCGGTTCTGGAGTTCATTGCCCAGACTCCACATCACCACGGACGGACTGTTGCGGTCGCGCTTGATCCATTCGGGGATCATCTTGTACCAGTAGTCCGTGAAAGGGACCCGTCCGCCCCAGTATTCGCCGTTGCTCCACTTGTCCGTCAGTTCGTCCACGATGAGCATGCCCACCCGGTCGGCAATCTTGGTAAACTGCTCGCTGTAAGGGTTGTGCGAGCAGCGGATCACATTGAAGCCGAAAGCCTTGAGCCGGAGCATGAGCCGCTCGATGGCGGTATCATAAGAGGCTGCACCCAGGGCACCGAGATCGTGGTGATCCGCCACGCCGTGCAGGAACAGCTTTTCACCGTTGAGGGTCATGCCCCGCTCCTGCGAGAACTCCACCTTGCGGATGCCGAAGCGGTCCGAGGCCTTGTCCACCAGCATCCCGTCCGCCCGGACTTCCACTTCGGCCGTATAGAGGCCGGGGCTGTCCGGCGACCAGAGTTGCGGATGGAGGACCGTCATCTCCGGCATCTTCACCTCCACGCACTTGCGCAGGGTGTGCTCCGGGAATCCGGCCCGGCCCGAAGCCACCTCCTGCCCGTCCGGATCCAGAATCCGGACCAGGATGGAGGCATCATGCTCCTGGTACCCGTCCACCTCGACCTGCACGGCCACGGTGGCCTGGTCATGCCCGACCTCGGGCGTAGTCACGTACACGCCATGGCGGGCGATGTGCGTGGGATTTTTGACCTCCAGATAGACATCGCGGAAGATGCCCGCTCCGGTGTACCACCGGGACGCGTTCCACGGCCCCGTAGCGGCATAGACAGCCACGACATTGGGCGCATCGAACTTCAGATACCCGGAGATCTCCGCCTCGAAACCGAGATAACCATACTCCCCGGAAGCGACCTTCTGTCCGTTCACATAGACGTCGCTGACATACATGATGCCGTCGAAATCCAGATAGACGCGCTTGCCGCGCCAGGCGGGATCCGCCGTGAAATGCTTGCGGTACCAGCCTTCGCACAAAGGTTTGAAAGCGCGGGAAGAGGACACGACCTCCTTGTCCCAGGGCTGCTCGAACTGGAAATCGTGCGGCAGGTCCAGCGTCCGCCAGGCACTGTCATCAAGATCCGGGGCGGCCGCCCCGTCCAAGGCGCCCAGCCGGAACTTCCAGTCGAAATTGAACAGGACCTTCTGCTGGTTGGCAAAGGTTTCCAGCGGAGCATTCTGCTCCACCTGCGGGCCGCTCTGCTTCTGATACTGGGCGGAAGCGCCTAGGGCAGTGAGAAGTGTCAGCGCAACGGCTATCAGTCTTTTCATGGGGAGGTGGTTGATGGGTTATTCCGTCAGTCCCCTGCCGCGAAGCATCGCGGCGGAGTCAGGCTCACGGCCGGTGAAGGACTTGTAGAGCGTCATCGGCTCCTCGGAGCCTCCCTTCTCCAGGAAGGTCTGCTTGAACTTCCTGGCAAGTTCCAGGTCATACGGTCCCTTCGGGGAGGCCTCGAAGACGCTGAAGGCGTCCTTGTCCAGGACTTCGGACCAGAGGTAGCCGTAATAGCCCGCGGCGTAGCCGCTGGAGAAGATGTGGTTGAAGTAGGTCGAGCGATAGCGGTAGGTAATCTCCGGGATCAGCCCGATCTCATCGGCGATCTTCTGCTCGAAGGCGTCGATATCCACGCCCTTGGTGCTCTCCAGCTCATGCCAGCGCATGTCGAGGATCGAGGCGGCGCAGAGTTCGGTGGTCATGAAGCCCTGGTTGAACTTGCGGGCATTGAGGATCTTCTTCACCAGTTCCTCCGGGATCGGCTCACCCTGGGCGTTCCGGGCGTATTTCGCAAGCATTTCCGGCTGGAAGGCCCAGTTCTCGTTGAACTGCGAGAACATTTCGACGAAGTCGCGCGTCACGCTGGTGCCGCTCACGGAAGGATAATGGCACCGGGTCAGCAGGCCGTGCAGGGCATGGCCGAACTCATGGAAGGTTGTCTCCACCTCGTCGATGGAGAGGTTGTCGTCGGAGAAGTTGCAGACATTGACGATGATCGGGCGCACTTCGTTGCCCTGGGCGTCCACATACTGGTCGCGGACATTATTCATCCAGGCACCGCCGCGCTTGCTGGAGCGGGGCTTGTAGTCGGTCGTGAAGATGCCGAGCAGCGAACCGTCCTCCGCCGTGACCTTGTAGGTGCGGACCTGCGGATTGTACACGGGGACGTTCTCCAGGCGCTCGAAATTCACGCCGTAGAGGATGTGGGCATTGGTGAAGATGCCGTTGACGACGCTGTCGATCTGGAAATAAGGCTTGGTCTGGGATTCGTCCAGGTCATATTTGGCCTTGCGGACCTTCTCCGCATAGTACCACCAGTCCCAGGGCTCGATCCTGGAGCCAGCCGGGAGTTTGCCGGCCTTGACCTCCTGGTCCATCACGGCCTGCATATCGGCGAGTTCGACCTTGGCCTTGGCCACGGCCGCCTTCATGATGCCCTCCAGGAAAGTGTCCACCGTCTTGGGATCGTGGGCCATCTTGTTGTCCAGCAGGTAGGCAGCCGCATTGGGATAACCCAGGATACGGGCTTTCTCGGCACGCAGGTCGAGCACCTCCAGCAGGAGCTGGCGGTTGTCGAACTCATTGCCGCGGTGGCCGCGGGCGGTGTAGGCCTCGTTGTACTGGCGGCGCAGGTCGCGGTCCTCGGTGGTCGTCATCTTGTCGGGATAGGCGGACACGCTGAAACCGAATTTCTCCTTGAAGTCATTGGACTCGGCGAGGATGTTGTTGCCGATCTTCTGTGTCTTGGCGGCGATGTCGGCATTGATCTCGCGCAGGCGCGCCTGCTGTTCTTCGGGCAGGCCGATGCCCTCGCGCTCGAAGCTTTCGAAATGCTTCTTGAGGACCATCTGCTGCTCACGGGTCAGATGGCTCTGGTCACCGTTGTAGATGGCGGCCACCCGGTTATACAGGGCCTTGTTGAAGGAAATATTGTCACTGTGCTCGCTCATCAGGGGGATCGCTTCCTCCTCGACGGCGCTCAGCTCGTCGGTGCGGTCGGTCTCGGTGACGTTATAGAAAACGCCGGAGACCTTGGCCAGGATCCTGCCGGAGAGCTCCAGCGGGACGATGGTGTTCTCGAAGGTCGGGGCGTCGGGGTTGGCCGTGATGGCGTCGATCTCGGCGTTCTGCTGCGCGATGCCCGCCTGGATGGCCGGGATGTAGTCGGAAGCGAGGATCTGTTCGTAAGGCGGAATGCCGTAAGGGGTGTCCCATTCGGTCAGGAAGGGATTGACACGTTTGTTGCAGGCTGTCATGGCAAGGATGATGGCCGCGAAGGTCAGGATTTTTTTCATTATTTGTTAAGGATGATAAACGTGGGGTAATGGTCGGAATAGCCGTTCATGAACTGCCCGCCCGAGAAGGTGCGCAGCGGGGTGCCGGCGAAGCGGCCTTCCTGCTGGGTCAGGAACGGCGGATTGAAGACGGCGCCGTAGTGGAAGGTGTCGGTCTTGACGATCCCCAGGGTGCCGTCGGCGGGAGCCGCCAGGGAGCCGCTCACCAGGATGATGTCGAAGATGTTCCACTCGCCGTGGTACTCCTCGGAGCCGAAACCGTCCTTGTGCATCCGCAGGAACGGGGAGAAGAGATCACCCGGCTGCATCTCGGCGATGGTCTCGCGGCCATGCAGGTAGTCCGCGATGCAGGCGTCCTCCGGGTTGTCGTTCATGTCGCCCATGACGACCACCTTGAGCCCGGGGTGCTTCGCCTCCTGCGCCCGGATGTCGGCGTAGACAATCTCGGCGGCCCGGCAGCGCAGGTCGGAACCCTTGTTGCCCGACCGGGACGGGAAATGGCAGACATAAACGGCAAACGGCTCTCCGCCAAGTTCGCCCCGGACACAGAGGACGTCGCGCGTGCGGAATTCCGCCTGTTCCTGCGGCGTCTTCTCGAACACGATCCCGGAGTCCGTCTTGAAATCAAAGGGCAGGGTGCGTGTCTCAATGACCTTGAACTGGGAAGGCCGGTACAGCAGGGCGCAGTCGATGCCGCGCACGTCCGGACTCTCCACGTGGACGAAATGATAATCCGCTTCCGCGATCTCCGGCCGGGCCACGAGGTCCTGCAGCACACGGGCGTTCTCTACCTCGGCCAGGCCGAGCAGGGCATGCCAGCGGCCGTTCTGCTTCTGCATCGCCTGGATTACCGAGGCGATGTTGGCCTGCTTCTTCTCATATTTGTCCGGGGTCCAGTTGTTCTCGCCGTCCGGCAGGAAGGACTGGTCATTCTTGCCGCGGTCGTGCACGGTGTCGAAGAGGTTCTCGACATTGTAGAAGCCCACGACGTAGGCGTCTTCGGGGACGGGATGCGTGCAGGCTCCCAGGATCAGGAGTGCAGTAAGGAGGAGGGATAATCTGTATCTCATAACGGGTTAATTGTTCCACCACCAGGCCACGTCGGCCGGTTTCTGGGCCTCGACGCTCTTCTCCACATCGTCAGGGAGGTTGACGAAGAAGTCCACGCCGACCTTCTGCTCCAGTTCGTCGATGCTCAGGGTCATTTCTTTCCCGATGCTTTCCGCAGCATTGGGTTTGTTTTCAAACCAGATGCCCAGGGCACTGTAAGCCTTGTCCTTGGACAGGCGAAGCAAAGCCTTGTAGTATGCGGTCGGCACGGTGACATGCTTGCTGTCCGAATCCAGGACATAGGTCGTGCTGCCTTCCACGCTGCAGCCGGTCACCACATAGAGGGTGTCGGTGTCCGAATTCTTCGCCCAACTGCGCACCTTGCCTTCCAACACGGCCCAGACGGCGCTGTTGAATCCGGGATCCTGGGGCGTCAGGTTCGTCCCGTAGAAAGTCTCCAGGTTCACCGCAAAGTCGAGCCGGTCCGCGGACGGGATCTGGTGGCCGCGCTCGTAGTTGCCGCCGTTGCCCGCCTTGTAGACGTAAGGGTTGTACTGCTGCTTTTCGCGCGGCAGGAGCGGGTCCAGCGCAAACGAATCCGTACGCACGCCGGAACCGATATTGCCCGCGCAGAGCGGATACGCCACCCAGGAGGAGACCAGGTTCTTGTCATCGTAGTACGCGGAGTAACTGCGTTTCCCGGACGGGAAGCGATGCATCAGCAGAATCTGTCCGTCGCTGTCGGATGTGGCCGGGAGCTCCATCCAGCCGGCTTTCGTGGAATTGGCCTTCGAACCCAGCTTGTACCCGCCTTCGGTCTTGGACACGAAATAGGCCGGCGTCTGGCCGCCTGCCTCGGCAGTACCGTTGTGTTCGCTTCGCAGGGTCATCATCGTGACGGTATCTCCGGCCTTCAACTCCAGTTTGGAGAAAGACTGGTCGTTCTTCCCCTTGGCGACCTGCTTCTCGCACAGGCCATAGACATATACATAGCCCGTCTCGTCCTTGAGATAGAAATTGCCGTAGGATTCGTTGGCGATGGAAGCGATCTCGCCGGTCAGCCGGTACCAGGTCGTCTCGTCCGGCTTCTTGGAGAGGAAGGTGGAGATGGTCAGCCGGGGCGTCCCCGCCTGGGCCACGCTCACCAGTTTGGACAATTCACCGGCCCGGATGGTCACCGTGGCCGTACGCTCCTCTTCCGCGGCGTTTTCTTCCGCCCGGAGCGTGACGAACTGGCTCTGGTCGGACGCTCCGCCGGATGCCGGTGTCAGGGTCAGCCAGGTCTGGTCCGAGGACACAGACCAGCTCTGGTTGGTCTGGAAAGAGATCTGCTGCTCGCCCCCGGCATACCCGATGTTGACCGTGGAAGACAGCATGTTCAGCGTCGCGGGACCGGTTTTCCCGCAGGAGACCAGAAGGAGGGCCAGCGCCCCGGAAAGAAGGAGGATCTTTTTGTTCATAACTTACAAATTTACGGCTTTTTCGGGAAGAAGCAAAAAGAGAAAGCCGGCCCTTGCGGGACCGGCTTCCATCTGTCAGCAGGACGACTTATTTGGTCTTGCCGTTGTGGCTGTAGATCCAGGCCTTGCCGGAGACGGTCTCGGCCGTGGTCTTGTACATCGTGGTCTTGCCGCAGAGGATGACCTTGTCGCCGACAGCGATCTGGTCGTTGCCTTCCACCCACTTCTTGTTGTTCAGGTAGAGGACGCGGTAGGCCTCGAAGTCCTTGGACTTGTCGTTGTTGTAGTTGCCGTCGGAAGAGATCCAGAAGGTAGCGTTGCCGTACTGGGCGGAGAACGTACCGTTCTTCTCGATCTTGGAGATGATACCCTCGACGTAGATGTTCATCGGGCTGTCACCGCCGACTTCCTTGGCGAACTCGATCACCTGCTCGGTCGTGAACGGATTGTCCTTCGTACCGATGACGCCGTCCTGGCTGATGGTCGCGGACACCGTGGAGGTCTGGGAGCCGGAAGAGACGGAGAACGGAACCTCGGTCATGCGCGGGCCCTTCTCGTTCTTGGCGACTGCGAAGGTCACGACCGTGATCTCGTTGCCTTTCTTGTCCTTCTCGGTGGAGATGCCGTCGAGAGAGAGCCAGCTCTTGGCCTTCTCGGGCACGCTGACGGAGACGTTGCCGCCCTTGCTGGAGAGCTTGACAACAGCCTTTCCGCCGTCGGCGGCGTTGTTGACGGTCTCACCCTCCTCGATCTTGACGAGGGACTTGACCACCTTGATGACCTTGACGTCGACGAGCTCGACCGTGCCGTTGTAGGTCGTCTTCGGACCCTGGACGGTCACGATGTCACCGACATCGATGCCGAAGGAAGACCAGGCGTAGGAACCGGCGGCGTTGACCGTACCGTAGATGTAGATCTGGCCGGTCTCATCCTCGAGATACCAGTTGCCGTAAGTCGTATTGGCGATGCTGGTGCAGACACCCGTGGCGATATAGGTCTTGCTGTCCGGGCCGGCGATGACTTCCTTGCAGGTAGCCTCGGTCGGCTTCACGACACCCTGGGTGACATTGATGCGCTGGGTGGCATCGGCGCAAGTGAGAAGCAGCGTGGCCTCGCGGTCCACGGAAGTGCTTTCCACGGTGAAAGTGACCGTGGTCTCGCCGGCAGAGCCGGAAGCGGGGCTGATGGTCAGCCACTCGGGCATCTCGCTGATGGACCAGGCGTTGTTGGCGTTGACAGAGATGGTCTGGCTGCCACCGGCAAGCGGCAATCCTACATAGGAAGAGGAGACCATCACCTCATCAAGATAATGAGGCTGATCTTTCTGGCACCCCGTCAGGACGGCCAGGGAAGCGATCAGGGAAAGGATAATGTATTTCGCTTTCATATTGCTCTCGATGAATTAGTTGAACAGATACTTGATACCGACGGAAGCATACCAGCACTGGCCGATCGTGTGGCTGTAGCTCCAGGTCTGCGTATTGCCGTTGATGGCGGCAGGCGTAGAGAAGGTAGCATAACCTTCGGCATCGTTGCCTTCGAACTGCAGGATGCGGGCCTCGTTGCCGATAGCCGGGTTGAGGTACTTGCTCACGCCCCAGCTGGAGTTGAACAGGTTCAGCAGGTTCTTGATGTCCAGATTGAGCTGCAGGGTGTTGGTCGTGTTGCCGATGCGGACGGTGAAGTCATGCTTATAGCTGAGGTCGATGCGGTGGACCCACGGAGAGTACACGCTGTAAGCCTCGGCATACTGGCCCTGGTGCTTGCTCAGGTAGCTGTCCTTGTGGACATAGTCCATGAAGCGGGCGGCATCGTCGGCGGAGACGAAACGGAACTGGTTGGAGGACACCTGCTCGTCGGTCGGGATATAGACGGAGTCGTAGTTGTAGCCGTCGCCGTTCATATCGTTGGTGAGCATGTAGGAGTAGTTGTAACCACCGCGCCAGGTCTCATAGATGAGGCTGTAGTGGTTGCCGCTCTTGTCGTTGTGGGTCACGGAAGCCACGAAGCGGTCCGGAGTCACATACTGGGAGTTGTGGAGCGGAATGTAGTTCGGGCCTTCGGAGGTCGGCACATAGGTGAAGGCAGACTCGGCTGCGGAACCCGGCATGCCGGTGATCTCCTTGTTGACGGTGTGCGTGTAGGCAGCCATGAGGCTCAGGCCCTCGATCGGGCGCATGTTGAGCGTGACGCTGCCGGACCAGCCGTACCCCTTGTTGGTATTCTCCAGGACGAAAGCCTTGGTACCCGTACGGAAGGCGCCGACCGGGTAGATCGGACGGTTGTCCGCACCGTTGAAGCGGGCGAAGCCACCGACGTTGACCATGCTCCAGTCAGAGATGGACACGGCGTTGACGGTCTTGTTGAAGATACCTTCCACCTCGATGGAGAACGGGAAGGAAGTCGGGAAGGAGTAGTCGACAGCGAAGGAGCTCTTCCACACCTGCGGCATCTTGAACTTGGGATCCACGGCGCTGATGGAAGAAGGCACGGTGCCGTCTTCAGGAGAGACCGTGCTCGGGTAGCCCAGGCCGACGAGCTTGTCGTACAGGGCGGCGATGGTAGCCTTGCCATTGGCGTCGGTCACGAGACCGCCGGCGAACTCGTTCATCGAGAAGCCCTTGGCAGCAGCATTCTTGGCATTGATCTGGGCCTGGTACTGCACGAGACCGCCGTTGGTCGGCATGTTGGTGAAGAACACGAGAGGCAGACGGCCGGAGAAGAGACCGGTACCACCGCGGACCTTCAGGCTCTTGTCACCGAGGACATCCCAGTTGAAACCGATACGCGGGGAGACGGTCAGCTTGGAGGTCGGCCACTTGCCGGTGTCGATGTGGGTCTCGGCATAGTTGTAAGCCTTCGGATAGTACTTCAGGGCATAGATGGCGTTGTTGGTCATCAGGTCCTTGTTGTTGAAGAACAGGCCGTCGAAACGCACACCTGCAGTCAGTTTGAAGTTGTCGCTCACGTTCCACTCATCCTGGGCATAGATGCCGGCCTTGTAGAACTGCACGCGGGCGGCAGGTTTCTGTTCGCCGTCGTAACCATAGGTCAGGGCGACGATCTCAGGCACGGCGCCGGAGATGAAGTCAGCGACGGAGTTGTAGCGATAGTAACCGCTACCGTTACGCATGTACTGGTTGTCAGCCATCTGGTACTCGAAGCTCAGGCCTCCGGTGATCTTGTGGTCGCCGGTGTAGTAGGTGAGGTCGTCCTTGATGTTGGCAACGGTGTTGTGCACGGCATTGTTCCAGGTGAAGAGCTCGTAACCGAGGGCCATGTAGTTGTTGGCGCTCTCGTCGTCAGCACGGACACCGCCGTCCAGGATGTCGATGAACGGGAACTCGTCGGAGTTGGAACCGCGGATATCATCGAGTTTGGAATAGGTGGCGAGGAACTGGTTGGAGAGGTTGTCGCTCAGGCGGCTGTTGAGATCCACGGAGAAGGTGCTCACGAGGTTCTTCATCGAGTACATCGAGTTCGCGAAGGACATCGAGTACTGGGACATACGGGCGCCGGCCATACGGGTGCCGCCGTCCATGGAAGTCGCGTTGGGGGCGCTCCAGCGGTTGTTCAGCGTATAGTTGTAGCGGAAGGCGAGCTTGTGCTTGTCATTGATGTTCCAGTCGATGCGGGCCAGGAGCTTGAGGTTGTTCTCGTTGGCCGGGAAATCGGTCCAGGAACCGGTGTCATAACCGTACTTCTGCTTCACGTGGTTGGAGACAGCCTCCAGGTCGGAAAGCGTGGTGCGGGAGATGTAGTTGTTGGCATTGGCCCGGCCATTGGTGGAACCCTGCCAGCGGTTGGCGACGGTCGGGATCTTGGAATACTCGGCGTTGACGAAGAAGAAGAGTTTGTTCTTCACGATCGGGCCGCCCAGGGTGAAGCCGTAGGTGGTGTTGCGGTCGATGGCGCGGGCGCCGCCGATCTGCTCGCCGTCCACGGTGTCACCGCGCATGTTCTCGTTGCGGTGATACACGTAAGCCGTACCTTTGAAAGTGTTGGTACCGGACTTGGTGATGGCATTGACGCCGCCGCCGATGAAGTTGGTCTGGCGGACATCGTACGGGGAGATCACAACCTGCATTTCCTCGATGGCGTCGATGGAGATCGGGTTGCCGCCGCCGGGCAGGCCGTCGGACAGACCGAAGTTGTTGTTGAAGTTGGCACCGTCCACGGTGAAGTTGGCGGTACGTCCGTCAGCGCCGGCGAAGGTCATGCCGTTGCCGCCGTACGGGGACAGGCGGGTCACGTCGGTGATGCTGCGGCTGACGGTCGGCAGCGAGGTGATCTGGCTGCTGGTGATGTTGGTAGCGGCACCGGTCTTCTCGGCAGCGAACTTGGAGGCGGCCTCGGAGATCACGATGGCTTCGCTCAGCATCTCGTTGTCGTCAGGAAGCGTCGCGTTCAGCGCATAGGCCTCTGCGAGCTGGAGGGTAACGTCGGTGTACGTAACGTTCTGGAAGCCAAGGCAGCTGACTTCAACGTTGTACGGGCCGCCGGCACGCATACCGTTGATAGAGAAACGACCCTCGGCATTGGCCACAGCATAGTACTGCGTACCGGAGGGCGTGTGAACTGCGACGACTGCCGCACCGGCGACCGGCTCTCCGCTCTTGTCGGTCACGCGGCCGTTCAGAGAGGAAGTCGTCACCTGCGCAAAGGCAGACACAACAAAAAGCATCGCTGCGATGGACAGCAATACACTCTTGATGGTTTGTTTCATGATGTTAATAATATAGTAAAATTGAGTTGATTCAGTTCCTCTACACTACTACCTGCATTTCTGCGCCGCAAAGATAGTTCAGTTAATTGAATCAACCAAATGCTTTCCCGGATTTTTCTCAATTATTATTGCTATATTTGTCGCGATTATCAAACCATACGAGGACAGATTTGACTGCTTGCAACCTCGTCAAAAATGCTAAAAAGATGAACTACCTTTTCACATCGGAGTCCGTCTCCGAAGGTCATCCCGACAAAGTCGCCGACCAGATTTCAGATGCCATTCTCGACGAATTCCTCCGGCAGGATCCGGAGGCCAAGGTCGCTTGTGAAACCTTCTGCACCGCAGGCCTGGTGGTCGTGGGCGGAGAGGTGACCAGCGACAACGCCTACGTCGACATCCCCTCCACGGTGCGCAGCGTCATCGCGCGCATCGGCTACAACAAAGCCGAGTACGGCTTCGACGCCGCCTCCTGCGGCATTATCTCGACCATCCACGAGCAGAGCGCGGACATCCACCGCGGCGTGGTACGCGAGGAGCCCGAAGAGCAAGGTGCCGGCGACCAGGGAATGATGTTCGGCTACGCCAGCACGGACACGGAGGAGTACATGCCCCTCGCCCTGTCGCTTTCCCACAAGCTCCTGCAGACCCTGGCGGACATCCGGCACAACGAGCCGCAGCTCATGCCCTACCTGCGTCCGGACGCCAAGTCGCAGTTCACCATCGAGTTCACGGGACGCCGTACGCCCGTACGCGTCCACACCATCGTCCTCAGCACGCAGCACGACGAATTCGACAGCGACGACGCGCGCATGCACGCGCGTATAGAAAAAGATGTCCGGGAGATCGTCCTCCCCCGCCTGATCGCTACCCTGCCCGAGCGCACCGCGCGCCTGTTCGACGGCACCGCCATCCTGCACGTCAACCCCACCGGGAAATTCGTCATCGGCGGTCCTGCCGGCGACACCGGACTGACCGGCCGCAAGATCATCGTGGACACTTACGGTGGCCGCGGCGCCCACGGTGGCGGCGCCGTCTCCGGCAAGGACCCGTCCAAGGTGGACCGCAGCGCAGCCTACGCCGCCCGCTACATCGCCAAGAACCTCGTCGCCGCGGGCGTCGCGGACGAATGTCTCGTACAGGTGGCCTATGCCATCGGCGTGGCCGAACCGGTCAGCCTCCACATCGACACCTACGGCACCCGCCACGCCGGCGCTTCCGACGCGGAGATTGCACAGAAGGTCCGCGCGCTGTTCGACCTGCGCCCGGCCGCCATCATCCGCAAGTTCGGACTCAAGAACCCCATCTACGCCCCCACGGCCGCCTACGGCCACATGGGCCGCAAGCCGTATGTCCAGGACGGCATCCAGTTCTTCGGCTGGGAGCTGCTGGACAGCGTGCCGCGCATCCAGGAAGCCTTCGGTCTATGAGTTCCAAGGACAAAAAACCCCAGCAGGTCCGCATCACCAACAAGCGGGCATCGTTCGACTACGAGTTCCTCGAGGAATACGACGCCGGCATCGTGCTCGTGGGCACGGAGATCAAGTCCATCCGCGCCGGCAAAGCCTCCCTGCAGGACGCCTATTGCTATTTCTCCGGAGGAGAACTCTACGTGCGCGGGATGAACATCGCCACCTACTTCTGGGCCTCCGCCTGGAGCAGCCACGAACCGATGCGCGACCGCAAGCTCCTGCTTACCCGGCGCGAACTGAAGCACCTCGCCCAGGCCGTCAAGACCAAGGGCCTGACAATCGTCGCGGTGCGCGCCTACATCGCCGCGAACGGCTTCGCCAAACTCCGCATCGCGCTCGCCAAGGGCAAGAAGGAGTTCGACAAGCGCGCCACCATCAAGGAGAAGGACATCCGCCGGGAAATGGAAAGGGAATAACGCCATGCCCCGCCTCAAACACAGCATCATCGCCGAACTGCCTGCTCCCGAAGAGCTCGACCTCGCACAGCTCGCCGCCGACTGCGCGTCCGGACGCTGCGACCTGATCGTCGTGCTCGGTCCCACCGCCTCCGGCAAGACACGCTATGCCGTGCGCCTGGCCGAGGAGATCAACGCCGCCGCAGCCCTGGGCATGTTCGAAGGCTGCCCGGCCCGGATGACCGACGGTCCCGGCGTCACCGGAGCGGAAATCCTTTCCGCAGACTCGCGGCAGGTCTATCGCGGGATGGACATCGGCACCGGGAAAGACCTCGCCGAGTACGGCGAAATCCCCTATCACCTCATCGACATCGCCGAACCGGGCGAGCAGTACAATGTCTGGCAGTACCAGCAGGACTTCCTCCGCGCCTGGTCAGACATCCGCCGTCGCGGCGCCATTCCCATCCTCTGCGGCGGCACGGGCATGTACATCAACGCCGTCACGCGCGGCTACGACTTCTCCGGCAACACGCCCCTGAGCGAACTGCGGGAAACAGATTCGCGCGAAGGATTCCCGCAGCACCCCTTCTTCATCGGGACGCTCGTGGACCGGGACACCCGCAACGCCCGGATCGATGCCCGGCTGGACGCCCGCCTGCAGGAAGGCATGGTCGATGAGATCCGCGGACTGCTGGAGCGGGGCGTTCCGGCCGAAAGGCTCATTGCCTACGGCCTGGAATACAAATTCGTCACCCTCTATCTGCAGGGCGCCCTGTCCCGCGAGGAGATGCGGCAGCAACTCGCCACCGCCATCCACCAGTTCGCCAAGCGGCAGATGACCTGGTTCCGCGGGATGGAGCGCAGCGGCGTGAAAATCCACTGGGTGGAAGTCTGACTTCCCCGCCCCATAAAACAACACCTGCGGCACCGGGAGGTGTCGCAGGCGATTGCTTTCAGGACAGGAGACCGCTACTCATCGGCCACGAAGCCGGTATAACGGAAACCATGGATCTTATAGTGGTCGAATCCTAATTCCGCTGCATCCTCATCGTCATCGAAGCCGACTTCGAACTCGATGTAGTCCGCCGGCATGCCGCTGGGGGTCTTCGTACCGTTCGGGACGATCTTGCCGTTCCGGACCCACACGTTGCAGTCGTAGTTGAGATTCGGGACCTCACCGGAATTGCCGAAGGTCTTCGCAGCCAGGTTGCAGGCAACCTTGAGCTTGAAGTCCCAGAAATTGCCGAGATCGTCCACGAAAATCTCATTCTCCGTGTTGGCGGACGTATTGTACGTCAGGACGAGGAAGTTGCCGATACCGTAGACATCGGCATACTCATCGGCCGGAAGATTTCCGCTGGCATCCACGCCATCGGCCTGCACATACCACTGTCCGGAGACCTCCTGGGTAGCGGTGCCCCCGATGGGATCCTTCTGGCAGGAGATGAAGGCAAGCGAAACGAGCGCAAGGGCTATAGTAAGAATCTTTTTCATTTTAACATCCTCCTTTCGTTAGTTTGCAACCATTTCAACGTGTCCCAGGACAGAACCGGCGTAGCTCCAGTCATAGGTGAGCCGCTTGGTCGCAGGATCATAGACAGCATCTTTGATGAAGTCGAGGCCGTCGCCCCAGCAACGGATAGTGGAGGACATCAGCGAGACCGTCATATCCGCATTGAGCGTGACAAAACCCTTCATATCAAAGTAGTCGGCATAAGAGCTTCCGTAGTTGGCCACATAAAGCGGACCACGGCCCTGGATGGAAGTATACCAGCCGCCGAGCAGGTCGGAGCAGGAATAGATGTTGCCCGCCACCTGCTTGAAGGTGATCGTTGGGCCGTCATCGGTCGTACGGCCCTGCGCGGCATACGAAGCGGCATTCTCGGAGTAGGTCTTGCCATTGTTGAGATAAATGGAAGCACCGCCGTCCACCTTGAAGCTGCCGAGGGTCTCGGTGACGCTCGCGTCATAGATATAGACCACGCGGGATTTCTCGAAATAGACGCCCTGATCGTTGACGGTCGAGTAGGTGATGGTGTAGAAACCCGGCACAGCCGTGCTGACGGCAGGGACGATTTCGTCGTTCATGTCATAGATGGTCGTGGTCACCTTGCCACCGCCTTCCAGTTCCTGGTAACCCGGATCGACGTACTCGTCGCCGACGCCCAGATAGATCGTGGAGGCACCGTACATCTGGAAGTAGCTGATGACCTGGGTCACCCCTTCCGACGTTTTCTGGCAGCTGACAGCAAATACGGCCAGCAACCCGGAGAGAAAAGTAAATATGTACTTTTTCATAATCAATCCTTTTAATTATTCAGCCCAGAAAACGGGAACCGTATTCTTCTTGATAGCCGGGCAGTTCTTGTTGTAGTCAAGGGCGCCCTGGGCATACGGGAAACGCTGAAGGACAGTCTTGGCTCCGATCTCGGAGTCAACCTGATAAGGCGTGTAGAGTTCTCCAGCGGTCAGGGCGGCAGCGTCCATCTCGTCACCGGAGAAACTGTAGATCTGTGCGGCCGTCAGGCTGCCCATCTCCGGATAACCCAGACGGCGCAGCTCGCACCATGCCTCGAAGTTGTTGGTGCCGCTCAGGGCCACCCACTTCTGGACACCGAGGCTCTTGTCCGTCCCGTCGTAAGGCCAGGCGGCAAGGACGCTCTCGTAACCGACTGCACCGGCGCTGGCGAAGGAATCCTTGATGCCCTGCTCATAGTACTGCTTGGCCTTGGCAGCGTCGTTCGCCACCTTGCGGTAGTACTCGGACAGGAAGAAATCGATCTCGGACAGGGTGATCAGGTAGACAGGGCTGTCGTAGGCCATCTTCGGACGGCAGAAGGCCGCCGCCTTGAAGTTCTTGGACGTGCTCATGTTGTAGCCGGAGATGCTGCCCCAGTACTCGCCGCTTCCGTTGGGAGAGAAGAAGGCCTGCAGGCGGTTGTCACCGCTGGCGGTCATCGTCCGGTACAGGGCGACGTTCAGGCCGACGTTGATCTGCGTGGAGCCGAAATAGGTGGCGAACTCCTCCTGGTAGAAGGGGTTGGCCTTGCCGGACTCATCGGCCCAGATGCCGGACCAGGAGACGTCCGCCGTCGGGAAGTTGCCCTGGCTGACGAGCGACTGCAGCTGGGCGTCGACATTCACCTTGCCGCGCTCGCGCATGAGGAGCTTGAGCTTGAGGGCATTGGCGAACTTGATCCAGTTGCCGGCCGGCTCGTTGGGGAACAGGAAGTTGTTCACGACGGCATTGTCGGCGCTCGCCTTGCTGAGCGCGTCGTCCAGCTCGGCCACCAGGCCGGCATAGACGGTCGCTCCGTCATCGAACTTCGGGTGCAGGTTCTCTTCACCCTGCTGCGCCTCGGTATAAGGGGTCTCGCCGAAGCAGTCCACCATCACCTGAAAAGCGAACACGCGGATGACCGTAGCGGCCAGGTAGGAACCCCACTCGCCGTTCTCGGCAGCGGCGTCACGCACCGTCGTGGCGTTGGCAATACACTGGTTCAGGACGCTGTAGTTGGCGTTGATAGCAGAAGAAGAGATAGTAAAACGGCTGTAGCCCAGGTAGTTGCTCGTACCGAAAGACTGGGCGTAATGCTCGCTGAGGTAACCGCCGAGGAAGCGGAGCTGGTCTCCGTACCGGGCGCTCAGCGCCATCTCTGCAGCCGGGAAAATCATATCGTTGTCCACCATGTCCGGGCTCGGGGAGTTCGGGCTGTAGTTGATGTCCAGCCAATCCCGGCAAGAAGACAGGGAAAGCAGGGAGACAACCGTGAGAGCGATAAGTATGATCTTTTTCATAATGCAATCCTCCTTAGAATTTTACGACGACGTTGAAGCCCCAGATGCGGCAGGCAGGATTCACATAGGTCTCACCGAAGAGACCGTCGGCGTCGGTACCCTGGTTGGTCAGCTCAGGATCGACGAAGTAGTTGTCCTTGGCCGTCCAGGTCAGGGCATTGTTGACATAGGCAGACAGGCTGACGCCCTGCAGCGGTCCGATCCACTTCTTGGGCAGGTTGTAGCTGAGGGAGACGTTGCGCAGCTTCACGAACGAACGGTCAACGAGGTAGAACAGACGTCCTGCACCGGCGCCGTAATCGTCGAAATAAGTCTGGTAGCTGCTGTCGTTCAGATAGATCGGCGTGGTATTCTCGACATAGGATTCGCCGTCGAAGTAGACGGAATTCGGAATCACGAACGGCTCGCGGCCGTTGTAGTCGGTGATGATGCTGTTGCCGGTGAACTCCATGATATTCTTCGTACGGGAGAACATCTTGCCGCCGGAACGGACATCGAGCTGAGCGCTCAGCGAGAAGTTCTTCCAGGTCAGGCTGGTCGACAGACCGCCCGTCCACTTGTAGTTGGCATCGAAGCCGGTCGGCTCCAG
Organism: Bacteroidales bacterium; assembly: GCA_017454905.1. Classification (GTDB taxonomy): domain Bacteria; phylum Bacteroidota; class Bacteroidia; order Bacteroidales; family UBA932; genus Cryptobacteroides. Next base: position 62,749 of record JAFTCB010000047.1, read on the forward strand.
TTCGTCCGAGAGGACGGGCTGGCCGTACTGGTCCACGATCTGCTTGCCGTCCGGCGTGTAGGTCGGCACATAAGTCCAATAGGTACCATACGGCTTGCCCTTCTCAATATAGAAATTGACACGGTCCTTGGCGCCGGAGGTCGAGAAGGAGTCCACGAGAAGCTTGCCTTCGGAGACTTCCTCAGGCAGGTCGACCACAAGGCTGTAGTTCTTGGCCCAGTTGATGCTGACATCCCAACGGAAATCACGGGTCTGCACCGGGGTGAAGTCGAGGAGGAGCTCGATACCGCTGTTGCGGACGTCACCGGCGTTGTATACCATGCCGGTGTAACCGGTGGAAGGATCGATCGAGATCGAGAAGATCTGGTCGGAAGTGAGCCGGTTGTAGTAGGCGGCATCCAGGCCGATGCGGCCGTTGAGGAAGCGCAGGTTCGCACCCACCTCGAACTCGGTCGTCATTTCCGGACGGAGGGACTTGGCCGGGATGGAATTGCCGCGGCGGAAGGCGTTGGATCCGTTCATCGGGAAAGCGGCGATGCCGGAGCCGTAAACGCCGGAATAGCTCGCCTGTGCGTAGGTCGCATTCGTGTTGTACACACCCGCGTCGCTACCGGTGCGGCCGTAGGCGGCGCGCAGCTTACCGAAGGACAGGAAATTGTTCTTGGGCAGGTAGTTCGTGAAGATCCAGCTGAAGGTCGCACCCGGATAGAAATAATGGTTGTTGTCGATCGGGAGCGTGGAGGACCAGTCGTTACGGGCGGTCAGCTCCAGGAAGATGCTGTCGTCCCAGCCCAGGGTCACATCGCCATAGAGACCGATCAGGCGGCGCTTGCTCTGGCTGTCGGAGAGCGTCGTCTTGGAGGCACCGTTGGACAGGTTCCAGAACCCGGAATAGACGGCGAGGCCGTCAGTCTGGCCGGTGATGGAAGTGCTGCCGCGTTCGTTGATGTTGACACCGGCGATGGCGCTGACGTTGAAGCGGTTGTTGATGAAGCTCTTGTTGAAGGAAGCCAGGAAGTCGTGGTTGGTCTCATAGCCCCGATAGTAGTAGGCGTACACATAACCGTCGGCATTCAGGCTGGACGGAGCATAACCCATATCGTCATAGATCAGGGCATCGTCGAGCACGATCTGCGGCTCGCCGAACTTCTGGTCGTAATCGCTGTAGTTGAAACCGTAACGGTAGGTCAGGGTCAGGAAGTCGAACGGCTTGATGTCGGCCTGCAGTTTCCCGAAGATCCCCTTCTGGTTGGTCTGGTTGTAGCGGTTCTCGATGGCCCAGTACGGACTGGTGATGCCGTACGGAGTCAGGTAAGCCTCCGGGGAGTTGAACGCCGTCGGGAGCTTCTTGAGGTCCACCAGGGAGATGTCGCGGGGGAACTCATACAGACCGTCGATCAGGGAAGTACCCTGGAACATGCTCACCGCGTTGGTCTTGGAGATGGAAAGGTTGACCTGCGAGGAGATCTTGATCCAATCCACCGGCGCGTAGGAGCTGCGCATCGCGATCGCGTTGCGGGTGTAGGTGTCCTTGTCGCCCGGGATGATACCGTTGTCGCTCGCATTGGAGTAGGACAGGTAGTAGTTCATCCGCTGGTCGGCGGACACGCCGTCGAGGGAGACGTTGTGCTTGTGGCTCCAGCCGATGTCGAAGAAGTCCTTGACATTGTCGGGCTTGGCACTGTACTCGTGGTACAGCTGATAACCATTCCAGATCGGGCCGTAAGGCTGCATCGATCCGTCGAGCTTCGGGCCCCAGGAGCCGTTCTCGATCCAGGTCTGCTGGCCGTTCCAACCCTGGCCGAAGTTGTTCTGGAACATCGGGAAGGAAGAAACCTGGCGGGCCTCGATACCACCGCTATAAGAAAGGGTGAAGTTCTTGTCGGTACCGCGGGAACCCTGCTTGGTGGTGATGATGATGGCGCCGTTCGCAGCACGGGAACCGTAGAGGGCCGTAGCGGCGGCACCCTTCAGGACGGTCATGCTCACGATGTCCTCGCTGGAGAGGCTGCCCATGCCGCCGACGATGATGTTGTCCACGACATAGAGCGGCTGGTTGCTGGAGTTGATGGAGCTGTAACCGCGGATGATCACGTTGACGGAAGCACCCGGATCGGTGGTCGTCGTCGAGATCTGCATACCCGCGACCTTGCCGGCGAGAGCCGTCGTCACGTTCGTCGCGTGCTGCGAGATGATGTCGTCATTCTTGACCGTCGTCGCGGCATAACCGATGGACTTTTCCGAACGGGAAATACCCATGGCCGTCACGACCACCTCGCTCAGGGTCTCGGAGTCCGGCTCGAGCGAGATGTTCATCGACGAACGGCCTTCAACCGGAACGCTCTTGGTGATGTATCCCATCGCCGAAAAGACGAGCGTGCCGTTGGCAGGAACGTTGATGGAGAAATTACCGTCCGCATCGGATGCAGTACCGGTCATCGTCCCTTGGACGACGACGGCAGCGAACGGAACACCTTCTCCCGACACTGCGTCCCTGACGACACCCTTCACCTGGCGGTTCTGGGCGGACAAGGAGACCGCAATCAGCAGGAAGAAGGCGCTGAATAACAGTTTCGCTTGTTTCATAAGCAATTCCTTTGATTAAACAATAAACTATACTAACTAATCAATAAGTATCCAAGCAGGAACAAGTCCCCTGAATTCCCGAATTTTCCGCGAAAGATCGAAATTAAAATTGGAATATGCAAGATTTCGATTAAAAATCAGCACATCGCTAAGTCGCTGTCAAGCAGCCGCTTCAAATTAATCATTAAACAATAATTAAATAATATGTTTTAATTTAGCATAAATCATTCGAAAAATCTAAAGAATCGTAACCGCTTTGCCCTATTCCGTTACACGCCTATTTCTTTACAGCCTTCCATAACCTTCTGCCTTACAGCCTTTAAGAAGAAAAACGCATATAAGACACCCGGATGACGCAGATGTTCCGCACAAAGGAACAGGGCACCGGAATCCGGACCGGAATCCGGATAAAAATTTAAGTTTTTTTTCATCCCTTACATCAAACAATATCAGCCTGTTAATATTACATAAAAACGAGCGCACATATATTTTGCAACGAAAACTGAATAAGTTAGTATTGTTTATTGTTTAATTTAACGTAATGCTTATGAAAAAAGCGAAACTGTTCTTCAGCGCTTTGTTCGTACTTATCGGAGTAACGATGTTCGCACAGAACATCAACGTCCGGGGTACTGTAACAGATGCTTCGAACGGAGAGACCATCCCCGCCGCGTCCGTCGTCCTCAAGGGCACCAACCAGGGTGTCGTCGCGGATGCCCAGGGTGCATTTTCCATCTCTGCGCCCCGCAACGGCGTCCTGGTCTTCTCTACGATCGGTTATCAGACGGTTGAAGTCCCCATTGACGGACGTACCTCCATCAACATCCAACTGCAGCCGGATTCTGAATTCCTTGACGATGTAATCGTCGTTGCCTACGGTACGGCCAGCCGCGCCTCCCTGACGGGTTCCGTCGCCGCCGTCAACAACGAGACCATCGAGAAAACGATTTCCAACTCCGTAACGGCCGCCCTCGAAGGTGCCGCCCCGGGCGTGCAGGTCAACAACACCTACGGTGAGCCTGGTAGCGATCCTTCCATCCGTATCCGCGGTTTCGGCTCCATCAACGGAAGCAACTCCCCGCTCTACGTCGTGGACGGCTTCATCTTCCAGGGCAACATCTCCGACCTCAACTCCAACGATATCGAGTCGATGACCGTCCTGAAGGATGCGACTTCCGCCGCCCTTTACGGCAACAAGGCTTCCAACGGTGTCATCATCATCACCACCAAGAAAGCCAAGAACGAAGGCAAGCCGACCGTCACCTTCACCACCAACCACGGTTTCTATACCCGCGGTCTGAAGGAGTACGAGCGCCTGAATGCCGACCAGTTCATGGAAATGGAGTGGCGCGGCTACCGCAACTACGCCATGTCCCTCGCCGCCCTGAGCCTCGACGAAGCTTCCGCCGGTGCATTTGCTACCGAGAACTTGATCGCCGACGTCCTCAAGAACAACATCTACAACGCGGCTGACAACGCCCTGTTCGACGCCAACGGCAAACTGACCGCCAAGATGAAGAGCGGCTACACCGACCTCGACTGGGAGAAAGAGCTGATCAAGAAGGGTTACCGTCGCGAATACGGCGTGTCCTTCGCCAGCAGCGGAGAGAAATACAACGTCTTCTCCTCCCTCGAATACATGAACGAAGACGGTTACGTCCTCAACACCAACTTCGAGCGCTATTCCGGCCGTATCAACTCGACCTTCACGCCGGTTTCCTGGTTCAAGGGCGGCATCAACCTCAACGCCACCAAGCAGAACCAGAACTACAACTCCAACGCCAACGGTTCCTACTACGCCAACCCGTTCTACAACCTCCGCTACGAGGCTCCGATCTATCCGATCTACCTCCACAACGCCGACGGTTCCATCATGGTTGACGCCAACGGTGAGAATGTTTATGATACCGTGTCCGACTGGCGCAGCAACCGCCACATCATCTTCGAGCGCCTGCGCGACTACGAGCGCAACGGCCGCCTGACCCTGGATGCTTCCGCTTTCGCGACCTTCCTGCTCCCTTACGGCTTCGACATCACCATCAAGGCCAACACCAACTTCCGCACCCGTCAGTACAAGAAATACGACAACCCGGAGATCGGCGACGGTGCCACCAACAACGGCCGTTTCCGCCAGGAGGAGTATCACTACGAGACCATCAACCTCCAGCAGCAGCTCAATTGGGCCCACGACTACGGCCAGCACCACATCGACGCGATGGCTGCACACGAGAGCTACTCCTATGAGTACAACTACATGTCCACGATGAACTCCAACATGTCCCTCCCGGGCATCTACGAGATGGGTAACTTCACGACCAATTCCAGCAGCCCGACCGGTTACAGCTTTGCTGACCATAGCGAGTCCTACCTCGGCCGCGTCCGCTACAACTTCAACCAGAAGTACTTCTTCGAGGCTTCCTTCCGCCGTGACGGTTCCTCCCGCTTCTCCGCTGCCAAGCGCTGGGGCAACTTCTGGTCCGTCGGCGGTTCCTGGGACATCACCCGTGAAGACTTCATGCAGAACCTCTCCTGGGTGGACTTCCTGAAGTTCCGCGCCAGCTTCGGTACCGCCGGTAACGTCGGTTCCATCGACTACTATGCATACCAGGCTCTCTACGAACTGGACAAGAACGGCGGCAACCCGGCCCTCTACAAGATGCAGCTCGATGCTCCGGATCTCGGCTGGGAGACTTCCCAGACCCTCGACCTCGGTATCGACGGCCGTCTCTTCGACCGTCTCAACTTCTCCGTCGGCTACTTCGACAAGCAGAGCAAGGACCTTCTCTTCGAAGTTCCCCTCCCGTCTTCCGCCGGTTCCTACATCTGGGGTGACTATCCTTACATGACCCAGCTCCAGAACATCGGTTCCGTCGCCAACCGCGGTTGGGAACTCTCCGCTGACGTGGACATCGTCCGCGGCCGCGATTTCACCTGGAACTTCGGCGCCGACGCCACCTTCCTCAAGAACAAGATCCTCAAGCTCCCTGACGGCGAGGACATCCCCTCCGGCAACCGCCGCTACTCCGAGGGCCACTCCATCTATGAATTCTACACCTATCACTTCGAGGGTGTGGACCAGATGACCGGTAACTCCCTCTACACCATCGACCCGAAGGAAGACAACGTGACCGCAGCCGAGACTGCCGGCAAGCTTGTGACCATCAACGGCAAGAACTACACCACGGACGTCACCTACGGTCTCAAGGACTGGAGCGGCTCCACCCTGCCGAAGGTCTATGGTTCCGTCCATACCAACCTCTCCTGGAAGGGCCTTTCCCTCTATGTGCTCGCTACCTACGGCATCGGCGGCAAGCTGATGGACGGTGGCTATGCCAACCTGATGGGCCACGCAGCCAACAATCCCCGGGCCCTGCACGTGGATGTGCTGAAGTCCTGGAACGGCGTTCCTGCCGGCATGTCCGAGACTTCTGCCAACCGCATCGATCCCAACGGTATCCCGGTGTATGACATGAACCTCGACACCTACAACAACGCCACCTCCGACCGCTGGCTCGTTGACGCTTCCTATCTCGTTCTCAAGAACGTCACCCTGTCCTACGCCCTTCCGGCCAGCGTCAACCGCGTGCTCGGTATCCAGGGTCTTTCCATCAACTGCGGTATCGAGAACGCCTTCACGCTCACCCGTCGTCAGGGTATCAACCCGCAGTACGGCTTCTCCGGTGGACAGGATGCCACGTACGTGACCGCCCGTATCTTCAACCTCGGCGCTACGCTGAAATTCTAATCATTAATGAGCAAAGCAATGAAAACATTCTATAAGATATTGACCGGAGCCGCCCTTCTTCTCGCCTTCGCTGCTTGCAAGAAGGACTACCTGGAGACTTCTCCTACCGCATCTGTCGGTACCTCTTCCGTTTTCGCTAACACTGAATTGGTGAAGATGGCCGTGAACGGCATTGCCTACAACATGACCACCCAGCAGGGCGCCTATTCCCAGGGCTACTGCGGTGAGAACCGTATCATCTCCATCTACAACGAGTATCCTTCCCAGGAGTTCATCTACAACGGCATGTCCGCAGGTTGGGCCCCGATCATGAATCAGGAGTACTACACCCGTTATACGACTGCCTACTGCAGCTATCCCTGGTTCTATTATTACAAGATGATCTCCAACGCCAACGCCATCATCGTCAACGTTGACGGAGCCGAAGGTCTGGAGAGCGAGCGTCAGTTCTACAAGGCGCAGGCCCTGACCTACCGTGCCTGGGCTTACACCAAGCTTCTGGAACTCTACTCCGTCCGTTGGCAGGACAGCGGCAACGGCTCCGCTAACGGCGTCGTTCTCCGTCTGGATGAGTCCACCGGCAGCATTCCCCTCTCCTCCATGGCAGAGTGCTACGCCCAGATCTACAAGGATCTCGACGAGGCCATCAGCCTGTTCAAGAGCAGCGGCATGGACCGCCCCGGCGGAGAAGTCTGGCTCACCAACATCAATGTCGCCTACGCCATCTACGCCAAGGCTGCCCTCAACCGTCAGGACTACTCTACGGCCCTCACGAATGCGAAGCTCGCCCAGGACGGCTACCCTCTGATGTCCAACAGCGCCTATGTGTCCGGCTTCAACAGCCCGACCAGCGAGTGGATCTTCGGCAGCTTCGGTGACGGTTCCGAGAACAACTGGTACTGGACCTTCGGTACGCAGTTCTCCTGCAACGGTTACTATGCCAGCCGCGCCACCTACGGCGGCGGTGCCATCGACAAGGCCTGCACCGACCAGATTCCTGACAACGATGTCCGCAAGGGCATGTTCCTCACCCAGGACAAGTTCCCTGAGTACGACTTCTTCAGCTCCGCCAATGTCAACCAGTCCCTGGGTTACATCGTCGGTGACGACCTGTGGGATGCTGCAGCCGAGTATATCGCTTCCCGCACTCCCGCCGGTCTGGCGGATGCCTATCAGGCCGGCTACTTCTATGTGAACGCCCAGCTCAAGTTCTGGGTTTTCGATACCCCGGGTGTCATGTACCTGCCGTTCATCCGCACCTCCGAGATGGTGCTGATCGAGGCTGAGGCCAACTACTTCCTCAACAACGAGGCAGCTGCCCAGGCCGCTCTGGTGAAGCTCAACGCCACTTCCGGCCGTCAGCCGGGCTACACCTGCACCAAGTCCGGAAACGACCTCTTCGACGAGATCGTCCTCTACCGTGAGATCGAGCTCTGGGGCGAAGGCTTCAACTGGCACGACTACAAGCGTTGGAAGAAAGACATCGTCCGTCAGGGCTTCGGCAAGGGCGGTTATGTCCATGTCGCCACCGCTACGACCATCAAGGCTACGGATTCCAGCTGGACCTGGTCCATCCCTGAGACCGAGACCCAGTACAACATGGAAGTCGAGCACATGTAGTCTCCGATCTGCCTAGAAAAAGCCCGGGAAAGTCCATCTTTTCCGGGTTTTTTTCATTCCGGCACGGTCATTGTCCGGGGAAATGAGTATCTTTGGTGAAAAGAATGATATGATGAAGAAATCTTGGACTGTGCTTTTCCTCGCGCTGCTTCTGGGTATTGCCGGCTGCACCAAGCCTCCGGTAACCCCGGAAGAGTCCGGATCCGGTTCCGAATCCGGCACCACCGCTCCGGATTCCGGGCTGGACGAGCAGACGAAGAATATTTACCGCTATGCGCGCACTTTTGCCGTCGGAAGGATGAACCTGTACTATCTCTGGCAGGCTGAGATCGAAAAGGACCTGAAAGCCTGGAAAGAGACGGAGGAGCCGATAGAAAAAGTCTACGACATCCGCTACAAAAATGCCCAGGGCAAAGACGTCGACCGCTGGAGCATGATGACGGACGACTTTTCCAGTTTCTACAACAGCGTCTCCGGCACGGAAGAGACGGCCGGGTTCGACTTTGTTTTCTATTATCTTGACTCCAGCCACACCTCCCTGTGTGCGGTCGTCAACTTCGTCTATCCGGACAGCCCGGCGGCGAAAGCCGGATTGAAGCGTGGGGACGTCATCGAAAAGGTAAACGGTGCCGCCATCCCGTACCCTTCATACACCAACGCTTATTACACCTTGATGGGTGGCGAGAAATTCACGGTCAGCCTGTACGACAGCAAGCAGACGGACAGCAAGCAGACGCTGACCATCGATCCCGTCGAAATGTATCTGGACCCGGTGCTGATCACCAAAGTGTTCGACTGCGGGAGCAAGAAAGTCGGGTATCTGCACTATACCAGCTTCACCCTGGATTCCTGCGAAGAACTGATCTCCGCGTGCAAGGCCTTCAAGGAGGAGGGCATCTCGGAACTCATCGTCGACCTCCGCTACAATGGCGGCGGGTTTGCCATCACGGAACAGGTGATCGCTTCCATGCTGGCCCCGGAGAAAGTTGTCGCCAACCAGGAAGTCCTTTCAACGGAGATTTTCAACAGCAAGCTGACGCAATACTACAAGCAGAACAACTACGACACCAACACCTACTTCAGTACGGATTACGATTTGTCGACGGGTGGAAAGAGTTATGTATTCACCACTTCCGGTGCTAACCTGAACCTTGACAAGCTCTATTTCATCATCAGTTCCGGGACCGCGTCCGCTTCCGAGGCGCTGATCGGGGACCTGGTACCCTATATGGACGTCGTCCTGCTGGGCGGGCAAACGCACGGGAAATATTGCAGCGGCCTGATGTTGTCGGCAGAGGACTACTGGGAAGAGAATGCGAATCAGCTTGGAGGCAGTTTCACCGCCAATGCCAAGAAGTATACCGACAACTGGGGCTTGTACCTGATGTACTCCCGCTTTGCCGACAAGAACGGTGAAACGCTTTGCATGCCGGACGGCATCGTGCCGGACCAGGAAGTCGATGACGATCCGCTGGACGGCTACCAGCTGGGCGACCCTGAAGAGACCATGCTCAAAGAGACCCTGAAACTTTGCGGCTATAAGCAGAAGGCACCTGCCGCCCTGCGCGGCATCCGCCGGGACTTCCAGCCGGAGAAGGCTCCCACCGCCCCGGATGAACTCCGGCCGGATTATGGCCTGAGGATCGTCCTGCCGGAAAGAGCCGGTCTGCACTGATATTTCATACAGCGGTGACGGAATGTCACCGCTTTTTTTTATCTTTGGCTATGAAAACGAAAATTCCCGTCCTGCTGCTTCTCCTGCTGCCCTTTATGGGTTGGGCAGCACCGGTCCCGGTCGAGACTGCAAGGCGACAAGCGGAGGGGTTCCTGCGGGCGCAGTTGCCCGGACGCAACCCCGGCCTGCAACTCGTCTTCGAAGCGCCGCACCTGACAAAAGGCATCTCTGCGGCTCCGGAATATTACATATTTTCAAATGAACCGGGCGGTTATGTCATTGCTGCCGGAGACGATTCCGTCCCGGCTATCCTGGGATATTCCGACCGGGGACGGTTCGATGCCGTATCGATGCCGGAGAACCTGAAGGAGTGGCTGGGCATGTGGCGGGAGATCATCGCGGAGAACCGGCGGAGCGGAGCCGCCCCCTGGCAGGAAACGCCCGGCACGAAGGCCGGCGGAGAACGGCTGCTGGAGACGGCCCAATGGTCCCAGGGAGATCCATACAACAACAAATGCTACGTGATTGCCGGGGCCCACTGCCAGACCGGATGTACCGCCACCGCTACCGCGATCATCCTGCGCTATCACAAATGGCCCGCAAAAGGTTCCGGCACCCTGCCCGCCTATTCCTACGAGGATGACGACGCGGTCAGCCACAGCGTCGGAGCCGTCAGCCTCGGACACAGTTACAACTGGAGCCAGATGCCGCTCGTCAATGACGGGACCTGGACCTCCGCCCAGAAGGACCAGGTCTCTACGCTGATGTACGACCTGGCCGTGATGGTGAAATCCTCCTTCGGCCTGGAAGGCACCAGCGCCGTGTTCCAGAACGTCCTTCCCGGCTTGCTGCAATACATGAACTACGACGGAGCGGCCTTCCTGGACAGCAAAGCGATGTACGCAACCGCCGGAGACTGGGTCAGGCGCCTCAAGGAGGACATCGACCAGGTCGGCCCGGTCATGTATTCCGCGCAGACCGCTGATGCCAAGCCTTCCGGACATGCTTTCATCCTGGACGGTTACGACAGCAACAACTACTTCCACATTAACTGGGGATGGGGCGGCAAGGATAACGGATACTATGTCATACCGTCATTCGGTGATTACACCAAAAGCCACAAGGCCCTGCTCGGCTTGAAGAAGTTCGCCGGCGGCAAGGCCCCGGAGAGCATCGAAATCTACAAACCGGGCATCGTCGTTTCGGAATCATCTTTCGAAACCGGCAAGTCATTCAAACTCACATTCAGCATCCTCAACAGCGGGAGCGAGGTTTTCTCCGGCGAATGCGCCGTGGCCAAATTCAGCCGCGACGGCAGCCTGGATGAACTCGTCAGTCCGGTCATCGATGTAGATGAGTTGAATTCCTATTATTACGGGACCGTCAAGGATCTCATTTGCAAGATTACCACCGATATCCATGCCGGGGACTATCTCACCATTGTCTGGCGCTCTTCCTCCCACCCGGACTGGGAAGAAGCCCGCTATGACCATGAGACCACCGACCTTACCGGACAGGTGCCGGTCGGCGACACGGTCATTCTGGAACGGGCCGTCGGCCTGTCCTATGACAAGAGCAGCGGAACGCTGACCGTCAGTTTCTCCTGCGATGCGGAGCGTGAACTGCGCAGCCAGGACGGCAAGAAAGTCACCACCGGCGTCACCGACAGCGGCAACACGATGAAAGTCGACACCAAACAACTGGCCCCTGCCACCTACACCCTGCACTTGCAGCGCGGAGAACAAGTCAAAGACATCAAACTGAAAATCGGACTCAAAAACTGACAGCCATGAAAAAGATCCTCATTCTCTTGGTCCTGGCTGCTTTCCTGCCGGCCTGTTTCCCTCTTCCACAGCTGGAAATCGACGCGACTTCCGTCTCTTTCGGTGAAGAAGGCGGGACCGAGCGGATTACCGTCACATCCAATCTCAATTGGACGGCAACACCCTCAGCCTCCTGGATCAATATCCAGTACACGGAAGGCGGCTCCACGCTGACGATTTCCGCCACCCGCAACATAGAGTCCTCCGAACGACGCGGCACCGTCACGCTTTCGGGCGGAGAACTATCCCGCACCGTTTCCGTCACTCAATCCAGTGCTCCGCTCCAGATTGCCCGCCTCAGCATCACAGGCGTCCAGACCTGGAATGCGCCTCGTCTGGAAGGCAACGGGGTCTCCGGCACCATCTCCGTGGGCAGCACTACCGTTGATTACCAGGACGGCCTTCAGTTCGAACTCTCCGAGAGCAAGACCTACGCCGTCCGCATCGACGCCCATTATGCCAACACCATCACCTTCTCCAAGGTAGAAGGAATCGAAGAACTGGATTTGACAGCTTTCTGATGCGATCATTCCCTTTGATACTGCTTTCGGCAGCTATCCTGCTGCCGCTGCTCTCCTGCAACCGGCAGGAGATCCCGATCCCGCAACCGGCAACCGTGCCGCAGGACAACACCAGGATCCCGGGCACGGCCATCGTCCGCCTCTCCGAAGAGAGCGCCGACGCCTTTGCCATCGGGGACTATCCGGATATCGCGTCCTCCCTGGGCGTCATCTCCGCGGAACGGGTTTTCCCGGATGCAGGGGAATTCGAGGAGCGCCACCGGGCGGCCGGGCTGCACCGCTGGTACAGCATCCGCTATGATGAGGAAGTCCCCCAAACCAAGGCCCGGGACGGCCTGAACGCGCTGCCGGGCGTGGAATCGGTGGATTTTCCGCGCCGCAAGGTCCGGCGCGGTTTCTTCAACGACCGCTATCTGAACCAGCAGTGGCATTATGTCAATAACGGCAGTCTCGGCCCCGTCTTCAAGCCGGGGATCGATATCAACGTGGAACCGGTCTGGAAAGAGTACACCACCGGATCCAGCGATGTCATCGTCGCCGTCATCGACGGAGGTATCGATCTCAAGCACAACGATCTGGCCGGCGTCGTACTGCCCGCGGGCGACAACGGCAGCCGCAATTTCGTGGATGGTTATCCGGCCCACAGCATCCCTGCGGACGACCACGGCACGCATACCGCCGGCATCATCGGCGCCATCAACAACAACGGCATCTTCTGCTCGGGCATCGCCGGCGGTTCGGACGGGACCGGCGGCGTCCGGCTGATGTCCTGCGTCATTTTCGCCGGGACGGATGAAGACCCTGAAGGCGGCACCGGGCAGGAAGAGCCCCGCGCGCTGGTCTGGGCAGCCGACCACGGTGCAGTAATCGCCAACAACAGCTGGGGTTATGAATTCGACACCGAAGAAGAGGCGCGGCAGGGTGCCATCGATTTCGACAACGAACCCTCCGCCACGAAGAGCGCGATCGATTATTTCATCGCCAATGCCGGCACCGATGCCGACGGCAACCAGACCGGGCCCATGAAGGGCGGGCTGGTCCTGTTCGCTGCCGGCAACTACGGCTGGGCCTACGACGCCCCTACGCAATATGAACCCGTCGTGTCCGTCGGTGCCTTCGGACCTGACGGCAAGATGGCGGAATACTCCAACTACGGCCCGTGGGTAGATATCCTCGCCCCCGGCGGCTCGGACTCCGACGACCAATATAAAGAATGGATTGTCAGCCTGACGACCGACCAGAGCGCCTCCTACATGGTCGGCACCTCGATGGCCTGCCCGCACGTGGCGGGTGTCGCCGCCCTGCTGGTATCCTACTACGGCGGGCCGGGATTCACCTGTGACGACCTCAAGGAGCGCCTGCTCGAGAGCGCCCGCACCGGGGTGATCGACCAGATAGGCCGACCGGTCGGCGGCGGGATGCTTGACGCCTACGCGGCTTTCCAGTACAATACCGGGCCCGTCGATCCTTCGCAGCTCAACATCCGCTTCAGCACCGACTACACCGGAGACTACCGCTTCAAAGCGCACGAGACCGCGGTCCTGAGTTTCACCATCCGCGGCAATGAGCAGGCGAAGCTGCCCGTCCGCTTCGAAAGCGACTGCCCGGGAGCAAGCGCCACCTGCACGCGCTCTTCCGCCCAGATCCGGATCGAGGCCCCGAAAGCCCGTGCAGGCAGCTACACAGGCTCCCTCAGCGTAGGTTCCGTCGCATCCAGGAAAATCCAGTTCACCATCCTGGAAAACCATGCTCCGGTCGTAACCAGGACACTGGAGGACCAGATTGTCAATGCAGCCTCGTCCGCCTTTGTCACCATCGACCTGGCGCAGTATATCCAGGATCCGGACGGGGAAGAGCCGGTCTTTGAAGTAAGTTTGTCCGGAGATGACATCCTGAGTGCCCGCATCTCCGGCAGCGTACTCTCCCTGACCCCGAAGGGATATGGTCTCGCCGACGTGACCGTGACGGCGACGGATGCCCTCAAGGCCAGCTGCTCCACCGGTTTCAAGCTGCTGGCCCGCAACACCTACCAGATCCTGGACGTCTATCCCAATCCGGTCTCCGACTACCTGTATATCCGCCCGGAAACGGAGGCGGCCACGACCGCCGTCCTGTACAGCCGCAGCGGCGCGCGCGTACTGAGCAGCAGCGCCCAGGCCGGTCCCTTCCGCCCCATGCAGATCGACGTCCGCAGCCTTGCCCCGGGAGCCTATACCCTGCAAGTCGAATTCGGCGGCAAGCAGAAAACCACGAACCTCGTAAAGTATTAGACGATGAAACGGCTTTTCTTCCTTTTCTGTGCCATGCTTCTCGCCGCACAAGGATTGAGCGCCCAGACGATGCCGCTGCTCTATGCTCCGGCCGATGCCCGCTCCGCCTCACTGGGCGGCACCGGGGTTGCCCTGGAAGCCGATGCTTGGGCGATGGAAAACAATTTCGCCCAGGCGGTCATCTCCACCCGCCATTTCTCCATCGGGGCTGCCTACGACCGCTGGGCCCCGCAGCCTGCGGCGGACAACCGCTTCGCGGCAGGCGGATGGTACTCCTACAACCGTTTCGCCTTCGGCCTCTCTGCAAAAGGCAGTTTCGCCCCTGCCTATGAGGCCGTCTCCCCGGGAGGCGCCACGCTCGATCCCTTCCAGCCATCCGACCTGAGCGCCGCGCTGGGCCTCGCCTGGAGCCCGATGCCCGGATTCGCCCTGTCCGCTGCGGCCAGGCTGGTATCTTCTTCACTGGCACTGGAAGCCCGGGCGACAGGCGTCTGTGCGGACCTGGGCCTCGCTTATTCTTCGACGCTTTTCCGCGTCGGCCTGTCCGTCGCCAACCTCGGCGGCCGTCTCCGTTTCGGCAACACGGAAGCACCCCTCCCCACCCGGATCCGGGGCGGCGGCACGCTGCTGCTCAACTGCCTCTCATTCACGGTGGAAGCGGATTATCTGTCCGGAGCAGGCCTGATGGCGGGCACAGGTATCGAATTCCGGCCGGTCTCGATCCTGGCCCTGCGGGCCGGATACCACTATGGCCCGGCGGACAAAGGAGTCCCCTCCTTCGGCTCCTGCGGCCTCGGCCTTCTGTACAAGGGCCTGGGCCTGGACGTGGCATTCCTGTTCGCCTCTCCGACGATCGGAGGGTCGCTCTGCGCAGGACTGTCGTACTCTTTCTAGAGAAAACGGACTATTCCGCAGCGCCGCCGAGCAGATCCAGGATCTCGGCGGTGATCTTCTGCTGACGCCCCTTGTTGTACTCGAGGGTAAGCTCGCCGAGGAGGTCTTCGGCGTTGTCCGTGGCCGTCTGCATCGCAATGGTACGGGCCGCCTGCTCCGCCGCGGCGGAATCCAGGATGGCGGCATGGAACTTCAGCATCTGCACCTGCGGCAGCAGCTGGGCGGCCAGCGCCTGAGCATCCGGCTCCAGAATATACGGGAGCATTCCCCCCTCTGCGTATTTGTCCTCCGGCAGAACACCCGGGGCCGGCCGGTCGTCCGCAGATGCGGACTTCGCTGCACCCGAACCATTGGCGAGCGGCAGGAACTGCTCCTCCACCGGCACCTGCGAGGAGGTGGACACGAAATGATTATAGACGAGAACCACGCGGGAGAACTCCCCTTCCTCGAAACGGCGGGCCAGTTCGCGGGCCAGGGTGGCGGATTTCTCGTAGGATGGATGGCCGATCAGGTCATTCAGGTCGCGGTCGGCCGTGTAACCGGCACGCCGCAGGGCTTCGGTCATCTTGCGCCCGACCGGGAAGACCTCGACCTCTCCCCCGCAGGAACGGATGGTCTCCAGCGCCTTGCGCACTACATTGGCATTGAAGCCGCCGCACAGCGAACTGTTCGAAGAAACCGCCACAATCGCCGTCTTGCCGTGTGGAGCCCCTGCGGCGTGCGCAGGCGTTACGAAGTCGGAAAGGGACTTGAGGGCCGCAGGGGGTTCGGGGGATATGCCCCCGTATTGGACCGCAACGAGAATGTCCGTCAGGGCATTCTCGTAAGGTCTCATACCTTCGATAGCCTTCTGCGCCTTGCGCAGCTTGGCAGAAGCCACGAGCTTCATCGCCGAAGTGATCTTCAGCGTACTGCGGACCGAACCGATCCGGTCTTTGATCTCCCGAAGTGAAGCCACGTCCTGTCCCCTTATGCTTTACTCGTCAACAGGCGGCACAGGTCAGCCGCTTCCTGCTCGATCACTTCCGGGGCCCCATCCGGCATCTTGCCGCGGCCCAGTTCATCCAGGATATCCTGGTGCGAGCCGCGCATCCGGTCCAGGAAAAGACTCTGGAACTCGATGACCTGGCCGATCTGCAGATCCGCCATGAGGGCATGCGTGCCGCAATAGAGGATGGCCACCTGTTCCCCGACCGGCATTGGACTGTACTGCGGCTGGATGAGCAGCTGATTGTTCTTCCGCCCCTTGTCCAGGGTCATCGCGGTGACCTTGTCCATGTCGGAAGAGAACTTGGAGAAGGCTTCCAGTTCGTTGTACTGGGCCTGGTCGATCTTCAGGGAGCCGGCCACTTTCTTCATGGATTTCACCTGGGCCGATCCACCCACACGGGACACGGAGATACCCACGTTGATGGCCGGACGGAAACCGGCATTGAAGAGGGAGGACTCCAGATAGATCTGGCCGTCCGTGATCGAGATCACGTTGGTCGGGATGTAGGCGGACACGTCGCCGGCCTGCGTCTCGATAATCGGCAGCGCCGTCAGCGAACCGCCGGCCTTGACCTTGCCCTTGAGGCTCTCCGGCAGGTCGTTCATCTGTTCGGCGACTTCCTGCTGGCTGATGATCTTGGCGGCGCGCTCCAGCAGACGGGAGTGCAGGTAGAACACGTCACCCGGATAGGCCTCGCGCCCGGACGGGCGGCGGAGAATCAGGGAGACTTCGCGGTAGGCGACCGCCTGCTTGGACAGGTCGTCATAGACCACCAGGGCATGGCGGCCGGTATCCCGGAAATACTCACCGATGGCGGCTCCGGCAAACGGGGCGTAGTACTGCAGGGCAGCCGGATCGGCCGCAGTGGCGGCCACCACGATGGTATAGTCCATCGCACCCTTGGCGCGGAGGGTCTGGACGATAGATGCCACGGTGGAGCCTTTCTGGCCGACAGCCACATAGATGCAATATACCGGTTTGCCCTTGAGGAACTCGGAACGCTGGTTGATGATGGTATCGATGGCGATCGCCGTCTTGCCGGTCTGGCGGTCGCCGATGATCAGCTCACGCTGGCCGCGGCCGATCGGGATCATCGCGTCGATGGCCTTGAGGCCTGTCTGGAGCGGTTCCGTGACCGGTTCGCGGAAGATGACACCCGGAGCCTTGCGCTCCAGGGGCATACGCACGGTCTCGCCCGTGACCGGGCCCAGACCGTCCAGCGGCGTACCGATCGGGTCCACCACGCGGCCGACCAGGCCCTCGCCTACCGGCAGGCCGGCGATCCGACCCAGACGGCGGACGTTCATCCCCTCGCCCACCATGTCGGTCGGGCCGAGGAGGACGGCTCCCACATTGTCCTCTTCGAGGTTCATCACGACGCCCTTCACGCCACTGTCAAATTCGAGGAGTTCGCCGGCCTCGGCCCCTGCAAGGCCGTAGATGCGTGCCACGCCGTCGCTGACGGTCAGCACGTGTCCGACTTCTTCATACCGGAGCGAGTTGTCGATCCCCCGGAGCTGGTCCAGGAGGATATCGGAAATCTCACTCGCCTTGATTGTATTCTGCGCCATTAACTATACGATTCTGTTGTTTTGGATGACAAATTGCCGGCGGATGGTCTCGATCTGGCGGCGGACACTGGCATCGAGCAGGTAGTCACCTACCTCCAGGACGAATCCGCCGACGATGGACGGATCGACCCGGGACTCGATCAGCACCTCGCAGCCCAGCTGCTTCTCCAGCATGGCATGCAGCTTGCGCTCCAGCTCTCCGGAAGGCACGACGGTCGTCAAACGGGCCACCTGGACGCCCCGGGAGCGGTAGTACATCGCGATGAAACTGCGGAGCATGAAACGTACGTCTTCGAGCCTGCCGTTCTTGACCAGCAGCCGGACGAAACGCTCCAGTTCGGGCTCGAGCGGGCCGGGATTCTGATCCGGATGGTCGAGCAGCCGGCGCGCCTGGGCGCACACACGCTCCCCGCCGCCCGTCTCCTCCGTATAGCGGAGCAGGGCGGTAGCATATCTGGAAGAGATGATTCCCGTATTCATCCTACTGTCAGTTGGGGATCTGCGCCTGGGACGCCTCGTCGACCATCCGGTCAATCAGGGACATCTGGGCATCCTCCCCGTCAAGGTCCTTGCGTACGATCTTTTCCGCCACTTCCACCGAAATCATCGCCACCTGGCGGCGGATGTCGCGGATCGCGCTTTCGCGCTCGGCGGCAATCTCCACCTTGGCGTGCTCGAGCAGCTTGGCCGCCTCCGCAGCGGCTTCCTCCTTGGCTTGCGCAATGATGCGGTCGCGGGACTCGGAAGCCTCCTTGAGGATGCGGCTCTGCTCCAGACGGGTCTCTTCAATCATCTTTTTCTGTTCCTCAGCCATGCCGGCCAGACGCGCCTGGGCCTCATCCGCCGACTTGAGCGAGTCGGCGATGTAGTCGGAGCGCTGCTGCACGGCCTTGGTGATGATCGGGAAGCCGAACTTCGCGAGCAGGAAGAACACCAGCCCGAAGATGACGACCATCCAGAAGAGGAGCCCGAAATCCGGTGTAATCAGCGACATAGGCTACGACTGGAGAACAGCGAGCAGGCAGACAATCACGCCGAAGAGGCAGACGCCTTCGATAAGGGCGCCGATGATGATGGCGGTGGTCCGCAGACCGCCGGAGATCTCCGGCTGGCGGGCAGAAGCCTCCATCGTGGACTGGGCAAGTTTACCGATACCGAGACCGGCCGCAAGGGCCACGATGCCGGCTCCGATGGCGCCGCCGAACTTGGCGAACGCAGCTGCTTGAAGAAGTGTTCCTAACATAATATTGACATTTTAGTTGGTTTCATGTTCGGGTTGTTGATGCGCCAGGCCGATGAAGACCGAAGACAGCATCGTGAATACATAAGCCTGGATGAAGGCCACCAGAATCTCCAGGCAGTCCAGGAAGACGCCGAAGAGCGCGGCGACCACCGTCATCGAGCCGTTCAGCACGGGCCCCATGGCCGCGGTGAGGAAGATCAGCGCAATCACGCTCAGGAGCATGATGTGGCCCGCGAGCATGTTCGCAAAGAGTCGGATCATCAGGGAGAAGGGCTTGGTGAACATGCCCAGGATCTCGATGACCGGCATGATGGGGATCGCCTTGAGGAAGATCGGCACGTCCGGCCACAGGATGTCCTTCCAGTAGTGCTTGTTGCCGAAGAGGTTCACCATGAAGAAGGTGAACAGGGCCATCACGCCCGTCACAGCAATGTTGCCGGTGATATTGGCTCCGCCCGGGAAAACCGGGAAGATACCCATCAGGTTGTTGATCAGGATGAAGAAGAAAGCCGTCAGCAGGTAGGGCGAGAACTTCTTGTATTCCGGCCCGACCGCATCCTTGATGACGTCCTGCTCGATCATCACGATGACCGGCTCCAGCAGGGCGGCCAGCCCCGTCGGTTTCTCTTTGAGCACGTCGTGCCAGCGGTACCAGCGCGCGCAGAGCAGGATCAGCAGCACCAGCAGGGCGCTGTCGAAGATCAGGCCCAGGACGTTCTTGGTGATGGAGATGTCGATGGGACGCGCTCCCGTGGCGGCATTGACCAGTTTGCCGTTTTCGTTCAGCGTGTAGCCGTGCTCCTGCATGTGGTGCGAGGAGAAGACATGCAGTCCGTCGTCAATGACGATGCAGGGGAGCGGGATGACGATTTCCTTGCCGGCAATCTCGGTGATATGCCACTCGTAGGCGTCGCCGATATGGCCGAAAATGAATTTCGTCATGTCGAATTCCTCCTCCGCCCGCGCCGGCACGAACACCAGCGCAAGCAACATGCTCAATATGACTTTCCATGCTTTCATGCCGTCTCCACGCAAGCCGTGATTACATTGTCCTTGACCTTGACGACGCCCGAACGGATCGGGAAACGCTGCTCCTCCGTACCCACGACGCGGATCTCTCCGGCCTGCAGGGCAGAGATGATGGGGGCGTGGTCCGGCAGCACCTCGAAGGCGCTCACCACGCCCGGCAGGAAAACGGCCTGTGCGTTCCCGTCGAACAACGCCCCTTCCGGGGTGAGGATCTGGATGGTCAAGGTTTTCTCGCTCATACGCTCTATTTGGCCTGTGCCAGCAGGGCTTCGCCCTTCTTGATGGCGTCCTCGATGGTTCCGACCTGCAGGAAGGCCTGCTCGGGGAGGTAGTCCACCTCGCCGTCGAGAATCATCCGGAAGCCCTTGATCGTATCTTCGATGTCCACCATCACGCCCGGGCAGCCGTTGAAGGCGGCCGCGACATGGAGGGGCTGGGACAGGAATCGCTGCACGCGGCGGGCGCGGTTCACGATGACCTTGTCCTCTTCGGAGAGCTCATCCATGCCGAGGATGGCGATGATGTCCTGGAGTTCGTTGTATTTCTGGAGGATCTGCTTCACGCGCTGCGCCGTCTCGTAGTGGTCCTGGCCGATGATGTTGGGGTCCAGGATGCGGGAGGTGGACTCGAGCGGATCCACGGCCGGATAGATGCCCAGGGTCGCGATCTTGCGGCTGAGCACCGTGGTCGCGTCCAGGTGCGAGAAGGTCGTGGCCGGCGCCGGGTCCGTGAGGTCGTCCGCGGGCACGTAGACAGCCTGCACGGAAGTGATGGATCCGTTCTTGGTGGAGGTGATGCGCTCCTGCATCTGACCCATTTCCGTGGCCAGCGTCGGCTGGTAACCCACGGCGGAAGGCATGCGGCCCAGCAGGGCGGACACCTCGGAACCGGCCTGCGTGAAACGGAAGATGTTGTCGATGAAGAAGAGGATATCCTTGGGGCCGTCGGCACTGCCGCTGTCGCGGAAGGATTCCGCGAGGGTCAGGCCGCTCAGGGCCACGGAGCTACGGGCTCCCGGCGGCTCGTTCATCTGGCCGAACACCATGGCGACCTGCGACTTCTCGAGGGCGTCGCGGTCCACCTTGGAGAGGTCCCAGTGGCCTTCTTCCATGGATTTGGAGAAATCTTCCCCGTATTTGATGACGTCGGATTCAATCATTTCGCGCAGCAGGTCGTTGCCCTCACGGGTACGCTCGCCCACGCCGGCGAAGACGGAGAATCCGTTGTGTTTCTTGGCGATGTTGTTGATCAGCTCCTTGATGAGCACGGTCTTGCCTACGCCCGCGCCGCCGAAGAGGCCGATCTTGCCGCCCTTGAGGTAGGGCTCGAGAAGGTCGATGACCTTGATACCTGTGTAGAGGACCTCCTGCGAAGTGGTGAGGTCTTCGAATTTCGGGGGCTCGCGGTGGATCGGGAGCGCGCCTTCTTTCGTCAGATCGCCGAGGCCGTCGATGGTCTCGCCCGTCACGTTCATCACGCG
Source organism: Bacteroidales bacterium (assembly GCA_017454905.1). Taxonomy (GTDB): domain Bacteria; phylum Bacteroidota; class Bacteroidia; order Bacteroidales; family UBA932; genus Cryptobacteroides. Next base: position 84,197 of record JAFTCB010000047.1, read on the forward strand.
GCCGCGGATCTGCGTTCCGACCGGCATAGCGATCGGCGTGCCAAGGCAGACGGCTTCAAGTCCGCGCTTCAGGCCGTCGGTCGAGTCCATGGCCACGCAGCGGACCGTATCCTCGCCGATGTGCTGCTGGACTTCGATGATGAGTTCGCGGCCGGACGGGCGCATCACTTTGAGGGCGTCGTGGATGGCGGGGAGCGCTTTGTCTTCCTGGAGATTCTTCAGGTCGAAATGCACATCCACTACCGGGCCGATAATCTGAGAAATATGTCCCTTGATCGTAGGCATCTTGGTCTTGGTATTAGTTTGAATTTGCTAATATAGCAAAATTATAACAAAAACTGAACACCGTCCGGCCCAGTAAACATCCAAACAACCACCATCGGGTCCATTCCGGCAAGCCCGGACCCGGATAAAAGAAGAAAGCCCGGCTGACATCGTCAGTCGGGCTTCCCGAAAAGCGGCAGCGGCCTACTCTCCCACCTGGTGGGGCAGTACCATCGGCGCTGGTGAGTTTAACTTCTCTGTTCGGAATGGGAAGAGGTGGTTCATCACCGCTATAAC
>JAFTCB010000048.1 GCA_017454905.1 Bacteroidales bacterium
GTATCGTTTCGACAGGCTCTCCACGGGAACTCCGGAGAAGTATTCGCGCAGCATCTTTGCTTGGGCTCGCTGCATCGCCCGGCAGCTTCTTGCTTCCATTCTTTTTTACCTTTTTTGGTAAACTTTTTTCAGGACGATACATCGCGCGTGACCAGTAAAGTGTTGAAAATCAGCAAGAACTGAAATACGTAGTACCTAAAATAGGCACTACGTATCTAGCAAGATTCTGATATCCAATATCTTACCGGTCACGCGAACCGCTATAACTGGATTTGCGCGCCGGCAGTGTCCACGAAGCAGCCCTGCTCCTCATCCCATTCCGGCTCGTCGGAGGTGAAGGGCTTGACCACCCAGGCGGCGTCGCGGCCGATGAAGCCCCATTTGCGGGTCTGGGGGTCGCGGACGGCGGCCAGTTCGCCGGCGGGGGTCCGGTAGAAGACGACCTGCGCGCGCTTGTTGTAGGGGTAGCGCACGGGAATGCGCACCACCCCGAGCGTGTCGATCATACCGACATTGTTGCCCTGCCGGACCGAGGTCCAGGGGCGGTCGTCATCATCCTCGGGACTGTCCCAGACGCTGAGCCTGTAATAACGCTGGTTGTTGAAATTGAACACATCGTCCCACTGGCAGGGGATCGCCAGGCGTCCCGCTCGGTTCACGAAGCCCCAGCGCTCGTCGCCGTTGCTATCTTTTCGCGCCACGGCCGCGAAGCCGTTCCGGAAATCGCGGACCGCATCAAATCCCCACAGGCGGCCGCCCAGCACATATTTCTGAAGGTTCCGCTTAATCAGCAGCAGGCGTTCTTCGGAAAATTCCGACGGGTCGATTCCGTCCACGGCCTCCCGTCCTTCGGTGGCCATTCCACGCAGGCTTGCCTCCACCTGCCGCCGCGACTCCGCCTTGTTTTTATCAAGATCGGCCAGCGCCTCCTCCAGACTCTTCCGGCTCTCCTCGTCCAGCCCCTCCTGCTGCAACATCTCCGTAAAGGTTTTGCGCATCCCCTCCCACATGGCATCCTGTTCGTTGAGCGCCTGCGACAGTTCATCGTCCCCGGCCATTCCCATCTCGGCCTGCGCCGTGCGATACTGCGCCCGCTTCGCGAATAGCTCGGCGTAGGTGTTTGACAGCGCGATAGCGCGCCCGGCGTTCGCGGACCGGGTGTCGATCCAGCCGAACTGCAGCGTGTCGGCTTCGTTCACGCGTTTCAGGTTCAGCGTCAGGTAGCGCTCCTGCGCCCCCGCCGCCAGCGGCAGCAGCATCGCTGCCAATAACAACAATCGCTTCATTATCTGGGATCCTTGCCGGGATAATAGTTGACGTCATGGAGGGTGCTGCCGTCCGCGTTGAAAGTCATCTTGAACGTCCCGATCTCGGAGCCGTCGGTCGGGGAGATGATGTAGTTGACCCCGTCACGCTCGCCGTAGACGAAATAGCCTTGCGAGGGGCTGAGGAGGTTGTTCGAGTTCCAGTCGATCTTCTTGTATTTGCGCTGGGTGATGACGCGGCCGCTGCCGTCCACCACGCCCCAGCCGCCGTCCCGGAAGTGCACACTGAACAGCTCCACCTGGTCGAGGATCTTCGCCCCGGCGACGATGGCGGCAAGGGCGAAAAACAAGGATAAAAAGATTCTTCTCATCGTGCAAGGTATTCGATCAGGATCATACCGGAACGCAGCTTGTTTTCTTCATCGTAGGTCTCGGACTTGACCGTCCCGATGCCCCGGGCATACCAGGTCTTGATGGTGCTTTTCGTCGATATGCCCATCGTCTCCGCCGTATACTGCCGCTCCACGACATAACAGTCAAAGGTGCCTGCGGGCACGGTGATTTCCTCGCGAGCGACCACCTTATGGAAGGTCGTGGTCTGCTTCACCTGGAGTCCGTTCAAGCTTATTTCCGCCTCGCCGACAGGCAGTTCCAGGCCCACGGCCAGCCGCTTGGGCAGGGCGAAGGCGTTCGCATCGGCCGACACGTTCGTGCTCCCGTCCATCGTCAGCATCACGTCGCCGTCCCGGACGGTAACCTTGGTCTCGACGGGTTTCATGAAGCGCTTCCCGTTGAGATAGATGGTTGTCACCTGCGTGACGCTATAGCTCTCGCCGGAGACTTCCACCGCGGTGACTTCAATCTCCGAGGTCGTGACTTCCTTGCCTTGGGCATCCGTGTTCATGTAGCGCAGCTTAGCGCCCTGCGTGGTGCAGGTGAAAGGGCTCTGCGCGGCCGCTACGAGGCCGAAGCACAGAAGCGAGATGGCAAAAATGACTTTTTTCATATAACCGTTTTGTTAAAATCCGCCTTGGGCAGCGCCGAAACTGCCGGAAAAGATGTTGAATCCCTTTACACCTACGCCGATATCAAAGGTAACGGTGGAGCGGGGGCTCATCGGGACGACCGAGGCTCCGTATCGGTTGGCCTTGATGCTGGACTTCCTGACGGAATACGTCACGCCCACGCTCAGGTTGTCGGCCACGAAACCGGGTAGTCCGGATGCGGGAGCATTGGTACTCAGGCTCACCGAGGCACTCTGTTGCTCGATATTGGAAGACTCTATGATGTTTCCGCGTCCGTCGGTAACTACCTGCACACCGGAGCGTTCTCCAATTTCGGGGGTATAGGACAGGTGTCCGCGCGAAGTAAAATCCTGCATCAAGGTGGTCGCAACGTCGCTGGCATAATCGCCCGTCATTTTGACTTCCCGGAGCTCCGTCGTGGCAGAGGCACCCGTTTCCATATTGTATACTTTGTTGTAAGAATAATCGGGTGAATCGTAGTTGAAATGGATCCGGTTGCGGCGGTCAATGCCGACTTGCAGGCTGAACGGGCCGATTTTTACGCTGACGGACGGAACGGGGTCTTTCGACCGGTTCAGGTCTTTCATCCCGGCGGCCCGGAGCTTCTGGTCGGAGTCCCATTCCAGATAGCGTCGGTTGCGGGAATGGGTGAGGTAATCCTGATAATCCTGGTCCTGCTTGCGCAGTTCGGCAAGGAGATCATCGCCCAGAGATGCCAGCCCATGTTCCCCGTTTATTTCACCCTGCATTTCGGCGAGGTAAACAAGCTCATTATATTCATAAATCGTTGCGATATCCTTGTCAAATCGGCTCTGGATATATTCAAAACCCGTGTCGTTGCCGATATAGATAAGCCCGGTCTTGATGTCTTTTGAATAGGCCTCCAGGGCCGGCCTTTTAAATTTTTCCCAGGCCGATACGTGGGCTCTGGCGCAGGCGTTGACATATTCTTTTCCGGCCTGATAATACTTTTCCCCATAGGCTTTGAGCATCGCCGGCGTAATGACGACCAATGGATTCTCAGCCTGTTCTGTCATCTTTTCCATCAGGGCCTCCTGCGCCTTTTCCATCCGTATCCTATAGGGTTCCGTTTCCTTTTCCTCGTATTGTTCGGCCTTTTTTCTGGCCTCCAGCAGCTTGATCTGGTGATAGAAGTAGGCCAGGAGGGTCATGTGGAAAGCCCTGGAGTCCGGCTGGTACTCATCGCCCCCCATCATTCCGGTATATTCCCCAGGGTACTCAGATGACTCAAAGGGAATCTTCACGCTTTGGGCTTTTTCCCAGATATTCATATCTATTCCGAAGGCGGCGCTGGCAATATTGGATCCGTTGTTCTGTTCATATTCCCACGTGCCCATAAAATGAGGGTAGGGGAACTTGTCGGCAGGAGGTTCATCCGCCCACACGCGCCCTTCACGTATAATCTGCCGGAAGTACCGTTCCTTCCCGTCCAGCGGGGTGGGCAGCGTCTTTAAATCATCGGGCAGATTCAGGTGATTACCATCGTAATAGAGGTATAGTTTCTGCATCTCGGCAATGAGCGAGTTGAACTGCTGTACGGAAACTCCGTTCCACACGTCCAGGGCGCTGCGAAGCACATAATCCACCGCTTCCAGGTTGCTCTCCTGCGTTTTCTTCTTCAGCAGCAGGGTGGCTTTGAGCTGCAGGGCCAGGCCGTAATCGGGATTCAGCGAGAGCGCCTTGTTCAGGAAAGCTTCACAATTCTTTTCGTCTCCCATCTCGTAGTGGCAGCGGGCCATGTTGGTGGCAACCATCACATTCTGGTTGTCCTGCTTCCAGGCTTTGTTGAGATAATGCAGGGCACTGCCGTATTTGCGTTGCTTCATCAGGCAGGCGGCATAGTTCGTACACACCAGTGGGTGGGCGTACAGTTCTGCCGCTGCGGCTCCCTGATCCAGGATCTCCTGATCCATATAATTGGTCAGGGAGAGCATAGCCAGCTGGTCGCTGAGTTCCATGATGTAGAGGGGCACGTCAAGGCCGGCCTCGTCGGCCAGCATCAGGTACTCAATCATCCGGTTCACTTCCGGGGTAAGCAGCTCCTGGGCCTTGGAAGGAAGGCCGATGACCTGGAGAGCTATGATGATAGTGAAGATCTTTTTCATAGGGCAGGTCAGTTTTTGGGGAGAGCAATGTCCAGGTCGTCGAAATAGGCGGCCTTTTCGAACAGTTTCACGCGGTCGCTGCCCATATCTCCGGCAGGGGTGAGGATGAATTCCTGCTGCCACCCGTCGATGGCCGCCTGCACGGCATCCACCGAAACGGGCTGCGCGGCGCCCCATTTCCCGTCCGTGTACAGATATTTGGCGAAGCCGCTGCCTGTCGGTTGGATGCACCAGCCGCTGCCGCGGTTGAAGTCCATATCGCCTCCGGCGTCTTTCAGCTTCAGGAAAACGGCGGTCCGGTCTTTGCGTACGCTGACATACCACTCGCCAGCAGACTGGATCCAGACGGTATAGTTGTCGGGAAGATCCAACGATGCCGCCAGGTTCTCGGCGGCCGTCCCCTGCGGCTGCGTGACGCCCGACCCGGCAGGGGTGTCGGCCGGCGCCTCGATATAGCCATAGGCAAATACGCCGGTGGAGGCGAAATCCTCAAAGAGGATATGCTGGTGCGCGGGAGACAGTTTGCTCCGGGCGGCCTCCAGCTTCTTGATCATCTCGTCAACATCCTTCTGCTGCGCCCAGCCTGTCCCGACACAGGACAGGAAGAGCAGAAGGAGGATACAGGTTTTTTTCATCATGGATTAAGCCATCACGCTATTCAAACAGTTCCGGGCGGATCTGGATATCCCAATCCGTGTAGTTCAGGTCGAAGCGGGTGACGATGAAGCCGCCGCCCTCCTCGGCCTCGTGGCGCAGGACCAGGCCCGTCTCAGTATCGACCCAGACGCAGAACCCGCCGTAGCCGAAGAGATTGGTCCCCCGGAAGTCGAACACCCAGCACGTGCGGCCGCAGACGACCTCATCGCCCTTGTAGTAGCGCTTCAGATGGGATTGGTTGCCCCCCGTCATGCGGATGCGCTGCATGATGGTGCCGTTCTCCAGGTCGTCGTCGCCGTGGTTGTCCCGGCCGAAGTCGGCCGGATCGATGCCGATGAGGGCCACAGCCAGGGACTTGGGCGCGTACATGTCGAACCAGTCATGGCCGTCCTGTTCGTTGTCGGGGTTGATTGCGTTGCCGTCGCCGTAGAACATCCGGTAGCGCCCATCCGGCATCAAGCCGCCGTTGTAACCCAGCTTGGAGCTGAAATCGAACACGTCGATGATATGTTCCATCCCGTCGAAGCCGTCTTCAGATTCCTGGCTCTCCCCCACCACAAACACGTTGTCGATGCACGAATAGCTCTCCTGCTCCCGCTCCCGACCGTCCGAATTGAACGAATGGTAGATGATGCTGTAGTGGTCCGCCGGCAGGCGGAGCTCGTAAGTGCCAGTCCATTCGGGCTTCTCCGGCTCGGTCTCGCCCGGCTTGATGACGGGGCGGATCCGGACCGATTTCACGTGGACGAGCAGGGTCGATGTCTGCCCGTCACGCAGGTCCAGGCGGATCCTGGTGTCGCCGGCGCGAAGACCCTTCATGACCAGCATATAGCCGGCTTGCCTCAGCTCGAGGAACTCTTCTCCTTCCTCGACGGCGAATCCGTTCAGGAGCGGTCCCGCCGGCATCAGGCGCAGCTCCTGCCCGACCATCAGGTCAATTTCACTAAGCGGCTCTGCCGCAAAAGCGGCGATGCCCGCTACGAGCATCACCGCTAATGTAAGGATACGTTTCATAAATTACTTCTTGATGAATTCGACGCGGCGGTTCTGGGCGCGGCCGGCGTCGGTGCTGTTGTCGGCCACGGGCTCGTGGGAGCCCTTGCCCACGGCGCGGAGGTTGAACGGATCCACGCCCTTCGCCTCGAGCGCCTTCACCACGGCTTCGGCACGCTCCTGGGAGAGCGGGTCGTTGACCTTGTCGGAGCCCTGGCTGTCGGTGTGGCCCTGGACCTCGAAACGGGCGGTCGGGTTGGCCTTCATGTACTCGGCGACCTTGTCGATCTCCGGCTCAGACTCCGGCTTGATGGTGGCCTTGCCGGTGTCGAAGAGGATGTTGTTGGTCACGAACTTGCCGGTCTGGGCGATGGCCTGCTCCACGGCCTTGGCGGCCTCGGAGAGGTTGGTCGTCTCGCGCTCGTAGAGTTCCTTGGCGCCGGCGCAGAGGAGTACGTTGGTGAAGCCTACATACTTGTAATCGCCGTTGCTCCAGAACTTGAAGCGCTCGGGAGCCTGCACGTTCGGCAGATTGACGATGCGGTTGTCATTGATGTAAATCTTGAGCGCGCGCTTGTTGAACGACACGGCGAAATGGTTCCACTGTCCCGCCTTGATGTACGGAATAACCTCATCATTATATAGGTATCCCGTCACGGCATCCTCGCTATTAGGTTTGCTATAATCGTATTGTATCCAACAATCAGGATTGTAGGAACGGTATGCAAGCTCGAATAGTCCGACCCGGGTATCCCGCTCCATATCAAAGATCAACTGCATACTGGACTGGCCAAGCTCTCCCTGCTTGCTGCAGAAGAAATCCCACTCGAGGGTGAAGACATCCGGCAGATAGGATTTCATGTTCTCCATCAGCGGCTCCACGAAATTGTAACCTGCCGTGAAATGAAGATACTTCTGGCCGTTGATGACCGCCGTCTCGGCATTGCCCTCTCCCTGGATGTCCCACTTGGACGGGAACTCGCCCACCTGCTCATTCTTGAAGTCGTCCTGGAAAAGGACGACGCTGCCGCGCACAAAGTCGCTCTTGACCTCCTCCGTGGTGGCACTGGCTACATCAGATTGTTTCGCGCCACATTCTTCGCAGAACTTGCCGGTATTGCCTTTGTGGCCGCACTCGGGGCAGTCCCAGGTGGCAACTTCGCCGGTCGGCTGCTTGGCGCCGCACTCTTCGCAGAATTTGCCGGTGTTGCCGGTATGGCCGCAGTCCGGGCAGGTCCATGCCCCGGCAGCGGCGGGGGCCTGCTGGGACGTCTCCGGCTGCTCCGCTTCCTCCTGCTGGTTGTTATTCTGACCGGTCACGACATTCTCGATGACCTCGCGTCCCTTCTGCCGCAGACGTTCCAGGATGCTCTGCCCGGAAGCCAGGCTGCAAGCCAGCATCAGGGCCACAATCAGTAAAAGAATTCTTTTCATATCCGAAAGTGTTTGGTTATTTTCAAGGTGTTATCGTACAAATATAGGTTTTTTTTTGCAACTATCACACCATCCTGCAAATAGATTCCCCGATCATGTCGACAAAAAACAACGGCCGCGGGTCTTTGCCGGCCGGCAGGCCAGCCGACTTGCCGAAAATTTGCTATCTTTGTCTCTGTTATGGCAGAACAGAAGAATATCCTTTGGGAAAGCGCCGGAAAGGCCGGGCTGGTGCTCGGGGGCGTTTCCATCCTTTACCTGCTTTGTACCATGCTCACCGGCAAGGTCGCAGAAAACGGAGGCGCCATCGCTTTTGTGATGACCGTCGTCAACGCCCTGTTGTGGATCGCCAAATTCGTCGGATGTATCTGGCTCATGCGCCTGCTGATGCAGCGTTTCTCGCAGGCGGATCCTACGGCAGACAATGCCCGCGTGTTCCGTTTCGGCACCCTGACCGCCCTGCTGTCCGCCCTGTTGTATTCCGCCGCCTACCTGGCCTATACCAGTTTCCTGGCCCCGGATGTTTTCGACCAGGCGCTGGAGATGCTGCGCGACAACCCGATGCTGGACGCCAATTCGATGTCGGCAATCGAGGAGATGATCCCGCGGATGCCCACGTTCTCCTTCTTCGTCAACCTCATTTACTGCTGGCTGTTCGGCACCGTGCTTGCAGCCATCTTCTCCCGCAACATCCCTCCGCAGAATCCTTTCACCGACGCGCAGTAAACCATGGATATTTCCATCATCATCCCCGCTTACAACGAGCGTGAATCCCTGCCCGAGCTGTCCGCCTGGATCGCCCGCGTGATGCAGGAACATGGCTACGCCTACGAAGTCATCATCGTCGACGACGGCAGCACCGACGGTACCTGGCAGACGGTCAGCGAACTGGCCCGCACCGACCAGCACATCCACGGGATCTGCTTCCGGCGCAACTACGGCAAGTCCGCCGCGCTCTACTGCGGCTTCGCCCGTGCGGAAGGAGATGTCGTCTTCACGATGGACGCCGACCTGCAGGACTCCCCGGAGGAGATCCCGGAAATGTACCGGATGATCGTGGAAGAGGGCCATGACCTCGTCTCCGGCTGGAAGCAGCACCGCAAGGACAACGCCCTGACCAAGAACCTGCCTTCCAAGCTATACAACGCCACGGCCCGGCGCATCACCGGCATCAAGCTCCACGACATGAACTGCGGGCTCAAGGCCTACCGGAAGGAAGTCGTCAAGAACATCGAAGTCTATGGGGAAATGCATCGCTACATCCCCTACCTCGCCAAGAATGCGGGATATACGAAGATCACGGAGAAGCCCGTCCACCACGAGAAACGCAAGTACGGCAAGAGCAAATTCGGCATGGACCGCTTCATCAACGGCTTCCTGGACCTGCAGACGCTCTGGTTCCTGACGCGTTTCGGCAAGGATCCGATGCACTTCTTCGGCTACAGCGGGCTGCTGATGTTCTTCGTGGGTTTCGTGATGACGGTCTGGATCATTGTCGCCAAACTGGTCCATCAGGCACAGGGGCTGAAATTCCGCCCTGTGACGGATCAGCCCCTGTTCTATCTGGCCCTGGTGGCCGTGATTCTCGGTGTCGTGCTTTTCCTCGCCGGATTCATCGGCGAGATGATCGCCCGCTCCAACTCCGAGCGCAACCGTTACAACATCAAAGACGAGCTTTGACGCTCAGCGTCACGCTTCCGCTCTGCACCCCCGGTGCGGAGGCGGTCAGCGTCACCGGACCCGCCTGCTCCGAGGCTTGCACGATGGCGGTCAGTTTGCCCCCGAAGAAATGCATCTGCGGCAGGTGGAAGAGATCCAGGCAGGTCGGATCGCCGTTGGCGGAAGCCCGGTAGACACCGCCCCGGCCCTCCGTGGCAAAGCTGGCCAGCCGGCCGTCTGACGGGCACAGGTTGCCGTCTTTGTCCACCACGCTGACCTCGACATAGGCGAGGTCCTTGCCGTCGGCCTGCAGGGCCATGCGGTCCGCCTTGAGTTCCAGGTGGTCCGGTTCTCCGGCCGTGCGGACACTGCGCTCCGCCACGGCGCTGCCGGAAGCATCATACGCCACCACCCGGACTTCGCCCGGCTCATAGACCGTATCCATCCACATCAGACGGTAGCGTCCCTGCTCGTCGGAGGGATCTTTCGTCCGGCGGCCCTGGCTCTTGCCGTTGATGAAGAGTTCGGCGGAAGGATAATTGGTATAGACAAAGACCGGCGTGACCTCTCCCTCGCGTCCCGGCCAGGTCCAGTGCGGCAGGATGTGAAGCGTCTCCGCATCCGGGCGCCAGACGCTCCGGTACAGGTAGTAACGGTCCTTGGGGATCGACGCCAGATCGATGATCCCGAAATTGGAGCTGTGGTTGGGCATCGCCTCATAGGGCGTCGGCTCGCCCAGATAGTCGAAACCCGTCCAGACAAACTGGCCGATCTCCCACGGCTTGTCCTGCGCCATGGCGAAATCGATATCCGGGACATTGGACCACCAGCAATACTCCAGGTCATAGGAAGAGCACTGCCGGTCCTCGTGGGCGACGCGCGGCGTCTTCTCCACCGGGAACTTGTACACCCCGCGGGAAGAGATGGTCGAAGCCGTCTCGCTGCCCAGAACCACCTTGTGCGGCAGCGTCTCGTAGGCCTGCTCGTACAGGTGGACGCGGTAATTGAATCCCGGCACATCCAGCAGACCGGCCAGCCCGTTCTCCAGTACGCACAGGACCTGGTCCATCCCGCAGGTCGTGAAACGGGTCGGATCTTCGCGGTGGCAGATGTCCACCAGGAACTTCGCCGTCCGGTAGCCGGAGCTGTCGCACTGGCTGGGCACCTCGTTGCCGATGCTCCAGAAGACGACACTAGGATCGTTGCGATACTGATGGAGCATGTTGACCATGTCCTTTTCCGCCCACTCGTCGAAGAACAGGTGGTAGCCGTTGCGGCACTTGCGGATATCCCATTCGTCGAAGGGTTCCAGCATCATCATGAAGCCCATCTCATCGCAGAGGCGCACAAGCTCGGGCGCCGGCATGTTGTGGGAAGTGCGGATGGCATCGCAGCCCATTTCCTTGAGCATGGTCAGCTGGTGGCGCAGGGCGGCTTCGTTGACCGCCGAGCCCAGCGGTCCCAGGTCATGGTGGTTGCACACGCCCTGGAACTTCCGGGGCTCTCCGTTCAGGAAGAACCCCTGGTCAGCCACCAGGGAAATGCTGCGGATCCCGAAGGTGGTCGTGTACTCGTCCACCTTCTTCCCGCGGGCATAAACGGAAGTCACCGCCCTGTAGAGCGACGGTGTCTCAGGCGTCCAAAGTTGCGGGCGGGATACCTCCAGCACCTGCTGCAGGCGGCCGTCATCCGCCGCGGCGGACTCGGAAGAGGAGGCGACGCGCCGCCCGTCCGGCGCGAAAATCTCCGTCCGGATGCGATCCGCTTCTCCCTGGAGCGCAACCTTCAGGTCCACCCGCGCGGACTCGGAAGACACATTTTCACAGATGAGTTGCGTGCCCCAGACGGGGACATGCACCGGGTCCGTCACGATCAGGTGGACATTGCGGTAGAGACCGGCACCGGGATACCAGCGCGAGGACTCGGGGAGGTTCTCCAGGCGCACGGCAAGGGTATTCTTGCCGCCGTCCTTGCGGAGATACTCCGAAATATCGAAATGGAAGGAATTGTAGCCGTACGGCCACTCGCCGACGAAATGGCCGTTCAGATAGACCTTCGCCTGGCTCATTGCGCCGTCAAAAAGGAGTTCTGCGCACTTCCCGTCGCTGAAAGCCGGCGCATCGAACTGCAGCCGATACCAGCCGACGCCCACATACGGGAGACCGCCGGTACGGCCGGTCTTCAGCGTGGCACGTGTCTCGAAGTTCTGCTCGATGGCCACGACCTGCGCGTCGTTGCCCGCATCGAAGGGACCGTAGATCGCCCAGTCATGCGGGACGGTGACGGACTCCCAGGCGGCATCATCCACCTCTACGGCCGAGAAATCCCCGTCACCCTTGACGAACTTCCAGCCCTTGTCCAAAAGATACTCATGCCTGACCGCCTGTCCGCAGGACACCATACCGGCCAGCAGCACCGCCGCCAACGCAGCAAAAAACAATCTTTTCATCTGATTTGGTTTTCCTCAAAGGTAGCCAATAACCGGCAAAACTACAACTTTGCGAAAGCCCGGACCCGGGATAAAAGAAGGAAGCCCGGCTGACATCGTCAGTCGGGCTTCCCGAAAAGCGGCAGCGGCCTACTCTCCCACCTGGTGGGGCAGTACCATCGGCGCTGGTGAGTTTAACTTCTCTGTTCGGAATGGGAAGAGGTGGTTCATCACCGCTATAAC
>JAFTCB010000049.1 GCA_017454905.1 Bacteroidales bacterium
ACCCGACGACTCACTCCCTGCCTGGCACTGCGCGCATTCGGAGTTTGGAAGGATTTGACAGGTGATGACACCCTCGCATCCTATCAGTAGCTCTACCTCACGCAGCCATCGACAGAGGCTGTCCCTAAAGACATTTCGGGGAGTACGAGCTATCTCCCAGTTTGATTGGCCTTTCACTCCTACCCACAACTCATCCAAGCCCTTTTCAACGGAAACTGGTTCGGGCCTCCAGTACCTGTTACAGTACCTTCACCCTGGTCATGGGTAGATCACTAGGTTTCGCGTCTGCTCCTGCCGACTGAACGCCCTGTTCAGACTCGCTCTCGCTCCGGCTCACGTTCCTGAAGAACTTAACCTTGCCGGCAAGATGCAACTCGTAGGCTCATTATGCAAAAGGCACGCCGTCGCACTCGCGTGCTCCGACCGCTTGTAAACGAACGGTTTCAGGTTCTGTTTCACTCCCCTGTTCGGGGTGCTTCCCACCTTTCCCTCACGGTACTGGTCCACTATCGGTCTTCCGTAAGTATTTAGCCTTGCGGCATGGTCGCCGCAGATTCAGACAGGATTCCACGTGTCCCGCCCTACTCAGGTGGCACTCTCGAACATATCACGTTACCTGTACGGGCCTTTCACCCTCTGCGGACCGACTTTCCAGACGGTTCCAGTTCCTAACATGTCCTTTATGAATGCTCCTACAACCCCGCTCACGCCGTAACGTCAACGGTTTAGGCTCTTCCCATTTCGATCGCCACTACTTTGGGAATCGATATTTCTTTCTCTTCCTGCAGGTACTAAGATGTTTCAGTTCCCTGCGTCTGCTCCATCTTTCGATGGCGTCTGGCCTTCGACCAGACGGGTTCCCCCATTCGGATATCTCCGGATCAATTCCTGTTTGCAGATCCCCGGAGCTTTTCGCAGCTTACCACGTCCTTCCTCGCTTCCGGAAGCCAAGGCATCCCCCGTTCGCTCTTCTTCTCTTTCTCGTACTTAAGTGAATCTACGCGACTCTTGTTCGTCTCGTAAATTTTACTCGTTTGCCTTTGAAATTGCAGTCCCTAATTCGCAACTCGAAAAAACTCGAATTTCTAATTATACAGACTTTAATCTCTTTTAACTTCTTTACCTCGTTATCTCTCTCAGTATTGTCAATGAACTTTCGTGTTCCCTGTTCGCTTGAGTTGTTCCCTCATCGAAAGGGACGGCAAAGGTACGCACTTTTTTTGAACTTCCAAATCTTTTTCGAAAAAATTTCACTTTTTTCGCACCCGTTTTTGGAAATCATTGATTTTCAGTTTATTAAAATTTTACTCCGGGGAGCGGGCCCCGGAGTAAAACAATAATTAGCTGATTTACAGTCGTTTGCTCAGACGCAGACCTTACTCCGCATAGAGCGAAATCAAGTTGCGGACGACCGCAGCCGCTTTCTCCATGCTCTCCACGGGCACCCATTCGAATTTCCCGTGGAAATTGAGACCGCCCGCGAAGATGTTCGGGCACGGTAGCCCGCGGAAGGAAAGGTTGGCGCCGTCAGTGCCGCCGCGGATGGGCTGGATATGCGGCTTCACGCCCGCCATCTCCATCGCGCGTACCGCCTTCTCCACCACGTGGTAGTGCGGCTCCACCTGCTCGCGCATATTATAATATTGGTCTTTGACCGTCGGCGTGGCCGTGCCGGCGCCGTAGCGCTCGTTGATGAAGTCGGCGCACCGGGCGATGACCTGCTTCTTCTGCTCGAATTTGGCGCGGTCGTGGTCGCGGATAATATAGGTCATGGAGGCTTCCTCGACCGTGCCCTTGAGGCCGATCAGGTGGAAGAATCCCTCGTAGTCCTGCGTGTACTCGGGCCGCTGGCTGACCGGCAGCAGCGCGTCGAACTCCTGCGCGATGTGCAGGGCGTTGCGCATCTTGCCCTTGGCGTAGCCCGGGTGGACGTTGCTGCCCTGGATGTGCACGGACGCGGAAGCGGCGTTGAAATTCTCGAACTCCAGCTCGCCGACCTCGCCGCCGTCCATCGTGTAGCCGTAATCCGCACCGAACTTCTTCACGTCGAACTTCACCACGCCGCGGCCGATCTCCTCGTCGGGCGTAAAGCCGATCTTGACGGGGCCGTGCTTGAACTCCGGATGGGCCATGATATACTGGACCGCGTCCATGATCTCCGCCACGCCGGCCTTGTCGTCGGCGCCGAGCAGGGTCGTCCCGTCCGTGGTAATGATGGTCTCGCCCTTGTGCGCGAGCAGTTCCGGGAACTCCGCGACCCGCAGCGCAAGGCCGGGCATCCCCTTCAGGGGAATGTCGGAGCCGTCGTAGTCCGGAATGATCTGCGGCTTGACACCCGCGCCGGAAGCGTCCGGCGAGGTATCCACGTGGGCGATGAAGCCCACGGCGGGCACATCCTTATCTATATTGGAGGGGATGGAGCCCATCACATAGCCATATTCGTCGAGGGTCGCCTCAACGCCCATGGCCTGCAGCTCGTCGCGCAGCATGCGCAGCAGGTTCAACTCTTTGGCTTCGGAGGGCTGGCTTTCGCTCTCCTCGTTGGACTGGGTGTCCACCGCGACATAGCGCAGAAAACGGTCTAGTATCTTTTCCATAACTGCAAATATACGAAATTCTCCGTCAATGCGGGCCGGATGTTTTTTTTCATTATATTTGTCCGAACCCTTAATAACACACACATGAAAAAGTTATTCCTGATCGCCGCATGCCTGCTGCTGGGCATCGCGGCACTCCACGCCCAAAGCACCACGTACGGCATCAAGTCCGGCCACCTGAAATACGAGACCCGGACCAGCGGCGGCATGCAATACAACGAGGTCTGGTTCGACGATTACGGCAAGATCCGCAAGCAGTATGACCAGACGCAGATGGAAGGGATGGGGAATTATCAGACCGAAGTCCTGTTCCGCGACGGCAAGTCCTATGTCCAGGCCTGGTTTGACGACGCGAAGACGAACGAAGCCAAGATGACCGAAACCGGCCCCGGCCTCGATCTTCTGGACCCAGACGATGCCTACCTGAAGGCGAACAAGATCGAAAGACTGGGCACCGAAGAAGTCTTCGGCAAGACCTGTACGATCTACACCTACAAGACGAAGTCGCTGCTCCGCACGGTCAGCTACAAGGTATGGCTCTGGCAGGGCATCATCCTGAAGATGGAAACCCGGGGCGCCCTCGGCGCCAATAACGACATGATCGTCACCCAGTTCGACGAGAACGTCGAAATCCCCGCCTCCACGTTCGATATTCCCGCAGTAGTGAAATAAGTAACCGGAGACCCGGAGGCAACGGAAGCGATTACTGCTGCATCTGCAACTGACGTCGCCGTAAGGCCGAAAGAATACTTCTTTCGGCCAGGGGAGCAACTTCCCTGAAAGTGGTTTTCGCTTTCAACTCCTCCAGCGGCATCTCCAGCAGCAATTTGGCGATGCACTCATCGGCAAAGGAGTTGGTGACGGTGTCTATGCCGGAAAAATCAAGGACGACTTTCTCCTCCCCGTCCAGGAGCGGACGGAGATCGGCCCTGATCCTGGCCCCGAGGAGACGTGTCCCCATGCTGTCTCCATATTTGGAAAACTTGAATACTACCATAGCTTATCTAATCCGGTATTATCCTCCAGAAACAACTCATCGAATTCCGCAGCAGGATCCGTCCTGTGATCCACTACAGAGGCCGGATCGATATCCAAATTGGCACGCAATTCAAAATAAACAATAGTTCCGGTCCATGGTTCTGATTCGACAACCGAAACATCACCGTTCGCTGAAAGCGTATGGCCACCGGAGCGAATGATCAGTTTATGCCCCGCAGTATTGATCAATCTTGACGTGGTATACAAGCCGAAACCCATGCCTTTACCATCTGAGACTTTATCTTTGATGCAGTACTCAAGCGCTTGCGACTCCGTAATGGTGGAATAGTCCCCATTCATGGCAAGAGACTCACGTATCCCCATTCCATCATCGGCAACAAGAATCTGGATCAAATGTTGCTCCTCAGAATAGTTTGTAATGACGATTCCAACCGTTTTTCCTGAATGGATGAGCACGTTATCCATTACCTCGTAAAAACAATAACTCATCGCCTGAAGCAGGGAGGTCTCCACTTCGGGCTGGTGAATCAAGACTTCCACCAATCGGCGGTACACCTGCTGGATGTTCCGGTCATCAAACAACTCTATGCAAGCATTCCGGGCTTGAGGAAAGTACTGTCGAAGCAATGTATCTACATTCATAAACGGCAACTTAACAGTCTCACGCAAAGATAACAACACGCCATAAGAAATCAAAACTTTTGCGCTGTCCGGATCATCGGGGAATGGTTGGCAGAGAAGCAGAAACCCCTGGATGCATCAAGAAAACTCCGACAGCCATTGCAACGGAGTCTTGCCCGTCAAAACCTTGAAATTCCGGAAGAAAGTGGATTCGCTGGAAAAGCCCGATTCCGTCGCCACCGCCGACAGGGGCATGCCGGTCCGGCATCCTCGAAGGGTTCATCACCACGCAGAGCATCATCGACGCCGCCTATATCATTTCCCGGCTGAGCGGCCGTTTCGACCGGGACGCCTTCGGATGCGAAGCCATCATCACTTCCGACCGCGGATTCCGCAGCCGCAAAGGCACGGACGGCATCCTCTTCTTCACCCCCGAGACCTTCGTCGCGCGCCTGCGCGAGCATTGACATCGTTATACCTATTATTAGAATGCCAAGGTGGAGCGAACGGAGCGGGACAATGTCTTAGACTGACTCCACCAAGTTCCATTACTTAATCTCACTCTGGCTTGGCTATCATCTATTTCCGTACTGGTCCAGGATGCGGACGTTATATTGGCTCCTCCCCGGCTCTCAAAAGCTTTATCAAACTCGTAATACCAGCCATTACCAATAGCGTTAGCGAGTGCACCTACCATTTTACTATACTGGTCGTACGTGGCCAGGAACCAGTCCGAGCAGCCCGTTGGCTTCGCGGTGCCGTTGTTCGAGAACGCAGCCTGGAAGGCAGGGTACTCATCGGTGTTGTGTGTGGAATCCCGATACTGCAATCCACCTTTTGTTGTATTATAAGGCGAAGCGGAATGGCCGGCAGAAGTCTCCGCTGTCTTCCATTGATAAGAGCTGCTGCCGGTCCCGCAATCACTCAGCGCCAAGGCAAGGCCGTGATTGTAGGGCGCATCTTCATAGGTCTCGCTGCCCACGTAGCAGATCAACGCCACGGCTGTCGTGCCGAAGGACGTAGCCGATGCGGCGTTTTCATAGATTTTGCCATCCAATCCTATCACCTTCCCCAAATCATCTGTCGTCACAGAAGACAGTGATTTCGGCCCAAGTACCGTGCGGACGGACATACTGTTCGACAAACCTCCCGAAGATACGACATCTACCCCGCCGGAAGGATAATAGAAACGGATGAAGCCGCCGTTGCTGCTGTCAGATACGGTTCTTGACCAGAAATAATTGGTATCGCTCTCACAAGGGAAAAAGATATACTTTGTCTCGTCGCTGGCACAGACCCAAAGAACGCCGTTCACTCCGGCTATCGACATCCCAAACCGATGCCCGTCGGTATTCGTTTTAAGTTCATTCATCTGGTCGAGACCTGGTATACTCTCGACGGAGCTGAGACCCATTCCGGCCCACTCAGCCAGGTTCGTGCAATTCCAGCCACTAGACTTCGTTTGCGTATAGGTCCAAGGCTTCTCGGCAGCGAGGTTCACCGTGCTCCACGAAGTGGACCCTATTTTCACATAATGCCCAGCGCCTACCTGATTCTTGGTAGATAGCTTGATGGCCGCCCGTTCTGCCAATGGTGTATTCAAGTGCTTGTAGAAGTCGTAGTATTTGCCAGCCATCTCAATGGCAAAATAATAATCGTTGCCGGGACTTCCCGCTACTTTCCCCGAGAAATAATATCCTTTTTCGGAATTCACAGTTGCCGCATAGCCGGTCATGAAAGCGCCTTGCGTCCCAGCGGTCTCGGTGATCACGCCACCAGACGAGATAGAAGCTACACCGGCAGGCGAAACGGTATTGCAGGCCATTGAGATAACCCCTGCGGCTTCCTCGTCCGGGATAAAGAACTGAACGTATCCGCCCGGGACGACCATATCGAAATCCGCGGAAAGCGTGGTAATCCCGTCTGCAATGTTAACCGTATAATCGCCTGAGGCTGACAGATAGTAAGAATCCGTCTTGCCAGCGGTAAAGGTCCACCCGGAGTCATAGGTGGCCGCCGCATCATTCCCATAGGGCAGATAAACGGCCACGAAGCTATTGCCGCTCTCCGTCAGGTCGTCCACCGTGGCGGTCCCGGCAAAGGCCGGTGTCCACGATCCATCATAGGATAGGGTAAGGTAGCCTGTTGTGACATCCTGGAAAAACACGAACACTTTGTCTCCGTTTTCCCAGCCGGCCTTTACGGCCTTGGTCTCTGCCGGATAACGGGCGGTAAAGTTGAAAACCAGGTCGGAAATGCTCGCGTTGGAAGGAACTTCAGGAGAGGTAAACTCTTTCGTGCAGGCTATCATGGCCAGCACGGCGCTCAGGATTGCAATGGTCTTTTTCATCTTCTTGTCCTCCTACCAGGTTTTTTCCGGGTCAAACGGTCCGTTGAATTTAGGATCAGAAGTACATATAATACCTTCCGATCTGACTTCTACAATCTCCACTTCGGGGGCGAGGTAGGGTTCCTGAGTCGAGGGTCTTTCCTGCGGATGGTTCATGGGCTTCTCGTTGAGATTAATAAACTGGACTAAGATACGCTTTCCGCGCGAGGGGGTCGCTCCCATTCACGGAAAACCCCGCTCCTATAATTGGAAAAGCAGCAGGAAACCGGCAACTTTACTCCTGTTTCCCGAATCAGCAACGGCATTTTCCGAAAGCAGGAGCAGAAACGTGCCGGAAAAGTCTATCTTTGTGTCCATGAAGCCGTACCGACTCCTACTGATCCTGCTGCTGGCAGGGAATGTCCTGTATACCGCCGAGGCGGAGACCGCGCCGTTTCGCCCGATGCGCTGGGAGAAGCTGCCGGACCTGAACATCCCCCGCGCCGGGCATCAGCTGCTCCTGGTGGGTGGCGAGATAGTCGTCGTGGGCGGTCATACCGAAGGATTCATCCGGACCGCCACGGCCGAGTACTTCTCCGACGGTGCCTGGCATACCTTCAAAACCGTCTATCCGCACGACTACGGTTTTTCCGTCCGCCTGCCCGACGGGGATTTCCTGATCGGCGGCGGCTGTTCGGAAGACTTCGGCGTCGGGCAGAGTTATGGCGTAGAGCGCTACAACCACGAGACAAGGACTTTCACTGCCTTTCCAATCCTGGACATCAAACGGACGATGGCCACGGCCGCCATCCTTCCCGACGGGCGCATCCTCGTGTCCGGCAACTGGCATGCAGACGACGCCATCGGTATCTCGGATGGCACCGAACCCTTCGAGAAAGTGCAGCCGGCATCACTGGACCGGATGTGTCCTTACATCTTTCCGGACGGCAGGGACGGGGCCGTCATCTTTGGCGGCATCTCCTCCACCAACGAGCAGCAGACGGCGATTGTGGACCGACTGGGCGGGCCGTCCTACACCCCGGAATTGTTCGGGTATTGGCGTCCGCACGCTGATTTTCATTCCATCAGGATGGATGATTGCAAGGCCGTCAATCCGCAAAACGGCAGGGAGGCCTACCTGTTCCACGCCTGCGACCCGGACGGCAATCAAGCCATCCTCTGCTTCAGCGAAGGGGCTTTTTCCCGCATTCAGACGGATTTTGAGATTCCACCCGCAGGACCCTGGGGGCCGATTGTGTGGGAAAGGTTCGTGCAGGTGGACCGGGTCCGGGGCGTCGCCCTGATGGAAGGATTTGACGATGACTCCCGGGCTTACCTGCTGTGCGCGAACTATTTGCCGGTCTTCCGGGGCGAAGCGGCTCCCATCGTTGTCTATTATACGGATCCGCTGCCTGAACGGCTCTGCGGACCGTCTGTCATCCTGCCAGACGGAAGATACGTGAGGACAGGAGGGCACATCCAGCATGACCCGATGGGCAACTACAACCCCAGCGCCGCCGTGTTCGCCTTCAGCCCGTTCACGGAAGCAGCCGTTGCTGCCAGGAGTATCTCCGTTTGGCCCTTCGTGCTCCTTGCCCTATTAGTACTGGCTGCCGCCGTACTGCTTTTTGCCCGGCGCCGTTCGCGCCAGCCGGAACAGGCTTCCCTGGAAGCGGATCCGGAAGGCCCGAAAGAGGAGCGAAAAAAGGAGAGCGAACTGTTCGCCCGCGTAGCCACCCTGATGGAGACGGAAGAACTGTTCCGCCGCAAGGGCCTGAGTGTCGCGGACATCGCCACCCAGCTCGGCTCCAACACCAAGTATATCTCCAACTGTATCAACACCCAGGCCCTGTGCAGCTTCAACGAATACCTCAACGGCTACCGCATCCGCTATGCCCAGCGCCTCCTGCGCGAGCAACCGGGCGTCCGCCTCTCCGAGGTCTCCGAAGCCGCCGGTTTCACCTCCGAGAGCGCCTTCTACCGCAATTTCAAAGCCTTTACCAACCAGACCCCGGCGGAATGGTTGGCAGAGAAGCAGAAACCCTAGACGCGTCAAGAGAACTCCGACAGCCATTGCAACGGAGTCTTGCCCGTCAAAACCTTGAAATTCCGGAAGAAAGTGGATTCGCTGGAAAAGCCCGATTCCGTCGCCACCGCCGACAGGGGCATGCTGGGCCGGTCCTTCATCAGGGCCTGGGCGTGACGCACGCGGTATCCGTTGACATAATCGGAGAACGAAGCGCCCGTGCTGCTGTTGATGCTGTCGGAGATGTAGCGGACGTTGGTGCCGAGCGCCTGGGCGACGTCGCGCAGCGACAAGCCCGGCTGCAGGTACAGCTGCCGCTCTTCCATCAGGGCGGTGATGCGGGTCATCAGGGCGGGCGGTTCGGCGGGGAGATGCCCGATCGGGTCGGGCATGACGGCTGCAGGATCGGGCGTGACGGCGGCGGAGTCGGGCATGACGACTGCAGGATCGGGCGTGACGGTGGCGGGGTCATGCCTGGGAGCGCGGACGGCGCGCCGGCGAAGCCGGTAGCCGGCGAAGACCGCGAGGCCGGCCGTCAGGATGCCGCAGAGCAGGCCCAGCAGCCAGCTCAGGCGGCTCTTCTGCGCCGGCGGCCATGACTCCCCACCCTCCGGCAGGAAGCGGTACACCGAGGAGAAAGGATTGTAGTTGTCCCGGGGCATCCCGCCAGTCGCGAGCAGCGTCCCGTCCGGCAGCAGCGCCCAAGAGCCAGAGACATATTTCTCCCGCAGGGGATCGGAATAGAAAAGCGTCACCGGGGCTTCTCCGCCATCCAGCGCCTCTCCGTAGCCGATCCGCAGCAGGAACACGCGCCCCGTCGGGGGCTCCTCGAAGCCTGCGACCCACGCCTGCCGGGAGGCCCGGTCAGCCATCACCGGTCCATAGTAGGTCAAGGGAGCCCCCGGACCCTCTGCGGGAATGTCCGCGGAGAGCGGCAGCAGGGAAAAAGCCTCCCCGCGCACCAGGATCAGCGCAAAGCGGCCGTCCTCGCGGCGTCCGAGCAACAAGTAGGAATAATCACCCGCTGCCGCGTCGCCAATCGCGCACGAGCTCACGTCGAAATGGCTCTCCGCCATCGGGACCGGCCGCCACTCCGCGAGCAGCGGGACCTCCAGCGGCCCGCCCCGGAGCCGGTCCACCGTGAGCGGGATCTCTTCTCCACGATTGCCCAGAGAGTTGAAAATCAACGCATTCGCAGGACCTGTCGGAAGGATATAGGGTACCTCACGCCCGACGGAGACCGCCCCGGCCGGCTCGAACGTCCCGCCGGGCAGGCAGATGCCGATGCCATCGTCGTCATACCAGTTGCCGGAGACCACGATGGTGCCGTCTTCCAGCTCCGCGGCGCTCGCCTTCGACCGCCGGCGGTCCAGAATGGGCAGGGACGAGAAAGTCCGCGAGACGGGGTCATAGCATTCGACCCCCCAGCTCCGGCCGATGCCGAACGCTTCGCCGGCGCCACCGCCCAGGGCGATCCTGCCCGAGCGCAACTGAAGGATGAAGCCCCAATCGTGGGGGTAGAGCATTTCCAGCACGTGCCAGGCGCCGTCGGCGAAATACTCCGCCGTCTGCGTGGGCACGAAGCCCGTCGTGTGTCCGCCGAAGACCACCGGCTCTCCGCCTGGCCCCAGGGCCATCACGTGGGCGCTGCGCGGGATGTTCAGGTCCGGCAGCCGCTCCGTTTCCATCTTCACCAGCGGCGCCGTGTCACCCGCCGCGGACAATCCCACGGCAGGCAGCACGGCGCAGAGGAGGAATGCCAGGATCTTTCTCACATCCCAAAGATACGTATTTCTTCTTTATTCCCGCACGGGGCGGATGGCGTAGCCTTCAGCCTGGGACCAGTTTTGGATATTCCGCCCGTCATTGCAGAAGGCATAAGCGTTTCCCGGAAGCGTCGGATCATCACTAATCGTGCTGGTCCAGTAATAGCCGGTACCGGCATTGCCGAAGTTTTTCAAACCGGGGCCATCACTTGAATACAAACCAGTGGCAGGCAATCCGGAAATACCATCCATATCATCTTTTGCAGGCACCTTCCATCCCGGAGGGCAAGGATCATAGATGGTTTTGACTTCCTCCCGCCAAGGACGTTTGCTATATTCTTCCTCCGGCATCCAGGAGTGGGTTGAACTCGTCCAGCAGGCGATTCTCGTCGTAGGACGCGCGACCGTGTAAGCCATTGACTCTACCGTAGTGACACCTGTAAACACGTCTGCAGCAACCGGCGTAAACCAATATACATCGTCGATAGAACCAGAAGCGGCTGAGAACGCATCTTTGCGGCCCCATTGATATAGGAAACCCCTTACATAATTGTCACTATAACCATTTCTGCTGGTGGCGCCAAGGTTTTTGTTCATAAAGGTCCGGCCGTTGTATGTCTTGGTACCCGGCTCGGTCGTCGCCCAGATCAGCCAGCTCCATAAGATATTGTCCGAAGAATCGTAGACGGCCACACATGCAACCCCTTCTTTGAACGTATCCGGTGTAGAGAAAGTCACATAGCCATCCGAATAGCTGATATCATATCCGCTGTCGTACTTGATAGTGTGATAGGCTGGGCTTATCCCCTTTTTTACATCATTGTATAATTCCCACAGCACTTTCACCCCGGAAATATCCGCAGGATCGATGGTCGTCGCGGTCGTGCCCGTCAGCGGATCCAAGCCGCCATTGCCCTTGATCGTCGCATTGAACTTATACTTCCCCGCCGAAGAAACGATATAGGTATTGGCTGCCTCTGCGGCACTCAGGTCGGTGTATTCGGAATCTTTGGCGCTGACGCTCCAATTGGCACCTCCTGTCTCGCTCAGCGCCGGGAAATTGTACATCTTGCCCGCGGTGAGCGCTCTGTTGCTGCGGGTCAGGGTGTAGATGTTGGAGTTGTCGGTCACCGTAAAGGTGTAATCGGTCTTTACGTCCGGGTCAGTGAGCCGGCCGGCGAAGATGCCGCCGTCGCTGTCGGCTATGCCGCTCAGGAGGGCGCCGGCGTGCAGGACATTCTCGGTGATCGTGCCGTCGATACCTACGCTCTTGCAGGCGACAGGCCGTATTTTCGAGCAACCGAAGGTGTAATCGGCAACACTGCTCTCGATCCCGGCCACGTGGATCTGCACCATATCTGCAGGCTTGCCCATCGACATGGTCGCCGTTACGGTGGCCCCGTCAACGGTGTAGGCCTTGCCGCTTTCGTACAAGTAGAAGTTATAGACCGGCTTGCCGCCGCTGGCGAAGGAAAACCTGCCGTCGGAATAGTTCACGTCCACCGCCACAGGGAAATGCACGGCCGTGAGCGTCCTGGTGCCCAGGCCACTGAAATCGGTGTCCAGCAAGTCGCCCCCTCCCGATGTATCGGACCAGCTTCCGGATTCGGAACTGTAGGTCATTATCAGGTATTTGGTCTCCAGACCGTTGAAGAACACATAAATCTTGTCTCCGTCCGCCCATCCGGTCTTGGAAGCCTTGGTCTCTTCCACGCTGATCTCGAAATTCATCGGGACGCCGGCCGCTGGCTCCTGCGTCCCGGCCAGTTCCTTGGTGCAGGAGAGAAGTCCCGCTGCAGAAAACAATAAGATGATCGTCTTTCTCATATCGCTTCCTGTTTTAAATATCTTCACCAGGCCACTCGGGATACGGGCTGGCGTTGTTCAGCACTCTTTCTGTCATTACTTCGATGACTTCCACCTCGGGAGCCTCGTACGACTTCCGGTCTTTGAATCTTTCTTGCTGGATTGTCATGACTTCACGCGGATTACTGTTGGTTATCATACAAATTTACCAACAAATCCACGCGCACGTGAGCAACCGGGTCCCATAAGAAGAAAATGGATTCCCATATAACGAAATCCGACTCCCAAATCAAGAATTCCGGGAGTCGGGGCGTTCGTGGAAGCGCCAGGGGGCGGAGAGAGGGGGATTTGCCCCCGGGAGATGCCCGATCGGGTCGGGCATGACGGTGGCGGGTCAGGGATGCCCGATCAGGTCGGGCATGACGGGACCTTATTTCCGCTTGGCGGAAATAATCATGTAGGCGCAGATGCAGATGAGCGGCAGGATGGCGATCATCTCGGCGCCGGAGGCCACATGGCCGGGGGCGACGGTGTTCCAGGCGTTCAGGAACCAATCCACCTTCGCGAACTTCAGGATCGCGGAGACGACACCCATGAGCGCGCCGCCGGCGATGAAGCCGCTGGCGATGAGCGTACCCTTCTCCTGGCGGGCCGCGTTGACGGCCGCGTCCTTGCTGCGGGTGCTGACGTACCAGGAGATGGCGCCGCCGAGCAGCAGCGGGAGGTTGAGATCGATCGGGATGAACATGCCGAGGCAGAACGCGAGGGCCGGCACCTTGAAGACGGTCAGCAGGATGGCGATCACGGCGCCGATGCCGTAGAGCAGCCAGGGGGCGCTGCCGCCGCTCATCATCGGCTGGATCACGGCGGCCATAGCATTGGCCTGCGGGGCCACCAGGGCGCCTTCGCCCGTGAAGCCGTAGGTCTTGTTGAGGATCAGCATCACGCCGCCCACGGTCGCGGCCGCCACGGCGATGCCGACGAATTTCCAGGCTTCCTGCTTTTTCGGCGTCGTGCCGATCCAGTAGCCGATCTTGAAATCGGTGATCAGGCCGCCGGCCGTCGAGAGCGCCGTGCAGACCACGCCGCCGATGACCATCGCGGCCACCATGCCGGCGTTGCCCTTGAGACCCACCGCCACGAGCACCAATGCGGTGATAATCAGCGTCATGATGGTCATGCCGCTCACCGGGTTCGTGCCCACGATGGCGATGGCGTTGGCCGCTACCGTCGTGAAGAGGAAGGCGATCACCGCCACGATCACGAGGCCGATCAGTGCCTGCCAGACGTTGTTCACCACACCGCCGAAGGCGAAGAAGGCGAACACGGCGAGCAACGCGATGGCGATGCCCCAGACGACCGTCTTCATCGGGAGGTCCTCCTGCGTGCGCTCCGGCTTCTCGGCAGCAGCCCCCGGCTTGCGCTTGAATTCGCTGGCTGCGAGCCCGACCGCACTCTTGATCACGCCGGCGCTCTTGATGATGCCGATGATGCCCGCGGTGGCGATGCCGCCGATGCCGATGTGGCGCGCGTATTCACGGAAAATCTGGTCCGGACCCATCTCGGAAATGGTCTGCGTGATGCCCGTACCCATCAGGTCGATCACGCTCCCGCCCCAGATGAGGTTCATCAGCGGGATGATCACCAGCCAGACCAGGAACGATCCGCAGCAGATGATGAAGGCGTACTTGAGGCCGACGATGTAGCCCAGACCGAGCACGGCGGCGCCGGTGTTGAGCTTGAGCACCAGCTTGGCCTTGTCAGCGACGACCTGACCCCAGTGCATCACGGTGGTACTGAGCGTCTCCGCCCAGGCACCGAAAGTCGCGACGACGAAGTCATACAGACCGCCGATCAGGCCGGCTGCGAGCAGGGTCCGGGCGCTCTTGCCGCCGCCCTCGCCGCTGACGAGCACCTGCGTGGTGGCCGTCGCCTCCGGGAAAGGATATTTGCCGTGCATCTCCTGCACGAAGTATTTGCGGAACGGGATCAGGAACAGGATCCCGAGGAAACCTCCCAGCATCGAGGAAAGGAACATCTGCCAGAAATTGACATCCAGGCCCAGGATATAGATGGCCGGGAGCGTGAAGATGGCACCCGCCACCACCACGCCGGAACAGGCGCCGATGCTCTGGATGATGACATTCTGGCCCAGACCGCCCTGCTTTCCGAGCGCGCCGGTGAGGCCCACGGCGATGATGGCAATCGGGATGGCCGCTTCAAACACCTGGCCGACCTTCAGCCCGAGATAGGCTGCGGCCGCGGAAAAGAGGATGGTCATCAGCAGGCCGAGGGTCACGCTGTACGGCGTGACCTCGAGCGGTTTCTCATTCGGACTCAGCAGGGGCTGGTACTTCTCCCCCGGCTTCAGCTCCCGGTGCGCGTTTTCCGGCAGGCTCAGGTTTTTGTTTTCTTTCATTGCGCTCTTTTTGTTGGGTATAGCGATCTATGTATTTCTGCAGTTTGGCAGCGTCGATGGCCGCCTGTTTGGCTTCCCGGGCGGCACGCCGTGCTTCCCGGCGGGCCTTCCGCTCCTCTTTGCGGGCCTGCTTCCTGTCGGCCTTGGCGGCGTCGCGGGCGTCCAGTTCCGCCCAGCGGGCATCCCGGCGGGCGATGCGCATGGCGCGTTTGAGTTCTCTTTCGGACATGTATGTCGACCCGGCAGGGTCGGCAGATTCTCCGGACGGGCCGGCAATCGCCGTAGAGTCACGGACAGAACCATCCACACCGCCCAGCGCCAGGGAATCCCGTCCGGCAACAGCCAGGGAGTCCAGTCCGGGCACGGCAAGGCTGTCAGGCACGGGAGGACGGAGGGTATCCGGAGCGGCCGCCGGTCCGGCCGGCGCTTCTTCCGCTGCTTTTTTCGTCCGGGCCTTCTCCTTCGCCGCCTCCAGCGAAGCATACACTTCCTTCATGTGTCCCGGGAAATACAGGTCCGTCTGGGAGAATTCCGTTTTGGGCCGGGCTTCATAGGCATCCCGCTCGGAATCCTTCACGACCATCGAGGTCACGTCGAACTTGTCCTTGGGCCGGAGATCCGGCTTCCAGTTGAAGCCGCGGAGTTTCTGGTCCGACTTGGGCAGCTGCACGACCGGATAGGCATCGTTCTTGGGCTTGTCGAAATTGTAGACGCGCTGGACTTCCCCATTCTTGAAGGTAGCCATCATCATCGAGGTCTCCACCTTGTTGACCGTGGCGATCGCGTCGTTCTCTTCCAGGTAGAACAGGGCATTGACTCCGCCCAGGGCGTCGAAGCGCTCCAGTTCGGTCGCGTCATTGAAGTAAGCGATCACGTCCGTGCTCTTGATCTGGTCGTAATAGCCGCCCTTCTCCTCGACATGGATGAAGGCGTTGGAAAGCAGGTTCGCCCGGTCCATCTTGTTGTTCCGGATCAGCACGAAAAGGCTGTCCGCATTGTACTGGCGGTTGCCTTCGTTCCAGACATACGGCTCCTTGTACAGACGGGCGATGGAGTCCAGGTCGGAATAGCGCAGCGAGTCGCAGCGGACCTGCATGTCCTTGCGGAAAATGCGCACGTCGCCCGTGGCCAGCAGGAAACCGATCTTGGATGTGTCCGGGGGCGCAACGGCCAGGGAGTCGGCAACGGGCACCGCCAGCGAATCCGCCGGGGCGGCGGGCCCGTCCTCCGGCAAAGGATCCTCGGGAGGTTCCGGGGCTTCCTTATTGCGGGCCGCGCCCGCTTTCCCCGCCTGCGGCGCAGCGGTCCCTCCTCCCGGGGGAACGCGGCGGTTGGCGGCAAGGGGATCGTTCTTCAGGGCTTCGGCGGCGGCATCGGCCGCCTGTTTGGCCGCGCGGCGGCGGTACTCCGCCACGGGATCGCCGAGCATATCTTCCAGGCGGCCGTCAGCGGTCTTGACTTCCTCTTCGGGGATGTCGCATCTTTTCTGCGTATGATAGACGAAACGGGTTGCGCCCAGATAGGTCGTATCCCGCTGTCCGTCCTCCTTCTCTTCCCAGAGCGCGGAGGAGGCCCGGTCCTGAAGGGTCACCCGCGCCAGCGAATCCACATACTCCAGCCGGTCTCCCATGGCCGCCACCTTGCGGCTCTGGTCCTGGACCTGGACGTTGCCCAACATCACCACGTCATTGGGGCCCCGGTAGTAATACAGGCTGTCACTCCACGATTCCTGGGTCGTGCCCAGTCCGTGCACGCGGTCCCGGAAGAAAAACAATTCCCCGGAACGCTCATACCAGCCGCCGCCGGCCGACAGCATGTTCTCGTCCTTCCAGAAATCGATGTCCGCCAGGAAATCCGCCCGGTTCGTATCCGAATCGTACTCCAGCCGCTCCGTCCGAACGAAGACGGAATCGGTGAACATGTTGACATTGCCCGTGAAGGTGAAGAAATTGAGCGCGTTGGAATAGGTCCCGTCGTCGCTCTCGATGATCTGTCCGTCCTCTCCCAACATCGAGGCGCCTCCGTGGAAAACCGCGAGGCTGTCCTGCGTGTTGTAGTCCAGGATCCGGGTCCGGAGGATGTTGTCCTGCCTGTTGCGCAGCTGGACGACGGAGCCGCGGAACTGCGCCAGGTTTTCGTTGATCAGATAATCCAGCTTTTCACTGGTGAGCACGGACTCCCCCTGCATCAGCTGGACATTGCCGAAACAGTTGATGATCTTGTCCTCGACATGCCAGAGGGCCGTATCGCAGGAAAGATAGGTGCCGTTGTGCAGGAATGTGGCGTCGATGGCCTTGCGCGCCATCCTGCCGTCTGTCTCCACCTGCTCGAGATAACGCGCATTGAGCAAGCGTACCAGCGAATCCCGCTGACCGTCCAGCTGGGCGGACAGCGGAAGCACGGAGAGCAGCAGGACCGCGCAGAGAATCAGTCTTTTCTGATTTTTTCGGACCATTCGTGCCGGGAGAACTCGCAGTTTTTATAGAGCGGATCGATGATGATGTAGCTGGATTTGATCTTGTCCGTCAGGAACTTGCCGATCGCCTCGTTCGTCTTCTGGTTCTGGACGATGCCGAGCAGTTCCGTATAGTCCGACTCAAAGGTGGCCGTATGTGCCGGGAGGATCTTGTCCAGGCGGACGATTTTATAGACGACATTGCCGTCGCGGCCCTCGTTGTCCAGGGACACGATCGGCTCGGAGATTTCTCCCGGCTGCAGGTTCTGCACGGCGGCGTAGTCCTGCGGCTTGAGCTGGTCGATCTCGAAATAAGCGGAGCCGGTGTTGGGATCGGCCATCTGGCCGCCGTTGGTGCGGGTGGCCGGGTCCTCGGAATAGAAGCGGGCCGCCAGTTCGAAGGTGATCGTGCTGTCCTGGATGGCGGTACGGAGGCTGTCCAGGCGCTTGAAGGCCTTGTCCTGGTCTTCCTGGGTATAACTGGGCTTGATCAGGATGTGGCGGGCGTTGAACATGTCGCCCTTCTTCTCCAGCACTTCGATGATATGGAATCCGTCTGGGGTCTCCACAATCTGGGAGATGGTCCCCGGCTTGAGCGCCATCGCGGCATCGGAGAACGCCGGCCAGAAAATGGATTTCGAGGCCATGCCCAGTTCGCCGCCCTTGCGGGAGCTGCCCGGATCCTCGGAATACAGGCGGGCCAGCGTGGCGAAACGCTCCCCGTTGATGATACGCTCCCGGATGGAGAGGAGCCGCTCCTTGACGGCCATGGCCGCCGCTTCACGGTCCGGATAGATGCAGATCTGGCTCATCTGGTATTTGATCGGGACGACCGGCAGCGAAGACACCTCCGCCGTATCCAGGAAGGCCTTGACATCGTGGGGCGTCAGCGGCGGGAGGTTCTTGGCGATCTCGCTCTGCTCCTGCTGGACCAGGCTCTGCTCCTCGATCTGGCTGCGCCACTCCTGGCGGAGCTTGTACAGCGGCTTGTTGCCGAAATACTGCGGGAGGTTGTCCTCGCCGCCCACCATCGTCAGGGTCTGGGCGGTATATTGGTCAAGCTGGGCTGTCACCTGGTCCTGGTTGACCACCAGGGAGTCCACGCGGGCCTGCGCCAGGAAGAGTTTGGACTGCATCATGCCTTCCAGGACCTGGCAGCGCTCCGCCACCGCACCTTGGGCACGCATCGCCTGCACCTGGGCCTCGATATCCGAGATCGTGATCATCTCATTCCCCACCACGGCCACGGTCTTGTCCACGATGCCATGATACTTCTGTGCCGATGCGGCAACACCCAGACACAGCAGGGCGGCAGCCGCTGCTGTTTTCAACAGATTATTCTTCATTCCGGTAGATAACAAAATTCTTTTTCTCGAGCGCGTTGTTCAGCAAGTCCCGTTCCAAACTGTTCATCAGTTCGTGTTTTCTGCTGCTCATCAGGATGTCGCGGATACGGGCGGAGCAGTAATCCAGCGGCGCGGTGCCGGTGCGCTGGATATCGCACACATAGGCGGCCATCAGGTCGCCCCGCTCTTCCGGCTCATAACGGATCATGTCTCCCTTGAGATGGGCAAGCATCTCCACGTAGTCCAGGCCGAAGGATTTGGCCAGTTCGCCGGCATCCATCCAGGTATCAGAACTGTCGAAATAGCGGAGTGCCGTGGACTTGGCCAGGGTGTCCGCCCGCTGCACGTCATCGTACTCCTGCGAACTCATCATCTTGAGGATGGCGTCCTTGTTGGGCGAGTCCTTCATCACGTCCACGAAACGAACCTTGAGGACCGGACGTTTCAGAACGAAATCCGCCTCATGCTGCTGGTAGTACTGCCGGATCTGCTCATCCGTGACCAGCGTATCCAGGCGGTCATTGATGTAACGCTGCTCGTAGCGGTATTTGAGCAGGGACCTGCGGAAATCCTCCAGTTCGTTGCTGACATCCAGCTCCCCTTTGGAGAGCTCCGCCTCGGCCACTTCCATGTACAGCAGGTCCATGGCCCAGGTGTTGATGTACTGCTCCGCCAGCCTGGCGCTGTCTTCCGCCGGGATCATGTTGGGGATGAATCGCTCCAGCTCGGATTTGTAGAGCTTATGGTCGCCGACCTTGGCTACCACCTGGTCGTCGTGCACCAGCGAGGAGATCGCGTTGCACGCGCCGAACAGCAGGGGCAGCAGCAGAAATAAGGAAATTCTACGCATAATCGGCAAAGTTAACAATTATCCGGACAGTTTTCAATTTTCCGCCGCGATGGCGGCGATGATCTCCTCCAGGACGGGGGTCACGACGTAGGTGGATGCCGTGCAGTTGTTGACCATCAGCGAGAAGGTGACCGCGCGGGCAGCGTCTCCGTCCGCCGGAAGGATATAGCCGCTGTAGCAGCGTACGCCGTTCATGGAGCCGCTCTTCATGTGGATCCGGTCCTTGAGTTCCTGCGGCGCTTCGCGCAGAAAGAACTCCAGCGTCCCTTCGCCGCCCGACACGGGCAGGGAAGCCAGGAATGCATCCCAGACCGGCAGCGTGGCCATTTTCCGCAGGAAGCGGACGAAAAACGCCGGGGAAACGTAATTCTTGCGGGAGAGTCCGCTGCCGTCGAACTGCTGGCAGGCGTTGTCCGTACGCAGGCCCAGGGAGCGCAGGGTCGCCTCGGCGGCATCCCGGCACCCATCCTGGTCCGTGGAGCAACCGGCCTGCAGAGCTATCATCCGCAGCAGGGTCTCCGCATAAAAATTGTCGCTCTGGACATTGGCTTCCGTGACGATTTCCGACAAGGGAACCGACCACGCCGTACCCAGCAGCCTGAGCTCTCCGGGCGCTGCCGCGGGGGTATGCGGGATTACGGGCGTCAGGTCCGTGCGAATCTCGCCCTGCACGGTGACATCGCCCCAACCTCCATCCACGCGCACGCCCTTGCTTTCCAAGTAATTGCGGAAATACCAGGCGCAGGTATAGGGGGCGAATGCATTGGAGCACTCCAGCGTGTAGCCCCGCCGGTCGACGGGGAAGGAGCCCGCGATCTCGCCGAACGGCGCCAGCGTGCTGTTGACATAGTAGAGCGTATTCGCCGACCGGGCGGCGCCGGTCACGGCGTGGTTCGCGTAGCGCATCCAGGGCGTGTCGGGGTACTGCACACGGTAGTTCGGTTTCTCTCCGGCGCGTCCGGGGGTGACGTAGAAATTCTGGGCGTTCTCGAAGAAATTGAGGCCCTGCGGCCCGGTGCCGTAGTTGGTTCCCAGGTCGTCGAAGGTCCATCCGAGGTTCTGCGGCGTGGGGTCGCCGAAGAACCGGGGATCGCCCAGCACCCGGCCGGCAATGCGGGTAATGCCCGCTTCCGCGAGGATCGCGGCCCATTCCCCGAAGGTCCTGGAGAGGGGTGCCGCGCTGTCCGTCCGGGCGCCCGTTGTCGGATCGCCGCCGCCGACGATGTAGAGGTCGCCGGTCAGCGTGCCGTCGACAATCTCGCCCGTGCAGGCCAGCCGGGTGGCGAACCGGTAGTCGGCGCCGAGCGCGTGGAGCGCCATCCCGGTGGTCAGCAGCTTGACGTTGGACGCGGGGACGAGTTTGCGGCCCGGGTTCACGGAGACGAGCGTGTCCCCACCGGGACCGATGGCCAGCACGCCCACGAGGGAAGAGCGGAGCGGCTCCCGCGCGCAGATCCCGTCAATCGTGCGCTGCGCTTCGGTCCGGGGAATACCAGCAGTCGCGCTCCAGGCCAGAAGCAGGAGCGCGACTGATATCAGGGTGTGGGCCAGCCTCATTTGACCGCTTCCTTGACGGCAGCGCTGAGCTTTTCGTAAAGGGCATCCGTCTTGGTGAGGACTTCCTTGCGGAGATCGTTATAGTAGGCTTTCTTCGATCCTTCGAACTTGGCATTCACCTTGTCGCGAAGTTCGTTGTACAGGTCGATGGCTTCTTCCATCAGTTCACTGACATTGCCGTCGGTAACCTTGGGGTTGACACAGGCGACCACGGAGCAATCCTCCACGAAGGCGCTCAACACATACTCGATGTCCTTTTTGATGTCTCTAAGATTCATATCCTTCTGAATTAATTCGCTGCAAAGATAGCAATTTTTTTCAAACTAGAGCAGCTACTGCTGCTTGAGCCAGGCTGCGGGTGAGAGGCCGGTGATGGCTGTGAAATTGCGGTAGAAAGTGGCGTTGCTGGAGAAGCCGGCATCTTCGGCCAGGGCGGTAATCTTGGCGTTGGGGGTTTCCTTCAACAGGCGCTGGACGTAGCGGATGCGGTATTCGTTTACAAAGTTCTTGAACGAGCCGCCATATGTACCGCTGATGCAGCCGCGTACATAGGTCACGTTTGTGCCCAGTTCGGCCGCCAGGTCTTCCACTTTGAGATCCGGACGCTTGAACAGCTCCTTCTCTTCCATAAGATTCTGTATGCGCGTCATCATATCCATGAACACAGTTTCGCGGGTCGATTCCTGAGTCACAGTCACTTTTCGTCTTATCCGCAGGGCAATCAGCACGAGTGCGGAGACTGACAGTATCCCCGCAAGCAGCCCAAGCAACCAGGGCAGGCGGCTCTTTTCCGGCAGGGGTCCCGTATGGAGGATGAAGGCCGATGCAATGGGATAGTATTCATCCACTCCTATCCGTCCGCCCAGAATGGCAATGCGGCCGCCCGGCAGCAACACCGGGGTCATGTCGTAGGGGGCACGGAGGTCTTCCGGCAAATCGGCCCGGAAAAGCATGACGGGGGCCTTTCCTCCGCGGAGGGCCTCTCTGTATTCCACCTTGGTAACATAGATCCGATCCATCACCGGGATGCTCTGGACTATCCAGGCGCAGGAGTTCTCCTTATCGACCAGCAGGATGGGAGAGCGGATTGGCTTTTCACCATCAATCCCCTCCAGAGAGAGGGGGCGTTCCGTTTTCAGCACGGAGAAATCCTCTCCGATCACCTTGATGAGCCCCAGCTCCCCGTCGGCTTTCCGGAAAGCCGGGAAGAGCCAGGCATAACCGCCTAAGGCTTCATCACCGATGAAAAACTGGCTCATCTGTGCCCCGTCGGGCATCTCCCAGTCCTCCCATTCCTGCAGCAGCGGGACCTCAAAGGGTTCTCCCTGCAGGCGCTCTGCCACCGGCTCCAGTTTTTCATCCCGACTGCCGATGCCGCTGAAAATGATGGCATTGTCCTGGGAAGTCTGGAAAATAAAGGGAGAAACCTTTTGCGGGGCAGATTTACGAATGGTGGCCGGACCCTTCGTTACAGAATAGGTGGAGGTATAGTCGGCGTTATACCAGTTTCCGCTGATGACTACTGTGCCGTCGGAAAGGCGGGCCGCTGTCGGACGCGTCCGCCGCTGGTCCATGATGGGAAGCGGGAAGAAACTGTGGGTGAGGGCGTTGTACAACTCCACTCCCTGGGTTTGGCCTACGCCGAAAGCTTCAGCGCAGCCGCCGCCCACCAGTATTTCTTCCTGGGAAAGCACCACGCCGAAACCGTAGTCGTGCGGGAAATAGCTGTCAATCAGGTGCCAGGCCCCGTCGCGGTAGTACTCGGCCGTATTGGTGGGGATGAAACCGGTGGTGTGTCCCCCGATCACCGTAAGCTCTCCGTTCACAAATGCCGCTATGTGCACATTCCTGGGTACATTCATGTCCGGCAGGCGTTCCACGGTCATCGGGATGCACTTTCCTTCATTTCCTGCCTGACCGGGACCCGCTGCCTGTCCGGCACCTCGCGTGCAGGCGGCGAGGAGTATGGCCAGGGATATGAGTGGAAGCAGCTTCATCCCCATAAAGATAAGGAATTCTGCTTATTAATCCGTAACAGGGCGGATGGGTAACCCAGTGTTGCGGTAGGTATAGGACGACCAGTCCACGCCACCCAGGCTGAAACCAAAGCTGTGGGCCATAGATACTTGATTGCTCCGGGTAGAGCACCAGAAGGATCCTCCTTGATGTACAAAGGGATAATTGAGGGTCGTTCCCGTCCTATAGCCTTGCCAGGGGAGAAAGATGCTTGCGGCATATCCGGCATGCCTGCTGGAGATACGATGACCGAGATCGACATTATTCTCTCCTTCCAAGCCCCAGTTTCCTTGGGATTTCAAGCCTTCCATAGCTTCATACATATTGGGGATCCGCCAGTCTCCGCCCAATAGAACGTTGGCGGCATCGTCCATGAGTTCAAGCGTAATGGCATCTGTATAAGAGTCTATATAGCCAAGATACTTTTTGAAGGTGCTGCCGTTGTCGTCTGTGTATCTGGTATAGGAAGCCCAGCTGTAGCCGCTCTCTTTTCCGGTCTTCCAGGCTGGCGTTTCGGCCTGGGGGTCGCCTGTATAATATGGCTCTATATCTCCCCAGGTATAATAATCTCCCGCTTCTTTCTCGGAGGCCGCACCAAGGTTTTTCTGTGCCCAATAAACCCGTTTGCCGCGGACATCGATACCCAGATCAAGGGGAATATAATCCGTAACGGGATCCCAGTCGCCGATGACTGGAAGTTTCAAGGCACGGCCCTCGGAAACGCCTCTGTAGAAAGTCTTTCCTGTATAGGATTTCTTGTAATAACTGCCATCCCAGCCGCCTGCCACCAGCGTGAAGTGATAGTCTTTGCTGACATTCCGTGCACCCTCCGCCAGAATGCCGCTGAACAGGTATCCCCCTCCGTACACGTAGCCCGGGAGCGGGGCCCCGGTGGCGCTGGCGGAATGTGTGATGGTCCCGTCAGCTGCAATAGATGCAATGCCTTGGGGAGTAAGATTCTTATTTCTCAGTTCGATTACGTCTCCGGGAGCCGCATCTGCTTTATCGATGAAGAACTGTACATACCCTTCCGGAATCCGCATGTCGAAGCTTCCTGAGACGGTGCCGTCTGTGACGGTATAGTCAAGGGTGGCTGTAAGATA
This sequence comes from Bacteroidales bacterium, assembly GCA_017454905.1. Classification (GTDB taxonomy): domain Bacteria; phylum Bacteroidota; class Bacteroidia; order Bacteroidales; family UBA932; genus Cryptobacteroides. The sequence goes on from JAFTCB010000049.1 coordinate 23,891, forward strand.
ATAACTATAGTATGTAGTGCTGAAAACAAACGCATCGCCGACAGCTGATACCGTCGCATCTTTACCGAAGGGAAGAAAGACTGCCCGCATAGTGCCGGTGGCATTTTCCGCCAGGCCCAGGGAACCGGCGGAGTCCCCGTTCATTTCAACCGTGGTCCACTTCGTCCCGTCATAACTCATCTTGAGGTATTTGGGCGCAGGCACATTGCCGAAGAACACAAAGATCACATCTTCGTTTTCCCATCCGGTCTTTACTGCCTTGGTCGACGCGCCGTCAGGATGGGTCGCGCTGAGGTTGAAAGTTATCTGGCTGGGCGTGGTGTCCTCGGGAGAACTTATGTCCAAAACATGTTTGGTGCAGGCGACAAGTGCCAGGGCGGCGAGGGCCGCAAAAATCATTTTTTTCATCTTTATACCCTCCATTACAATGTTTCCTCATCGCCGAAACCCGTAAAATCGGGGCGCGGGCTCTGACAAATTACACCTTCATTTCTCACCTCCACGGCATCCGCCGTGGGGCTCACATACTGTTCTTTGTGTTTTGTTTCCATATAAGTATTTGGTTGTTTGATTATTCTTAGCCGCCAAAAGTAACCAAAACCCTCCGGACCATTTGTCTCATAGACCGGAATCCTGTTCTCACATTTGTAACATTTTTGAGAAGCAGCTTTTGATGCAATCATATTGATACTCCGGGGAAAGCCCTTCACTCCCCTCCTGAAACAAAGCGATCCCGTAGCCTTATGCATGGCCGGAGGTGCTTCCTGAATGATTTAACAAATCGGGACACGGGTTTTGTGAAGGCGGGACAGGGGGAAGAGCCTTGTCGCTTATCTTCGTACTTATTAACTGCACGAAGAAATGGAGACTATCAGCAAAGCACTTTATGAAGCGCCTCTGACCCAGGTTCTTGACCTGGAGGCCGAAGGCGTGGTCTGCCTCAGCGGCGGAGAGT
>JAFTCB010000050.1 GCA_017454905.1 Bacteroidales bacterium
ATGAAAGGCAACAACGTTGCCCATTCCAAGCTGCGCACCAAGCGCGACTTCTCCCTGAATCTCAAGAACAAGCGGTTCTGGAGCGAGGAGGAGCAGAGGTATGTGACCCTCAAGGTCTCTTGCAAGGGTATGCGTATCATCGAGAAGAACGGCCTCGAGGCCACGCTTCGCGATGCCAAGAAGAAAGGATTGATTAACCTTGTTTAATTTTTAGGACTATGGCAAAGAAAGCAAAAGGAAACAGGGTGCAGGTCATCCTCGAGTGCACGGAGCAGAAAGCCAGCGGCGTGCCCGGCATGTCCCGTTACATCACGACCAAGAACAAGAAGAATACCCCGGACCGCCTGGAGCGCAGGAAGTACAATCCCTACCTCAAGAAGGTTACCGTCCATCGTGAAATCAAATAATTTATAGGAGATTAGAATATGGCAAAGAAAGCCGTTGCAACCTTCGCAGCCAAGGCCGGTGCCAAGAGCATGGTCAAGTGCATCCGCATGGAGAAATCCCCGAAGACCGGCGCTTACGTTTTCGCTGAGCAGCTTGTCGAGGCCGACAAGGCCAAGGATTATTTCGCCAGCAAGAAATAATTTTCTCCTTTTCACTCCCATAAAGAGGGACTCCGCAGATACGGGGCCCCTCTTTATTTGCGTATTATTTCGTATATTTGTCGGTTATGGCATTAAGTTTCTTTCAGAGGATTTCACGGGCCGTGATCGGGAAGTCTCGGGTGGACGATGACACCCTGGACGCAATCGAGGAAGCCCTGGTGGAGTCGGACATGGGGGTCGATACGACCCTGAAGATCATCGACAATCTCGAAGAGCGCGTCGAACGGGACAAATACATGTCCTTCGACGAGCTGGTGGGTCTGCTCCGCGAGGAGATCAGCAACCTGGTGGACGAAGGCAAGGAGCCGTTCGACTTCAGCAAGAAACCCTATATCATCCTGGTTGTGGGCGTCAACGGCGTGGGCAAGACCACGACGATCGGCAAATTGGCCGCGATGCTCACCCGCCAGGGCAAGAAAGTGCTGCTCGGTGCCGCGGATACGTTCCGGGCGGCCGCCGTGGACCAGCTGACCATCTGGGCCGAACGCGCCGGAGTCGACATCGTCCGGCAGGAGATGGGCTCCGATCCGGCTTCCGTCGCTTTCGATACGGCCAAGGCGGCCGTGGCGCGCGGAGCGGACGTAGCGATCATCGATACGGCCGGACGGCTCCACAACCGGATCGACCTGATGAATGAACTGACCAAGATCCGCAACGTCATCCGCAAGGTCGTTCCGGACGGGCCGCACGACGTGATGCTGATCCTGGATGCCTCTACGGGCCAGAATGCTTTTGCGCAGGCGAAGGAGTTCGCCCGGGCTACGGACATCACCTCCCTGACCGTGACCAAGCTGGACGGGACGGCGAAGGGCGGCGTCGTGGTAGGCGTCTCCGACCAGTTCCACATCCCGGTGAAGTTCATCGGTGTGGGCGAAGGGATCGACGACCTGAAGGTGTTCGACAAGAAAGAATTCGTGGAAAAGCTGTTCAGCCCGGAAGATTTGAAATAATAAAGATTGATAAGATATGAAGCTCAGTTACAATTGGCTCAAAGAGTATTTGAAGTGTGATCTCACGCCGCAGCAGGTGGCGGAGGCGATGACCTCGATCGGTATCGAGGTGGATGGTGTCGAAGAGCAGGAACAGATCCCCGGCGGACTTGCCGGCGTGGTCGTGGCGGAAGTGCTGACCTGCGAACCGCATCCGGATTCCGACCATCTCCATATTACGACGGTGAATCCCGGCCAGGGCGATCCCCTGACCGTGGTCTGCGGCGCTCCCAACGTGGCCGCCGGCCAGAAAGTCCTCTTTGCCCAGCTCGGTACGGTCCTGCCCGGTGATTTCAAGATCAAGAAATCCAAGATCCGCGGCGTGGAGTCCTTCGGCATGATCTGCGCAGAGGATGAACTCGGCATCGGTGACAGCCATGAAGGCATCATGGTGCTCCCCGAAGACGCCGTCGTGGGCACTCCGGCCAAGGAATACCTGCATCTGGGTACGGAGGCGGTGATCGAGTATGAGATTACGGCCAACCGCATCGACGCCGCCTCGCACTGGGGTGTCGCGCGTGACCTGTATGCGTGGCTCAAGTTGAACGATCTCCCCTGCGAACTCGTGAAACCGTCCGTGGATGAGTTCCGGGAGGGAGAAGGTGAAGGCATGGAGATCGAGGTCCTCGACCACGAAGGCGCTCCCCGTTATACGGGCATCACCCTCGAGGGCGTGCAGGTGGGACCGTCTCCGGAGTGGCTCCAGAACCGCCTGATGAGCATCGGGCTCCGCCCGATCAACAATATCGTCGACATTTCCAACTTCGTCCTGTTCGAACTGGGGCAGCCGCTCCATACTTTCGATGCCGGCAAGATCGGCGGCCACGTCGTGGTGCGCCGTGCCGCCGAAGGCGAGCCGATCAAGACTCTGGACGGCGTGGAGCGCAAGCTCAGCAGCCGTGACATGGTGATCGCCGACACGCAGGTCCCGATGTGCATCGCGGGCGTATTCGGCGGCGAAGACAGCGGCGTGACGGAGCAGACCACGCGCGTATTCGTGGAAAGCGCCTATTTCGATCCCGCTTCCATCCGCAGGACCTCCAAGAGCCAGGGACTCCAGACCGATGCATCCTTCCGCTATGAGCGCGGCGCCGATCCCGAAATCCCCATCTATGCCCTCAAGCGTGCCGTCACCCTCATCCAGGCCTGCGCCGGCGGGCGCGTGGTCGGCAAGATCCGCGAGAGCTATCCGCAGCCGATCGCCCGCAAGCAGATCGAACTCGACTATGCCCGCATCGAACGTTTCGTCGGCCAGGAGATCGGCCATGAGACGATGGAGAAGATCCTCGCCGCCCTGAATTACGAATTCGTGGAGAAGCACCCCGGCGGTGCGACCGTCCTGGCGCCTTCCTACATGGTGGACGTCTACCGCGAATGCGATGTCGTGGAGGAGCTCCTCCGGATCTACGGCTACAACAACATCCATCTCCCGCACCACATGAAGATGTCGGTCGGGGCCACGCCGAAACCCGATCCCGAGGCCGTCCGCAATGCGGTTTCCAATTTCCTCGCGGCCAACGGTTTCGTGGAGATCATGAACAATTCCCTGACCAAGGGAGACTACTATGTCGGACTGAAGACCTTCCCCGCAGAGCAGTGCGTCAAGATCGTGAACCCGCTCAGCCAGGATCTCAACGTGATGCGCCAGACCCTGATCCTCAGCGGCCTGGAGGTGATCGCCTACAATCTCAACCGCCAGCTTTCCTCCTTGCGTACCTTCGAGTACGGCAGCGTTTACCGCCGCCGTCCGGAGACTTCCGGCGAGACCCTCGAGGGTTACGAGGAGCATACCTGCTTCACGCTGATGATGACCGGTACCCCGGAGAAATCCTGGCGCCAGGAGCCCGGCAAGAGCGATTATTTCCAGCTGAAGGGCTATCTGGAGCTGCTGCTGCGCCGCTACGGGGCCGATCTCCAGCAGATGTGGACCGAAGCGGCACCTTCGGACATCTTCGCCGAAGGCATGAGCTACAGCCTGCCCGGAAAGGGCCGCAAGCTGGCCGTGATGGGAACGGTTCAGCCCGCTCTGGCGCGCAGGTTCGGCATCAAGCAGCCGGTGTTCGCCGCCGAGATCGACTGGCCCGCCCTCTTCGAGTTGGTCAAGCGTGACAAGGTCAGTTTCAGCGAACTCCCGAAATTCCCGGCCGTCCGCCGCGACCTCGCCCTCTTGCTGGACGAGCAGGTATGCTATGCGGATCTCCGGGCCGCCGCTTTCAAGCAAGCCAAGAAACTTCTCCGCCAGGTCGGTCTCTTCGACGTGTACCGCGGTGACAAGATCCCTGCCGGCAAGAAGCAGTATGCGCTCAGTTTCGTCATTCAGGATCTGGAGAAAACCCTCACGGACCAGGATACCGAGCGCGTGATGGAGCGGTTGCTGACCACCTTCCAGAAAGACTTCGGGGCGCAGCTCAGATAGACATGCGGTTGCGTGCGGTCCATATCCTTCTGCTGCTCGCAGCGGTGGCCGGCCTGACCGGTTGCCGCAGGGCGCGGGTGATCCCCGAGAAGAAGATGGTCCGCATCTATGCCGACATGTTCCTGGCGGACCAGTGGGTCCGCGACCATCCCGATGCCCGTGAGATCGCTGACACGACCTTGCTGTTCGACCCGATCTTCAAGCGCTACGGATACGATTTCGCGGATTACGACAAGAGCATCAACTATTACCTGGATCACCCTGTCGAGTATGCAGATATCGTTTCCAAGGCGTCCGAGCGCCTTCGGGCCCGTTCGGAGGCGCTCCAGATCATCCTGGACGCCGATCGCAAGCGGGAAGAGGAGCTGGACAGCTATCGCCGCCTGTACCATCCCAAGGATTTCTCGACGGATTCCCTGCGCTGGTCCGGGGCTGCGAGGCTTTGGCCGCCGGTGGATACCTTGAAGGCCGCTGCGGATTCGTTGCAGGACGAGCCGGCAGAGACGTGGCCTGCGGCGTCCGAACCGGAGGGCTCGGACACCTGGGAGGAAGTCAAGCCCATGGAGCGTCAGGAGCGTCCCAAGCCGGTCCGGATCCGTGTGGAGGACATGAAGAAAGAAGAATTGAAGAAAACAGATTAAAACAAAACAATAATGGATTACTTGCAGAAATATGGCTATGCTCCTGTGGAAGAGGAGATAGCATCCCGCATCCAGGCCATCGCCTCCAACCTGGAGGGCCTGGCTACCCCCGAGGTGTTGAAGCGTTGCTTTTCCCTGATGGACCTCACGACCCTCAAGACCAACGACACGGTGGCCTCCGTGCGTAAGCTGGTGGACAAGGCGAACCGTCTGGCAGATCTTTATCCGGACTACCCGCTGCCCGCATCCATCTGTGTCTATCCCAATTTCGCCTCTGTCGTCCGCGAGAGCCGCAATTCCCCGGAACTGCATGTGACGACGGTGTCCAGCTGTTTCCCTTCCGCCCAGAGTTTCCTGGAAATCAAGGTGCAGGAATGTGTCCTGGCGGTCCGCGGAGGTGCTGACGAGGTGGATATCGTCCTGGCGCTCAACTCTTTCCTGGCCGATGATTTCGATACGGCCGCCGGAGAGATCGTTGCGATGCGGAAGGCCATCGACGCCGAGGCGGAGCGGCTGGGCCGCAAGGTGGTCCTCAAGGTCATCCTGGAGACCGGCCTGCTGGTCACTCCCGAGCGGATTGCCCAGGCTTCCTTCCTTGCGATGGAGTCCGGTGCCGATTTCATCAAGACTTCGACCGGCAAGGTGGAGGTCAACGCGACCCCGATGGCTGCCTATGTGATGTGCTCCTGCATCAAGGCTTATTATGAGAAGACCGGTGTCCGGGTTGGCTTCAAGGCAGCCGGCGGCATCTCGAACGCCAAGGACGCCCTGCTGTACTACTACATCGGCTCTTCCGTGCTGGGCAAGGAGTGGATGGACAAGGATCATTTCCGCTTCGGCGTGAGCCGCCTGGGCAACAGCCTGATGAGTGCAATTGAACAAAAAACAGTCAATTATTTCTGATTTTAAGCGAAATCTTAGCATCGTTTCTTTTGGATGAATCGGTCCCGTACATATCTGTGCGGGGCTTTTTCTGTTATTAAACGATTAATCTTGCGATAAAACGGATCGCCTTGCGGAACTTTGCGGTGAGAAAACTGCGAAGTGATGAAAACTTGGATGAAACTGATTCTGCCGGCGCTGTTGGCCGCCTCTTGCGTCGGGACGGGACTGGATGTCCCGGGAGACGAGGTGGATGCGGAGGGCGTGCAGATCCGGCATGGGATGATCGTGCTGGGCGAGCGCCTCGAGGACCCTTATTCCGTGGAAAACATGAGCCAGGCGCTGGCGGCTGTCTATCCGACCAAGGCAGACCGGATCGTCCTCCCGGCGACCCACCTGTATGTGCGTTTCCTGCCTGCGGACGAGGAACAGCTTGCCCGGCTGGAGCAGCTGGGAATCCCGCTGCTGGATCATCCGGTCGATTACCGGATCCTGTGTGAAGGCGATTACTATCATGATCCTTCTATAGAAGAAGACCGGATCACCTGGCAGTATGGCGTCGTGGACAAGGATTTCGTCTTTCCGGCCGGCATCCGCCATGAAATCCTGGACAAATGCTATATTCCGGGAGTCCAGAGCGCCGTCAAGTCCGACGGCGTGGACTGGCAGGCGGTGGAGCGGGAAGCCTTCCGGCTGACCGGCAATGCCGACATGATCACGGAGGCGTCCGGTACCAAGGCGGAAACAGCCGTGACCCCGAAAGGCCGGATCACGATCGTGGATTCCGTCCGGGGCGGTGCTCCGGAGGGCGTCCGGGGGGTGCGTGTCTCCTGCAACAGCTTTGTCAAGTTCAGCGCGGCCTATACGGACGAGAACGGATACTACCAGATGGACAAAGGTTTTACGTCCAGTCCCCGTTACCGCCTGGTATTCACGAATACGTCCGGATTCTCCATCGGGTTCAACCTGCTTCTCCTGCCGGCGTCGGTCTCCACGCTGGGCAAGCAGGATGCCGCGGGATTGGATTATGAGGTGACCGAGGATTCGGACCGCATGCTGTTCCTCCGCTGCGTGGTCAACAATGCCGGGTTTGACTACTACCACTGGTGCGAAGAGCAGACGCCTCCGGTCAAGACTCCGCCGGCCAACCTGCGGCTCTGGCTCTTCTCCGGCCTGGCGGCCAGCAGTGCCGTGATGATGCACCAGGGCGTCCTGGTGGACGGCAGCAAACTGGCGCAATACCTGGGAGAATTCTCCTTCCTGCTGAAGGTTTTCCTTCCGGACCTGACGCTCGGCCTGAAAGATTGCCGGACCTATGCGGACGTGTATGCCGTTGCCGTCCACGAGCTGGCCCATGCCAGCCATTTCATGCTGGCGGGCGGGGACTTCTGGAACCGCTACGCGCGCTTCATCCTGACCTCATATGTGACTTCCGGTTTCGTGACCTACGGCATGGGGACGGAAGAGGACAACGGGTACTGTGAGGTGGGGGAGGATTGGGCCTGTTTCCTGCAGACGGTGCTGTATCGCGACCGCTATGGCGAAGGGTCGGGGCCTTTCGGGACGAACCACTGGTTCCATCCGCAGGTCCTGCTTCTGCTTGAGCAAAGGGGCCTCTCCGCCTGCAAGATATTCCAGGTCCTGGACGGGGAAGTGACGGATAAGACCCTGCTGAAGAAGAAACTCTCCAGTTTCTACCCCGAATTCAAAAGTGAAATCAATCAGGCTTTTGCCCGATACAACTAAAACTATGGAATCAACTTCAACCTGATGCCGGCACGGCTGGCCGGATGGATTGCATTGCTGCAGATTTTTTTGTCAATTTACAGAAAAGTTGTATATTTGCAGTCCATTCGAGCGCGGGTGGCGAAATGGTAGACGCGCTAGTTTCAGGAGCTAGTGTCAATTGCGACGTGTGAGTTCGACTCTCATCCCGCGCACAACAGAAAAGATCTGACAATCGTCGGATCTTTTCTGTTTTAACAGGTTACCGGTCTATTGTGTTGGAATTCTTCAAAATAATCCTATCTTTGTAAAAAGTGCCAATTGCCTATGCAACGAATACACTTCCGGTATCTGCTGACGATACTCCTTCTGGCTCCGTTGTCACTGGCGGCCCAGGACAGTTCTCCGACCAAGGAGATTCTGGTGATTTGTTCCCACTCCGAGTCCAGCGGGTGGGCCCATGATATGTTGCGCCCCGTCATGGACTTCTGTACGGAGCGGCCTGATGTCCGACTTAATCTTTCCTATCTGCGTATTACTTCCATTGATAATGTCGAGCAACTTCGATCCAGGACCCGTGCGATCCTGGATTCTTGCGTTTTTGACCCCACACTGGTCGTAATCGTGGGCGGAAGCGGCTATCAGTTGGCCTACGATGTGGATAAGCGATGGCCGGGTATGCCGCAGATCCTGGCGGGAGAGATCCCTTATTACTGTGAAAACCGTTATACCATCTATGGCAAGCCCAATCCCAAAGCTGCGAGGTATCCGGTGCAGGAGATGCGTACCCGCGGACTCAACGTGACCCTGATCCACGCCCCGGCGATGGTGGAGCAGACCGTAAATCTGATGTTTACAGTACAGCCGGAGATCGAGAAATTTCTTTTCATCGCGGGGGAGAATTTCCAGAGCAAGGAGCAGCAGCTCCGCCTGGAGCGTTACCTGGAAGAGCGGCATCCGGACGTCAGGTACCAGCCCATCCTCTCCCTGGAGACGACAACGGACGAACTGATCGAATTGCTCGGTGCGGAAAAATATCCGCAGACGGGTGTACTGTTCGCTTCCTGGCTGACCCATCAGGACTATCTGGAGACTATCAACTCCCGCAACAACATCACCCAGGTCCTGGAGTCGATCGCCCCGATCTTCACCATCTTCCAGTGTGATCTCGACCGGGACCAGAATGTGATCGGCTACTATTCCTACGATCATGGCCAGTACTACAAGACCTTCCGGCAGCGTCTGGCCGAAGTACTGGACGACGGGCTCCGGCCCGAGATCATCCCGATGACCCACTTCGAAATGGGGACGCCGAGCCTTAACTGGCACTCGATGGAGCTGTTTGGACTCAATACGGAACTGATTCCGGAGGATGCGATTGTCTATGATGCACCGCACACGCTATGGGAGATGCACAAGCCCACCATCATGTGGGCCGCATTCTTCGTGCTGGTGGGGATGGGGCTGTTCGGATTCCTGGTGATGCGCAACAGTGTCAGGTCCCTGCGGAAAGCCAATGCGATTGCAGCGAAGGGAGCGCAGATGCGGACGGCCTTCGTGCAGAACATCAGCCATGAGATCCGCACCCCGCTCAACGCCATCATCGGGTTCTCCCAGCTGCTGTGCCTGCCGGACGATTACAATTCCGAAGAGGAGAAGATGGAATACCTGGAGTACGTGATGAACAACTCCCAGCTGCTGACCGTCATCATCAACGACCTGCTCAGCCTGTCGGATATGGAGAACGGGCGTTTCGTCACCAACATGTCCCCGTGCAACCTGAACGAAGTGGCCCGTATGGCCATCAAGTCCGTGGAGTATCGCATACCGTCCGGGGTGCTGCTCGTGCGAGAGCCCGGCATTCCGGAGGACCTGCGCGTCTACACCGACGGCATGCGTATCCAGCAGGTCCTGATCAACCTGCTCACCAACGCCTGCAAATACACTGAACAGGGGTCCATCACCATCGGCTCTTCGATGGTGGAGAACCCTGGCCTGATCACGTTCTATGTCGAAGATACGGGGCCGGGCGTACCGGCGGAGAAAGCTACGGATATCTTCGAACGTTTCGCCAAACTGGACAGCAACAAACAGGGAGCCGGCCTCGGCCTGACCGTCGGTAAACTCATCATCTCAAACCTGGGTGGCGAGATATGGCTGGACACTGAGTATAAAGGCGGTGCCCGTTTCGTCTTCACCATCCCCTATGAATACGAAGAGGATGCCCCGGCGGCTATTTCAGTTGCCGGTCCAGATAATCGATGATGGCCTGCTGCTCGGCAAGTCCGCAGTGGTGTGAGCCGTCGAAGAACTCCGTGCGCAGCATCCCCGCAGCTCCTTTCTTTTGGTAGATCGCCTGCATGCGGGCGAAGGCCGTCTCAACTGCCGGTACCGGGAAGAGTTTGTCCTGCAGGCCGTTCAGAAAGAAGAAGGGCTTCGGGGCCAGCCAGCGGGCAATGTCCGGAAAATCATATTTTTCCCGCATCTGCGGGATCAGCATCGAATAGTCGGAGGCCTTGTACGGCTGGACCTGCGTTTCCATCAAGGTCATCCAGCACAAGGCCACGCCGGTGCGGACCTGCCTGCAGAAGGCCGTCAGTAACCAGGCCCGGTGCGCCCCCATCGACCAGCCGAAGCAGCCGATTTTCCGCTTCTGCACGCAGGGCAGGCTGCACAGCAGGCGGGCGGCAGCGGCGTCCTCCCGCATCGTTTGCTCCGCCCAGATGACGCCCTTGCGCGCCAGGCTGTCATAAACGGTGCGCTGGCCTTCATAGACGGCCGTTTTCAATTCATCCGGATCTCCCGGGGCGGTGCCGAATTTCCGCCGGGACCATTCCTGGCAGAGCGGTGTGCTGCGCGATCCCCAATACAGCGCATCCGGTACGATCACCACATAGCCGGCAGCTGCCAGCCTGTCAGCGAACCAGACTCCGTCGAAGCCGTCGTCCACCCATTGCTTCGCAGATTTCCTGACGTGCTCAGGGGCTGACTGCAGCGGACGTACCAGCTTTTCCTTGCCGATATCGAAGCGGGCGCCGTGGTCGTGGAGCAGCACCAGGCCGGGCCGGCGGTCACTTTTGCCGGCCCCGTCCGGGACCAGCAGGTAGGACCGTACCCGCTCGTCGCGGGAGACGTTGTATTCGACCAGCTGGCAGGTATAGCCTTCCCGCTGCTCGCTCTCGAGTACGGTCATTTCCGGGCGTACGCTGCGCCCTGCCTGCAGGGGCCCTGCTGCCAGCAGGACCATCAATATACCTTTGAGCATTACCGGAAGCATGTGTTTATTCCGTCATGGCGGCTTTGTAGGTGTCGTCAATCTGGAGGAAAAGGTGGTAGTAGGCCTTGTCTCCCAGTTTGGAGTAGCGGCCGACCAGCGCCTGGACCTGCGTCATCATGTACGGCTTTTCCCTCTCCCATTCCCCTTCCTTGGGGACCAGCCCGTCCTTCTCTTTCGCGAAAGCAAGGAAACGCCGTTCCAGCCCGGCTTTGTCCAGCCAGGAGAGCAACTGTCCGTAGTCGTCGATTCCGGACAGCTCCTTCTTGTGGCTGTCGAAGAAGGCGGAGGCGAAGCGCATGGCCGTGGCCTTGCGGTTGCAGGCGACGTAGAACTGCCCGGCGCGCGTGGTGTCCACGGGCACGAACACGTCCGGCAGGATGCCGCCTTTCTCCACGCGCATGCTGTCGGCGTGGACCATCTCCCCGGACTCGTAGCGCTTCAGGACCTCGTATTCGTAGTCATCGGCATAGGGCTTCTGGATGCAGCGCCCGGAAGGGGTATAGTAGCGGGCCACGGTGATCCGCATCCCGGATTTGTCGGTGAAGAAGAACGGTTCCTGGACCAGCCCCTTGCCGAAAGTGCGGCGTCCGTAGAGCCGGGCCCGCCCGTTGTCCTGCAGGGCGCCCGCCAGGATCTCGCTGGCCGAGGCGGTCTCTTCGTTGACGAGCACCTTGACGGCGAGGTCCTGGAGCGGCCCGCGGCCGTCGGCGCGGTATTCTTCGCGCTTGCGGTGCCGGCCCTCCAGATAGACGATCATCGCCTTTTTCGGAAGGAAGAGGTTGGCCAGCTTACAGGCCTGGTCAAGGTATCCGCCGGTGTTGTCGCGCAAGTCGATGATCAGCTCCTCCATGCCGTTTTCCAGCAGGTCGATGCTGTTCTTGAGGAATTCCGTCTCGGTGGTCCGGGAGAACTTGGAGAGGCGCAGGTAGCCGGTCGTGTCGTTCACCATGAAGGCGGCATCCACGGACCAGGTCGGGATCTTGCCGCGGGTGATCTCGAAGGGGATGACTTCCCGCCCGCGTTTGACGGTGACGAGGACCTTGCTGCCCGCCACGCCCTTGATGTGCCGCACCATGCTGTCCTGCGGGAAATGCACGCCGGCGATGTTGATGGAGTCCACCTTGAGCAGGCGGTCGCCGGGCTGGAGCCCGATCTTCTCGGACGGACCGCCGGGGATGACTTCGATCACGACGGCGGTGTCGTTGGGTACATTGAACTGGATGCCGATACCGTCGAAGTTGCCGGTCAGGTCCGCTTCCGTCTCCTCGAGGATCTGCGGGGGCATGTAGGAAGAATGCGGGTCCAGGGCATGCAGGGCGGCTGCCGCCACGGCGTCGGTGACCTTGCCGTAATCGACGGAGTCCACGTAATTCTCTTCAATACTCTGCAGGATGAGTTCCACCTTGCGCCAGTCGGCGTTGCCGACGCGCATTTCCCGCCTGTGCTTTCCGGCTACTTGGATCAGGCACATGACCAGGACGCCGATCACGACGCCCAGCAGCGCGACCAGGATAGAAGATCTTTTCATGCTCAATCAATCTTTTCGACTTCGATGCCGGCACGGCGGAGCAGGTCGATCCCGTCCGTCAGCCTGTACTCGTCCCGGTAGACGACGCGCCGGATCCCGGACTGGATGATCAGCTTGGCGCATTCCATGCAGGGGGATGCCGTCACGTACAGGGTCGCTCCTTCGGAACTGTTGCCGGACTGGGCCACCTTCGAGATGGCGTTGGCCTCGGCGTGGAGGACATAGGGCTTGGTGACGCCGTTCTCGTCTTCGCAGATGTTCTCGAATCCGGAGGGCGTGCCGTTGTAGCCGTCTGAAATGATCATCCGGTCCTTGACGATCAGCGCCCCGACCTGGCGGCGCTTGCAGTAGGAGTTGGTCGCCCAGATGGCGGCCATCCTCATGTATTTGTCATCGAATTTGCTCATCGCTGGTACAGGTAACGTTTGATGCTCCGTTTCGGCGTGCGCTCGAAATCCTCCGGCATGAATTCGATCTTGCGGATCTGGGCATAGGAGGGGAGGAGCTTGTTGATCTCGGGAAGGCTGTCATTGATCCGCTGCTCCAGGTCCTCGCGGGCGAGGCCGTCGAGTTCTCCCTGGTGGTAGTCCGGATAGATCAGCGCGGTGAGGCCGCCGTTGTCCTCGACCACGAGCGACTCCACGACATAGGTGACGTTGTTGATGACGCCTTCGAGCTCTTCGGGGTAGATGTTCTGTCCGCTGGGCCCCAGGATCATGCACTTGGAGCGGCCGCGCAGGTAGAGGTAGCCGTCGTAGTCGATGACGCCGATGTCGCCGGTCTTGAACCAGTTGTCATTCGTGAAACTGGCCTTGGTGGCCTTCCGGTTCTTGTAGTAGCCCAGGAAGACATTGTCGCCCCGGACCTGGATCTCGCCGGGCTCTTTGTACGGGTTCTTGGAGTCGATGCGGATCTCGCAGCCCGGCACCGGCACGCCGCAGGAGCCCTTGCGGGTTTTCCACCACTTGGCATAGGTGATGATCGGGCCGCACTCCGTCATGCCGTAGCCGACGGTGAAGGGGAAATGGATCTGGCGCATGAACTTCTCCACTTCGGGATTGAAGGCGGCGCCGCCCATGATGACTTCCTCGAAACGGCCGCCGAAGGCCTCGATGAGGTTGTCGCGGATTTTCTTGCGGATCACCTGGTCCACGATCGGGATGCGCATCAGGGATTTGTGGCGGTCCACCACCGGCTTGATCTGCGACTTGTACACTTTCTCGAAGATCAGCGGGACGGCGATGATCACGTCCGGGTGGATCTCGGAGAAGGCCTTCATGATGACCTTGGGGCTCGGGGTACGCGTCAGGAAGTGCACATGGGCGCCGATGGTCATCTCGAACAGGAATTCGAACATCATCCCGTACATGTGGGCCGAGGGGAGCATCGCGACCATCTGCGATTCGCAGGTCATCTGCGGCTCGGCCGTCTCGTGGGCGAGCCGGATGTTGCAGAGCAGCGAGCGGTAGGGGAGCATCACGCCTTTGGAGAAGCCGGAAGTACCGGAGGTGTAGTTGATCAGCGCGAGTTCTTCGGGCTGGTCCTCGTGGTAGTTGAGGTGCTCGGGTCCGAAGCCCCCGGGATACATTTCCTTGAAGGTCTTGGTGAGGTTCTCCCGCACGGCGACCAGGTCCTGGTTCTTGGCGTAGATGTAGTTGAGGGTGTTCATCTGGACGATGACCTCCAGCCCGGGCATCTCGGCCTCGGACAGTCCCTGCCAGATCACTTCGTCCACGAAGAAGACCTTGGCGTCGGAGTGGTTGACCAGGTAATGGATGTTCTCCGGCTTGAATTCGTGGAGGATGGGCACGGGGACGGCACCGTAGGTGGTGGCTGCGAGGAAGCAGACACCCCAGTGGGCCTGGTTGCGGGAGCACAGGGCTACTTTGTCGCCTTCCTGCAGGCCGCACTGCCGGAAGGCGATGTGCAGCAGCTCGATGCGCTCCGCGACGTCACTGTATTTAAGCGTGATGCCCTGGTAGTTGGAGAGGGCGTCCCGCTCCCAGTTCTCTTTGAAACTTTTCTCGAAAAGCTTGTTTACTGATTGGAATTCCATGTGAGTTTGATGCCGTTTTTGTCCCAGGCAAGGGTTTTGTCAGATTCGCGGATGAGCAGGCGGCAGGATTTGCCCGGCCAGTCGGAGCCGGCGCCTTCTTCGGGGCGCTCCGCTTCCAGGAAGGCCTGTACGGCCGCCGCTGATCCGTATATGTGCCATCCGTTCCAGATGGCGGTATAACTGTCGTCGGCCAGCGCGAAGGCTTTGCCGTAGAGGGCGGGCAGGAAGCCGCGCCAGGGGTTCTCTCCCATCTCGCGGTCGGTCACATTGCGTGCGGGCCGGACCAGGGTGACGGCTTCGCCGCCGAAATGCACGAGCGCCACTTCGCACACGTCCACCTCCTGCTCCCATTTGAGCGGATCCTTGCCGGCCTGCCTGCCGAGCTCGGAAAGCTCATTGCGGTGGCGGGTCAGCCGCATGGAGGCGTCCTGCCAGCGGTCGACCGCCTGCCGCAGCTGCTGATGGCGGACCGGGAGCGTCAGGGCGAGCCGGGTGCCGGAGGGCAGCAGCGGCCCCAGCCGGCTGTCGGAGAGGGGCACGGATGCCAGGATATTCGTGAAATAAGTGTCGTCGTTGCTATAGCAGGGCAGGACATTGAATCCGCCCTTTTCGGGGACCAGCATGATCCAGTCGGCCAGGGCGTCCAGGAATGCAGTGAGTTCCTTGCGCGGGAAGAAGTCCTTGAGCCAGCCTTTGGGGATCATCCGTTCGGCGCCGCTGCCGCGGAAGGCGATGAATTCTTCCGAAGCGGCGGTTTTCAGCGCCTGTGGGAAACGGGGGGCGTCGAGGATGGAGGTATACTCCGTCAGGTGGCGCTGGACCGATTGGTACAGGGCGCTGGAGGGCGTGATGACCACGAACCCCCGGCGTTTCGCTTCGGGGTCCGGGCGGATGTATCCGGCCTTGAGCTTGAGGGAGGCGGCCTGCTCGAGCAGGGAGTGCACGGCCGATGCGGAATCGGCATCGGCGCGGCCGGCATCCAGGGCCAGGATCGGCATCAGGGAGCCGCTGTAGCAGAGCGCCAGGGCCATCGGTGCCTTCTTGAATGCGGTCAGGTCCAGTTTCTGCAGGACGCTCGTCGAATCATAGAGCGCCATGCCTTCGGAGCAGTGGTTGTAGCACATCACGACCAGGGCGTCGGAAGGGACGGCCGCCAGCAGCTCGGGTGTGCGGCTGGCCGGAAGCGGGGCGGTGCCCCCGGATCCGTTTCCGCCGCCGCAGGCGCACAGGACCAGAAGCAGTGCCGTCAGGAGAAATAAAGATTTTTTCCGCATAACTTACAAATATACTAATTATTTGGATTATGATTTTCCGCGGAAATCAGTAACTTTGCACGTTTTTAAGAAATCCCGTTTCCCCGGGGAGTGAGTAGTGTGACAGAATATGCAAGAAATCAGAAATATAGCCATTATCGCCCACGTTGACCACGGCAAGACGACGCTTGTGGACCGGATGATCTACCAGGCCAACCTGGTCCGTCAGCCGGAGAACCTGGGCCAGTTGATCCTCGACAACAATGACCTGGAGCGCGAGCGCGGCATCACCATCCTGGCCAAGAACGTGTCCGTCATTTACAAAGGGGTCAAGATCAACATCATCGACACGCCGGGCCACAGCGATTTCGGCGGTGAGGTGGAGCGCGTCCTCAATATGGCGGACGGCGTCCTGCTGCTGGTCGATGCTTTCGAAGGCTGCATGCCCCAGACCCGTTTCGTCCTCCAGAAGGCCATCCAGATGGGGAAGAAACCGATCGTGGTCATCAACAAGGTGGACAAGCCCAACTGCCGTCCCGACGAGGTGCAGGAAGAGGTCTTCGACCTGATGTTCAATCTCAACGCTACCGAAGAGCAGCTGGATTTCGTGACTGTCTACGGCTCCGCCAAGCAGGGTTGGATGTCGCTGGACTGGAAGAAACCGACTTCCGATATCACGCCGCTCCTGGACACGATCCTCGAGGTCATTCCGGCCCCGCCGGTGGTTGAGGGTACGCCGCAGCTGCTGATCTCCTCCCTGGAGTATTCCCCGTATGTGGGCCGGATCGCGGTGGGCCGCATCACCCGCGGCTCGCTCAAGGCCGGGCAGCAGATCAGCCTGTGCAAGCGCTATGACATCATCCAGAAGCAGAAGATCAAGCAGCTGATGGTCTTCGAGGGCTTGGGCAAGGCCAATGTCGAAGAGGTCCAGTGCGGCGACATCTGCGCCGTGGTGGGCATTGACGGATTCGAGATCGGCGACACGATCGCGGACTACGAGAATCCGGAGGCGCTGGAGCCCATCGCCATCGACGAGCCGACGATGAGCATGCTCTTTACGATCAACAATTCCCCCTTCTTCGGCAAGGACGGCAAGTTCGTCACTTCCCGCCATCTCAAGGAGCGCCTGGACAAGGAGCTGGAGAAGAACCTCGCCCTGCGCGTCAAGCCCGGCCTGTCGGCCGATTCGTTCGTCGTGTACGGCCGCGGCGTGCTGCATCTCTCGGTGCTCATCGAGACGATGCGCCGCGAGGGGTTCGAACTGCAGGTCGGCCAGCCCAAGGTGCTGGACAAGACCATCGGCGGACAGCGCTGCGAGCCGGTGGAGGATCTCTCCATCGAGGTGCCGGAGGAGTTCGTCGGTGCGGCCATCGAGATTTCCACCCGGCGCAAGGGCGCGCTGGTGCGGATGGAGCCGCGCGGCGACCGGACCCTGCTGGAGTTCGAGATCCCGACCCGCGGCCTGATCGGCCTGCGTTCCAACCTGCTGACCGCTAGCCAGGGCGAGGCCATCGTCGCCCACCGTTTCAAGGAATACCAGCCCTACAAGGGCGAGATCGAACACCGCAACAACGGCTCCCTGGTCTCCATCGAGACCGGCCAGGCCATCGCGTATTCGATGAACAAGCTGCTGGACCGCGGCCGCTTCTTCGTGGAGCCGGGCGAGGACATCTACGCCGGCCAGGTCGTGGGTGAGCATACCCGCGAGCGCGACCTGAACATCAACATCTGCAAGACCAAGAAGCTGACCAATGTCCGTGCCGCCGGTTCCGACGAGAAGATCGTCCTGCCGCCGGCCATCAAATTCTCCCTCGAGGAGGCTTTGGAATACATCCAGGAGGATGAACTCGTGGAGGTCACCCCGCACTTCATGCGCATCCGCAAGATCCTGCTCGATCCGCTGGCGCGCAAAAGAAACAGTGACAACGAGGACTGATTTTAGTTGCTAATCGCAAAAAAATTACTAACTTTGCAACCCTTTGTAGTTAAACTGACAAGTTTGGCACCCGGAAAAAGCCATTTTTCGTGGCATGCCGGACCGGAGTTCTTTGAGATATTCGGGAATCAGGAAATCCTCGATGCCGATCTGGAAGTGACGGCTGACGTGCACAACCACGGGCTGACCGCGGATGCCGCCTGCGTGATAACGGGCAGCGTGACCGTCGCTTGCGACAGATGTCTCGAGGATCTGGTGATTCCGGTGGAGACCTCCTTCGAGGAGAGTTATGCACCGGACTCTGATGAGCTGGACCTGCGGCAGGATGTTTACGACTATGTCTGCATCTCGCTCCCGCTTCAGCGCGTACATCCCGAAGGAGAATGCAATCAGGAAACTACAAAGTATTTGAGCAAATAATATTTAAAAGATAAAGCAATGGCACATCCGAAACACAAACTTTCCAAGCAGCGTCGTGACAAGCGCCGTACGCACGATTTCGCGCCGGTCCCGACCCTCGCCACCTGCCCGAACTGCGGCGCGACCGTGATCTATCACCGTGTCTGCCCTGAGTGTGGCTATTACAGAGGCCGTCAGATCGTTGTCAAAAACGCTGAGTAATCTGTGAAAAGGCCGCCCAGCGCGGCTTTTTTGCTAGGATGGCCCTGTAGTTCAACGGATAGAACGTGGGTTTCCTAAACCTAAAATAGTGGTTCGATTCCACTCAGGGCTACTCTCTAAAAAGCGGATCAAAAGTCCGCTTTTTTTCGTGTCATTGTCATCCTTTCTGTGCGTTCAACCATTCGATAGGAGTCTGTCCGGTCCGGGTTTTGAAATTGCGGTAGAAAGTGACTTCGCTGGAGAAACCAGATTCTTCGCTGATCTCCGCCAGACGCATATCGGGGTTCTCGTAGAGCAGATGCTGGGCGTAACGGATGCGGTAACCGTTCACATATTCAATAAATGAGTACCCGGTTTGCCGGTTGATGCAGTCGGAGACGTAGCGGGAATTAGAACCGACAGCCCGGGCCAGGTCTTCTTTTGTCAGGCCTTTTTTTAGGAAAAGACGCCTTTCCTCCATTTGTCTGGTAATCCGGTCCATCAGTTCCGCAAGTGCATTCTCGGCAGAAGAATCTCTTGATTCTGTCAGAGAATCGGCAGCGGAAAGGCCGTTCCGTCGAAGCCGGAATACTTGGAACAGGATAGTGGCGGCGAGCAGACAAGCAGCCACGATTATCCATAGCCACGGCAAAGCTGCCTTCACGACAGGCTCTGTATGAAGTATAAATGCTATCCCGTCAGGGTGATAATTGTCAGAGTCTGCAAGACCACCGACGAACGCGATATCACCACCTGGCATCAGAACTGCCCCTATCGAATAAATGGGACGTCTGTCTGGCGCCTCTGCACCGTAGAGGCTTATAGGTGCCTTCCTTCCCTGAAGAGCTTCACCGTAATCTACCTTGACCAAATCAATCTGTCCAGTCCCTTTGACCGTCCGGATTATCCAGGCACATCTATTTGTCCTATCGGCAAGCAGGGTGGCGCCGGGAGTCAGCGCCTCACCTTCCGGACTAACCATAGGTAGGGACCTTTCAGTCTCCAACAAAGAGAACTCCTCGCCAACCACCTTGATCAGCCCCAATTGCCCGTCTGCCTTTCGGATGGCAGGAAAGATCCAGGCAAAACCGCCCACAGTTTCGTCCCCGATGAAATAATTGCTAATCTGACAGACATCGGGACGTATCCACGACTCCCATTCCTGCAGCAGCTGCACTTCGATGGGATCTCCCTTCAAACGATCTGCCACAGGAGGAAGGTTTTCTTCCCGATTACCGGATGAACTAAGTATCAAGGCATTGTCCGGGGCTGTCTGAAGGATGAGCGGCATCGAGCGGCCAAGCGTCGGCACACGCAGGGATTCTCCGCCGGAATTAGGGGAATATGCCGAAATCATATCATCGGCATACCAATTGCCGGCCACGATGATACGGTCGTCCGAGAGACGTGCCGCACTTGCGTTTGCGCC
>JAFTCB010000051.1 GCA_017454905.1 Bacteroidales bacterium
GAAGTACATCGTCTCCTCCGGCGGTGCACCCCGTAAGGAAGGTATGACCCGTGAAGACCTGCTGAAGGGCAACTGCGAAATCGCCGCCGGCCTCGGCGACAATATCCGCAAGTACTGCCCGGAAGTCAAGCACGTGATGATCATCTTCAACCCTGCCGACGTCACCGCGCTCACCGTCCTTATCCACTCCGGTCTCCGCCCGTGCCGGGTGTCCTCCCTGGCCGCCCTCGACAGCACGCGCCTGCAGACCAACCTGGCGAAGGAGTTCGGTGTCCGCCAGTCGGACGTGGAGAACGCCTTCACCTACGGTGGTCACGGCGAGTCCATGGCGGTGTTCATGTCCAAGGCTACCATCTGCGGCACCCCGATCGCGCGCATGGGCCTGACCAAGGAGCGCATCGAAACCATCAAGCACGACACCATCCAGGGCGGCGCCGAGATCATCAAACTCCGTGGCCGCAGCTCCATCCAGAGCCCGGCCCTCCTGTCCATCAAGGCTATCGAGGCCGCGATGCCGGGCGGAGACCAGTTCCCCTGGCCTTCCGGAACCTATGTGGACACGCACGAGTTCAGCCACGTGTTCATGGCCATGCCTACCTTCATGGACGCCACCGGCATCCACTACACGATGCCCGAAGGCAACAAGGAGGAAATGGCGGACCTCAAGGCTTCTTACGAGCACCTGGTGGACCTGCGCGACCAGATCATCGAGTTGGGCATCATCCCGCCGGTGGACGAGTGGCACAAGATGAACCCGTACCTCTGGAACCGGAGACTGCCGCGCCTGAAATAAGGCCGCATCCCTTACAAAAAACCCTGGTCACTGCGACCAGGGTTTTTTGATTACCGCAGCTTTTCCAGCGGCACCGTCCCGGGGATCACGTCTTCCGGCGGCTCGCCGTGGAGATAGATGATCCGCTGGTTGGGGCTGCCGCGGAAGAGGAGTTCCGTGTCGCGCTGTTCCAAAATGAAGGGGCCGTCCACGAGGACGTCCAGCCAGGGAAGCATTTGCGCGAGGGAGGGATCGGCCTGGATCTCCTCCAGGGTGAAGCCGGTCCAGCACCAGATGGTCTTCGTGGTTTCCTGCTTGATGCGGCGGGCGAGCTCCGTAAAGGCTTCCACCTGATAGAAAGGGTCGCCGCCGGAGAAACTCACGTTGGACATGGAATCGGCCTTGATCTTCGCAAGGATATCATCGACCTCCATCCACTCCCCCGCGTTGAAATCCCAGGACTGCGGGTTGTGACACCCCTTGCAGGCATGCTTGCAGCCAGCACAATAGACGGACGTCCGGAAACCCGGGCCGTCCGCCATTGTCTGTTCAAGAATCTTGAGGACCCTGAGCCGCATTATTCGTGGATCACGCGGTCGTGGAGCTCAGCCAGCTTACCGGAGTTCCAGCGGTTGGTCGTGCCCACCAGGTAGCCGGTGATGCGCTGCAGCGTGTCGATGTGGTGACCGTGGCAGTGCGGGCACTCGTGGAGGTCCTTCTCGGCATTCTCGTAGCCGCAGTCCAGGCAGCGGTTGCGGTTGTGGTTCACGGAGCCGTAGCCGATGTCGTACTTGTCCATCAGGTCCACGATCTGCATGATGGCTTCCGGGTTGTGGGTGGCGTCACCGTCGATCTCCACGTAGAAGATATGGCCGGCATTCTCGTACTTGTGGTACGGGCCTTCGATCTTCGCCTTATGCTCCGGCGTGCACTTGTAGTACACGGGGATATGGCTGGAGTTCGTGTAGTAGTCCTTGTCCGTGATGCCCGGGAGGATGCCGAAGGTCTTCTTGTCCCGCTTGGTGAACTTGCCGGAGAGGCCTTCCGCCGGCGTGGCGAGGAAGGTGAAGTTGTGCTGGTAGGTCTCGGCAAAGCCGTTGATCTTCTCCGCCATGTGGGAGATGATCCGCAGACCGAGCTCCTGCGCCTCGTCGCTCTCGCCGTGATGCTTGCCGCAGAGGGCGATCAGGCACTCCGCGAGGCCGATGAAGCCGATGGAGAGGGTGCCCTGGTTGATGACGGACTCGATGGAGTCGTTGTCATCCAGTTTCTCAGAGCCCAGCCACAGGCCGTTCATCAGCAGCGGGAACTGCTTCTTGAGGGCGGTCTTCTGGAAGTCGAAGCGCTCGTTCAGCTGGCGGGCGGCGATTTCCAGGGCCCAGTCGAGCTTCTGGAAGAACTTCTGGATGCGGAGGTTCTTGTCCTGCTCCTCCTGCATGGCCTCGATGCCCAGTTTCACGATGTTGATCGTGGTGAAGGACAGGTTGCCGCGGCCGATGGAGGTCTTGGGACCGAACTTGTTGCCGTACACGCGGGTGCGGCAGCCCATCGTGGCCACCTCGTGCTCGAAGCGGCGGGGATCATCCGGTTTCCAGGCGTCATCCTGGTTGTAGGTGGCGTCCAGGTTCAGGAAGTTCGGGAAGAACCGGCGGGCGCTCACCTTGCAGGCGAAGCGGTACAGGTCGTAGTTGCGGTCGCCCGGGAGGTAGCTCACGC
>JAFTCB010000052.1 GCA_017454905.1 Bacteroidales bacterium
CGAACAGATGGAGATGCAGTTCTTCATCAAGCCGGGCACCGAGCTCGAGTGGTTCGCCAAGTGGAAGGAGAACCGCATGAAATGGCATGTCAACCTCGGCATGGGCGCGGAGAACTACCGCTTCCACGATCACGAGAAACTGGCCCACTACGCCAATGCCGCCACCGACGTGGAGTTCAACTTCCCCTTCGGCTTCAAGGAACTGGAGGGCATCCACAGCCGCACCAACTTCGACCTGGGCAACCACCAGAAGTTCTCCGGCAAGAAGATCGAGTACTTCGATCCCGAGGAAGGCGCCGCATACACTCCGTATGTCATCGAGACCTCCATCGGCGTGGACCGCATGGTCCTGGCCGTGCTCTCGCACTCCCTGCACGAGGAGAAACTGGACAACGGCGAGACCCGCGTCGTGATGAGCATTCCCGCTCCCCTCGCACCGGTCAAGGCCGCGGTCCTGCCGCTCGTCAAGAAGGACGGTCTGCCCGAACTCGCCCAGGAGGTCATGGACCTGCTGAAATACGATTTCAACTGCCAGTACGAAGAGAAAGACAGCATCGGCAAGCGCTATCGCCGTCAGGATGCCATCGGCACGCCGTATTGCATCACTGTCGATCACGAATCGCTCAATGACCGCTGCGTCACCGTGCGCGACCGCGACACGATGGAGCAGCAGCGCGTCCCCATCGACGAACTCCGCGCCCTGATTGACAAGAAAGTCAATCTCAACAACCTCCTGCGTAATCTTTAATGGCGCAGACTTTCACGGACCTGGGCCGGATCGAGGCGATCCGGCAGCTGTTCGAAGGGACGGGATTCCGCCCCTTCGAAGAGCCGCTTTGGTTCGAAGCGAAGCCGCAGGAATGCATCACGACGGCCTCCGCCCTCCTGCTGGAAGGGCTGGATTTCGATCTGGTCTATTTCCCGCTGCGGCACCTGGGCCGCAAGGCGGTGCTCCGCGCGACCGGCGAACTGTATGCCGTGCTGGCGCGTCCCGAGACGCTGTCCGTGCAGCTGGGGATTTCCGCGAAGCTGGATTTCCCGCAGGTACAGGAACTTTGGAGCGGGGTGGTCGCCGCGGCGAAGGAATTCGGCTATAAGCGCCTCAGCCTGGACCTGCAGCCGTCCCGCAACGGGCTGACGGTCTCCCTGAGCGCGACCGGTCGTCACAGCGCCGCCGTCTCCGCTTCCCGCCCGAAGGCGGAATCCAAGGACCTGGTCTGCGTGTCCGGGGCCCTGGGAGCGGCTTTCCTGGGCCTGCAGGTGCTCGAGCGGGAGCGGCTTAAGTTCGACCAGGGAGCGACGGACCAGAAGATCCTGGAGCAGTATAAAATGCTTGTCGGCGCCTATCTGCGCCCCGAAATGACGCCGCAGCTGCCGGAACAGTTCGGACAGTCCGGGATCACCCCGTCGTTCGGCTACTTCGTGAACCGGGGGCTGGCAGACGCCCTGCTGCGCCTACGGCGCGACAGCGGCTTCGGCGTGAAAGTCTATGCCGACAAGATCCCCTTTGAGGGCGGCAGTTTCGCCGTCGGCAAGGAGATGGACCTGGATCCCGTTTCCGCCGCGATGAACGGCGGCGAGGACTGTCAGTTGCTGTTCGTCATCCCGATTGCGCAGTTCGACCGTTTCCGGAAGGACTTCCAGGCATTCGATATCGTGGGGCATCTCGCGCGTCCGGAAGTCGGTGCCGTGCTGGTCTCGCCCGACGGGCTGGAGCATCCCGTCTCCGCGCCGGGCTGGTCCGCGGCCGGGCCGGAAGCATAAAGATCCGACGGAAAAAGAACCGGGGACCGCATCGCGCGGCCCCCGGTTTCCGGTTTTAGTACAGTTTATGTTTATTCGTCGAGGCCTTCGATCGTCTCGATCGTACCGTCCTCGCGATAAGTCAGTTCGCAGACCTTGAGGCTGCGCAGGCGGTTGATGCCCTTGGAAGGGACGCTGTCGTGGTGGAACAGCCACCATTTGCCGCCGAATTCGACGATGGAATGGTGCGTGGTCCAGCCGCAGACCGGCGTGAGGATGACGCCCTTGTAGGTGAAAGGCCCGTAAGGGTTGTCGCCAATGGCGTAGCAGAGCTTGTGGGTGTCGCCGGTGGAGTAGCTGAAGTAGTATTTTCCCTTGTATTTGTGCATCCAGCTGGCCTCGAAGAAGCGGCGCTCGTTGTCCTCCACGGGGATGGGCTTGCCGTTCTCGTCCAGCAGGACGACGGGCTTGGGATCTTCGGCGAACTGGAGCATGTCCTTGCTGAGTTTCACGACGCGGCCCGGGATGGCGGGCTGGCCGTCGGCGGGATACGAAGTGCCGCAGTCCTTGGCGAGGTTGTCCTCGTAGCGCTGGAGCTGTCCGCCCCAGATGCCGCCGAAGTACATGTAGTACTCGTCGTCCGCATCGTCGTGCAGGACGGCCATATCGATCGAATAGCTGCCGCGGATCGGGTCGGGCATGGCCTTGAACGGGCCTGCAGGTCCGTCGGAGACGGCTACGCCGCAGCGGAAGATGTCGGTCTTGTCCTTGGCCGGGAAATACATGTAATAGCGCCCGTCGCGCCCCTTTACGACGTCGCAGTCCCACAGCTGGCGGCGCGCCCAGGGGACGTCCTTAATGTCGAGCACATTGCCCCAGTCCTTGACGGGGGAAGTCAGCGGGTCGCTTCCTTCGATGGAGAGGACGTGGTAGTCCTTCATGTCGTATTCGCTGCCGAAATCATCGTCCGGTGCGGCGGATTCCCAGTCATGGGAAGGATAGATGTAAATCTTGCCGTCAAACACGTGCACGGACGGGTCGGCCATATAGTCCTCCGGGAAGAGGTAGCGTTTCTGGACTTTCTTTGCCATATCGGTTATTATGCTTTGAGGTTTCTTTCTTCGATTGCGTGGTTGATTTCATCCATCTTCTCGTCGCTGAGTTCATACTTGCTGATGATGAACATCGCGAGGACCAGCAGGACGGCCGGGATCACGCAGACCAGCCAGAGGATGCCCTGCTCGGCGAGCGGGGTCTGCTGGGCGGCGTCGGCGTTGAAGCCGACCCAGGCGAGCACGAGGCCCGGAACGACGCCGCCCAGCGCCATGCCGGCCTTGAAGAAGATGCCCGTGAGGGCGTTGACGATGCCGGCGATGCGTTTGCCGGTGGTGTATTCGCCGTAGGCGATGACCTCCGGGACCAGGGCCCACATGTAGCCGGTGGCGGTGATGATGCCCGTGCTCTTGACGAACTGGGCGATGCACAGCAGGACGAAATTGCTCTTGGTCGCGGGGATGGACACGAAGGTGTACATCAGCGCCATGCCGAGGATGGCGACGCCCAGGAAGAGGTAGAACATGCCTTTCTTGCCGATCTTGCGCTTGATGGCGGGGACCAGCGGCATGAAGATGAAGGCGGGGATGGTGCCGAGCCACATGAACAGCGTGGTCAGCAGCGGCGTAGCGCCGACGTTGTAGGTCATGAAGTAGGAATCCGCCGCATTGCCGACGCTCATCATGGCGAATGCGGTGATGAAGAAGAAGGCCAGCACGCGCAGGGGCTTGTTGCGGAGGAATTCCATCCACAGGTCGCTCACCTTGACGTTGGCGGCTTCTTTCTGGTCCATCACGACCCGCTCCTTGCACTGCGAGAAGCAGAAGAACAGCAGGGCCAGGCCGGCCAGCGCGAAAATGGTCATCGTGATGAACCAGGCCGGAGCGGCTTCCGGCGTGTTGTACACGGCCACTTCCTTCCCCGTCGCCGGATCCAGCACCTTCGGGGCGAAGATGGCGATGATGATCGGCAGGGACTTGACGCACAGGGCGCCCAGGTTGGCCATGAACATGCGCGTGGAGGTCAGGATGGTGATCTCGTTGGTGTCCCGCGTCAGCGAGGCGTTCAGGGCGCCGTAAGGGACGTTGACGAGGGTGTAGCACATCGACATGCCGACATAGGTGATGTAAGCGTAGAGGAGCGAGCCGCTGAAGCCGTTCCAGAAGCAGAGGATGGCCAGGCCGACGAGCGGAATACCGCCCAGGACCAGCCAGGAGCGGTATTTGCCCCATTTCGGGTTGCCCTTGTCCACGATGGTTCCCACGATGGGATCCCACAGGACGTCGACAAGGCGGACGATCAGGAACATCAGGGCCGCCGCACCGGGCTTCAGCCCGAAGACGTTGGTGTAGAAGAAGAGCAGCCAGATGCTGATGGTCTGGTAGATGAGGTTCTGCGCCATGTCGCCGGCGCCGAACCCGATACGTTGCATCCAGGATAATTTGTAGAAGCCTTTGGCTTCCGTTGCAGATGTTGCCATGGGTTATGTTTTATCGTTATTCTCTCAGGTTAACAAATTTACTCCTTATCAGGCTGCCCTCCTGCCGGGAATGATTCAAAAAATGGCAAGAATCATTCAGCGGACGCGCGGACCGCCGGAGATTCTTCTCCGAAAAGGAAGCGCGGAGTGTATCCTCCGTAGTCGACGACGACCTTCTCAAAGACGATTCCCGGGTCCAGCGGGCGCAGTTCCAACTGCACCCGGCCGCCGGTCGCCGGAAACTCGGAAACCGTTTCCACGACGCGCCGGGCGACGGTCGGATAATAGACGGAATAGATGTTCTGCGGGTCCTCGTTGAGCCGGGCGTTGAAGTGCTGGGTCTGCTTCGCGTCGCCCAGGACGACTTCATAGCGGTGTCCGGTGTTGTTGAAGGCCAGGGTGGACTTGGTGATGACGTGCACCTTGACGGAGGACGTGCCGGCCGGCAGTTCGATGCGGTAGCGGAGCGCCGCCCCTTCCGCGGGCTCCGTGTAGGGCATCAGGGCCACGCCGCTGAGCGTCCGTCCCATATACGGGATGACGGTCCAGCGGGTGTCTCCGGCGGGCTGTGCGGTGCTGAAATGCTCCGCTTCGATGGCGGTGAAGCCGCGCGGATCCGCGGCGAAACGGAACCCGCCGGGCGCCACGGCGCCGATGCGCTTCACCTCGGGCATCCGGTCGGCGGGGAAATTGTCGTTCCAGGAGAAATAGCCGATGTGCTTCTGCGTCATCATCCCGTCCCATTTTCCGCCGGACATCTCCTTGTTGTACTGCTCCATCAGGAAGGCGTCGCGCTTAAAGCATTGCTCCACCCGGTCCGCCCAGCGGTCCGCGGCCGGGTCCCCTTTGGAGAACAGGTCGTGGTTCATCGCCTGCGCGTAATACATTTCGTACAGGTTGGAAAGCGCCTGCACCGGGAAGAGGACCAGCTGCCGGTAGGCGTCCCGCGCTTCGGGCGCAATAGAGAGGAACTGCCGCAGGGCTTCCGCCTCCAGCCGGGCGAAATCGTCGCTGACGCGCCGGAATTCGCCGGAGGCGAGGTCGTAGGTGGTGCGGTCCATCATTTCGGCCGTCGTGCGGCCGCTGTATTTGCTGTACAGGTTCAGGATGCGGGCGGCTTCGTCTGCCTGCTCCTCTCCGAAAGCGCGGGCGCAGAAGGCGCGGGTATGGTCCAGGAGGTTCTCCGCCGTGAAGGCTTCCGGGGTGCGGGCCATGGCGAGGAAGAGGTCGATGGGATACTCCATCGGCTTGAGGTCGCCGACATTGAGCACCCAGAGTTTCTCCACACCGTAGGCGTAGGTCAGCTGCAACTGCTCCCACATGTTCTGGATGGGGGTCACGTTGAGCCACTTGGAATTGCGCGGGGCGCCCACGTAGTCCACATGGTAATAGATGCCCCAGCCGCCCTTGCGCGAGCGTTCCGCGGCGGTGGGCAGCTTGCGGACGTCGCCCCAGTTGTCGTCGCTGAGCAGGATGGTCACGTCGTCGGGGACGCGCAGCCCGAGGTCATAGTACTGCTGCACCTCCTTGTAGAGGGCCCAGACCTGGGGGCGCTCCTCGGCCGGCCGCCCGGTCTCGCGCCGGATGATCTTGCGCTGATTGGCGATGATGCTCTCCAGCAGCTTGATGTACTCCGCTTCGTGGCCTTCCTTGCCCAGGGCGGCATCGCCGTCTCCGCGCATGCCGATGGTGATCAGGTCCCCGGTCCCGGCGGCCCGCCGCACGCCTTCGGCGAAGAAGCGGTCGAGGACCTTGCGGTTGCGCTGGTAGTCCCAGGGGCCTTCCGCGCCGTTCTTTCGCACCCACTCCTGGTGGTTGCGCGCCATGGGCTCATGATGCGAGGTGCCCATGATGATGCCCATCTCGTCGGCGGTGCGGCTGTTCTGAGGGTCGTCCGCATAGAACGCCCAGCCCCACATCGCCGGCCACATGAAATTGGCACGCAGGCGCAGCAACAATTCGAAAACGCGCGCGTAGAAACGGTGGTCGCCGTAGTCGGTGCCGTAGGTGTTCTTGACCCAGGAGGTCAGGCAAGGGGCCTCGTCGTTCAGGAAGATGCCCCGGTAGCGGACCGCCGGCTGCGGGGCGGTGTACGTCCCCGCGGCGAGCGAGAGGTTCTCCTGATGCCGTACGGGCACGTCCGCCCAGTCGTACCAGGGCGAGACGCCGATCTGCTCGGAGATCTCGTAAAGGCCGTAGATGGTGCCGCGCATGTCTGCGCCCACGATGACCAGGGCGTCATCATAGCCCGGCACCAGCCGGCCCAGGGTGGAAATGAAATAACTCTCATATTGTCCTTGCAGGACGGAGAGGTCGATGATACCTTCCGCGGCGAGTTTGCGGATCAGCGGACTGTCCGGCGATCCGGCCAGGATGGCGCGGGAGCCCGCCTCCGGGGCGGACGTCCCGCATACGCGCGCGAAATCGGCGCGCAGCGTCGCTGCGGCAATCTGGATACCCCGGGCATCCGAAGGGTCCGTGACCACGGCGGCGGGAAGCCCGTCCGCGATCAGCGGGAAGGCGCCCGGTGTCTGCCGGGGCTCCGTGATGCCGGGAAAGTCAATGGCAGCTGCAGGAAGGGAAAGCAACAATGCGGCCAGCAGGCCGGGGAGAAAAAGAAGGTGGTCCATCATAAACGGGGCGGGTTTTGGTACTTGCTGCACAAAAGTAACAATTACCCTTTCGCGTTTGTTCCATTTTAGGACCAAACATTTTCAAATATGTAACAAGCGGCCCCAGGCGCTATTCAAACAGCTTTCTGAGGTTCTCGTCGTCGGGATGGTCCTTGAAACGGGCTACGAATTCGCGCGGCGTCATCCCGTAGAAGTCCCGGAACGAACTGGAGAAATAGGAATGGGACGCGAAGCCCACGCGGTAGGCGACTTCGGAGACGTTGACCTTGTTGTTGGCGAGCAGGAAGGCCGCCTGTTTCATCCGGAAAGATTTGATCAGGACGCTCGGCGGGACATTGCCGTTCTCCTTGAGCTTGCGGTTGAGGTGCACCCGGCTGATGCCGACGTCCATGCACAGCGCCGAGACGTCGAAATCCGGGTCTTCCAGATGGGTCTGGATGCTCTCCACGATGCGCCGCATGAGTTTCTCGTCCGCTGAGCCCATCTTGATGCCGGAATAGTCGTACTCCATGGCCGCACCGAATTTCCCGCGGACCGTCTCCCGGGCCGAAATGACCTGGGCGAGGCTGCTGAGCAGCAGTTCGACGGAGATTGGTTTGGAGAGGAACTTGTCGGCGCCGCTGTCGCTCGCCTCCTGCTCCTCCTGTTCGCCGTTCTGCCCCGTCAGGATGACGACGGGGATGTGGTTGGTGGCCGGATTCTGGCGGATTTTGGCGCAGAGTTCGCTTCCGCTCATGCCCGGCATCACCAGGTCGGTGAGGACGGCATCGGGGATGCCCGTGGTGATGAGCGGCCAGGCGGCTTCCCCGTCAGCGCAGGCCGTCACATTGTACGTAGCGCGCAGCAGGCTGCGGAGGTATTCCCGGGTCTCCGGGTCGTCTTCGACCAGCAAGATGGATTTCCGGGTCCGGACGGTCTTGTCCTCCCCCGATGCCTCCTGGGCGAAGGTCTCGTCCTCGTGGCTGTCCGGGCGGAGTTCGGTCCCTTTCACATACAGGTCCTTATAGCGGGTGGTCGCGGAGAGTTCTCCGGGCGTCAGATGCGCCTTGCCGGCGGGGACCAGTACCCGGAAGACGACCCCGTCCTCGCGGTTCTCGGCGCTGATCCGGCCATGGTGCAGCCCGACCAGCATCTTGGTCAGGTTGAGGCCGACGCCGGAGCCGGTGTTGGCGTCATACGGGTGAACCTGCACGAAGCGCTCGAAGATGCGGGAGATGTACTCCTCCTCGATCCGGCTGCCGGAGTTGAAGATGTCCACTTCCACGAACTCCCGGATGCCCGGGTCGAGCTGGCCCGTGTTGGGGACGGGCGCGGAGACCGACAGGTGGATGTTCCCCCCTTCCGGCGTATGCTTGAAGGCGTTGGACAGGATGTTGTAGACGATCTTGTCGAAGTTGCCCTGGTCCACCCAGAGTTCTTCTTCTTCGTGGGCGGTGGTGAGAGAGAAGCGGATGTCCTTGGTCTGGGCGAGATTGCGGAAGGACTGCATGATGTCCTTGATGAAGAAGACGATGTCCGTCTTGCGGAAGTGCATCGGCATCTGTCCGGCGTCGATCTTGCGGATATCCATCAACTGGTCCACCAGGCGGTTGATGCGCAGGCAGTTGCGGTACATCAGGTTGTAGGTGTCCTTTTGCGCGGGGTCCTGCTCTTTTTCGCGGAGCGTGCGCAGCGGCCCCATGACCAGGGTGAGCGGGGTGCGGATCTCGTGCGTGAGGTTGGTGAACAGGCCGAGGCGCAGTTCTTTCAGTTCCGCGTCCTGCTTCTGCTCTTCGCGCCGGCGGCGTTGCTGCCAGGTATTGTGGAGCAGCATGCCGAGGGCGGCGAGCAGGACGAGATAGAGGACATAGGCGCCGCCTTTGCGGTACCAGGGGGCCTCCACCCGGACGGCGACCGCGTGCTGCGAGAAGTCCTCCGGTGTGCCTTCGAAATAGGCTTTGACCTCCAGGGTGTAGCGGCCCGGGGGGACGTTGGTGTAGGTGGCCGTCCGCAAGTCCGCCGGGACCTTTTTCCAGTCGCTGTCGAAGCCCTGCAGGCGGTAGGCGTAGACAATCCGGCGGGGGTTGGTGTATTCCGGCACGGAGAATCCGACGGAGAAGAGGTCCACCTTGTTGGGAATGTCGATGCGGGTGGCTTCCGAGATGTGCTTGTCGATGAGGTTGACGCTGCCCGGCGTGGGGTCATAGGCGATCTCCCGGTCCAGCAGCGTCAGGCGCGAAAGCGAGACCTGCGGCACCTTGTGCGTCCCGCTGTCGACGAGCAGCGGGGAGAAGACGGTGACGCCCGACGTGCCGCCGAAATACAATTTTCCGGAGGGGGACTTGAATGCGGCGCCGGAGCGGAATTCGTTGCCTTGCAGGCCGTCGGACGCGTGGTAGCTGGTGATGGCGCCGGTGCCCGCGGAGATCCGCGAGAGGCCGTTGGCCGTGGAGCACCAGACCTCGCCGGACGCAGTGCAGAGGATGTCCCGGATGATGTTGTCCGCGAGGCCGTCCTTCTCCGTGTACTGCGCGGCCAGGCGTCCGTCTCCGCCTACGTTGAGCATCCCCTCTTCCGTGCCGAACCAGAGGCTGCCGTCCGCTCCGCTGCTGATGGCGTAGATGCGCACCGGCGTCTCGTCGGGACGGATGCGGAAGGTCCGCAACTGGCGCTCCTCTGGATCGAAGCATCTGGGGCCGTTGTAGGTGCCGACCCAGAGCCGTCCGTCCGCGTCGATGTGCAGGGCGCTGATCCAGCGGCTGTCTTCGTTGACGACCTGTCCTGCGAAAGCCCGGCTGCCGGCATCCACGAGCGCCAGTCCGGCGCCATAGGTGCCGACATACAGGCAGTCGCGCGCTTCGTCGTACGCGAGGGCGCGGATGCGTTCGGTCCCGAGCCGTCCGTTGTCCTGGAATTTGTGGACGGTGCCCGCCGGGTCCAGGTAGAAGAGCCCGTCCAGATAGGTGCCGATCCAGAGCGTGCCGTGTTTGTCGCCCCGGACGGCCATGACCGCGTTGTTGGTCAGGGCGGAGTTCTCCTTGGAATAATGCCGCGGCGGCTTGCGGCCCTCCTGGCAGAAGACCCCGGCGCCGTCCGTTCCCACCCAGAGGCGCTCTCCGTCCTCATAGACCGACATAATGCAGGCGCTGTTGGCACCGGGGATGCCCCGGCTGTCGAACCCCAGATAGCTGAAGCCGAACATCGACTTCGGAGCGACCAGGACCCCGCGCTGGTACAGACCCATCCACAGGTTTCCCTGCCTGTCCTCGAAGAGGGTGCTGACCTTCCAGTTGTCCGAAGGCTGGCGCAGGGCGGGCAGCAGCGTGGGACGGAGGGCTTCGGTCTGCAGGTCAAGTTCCAGCAGGCCGCCGTCCTCCTCTCCCATCAGGAACGTCCGGCCCTCCTCCTGGCCGGCGCGCGGGTTGAAAAGGACGGAACTGACGACGGTCGTGCCGGCGCGTGTGTCCCGGACCCGCCGGATCATCCGGCTGCCGGCTTCATAGCGCAGCAGGCCATGGCTGCCGCTTGCAAGGAGCAGGTCGTGCGATACCGGATCTTCCGCGATCCCGGTGAGCCGGATGCGTCCGGTCTCCGGCGCGAGATCCGCACTCCAGACGATGTCCTCCGCCGGCTCCAGCGTATCTACATCCAGGATGGCGAGCGGCGCGTTGCCTTCCGGGATGATCCAGAGGTGTCTGGCGGCATCCACGAACACCTGCGACACATATTCGGAAGGAAGGGAGCGGTAGAGTTTTTCCCGCTTCTGGTCGAGCAGCGTGCGGGTCTGCGGATCGATGACATAGATCCCGTTGCCGCCGGTGCAGACGAACAGGAGGCTGCCCCGGACCCGGTCCGGCACCTCCAGGATGCAGCCGACATATTGATTGGATTCGGCATTGCGAGCGTCCTGCAGGTCAAAAGGGATGAAGCGGTTGTAGTCCGACTCGAAAACGGCCAGTCCCGCGGCCGTCCCGACCCATTTGGTCCCGTGGCTGTCCTCCAGGAAATCGTGGACCGAGTCGCTGGGCAGGGAATTCCCGTTTTCCCGGTCGTGGTGGAAGGTCTCGAAGCCGACACCGTCGAAGCGGGACAATCCGCCCTCGGAGCAGATCCACAGATATCCCTGCGCGTCCTGCGCGATGCGGTTGATCTGGGTGTTGACCAGACCGTTTTCCGGTGTATAGAGACGGGCGGCCTGCCCGGCTGCGGGCGGCAGGGCGCCCAGCAGGAAAAAGAGCAGCGAAAAGAGCCGTGTTTTCATTTCTAAATTCGTTTGGTACAAAATTACAAAATCCATCGAGCCAAAAAACACCATGTTACAAAAGTTACAAATTCTGTAACACGGCTGGCTCTTTCCTCCTGCCGAATCCTCTATTTTTGCATCGAAACGCCACAAAATCAACGAGAAAGTTCAACCCACAATTCATTTTCACTATGCGATTAAACCTTAAAAAAGTGCTCGCAGCTGCGGCCCTCGGACTGGCGGTCCCGTTCTTTGCCCTCGCGCAGAACATCACCGTCAGCGGCACGGTCACGGACCAGAGCGGAGAGACTGTCATCGGTGCAGCCGTGATGGTCTTGAACACCACGGTCGGCGCCGTTACCGGTGTCGACGGGACCTATTCCCTCCAGGTCAGCCCCTCTGCCACCCTCGAAGTCCAGTGCATGGGATATACGACCCAGCGCGTGCCCGTGCAGGGACGCTCGCACATTGACATCGTCCTCAGCGATGACGCCCAGGCGCTGGACGCCATCGTGGTCATCGGTTACGGTTCCGCCCGCAAGACAGATGTGACCGGCTCCATCGCCTCGATGGGCGGCGAGAGCCTGCGCGAGGTCGCTGCCGGCGACTTCACCCGCTCGCTCAACGGCCGCGTGGCCGGTGTGCAGATGTCCCAGACCTCATCCCGTCCGGGCGCCAGCATGGAAATCCGCATCCGCGGCGACCGTTCCCTGTCCGCCTCCAACGATCCGCTCATCGTGCTGGACGGCGTGCCCTTCATGGGTTCGCTCTCCGACATCGCCACGGGCGATATCAAGAGCATGGACATCCTCAAGGATGCCTCCTCGACGGCCATCTACGGCTCCCGCGGCGCCAACGGCGTCATCCTGATCACCACCTACAAAGGCGTGTCCGGACAGGCCCCGAAGGTGAGTTTCAACAACTACATCGGCTTCAAGAAAGCCATCAAATACCCGATGATGCATGGCGCCGATTATGTCAAGATGCGCAACCTCGCCGGCAAATTCACCACGAAAACCGGCTATGAGGACGAAAGCCTCGATACCGACTGGCAGGACCTCTTCTACCGCACGGGCGTGGTGCGCAACCACGAACTCAGCGTCGTGGGCGGCACGATGAAGGGCAGCTACCGCTTCGGCGTAGCATACTATAAAGATGAAGCCGTCGTCCCGACACAGGACTATGACCGCATCTCCCTGAGCGGCAGCCTGGACCAGAACATCACCGACTGGCTCAAAATCGGCTTCTCCACCAACACCAACTACAACACCTCCCACGGCAACCAGCTCGGCCTCTACGGCATCCTGCAGCTGACTCCGATCCTGAATCCCAAAGCCGCCGACGGCAGCTACCTGGTCCGTTCCAGCATGCCGCTCGACGACGTCTGGATCCCGACCCGCCGCAACATTGAAGAGCACGCCGACCGCTGGGTCAACGAGAATTCCGGATTCGGCTCCTACAATACCGCCTATGTCGAGTTGAAAGCTCCCTGGATCGAAGGCCTTTCCTTCAAGGAGACCGTCGGCGCCAACTTCCGCACCAACAAGAGCGGCAGCTTCACCGGCCGGGGCGTGAACAGTTTCAATGTTGCCAACCCCAACAGCGCCTCCATCAGCCAGAACGACACCAAGAACTGGACGGTCGAGAGCCTGCTGACCTACGACCGCACCTTTGCGGACAAGCACCACCTCAACGCCGTCGCGATGTTCTCCGCCGAGCAGACCACCTACACCCAGCACGGCCTGTCCGCCCGCAACATCCCCAACGAGCAGTTCCTCTACTACAACCTGGGCCAGTCCCTGGCCGAGGACATCACCGTGAGCCCCAACGCCGCCAACTACTGGCAGGCCGGCCTGATCTCCTATATGGGCCGCATCATGTACTCCTATGCCGACAAGTACATGATCTCCGCGGCCGTGCGCTCCGATGCGTCTTCGCGCTTGGCAAAAGGCCATCAGTGGCACACCTATCCGGCCGTCTCCCTGGGCTGGAACATCCACAACGAACCCTTCATGGAGAACGCCCGCGGCTGGCTCGACGAACTCAAGCTGCGCGCCGGCTACGGCGAGACCTCCAACCAGGCCATCAACCCCTACCAGACCCTGGGATCCCTGGGCACCCGGCCCTACAACTTCGGCGACACCTACGCCACGGGCTACTACGTGTCCACGCTGCCCAACTCCGACCTCGGCTGGGAATACTCCAACACCTGGAACTTCGGTCTTGACTTCGGCCTCTTCTCCGGCCGCCTGAGCGGTACCCTCGAATACTACATGCAGAGCACTCACGACATCCTGCTGGGACTCAACCTTCCTTCCACCGCCGGCGTGGGCAGCTACACCGCCAACATCGGCAGCACGCAGAACCGCGGTATCGAATTCTCCCTCAACGGCACGATCATCGACAGCGGCGACTGGCGCTGGGATGCCGGCATCAACATCTACGCCAACCGCAACAAACTGGTCTCCCTCGCCTCCGGCCAGACCGAGGACCGCGGCAACCGCTGGTTCGTCGGGATGCCGATCAACTGCCTCTATGACTACGAATACGACGGCCTCTGGCAGAAGGGCGAGGAAACGCTGATGAACATCCTCGAGCCGGGCGCCCAGCCGGGCGACATCAAGGTCAAATACCACGGCGAATACGACGAAGCCGGCATGCCCAAACGTGCCATCGACACCAACGACCAGGTGCCCATCAATGCCGATCCGAAGTTCCTCGGCGGCTTCAACACCCGCCTGCAGTACCGCAATTGGGACCTCACCGTCCTCGGAAACTTCCAGGCCGGCGGCATCCTGATCTCCACCCTGCACGGCAACAGCGGCTACCTCAACATGCTCTCCGGCCGCCGCGGCCAGATCG
This sequence comes from Bacteroidales bacterium, assembly GCA_017454905.1. Lineage (GTDB taxonomy): Bacteria > Bacteroidota > Bacteroidia > Bacteroidales > UBA932 > Cryptobacteroides. Next base: position 13,994 of record JAFTCB010000052.1, read on the forward strand.
TCGTGGACTACTGGACCGAGAGCAACACCGGAGCCCACTACCCGCGTCCGGGCGGACTCCAGAGCAACGACAACCCGAAATACGGCTCCACCCTGGCCTACTTCGACGGCTCCTTCCTGAAGATCGGCACGATCACCCTCGGCTACAACTTCGAGAAACTGCCCGCCCTCAAGCGCGCCGGCATCGACAGACTCCGCATCTACGCCACGGCCCAGAATCCGTTCGTGCTCTTCTCCCAGTTCCACCGCGAGAGCGGCCTCGATCCCGAGCCCAACGCCCGGGGTAACGACGGCAGCTTCCAGGCTACCGCAGGGTATCTCTACCGCCAGAAGGTGGTCGGTACCAACACGCCGAACACCCGCAACTACCTCTTCGGAATCAATATCACCTTCTAATCAGACACGGATATGAAAAAGCTGACATATATCATCGCCGCGCTCGCTGCCGCCGCTACCCTCGCGGCCTCCTGCACCAAGGTGCTCGACGAGCAGCCCCGCACCTTCTTCGAGCCGGGCTTCTTCCAGACGGAAGCCGGCGTGGAAGGCGGCCTGACCGCCCTGTATGCCTCGCTCCGTTACTTCTACGGCCAGGCCTACTACTACAACATCAACACCACCGGCACCGACGAGGCCACCTACGGCCAGTCCGCCGACGGCAACTTCAAGGATGCCGACCTGTCCGGCGTCGGATCGCTCAACGCATCCTCCTCGCGCAGCGACGTACTCTGGAACGGCGTATATTCCTACATCAACACCGCCAGCGGCATCATCGAGAACGCAGAATCCGTCGGCCTGTCCGACGCGCTGATCGCCGAAGCGAAATTCTTCCGCGCCTGGTACTACTTCCAGCTGGTGCAGACCTTCGGCGGCGTGCCCCTCGACCTGGGTTCCGGCGAACTGGCCTTCAACAGCTCCCCGGTCCGCGTCTCGGTGCGCAACACCGTCCCCGAGGTCTACAAGGCCGTGTTCGAGGACCTGACAGCCGCCGTGAACGGCCTGCCGGACAATCCGCGCGTAGTCGGCGGCGTGACCAAGACCGTGGCCCGGCTCGTGCTGGCCAAGGCCTACCTGACCTTCGGCTGGTGGCTGGAGAACCCCAAGGGCATCCCGACCTACCCGGCCTCGGACCGCAAGGACCTCAACGGCCACGATGCGAACTGGTACTTCACGCAGGCCCTCTCCGTCTGTGAGGCGGCGATTGCCAGCCCCGGTCCCTACGGCCTCTGCAACACGTTCCGGGAGGTCAACCTCGCCCAGAACGACCGCAACAAGGAAATCCTTCTCTGGGCAGACCACACCGAGAAGAGCGAACAGTACAACGGCGGCAGCCTCAGTTACGGCGGAGGCGGCGCCCCGGACAACTTCTCCGGCTGGATGATGAACTGGAACCACGGTACGGTCAACATCGGCGGCGTCGGCGCCATCCAGCGCGAAGCCTGCCAGGAGATCGGCCGGCCCTGGACCCGCATGGCTCCGACCCACGAGGCCATCCAGGTCTTCACCAGCCAGGACATCACCAAGGACTCCCGCTACGAAGGCACCTTCACCACGGCCTATTACGGCAACTGGGAGAAGGCCGGCATCAAGGCCGAGAGCGTGACCGGCGCCAACGGGATGACCATCCCCAAGGGCGGCCGCGTGCTGAGCTTCGTGCCCGAAGTGCTGCCGGACATCAAATATCCTGACAAGCAGTCCAATACGGACGGAGCCAATGTCGGTGCCGGCACCGTGCCGGGCCGTGCCGACTACGTCTTCGACCTCACCGGCATCAGCCGCATCGCCTATCCGGGCCTGTGGAAACTCGGCTGCTACCGCACCGACTATGACTTTGCAACCCAGCTCGGCTCGCCGAATGCCGGCAGCACCCGCCCGTATGACATCCTGAAATTCTCCGACTTCTACCTCACCGCAGCCGAAGCCGCCTTCAAACTGGGCGACAACGCCAAAGCTCGCAGCAACCTGCTCGTCCTGCGCCGCCGCGCCGGTGTGTGGACCTGGAAAAACAGCGAGCGAGCCGCCTACGAGGCTGACTTCAGCGACGAACTCGCAAACTCCACCCCGACCACGATCACCCTGGACTACATCCTGGACGAGCGCATGCGCGAATTCTACGGAGAAGGCTTCCGCTGGTTCGACCTCGTCCGCACGCAGACCTGGAAAGAGCGCGCCGGCAGCTACACCATCAGCGGCTCCTCCTGGGGCTCCCACAAGCCGGAGACATTCACCCGCACGATCGAGGACTACATGTATCTCCGTCCGATCCCGCAGGGCCAGCTCAACGGCATGGACATGACCGATGCCGAGAAAGCAGCCTACCAGAATCCCGGATATCCTGTCGAATAAATATTAAGCATTTTGGTTATTGGTTAAACAGTAAACAATTGATTTGGTTGGAAAGGGACGGGCGACCTGTGAAGGGCGCCCGTCCTGTTTTGAACAGATATTGAAAGGATTTGGTACATCTTTTTCGCGCCCCGCCGCCGGAAAAAATGTATCTTTGTACAAACCACAGATTACAACTATGCGGAAATCCCTCTTCCTCATCCTCTTCGCCGGAGCGGTCCTGCTCTCCGGCTGCAGCCGCCCCGTTCCCGTCCCGCAGGACGGCAGCGAACTCTGGCTCGCGGCGGCGCGCCCTTACGCCGAAGTCCTCGCCTCCGTGCGGACGCAGATCGATCCCGCCCTCCCGGCGGAAGGCTATCATATTTTCGACCGGGACGGCCAGCGCTGCATCGCCGCCGGCTCCGAAGCGGGCCTGCGCTACGGCGTCTATGCCCTCCAGCGCGCCGAAGTGCTCGGCCAGGCCGGCCCCGGCCTGGATGTGCAGGAGGCCCCGGCCTACGACCTGCGCCTGCTGAACCACTGGGACAACCTTGACGACACCGTGGAGCGCGGCTACGCCGGCGAATCCATGTGGGAATGGACCAGCCCAGACATCCCCGAAGCCCGCATCCGCCGCTACGGCGAACTCTGCGCCTCCGTGGGCCTCAACGGCGCAGTGCTCAACAACGTCAACTCCACCCCGCTGATCCTGGACGCGGAGCACATCGCCCGCGTGGCGAAGATCGCCGCGATCCTGCGTGAATACGGCATCAAGACCTATCTCTCCATCAAATGGACCTCCCCCATCGCCCTGAGCGGGCTGAAGAGCGGCGATCCGCTGGACCCGAAGGTCCGCAAATGGTGGAAGGACAAGGCGGCCGAGATCTACGCCGCCATCCCCGACTTCGGCGGCTTCCTGGTCAAGGCCAACTCCGAAGGCCAGGCCGGTCCGCAGGACTATGGCCGCACCCACGCGGACGGCGCCAACATGCTCGGTGAAGCCCTCGCTCCCTACGGTGGCATCGTGATGTGGCGCGCCTTCGTCTACAGCCCCACCAGCCCCGACCGGGCCAACCAGGCCGTGGAGGAGTTCGTTCCGCTCGACGGCAAATTCGCGGACAACGTGATCGTGCAGATCAAGAACGGCCCCGTCGATTTCCAGCCGCGCGAGCCCTTCAGCCCCCTCTTCGGCCGGATGCGCAACACGCAGATGATGATGGAGTTCCAGGTCACGCAGGAGTACCTCGGCTTCTCCAACCACCTGGCCTACCTGGGCACGATGTGGGAGGAATGCCTGAAATCCGACACCTACCGCGACGGCCCCGGCACGCCCGTCTCCAAGACCATCATGGCCGTGGCCGGCGTGGCCAACACGGGACAGGACCCCAATTTCTGCGGCTACGTCTTCGCGCAGGCCAACTGGTACGCCTTCGGCCGCCTGGCCTGGGACCCGACCCTCGGCGCGGAGCAGATCGCCGGCGAATGGATCCGCCAGACCTTCCTGCGCCCGGACGGGATGTCTGCTTCGGCCTTCGAGACCAGATTCATCAAGCCCGTGCTCGGGATCCTGATGGACTCCCGCGAAGCGGTCGTCAATTATGAGATGCCGCTGGGCCTGCACCACCTCTTCGGAGGCACGCACTACGGCCCGATGCCCTGGGACCGCACGCCGCCCCGTCCGGACTGGCAGCCCCCGTACTACCACCAGGCCGACGCCGAAGGGATTGGCTTCGACCGCACGCAGACCGGCTCGGACAACGCCCACCAGTACAACGAGCCGCTGGCCTCGACGTTCAACGACCTCGCCTCTTGCCCGGAGAATCTCATCCTGTGGTTCCACCATCTCCCCTGGGACTACAGGCTGAAGTCCGGCCGCACGATGTGGGAGGAAATCTGCCTGCACTACGACCGCGGCGTCCGGCAGGTGGAGGACTTCCAGCGGACCTGGGCAGGTCTGCAGCCCTATGTGGCGCCGGCGCTGTTCGACGAAGTCACCACGAAGCTGGACATCCAGAAGCACGACGCGGAATGGTGGCGCGACGCCTGCGTGGGCTATTTCCAGACCCTCTCGCAGCGCCCGCTTCCGGCCGACGTCCGCCCGCTGGACACCCCGATCGACTCGCTGATCCACCGCCAGATCCGCTCCGACCGTCTGGGCATGCCGGTCCACGACGACCAGCACCGCCCCGTCATCATCCAACCCCGTTTCCGCCGTTAACCCCGTCATTCGCCGGCTTGACCGGCGAATCTCCCCGCCCATGAAACGACTCCTCCTCCCCCTCGCCCTCGCCGCCACCTTGCTGGCCGCCTGCGCCAAAACCCCCGAATGGGTAGCCACCTGGGCTACCGCCCTGCAGGTCGCAGAACCGCACAACCTCCCGCCGGAGCCCGGCCTCGCCGGCAACTCCTTCCGCCAGATCGTCCAGGTGTCGATCGGCGGCACGCAGGTGCGCCTGCACCTGTCCAACATTTTCAACGAGACGCCCACCGAGATCCTCGGCGTCGAGATTGCCCGCGCCGCATCGGCGGGAGCCAGTCCGGACATCGTGCCCGGCTCCGGCGTGACGCTGACCTTCGGCGGCAGTCCCTCCGTCACGATGGCCCCCGGCGCCGAAGCCGTCTCCGATCCGGTTGATTTCCCGCTGGAAGCCCGCGAGAACCTGGCCATCACGATCCATTACGGCCAGGTCGCCCCGATGCCGCTGACCAGCCATCCCGGCTCCCGGACGACCTCCTACATCGCCCTGGGGCACACGCAGGACTTCTCCGCGCCAGCGGCGAAAACCGACCACTGGTACACCATCAGCGCCATCGATGTCAAGCCCCGGCAGCCATCGGCGGCCATCGCCGTGCTCGGCGACTCCATCACCGACGGCCGCGGCACGACGACCAACGGCCAGGACCGCTGGACCGACCAGCTCTCCCGCGCGCTGCTGCAGGACCGCCGTGCCCGCAACCTCGCGGTGCTGAACTTCGGCCTGGGCGGCAACTGCATCCTGCGCGGCGGCCTCGGCCCCACGGGACAGAGCCGCTATGAGCGTGACCTGTTCGGCCCCAGCGGGGTGAAATACATCATCCTGTTCGAAGGGACCAACGACCTGGGCGGCTCCCGGGACGGAGCCCGGACCGCCGAAGAGATCGAAGCCGTCTGGACACAGATCGTGCAGGAAGCCCATGCCCGCGGCATCCAGGTCATCGGCGCCACGGTCACGCCCGCCAAGGGCAGTTTCTATGACCGCGACGGGACCGGCGAGCACGAAAAAGGCCGCCGGCTGCTCAACGCCTGGATCCGCGAAAGCGGCGTCTTCGACGGCGTGATTGACTTCGCGGCAATGGTCGCGGGGCCGCAGGACCCCGACCAGCTCGACCCGGCCTACCTCTTCGAGAACGACTGGCTCCACCTCAACGCCCAGGGCTATGAGGTGATGGGGCGCGGCATCGACCGCAGCCTGTTTACATCTCGACGCTGAAAATCAGTGAGAAACTGTGCCGCTCCACGGGGAGCCCCTTTCCGGCGAAAGCCGCGTAAGAGGCTCCTCCGTTGTAGTTGTACGACACGCCGACGCGCGTCACATACGGGATCCACAGCAGATTGCCCAGCACCACGGCCAGGTCAGCCCCGGCGCTGAACAGATTGCCGGCCTCTTTGGCAGAAGAGAATGCCGTGAAGTCCCCGTGCACGGCCAGCTCGAAATTGCGCAGATACGCCACCGGTCCCAGGATGGCCCGGTCCACGGGCAGCAGCGGCATCTTGTAGTCCAGCGACAGGCAGTGCTGCGAAGCATACCCTGCCAGGGCCCGGGCGACGGACGCGGAGTACCCGCGCGGCGCCGCATTGGCAAAGGTCTCGCTGAACATCCCGCCATCGAAGCGATGCGCATACATCCAGCTCCAGCGCAGCCCGTGCGTCTCATGCAGGCCGGGCAGATAGCCGTACAGATAGGTGAAGCCGCCCGGCGCGATCAGCCCCGGTTTCCAGCGGAAACTGTAGCCGACCTCGGCTCCGATGCCCAGCCGGGGATACACCCGTGAAGGGGGCGTGCGCTGCATCGCATAGCCCCGCAGGGTGAAGGTGGTGCGGTGCATCGGGGCGCCGTCCTCGAAGAGGTCGTTGTTGAAGATCAGCGTGGCCGTCGGCACGATCCCGCGCAGCCAGCCGCCCGAGGAGAAATTCCAGGGGATATAGGTCCGCAGGCTCCCGGACACGGACGGGACCGGCGCCGAACCGACGGGATTGCCCCGGGGCGTGCTCTTCAGCGTGACGGAGTGCTTCTCTTCGTCTTTTTCGACCGTGTACATCAGGGCATCCCGGTCGTTGAAGTCCACTTTCGCCTCGATCACCGGGTAGAGTCCCGTGTAGGTCAGCGTGGCATGGGCGGAATGCCGCCACGAGCCCTCCCGGAAGCCCGCGTGATAGCCCAGGAAGCCGTACCCGCTGCCCAGGTCGTTCTGCCAGAAGGCCGTAGCGCCCAGGCCGGCATTCTGCGTGAGCGTCTCCATTGAGAGATTGTCCACCGAGTCGAACGCGAAATACAGCGGCAGCCAGGAATGGAAGCGGAACAGATGCGCCAATTTCCCGTAGGGTTGGGGATCGCTGACCGCGACGGGTGCCTCCAGGTCCAGGGCCTGCGGCTCCCCGGCCGCCAGTTCCTCCGCGAAGGGATAGCGCGGCAGTTTCGTGAAATCGGCCTCCTGCGGCCGCAGATCGGCCAGGGCGGTCTTGCGGACCAGGCGGCCCTCCGGCTGCAGGGCGGCGTAGAACAGCGTGTCCCGCAGGATTTCGAAATCCGAAGCGCCGAAGCGCGTGTCCGTGAGCCGCTGCGGGGCGGAGCCGTCCGCCGGCACGAGGCGGTAGAGTTCATTCACCCCCGTCAGGTCGCAGGTGAAATACAGCGCGGGCCCTTCGGACCAGAACTGCTTGATCTTGACGCGGGCGGGTGGAAGGACCTCCCGGAAGCCGTCCACGCGGTACAGGCCGAACCCCTCCTCCGTGATGGCGCTGGCATAGACCTCTCCGCCCAGCCAGGCGGTTTCGACCACCTGCATGCCGGAAGGAGCCTTCCATTGGCGCTTCATGCTCCCGTCTTCGGCGCTCAGGACAACCACGCGGCTGGTACCGTCTTCGGGATACTCCGTCACGGAGAGCAGGGGCGCATCCGGGTTGGAAGCCGGATGGAAATAGCGCGTTTTCCGCGTCAGGAACGCGGTACTCTTGCCGTCGGAAGCGCGGATCACCGACCAGGAACGCATCGGCCAGCGGACGTCGCGCACAAGTTCGGACCAGAAAAACCGCCCGGCGGGGGCATTGTACTGCGGCCGGGAGGTGGAGGCGCCCAGCAGGACGAGCGGCGTTTCCGCCCCGTCCGGGGCGATCCGGACCAGTTGCGCGGGGCGCGTGATGCCGCTGCGCTGGGCATACAGGTCCTCCCCGACATGCTCCAGTCCGGTATATTCCGCGAAGCGGGCGGGAACGGGGCTGACGGCCGCCGAGGGGATGAAGGGAGCGCGGGCCGCCTCGTCGGCCGCCCACTGCTCCTGCAGGGCGGACGAGACTTCCGCGAAAGCGTCGTTGAAGGATTTGCCGGTGGCTTCCCGGACGGTCTTGTCCAGGTTGAGGAAGGCCACGCCGCCATGGTCGCGGATGCGCTGGTAGTAGCGCGCCGTCAGGTCCGGCACGCCGTAGTGCGCCCGGATGCCCCCGATGGCGAGGTAGCCGGCGCGGTAATAGTCCGGGGTGTACCAGCGCTGGGAGCCGTAGCGCCAGCGCCAATAATCGCGCATATCCCCTGCGGCGAAGCTCACGCGGTAGTATTCCAGGAAATCCGCCGTCCGGCCCCGTCCGGCGCGTGTCAAGGCCGTCTCGGCGACCACGGCATCCCCTTCGAAAAAGGCGGGGCCGCTGTACACGGCCGCCAGGCCTCCCGGCACGAGCTGCCCGCCCAGCCAATTCAGCCAGCGGAAGGGCGGCTGGGCGCCGAACTGCATCTGGGCGACATGGCGCGACTCATGGACGGCGAGCTGCAGCCGCCAGGGCGTCGGCTCCGGAGCAAAGGGATCCGGGACGGTCAGCAGCTCCAGGCGGCGCGGCGTCCAGGTCACCTGCCCGTTGGAATGGGACGTGACCGCATGCAGGACCACCGGCATCTTGCTGCCGTAGGCCGCATTCGGCCGCATGCCGATGCTCTGCCCCACGGGACCCGCCACCTGCTCCAGCGTGACGGCATAGCTGCGCGCGAGCGAATCCAGCCCGCGGGGATACACCACGCGGTAGGTGGGCGTCTCGATGCTGTTCCACCGCAGCCCGCCGGGATCCTCCCCCATCGTATAGAACTGGGCGGCCGCCGGCAGCGCCGCGATCAGCAACCCCGCAATCAGCGATATGACTTTCGCGCGTCGCATGAATGCAAAAGTAAGCAGTTTTTCTCTCTTTTTGCGTTATCTTTACAGAGAAATCCTTTGCATGATGAAAAAGATCCTGTTTCTGCTGCTGTCCCTGTCGGTCCTGCTGTCTTGCGATAAGTTGTCCTCGCCCGCCAACGGAATCTATCTCAACGGAGAGCGGGTGTCCGACCTGGCGGACGGCCTTGCTTACGGCTTCGGCAGCTCATTCGACTACCTCAGCGACAAGGACTGCATACATTTTTACGTTTACGCCGGGATAGCCGGTTCCGGCCGGAATATCTGGGATTCGAAGGATCTGATATTATACATCCGGCCTTACCATTCCGATGTCTATCCCTGGGAGGAGGTCGGTCAAACCCTGATGATCTACCGGAGCGAATACAACGAAATAGACCGGAAAGGCATTTACGCGCTGCCCTCCAATGAAGTGCTGGAAGAGCTGACGCTGGTCCGCTGCCCCACCGGCCTGCTGGATGTCCGGGAGAAAAAAGGGACCACGACGGGAACGGCGCACATCGACATCTCCTTTGTCCTGTCCAACGGCGACGAATACCAGATCCTCTACCGGGGCCCGGTCGATACCAACCACGCGGTGTTGTATTAGAATTGGATTTCCAGCTTTTTTCACTACCTTTAATGTTTGGATGCAAACGAAGGTAGTCATATCCATGTTGATGCTGCTTGCGGCGCTCGCGCTGCCGGGCTGCCGCCAGGGCGGCGCCGGGCGGGTGGAGACGCCGGAGCGCACGCTGCGCACCTTCGCCTACCCTGAGATCCCGGCGGTCTACACGGACCCCGAAGAGCGGCGCGACTACCTGCTGGACCATTTCTGGGACAAGTTCTTCGAAGGCGACGGCCCCTGCGACACGGGCGCCGTGTTGGGTGTGTCGCACGCCGAGGTGGAGAAGCAGGTGGCGACTTTCGCCGAAGTGCTGATGCAGCTCCCCCTGCCCGAAGCGCAGCAGAAGATGCGGCATTTCTTCTCCCAGGTGGAGCGCAAGCAGGCCGCCGACACGGCCTCGCACGTTTTCCTGCTGATGGAAGAGATCGTCTCGCGCTACCTCTACGACCCCAATTCCCCGGTGCGCAACGAAGACCTCTACCTCCCCTATGTGGAAGGACTCGCTGCCTCGCCTTTCACGCGGGAAGCCGCCCGTCCCGGTTACGAATATGTCCGGGACATGTGCGCGCTCACCCCGGTCGGCTCCGTGGCCCCGGACTTCCGCTTCCGGGACGCCCGCGGCCGCACACACCATCTGCATGAAGTCAAGGCGGGGACGACCCTGCTCTTCTTCAGCAACCCCGGCTGCTACGCCTGCCAGGAGATTATCAACACCCTGCTGGGCATCCCCGGCTTCGACCAGGCGATCGGCAGCGGTGCCCTCGCGGTCGTCAATGTCTACATCGACGAAGAGATCGACAAATGGCGCGAATACGAGCCCAACTACCCGCGCAACTGGCTCTGCGGCTACGATCCCGACGGGCTCGTCCGCTCCGACCGGCTCTACTGCATCCGCGCCATCCCCTCGCTCTGGCTGCTGGACCGCGACAAGCGCGTGCTGATGAAGGACGCTCCCGCCGAGCGCGTCGTCTCCTGGCTCCAGAACTCGCAAAATCTGCAAAATCAATAATCCTATGGCAATCAACAGAAAACTCTGGGGCAGGACCCCCGATGGCAAGGCCATCTACAAGTACATCCTGACGAATGCGAGCGGCGCCTCTGCCGTCGTAAGCAACCTCGGCGCCGCCATCGTGGCGGTCAACGTGCCCGACCGCGACGGCAAGCTCGCCGACGTGATCCTCGGCTACGGCAAGGCGGACAGCTACTTCGGCGACGGTCCCTGCGCGGGCAAGGTCCCCGGCCGCTTCGCCAACCGCATCGCGAAGGGCAAGTTCACCCTCGACGGCAAGGAGTACACGCTCCCGGTCAACAACGGCCCCAACCACCTGCACGGCGGCCCCGAAGGCTTCCAGAACCAGGTCTGGGAATCCCGCAAGCGCAAGGGCGGGGTGGAGTTCAAATATGTCTCCGCCGACGGCGAAATGGGTTATCCCGGCAACCTCGTGGTCGTGGCCCGCTATGAGTGGAGCGAGGAGAACGAGCTCCGGCTCACCTTCAGCGCCAAGTCCGACGCCAAGACCGTCGTGAACCTCACGAACCACGCCTACTTCAACCTCAACGGCCACGGTTCCGCCCTGCAGCACTTCCTCAAGCTGAACTGCTCGGAGTACCTGCCGACCGACGACACGCTCATCCCGCTGGGAGAGCCCGAACCCGTCGCCGGCACCCCGATGGACTTCCTGAACGCCAAGACCCTCGGCCGCGACATCCGCAAGGACTTCCCCGCCCTGAACTACGGCAAGGGCTACGACGCCTGCTGGGTGATCGACGGCTACACCCCCGGCCAGCTCCAGGAGGCCGCCGAACTCTGGTCCAACCGCTCCGGCCGCACGCTCAAGGTCTTCACGACCCAGCCGGGCATCCAGGTCTACACGGGCAACTGGCTGAACGGCTGCCCCCAGGGCAAGCGCGGCCGCATCTACCACGACTATGACGCCGTGGCCCTCGAGTGCCAGCATTTCCCGGACAGCCCCAACCGTCCTGCCTACCCGTCCACGGTCCTGAAGCCGGGCAAGACCTTCCACGAAGCCATCATTTTCGCCTTCGGCGTCAAAAAGTAATGAAGCAGTACCTCGACCTTCTGCAGGAAATCATGGACCGCGGGGTGGTCAAGCACGACCGCACCGGCGTCGGGACGAAGAGCATCTTCGGCCACCAGATGCGCTTCGACCTCGCTGAAGGATTCCCCCTGCTGACCACCAAAAAGGTCCACCTGAAGTCCATCATCTACGAGCTGCTCTGGTTCATCGCCGGCGACACGAATGTCAAATACCTCCAGGACCACAAGGTCACCATCTGGGACGAGTGGGCCGACGAGAACGGCGACCTGGGCCCCGTCTACGGGCACCAGTGGCGCAGCTGGCCCGCTCCCGACGGACGCTCGATCGACCAGCTCGCGCAGGTGATCGAGACCATCCGCCGCAACCCGGACTCCCGCCGCATGATCGTCAGCGCGTGGAACCCCGGCGAGGTGGACCGGATGGCCCTGCCGCCCTGCCACTGCCTGTTCCAGTTCTACGTGGCGGACGGACGGCTCTCCTGCCAGCTCTACCAGCGGAGCGCGGACACTTTCCTCGGCGTCCCGTTCAACATCGCTTCCTATGCCCTGCTGACCATGATGATCGCCCAGAGCTGCGGCCTGCAGCCGGGCGAATTCATCCACACCACGGGCGACACGCACATCTACCTCAACCATTTCGACCAGGTGCGCGAGCAACTGTCCCGCATGCCGCGGCCCCTGCCGGTGATGAGACTCAATCCGGAGGTTAAAAGCGTATTTGACTTCAAGTACGAGGACTTCACCCTGGAGGGCTACGACCCCTGGCCGGCCATCAAAGCCCCGGTGGCGGTATGATGGAGAAGAATCTCATCGTAGCGGTGGCCGACAACGGCGCCATCGGCCGGGGCGGGACGATGCCCTGGCACCTCCGCTCGGACCTGCAGTATTTCAAGCGGGTCACGATGGGCTGTCCCGTGATCATGGGACGGACGACTTTCGAGTCCATCGGACGTCCGCTGCCGGGCCGCCGCAACATCGTGCTCACGCGCAGGCAGACCCCCATGGAAGGGGTCACCTGCGTGGCCACGATGGAGGACGCCTATGCGGCCGCGGAGCCGGCGCCGCGCTGCTTCGTGATCGGCGGCGCGTCGGTGTACAAGGAGGTCATCGACACCATGGACCGCCTGTTTATCACGCACATCCACACGACAATTCCGGACGCGGATGCTTATTTTCCGGAAATAAATTCCGATATTTGGGCGGTTGAGGCCCGGTCCGGGGTCCTGAAGGACGCCGGAAGCGGTCTCGAATTCGAGTTCGTGACCTACATCAGGAAGTAGGAAATCCGCCGGCCTGGCCGGCGGACAACAACGGCAGTTAGTAGCGTATGACGACGAAACGTGAAAAATTCGGCGGCCGCATGGCCGTCATCCTGGCGATGGCGGGATCCGCCATCGGGCTGGGCAATATCTGGCGTTTTCCCTATATGGTCGGCGAGCACGGCGGCGCTGCGTTCGTCATCGTCTATGTCGTTGCCACCCTGCTGATTTCGCTGCCCGTTTTCCTCGCCGAGGTCATGATCGGCCGGCGGAGCCACACCAATTCCCGGGACGCCTTCGCCCGCCTGTCGCGCCAGCACCCCTTCTGGAAGTGGGCCGGCTACCTGACCATCCTTATCCCCACCCTGATTGCCTGCTACTACAGCGTCATCGGCGGCTGGTCGGTGGAGTATTTCCTCAAATCCTGCAGCCTGTCCTTCGTACGGATGTCGCCGGAGGAGGCCAGCGGCTTCTTCGGGCCGTTCGCCGCTTCCCCCTGGACGCCGGTCATCATGCACCTGATCTTCCTGGGCATCACCGTGGCGGTGGTCGCCGGGGGCGTCAAGTCCGGCATCGAGAAGTTCAGCAAGATCTCGCTGCCGGTGCTCTTCGTGCTGATCCTCATGATCCTGACCTACTCCGTCAGCCTGCCCGGTGCCGGCGAAGGGGTCCGCTACCTGCTGCACCCGGACTGGAACGAACTGACGCCGCGCACCTTTGCCTATGCGATGGGGCAGAGTTTCTATTCGCTCTCGCTGGGCATGGGCGCCATCATCACCTACGGCTCCTATGTCAGCAAGAAGGAGAACATCCTGACGACGAGTGCGGGCACGGCGGTGTCCGACCTGCTTTTCGCCATCCTGGCGGGCTTCGCCATCATGCCTGCGGTGTTCGCCGCGGGGATCGAGCCGGGCGCCGGTCCGGGCCTGATTTTCCAGAGCATCCCCTATGTGTTCGCCAAGATGGGCGCCGGGATGCCGGTGCTGAGCGCCGCCGTGTCCATCCTCTTTTTCCTGGCCATCATCGTGGCGGCGATGACCTCCTGCATCTCGCTGGTAGAGGTGGGCGTGTCGTTCCTGATGGAGCGCTCCAGGATGTCCCGCGGCCGGGCGTGCCTGATCCTGTTCCTGCTGTGCGGCGGACTGGGCGTGCTGTGCTCCTTGTCTTTCGGTCCGCTGGCGGACGCGAAAGTGGCCGGGATGACCATTTTCGACCTGTTCGACTGGACCTGCTCCAACATCCTGTTGCTGTTGATGGCCCTGCTGGCCGTGGTCTTCGTCGGCTGGATCCTGCCGCGGCGGGTGGTGCATGACGAATTCACCAACGGCGGGCGCCTCGCCTTCAACGAGCGCCTCTTCCCTGCGGTCTATTTCCTGATCAAGTGGGTGGCGCCGATCGCGGTCGTGGTCATTTTCTTCACCAATTTCATCCTGTAGGCGATGGCGGCGCGGAGAGAGCATTTCGGCGGACGGTCTGCCGCGATCCTGGCCCTGGCGGGTTCGGCCATCGGGCTGGGCAACATCTGGCGCTTCCCCTATATGGTGGGCCAGACGGGCGGAGCGGCGTTCATCATCATCTACCTGGCGTCCTGCCTGCTGCTCTCGCTGCCGATTTTCCTGGCGGAAGCCATCATCGGACACCGCACGCATGCCGGGACCTTCGGGGCGATGGAGCGGCTCGCGCCCGGCATGAAATGGAAATGGCTGGGCCTGCTGACCGTCCTCTCGCCGCTGGTCATCCTGTCCTACTACAGCGTGGTGGGCGGCTGGTCGATCGGCTACCTGTGGCAGTCGCTGACGGCGGGCTTCCATCTCGATGAGATCGGGGCGGTCTCTTCCGCATTCGGGCGCTTCGTCGCCGAGCCGTGGGTGCCGCTGCTCTTCCACACCCTCTTCCTGGGGGGCTGTGCCTGGATCGTGTCCGCCGGCGTGAAGTCGGGCATCGAGCGCTTCAACAAGATCACGATGCCGCTGCTCTTCCTGCTGATCGTCATGATCATGGTCTATTCGCTGACCCTGCCGGGGGCGCGGGCGGGCGTCGAATACCTGCTCAAGCCGGATTTCAGCAAGATCACGCCGTCGGCCGTCGCCGCGGCGATGGGCCAGAGTTTCTTCTCCCTGTCGCTGGGCGTGGGGACCATCCTGACCTACGCGTCCTATATCCGGCGGGATGAGAACATCCTGGTGACGGGTCTCGGAACGGTGGGATTCGACCTGCTGTTCGCGTTGATTGCCGGCTTCGCCATCATGCCTGCGGTGTTCGCCGCGGGGATCGAGCCGGGCGCCGGACCCGGGCTGATCTTCGAGACGCTGCCGTACATTTTCGCCAAGATGGGTGCTTCGGCACCCTGGCTGAGCGGCCTTGTGGCTGTCCTCTTCTTTGTCACGATCGTGTTCGCGGCGTTCACTTCCGCGATCTCGATGTATGAAGTAGGGGTCGCCTACCTGGTGGAGCAGCGGGGGCTGTCGCGGCACAAAGCCACGGTCCTGATCTTCCTGGGGTGTTGGATCCTGGGGGCGCTCTGCTCGCTCTCCTTCGGACCGTTGTCCGGGACGCACATTTTCGGCCTGACGATCTTCAACTTCTGCGACAGGCTGACCTCCAACTTCCTGATGACCTTCGGCGGGCTCCTGTTCGTGATCTTCGTGGGCTGGAAGATGGACAAAACCGCCGTGCGCGACGAATTCACCTGCGGCGGCACCGCCCGCTTCAACACCGCCGTCTTCGGCGCCTTCTGGTTCTTGCTGCGCTACCTCGCCCCCCTCGCCATCCTCATCATCTTCATCACCAACTTCCTGGCATAGACCCAAGGCCCCGGGATGAATACGCGGCCGTGCCTCCTGTCGAGCCTGAGAGGGAGGCGGCGACGACCGCGGCGGTGGACCAGGCGGCCTGGAGGTTAAAGCCTCCCGTGACAGCATCCACGTCCAGCGCCTCCCCGGCGAAGAAGAGCCCGGGGAAAAGTTTGGATTCCAAGGTGTTGATATTGACCCCGGAGAGCGCCACGCCGCCACAGGTCACGAATTCCTCTTTGAAGCGGGCGCGGCCGGCAACCGGATAGGCGTCGGCCGTCAAGGTTGCGGCCAGCCGGGCAGCGCCCTTGCTGCCGAGTTCCGCCCAGCGCAGGTCCTCCCGGAGCGCGGAGCGCCCCAGCAGATGTTGCCACAACCGGGCCGTAATCCCTTCCGGCGGTGTGCTGGCGGCCATTTTACGCGGATTCGCCGCGGCCTGGGCGGAGATCCATTTCCGGACCTCCGGTTCGGCAGCATCCAGCCAGTTGATGAGCAGAGAGCCGCTATAGCCGTTTTCCGCCAGGTGGCGGGCGGCGTAAGAACTCAGGCGCAGCGTTGCGGGCCCGCTTACGCCCCAGTCGGTCAGCAGCAGGGTGCCGCGTGCGCGGAAATTCGTTCCTGCGAGGGACAGCGCCGCCTGTTCCACCACGGTCCCCATCAAGGCGCGCAGGCCCGCATCCGGAATCTTCAGGGTGAAAAGCGACGGCACGCAGGGCGTCACTTCGACACCTTCCGGCAGGAGTTGCTGCAGTTTCTGCTGCGAACAGCCGCCTACGCAGACGACGACCTTATCGAAGTCCTCCCCGTCCCCCTTTCCGTCATTCCCGGCTTGACCGGGAATCCCCACCCGGAAGCCGCCCTCCGCCAGCGCCTCGATCCGTTCCACCGGGGCACGCAGGCACACCTGCACCCCCGTTTCGCGCAGCCCGCGCTCCAGCGTCCGGACAATCTGCATCGCGTCCTGGCTCACCGGGAAGACACACTGGTCCTCCTGCGTGGTAAGCCGCACACCCTCCGCCTCCCACCAGCGCTGTGTATCGGCGGGGCTGAGCACCCGCAGCGCCCGGCGCATCAACTGCTCCCCGCGTGGATACACCTCGGCCAGACGCATTTTCCCGGGTTCCTGCCCGGTCAGCGCTACGTCACGGAAACTGTTGGTGAGATTGCACCGGCCACCGCCCGTGACGGCCACCTTGGCAAGCAGCTTCGGTCCCGCCTCGAAAAGCGTCACCTCCGCGTCCGGCTGCCGGCGCTTCAAGCCGACGGCGCAAAAGCACCCGGCAGCCCCGCCTCCGATAACCGCCACTTTCATCGTTCGTAGGAGGCCTCGTTTCCGGGGGATTCTTCTACCTCGACTTTGTAGCATTGCGGGATCTGTTCGCAGATCCAGCGGGCGAGCTGCTCAGTGGTGGGGTTGAAGGGGAGGACTTCGTTGAGGTCCCGGTGGTCGAGCGCGCCGCAGATGCGCCGCTCGATCTCACAGAAATCCACCACCATCCCGTCGGCGTCCAGCTCTTCGGATGCACAGTACACGGTGATCTTCCAGTTGTGCCCGTGGTCCGGCTCCGTCTGCGTGCCGCCGGCGAAAGAGATGTGGTGGCTGGCGGACACCACCATCGTCTTCTTGACCTTAAACATGGAACTTGTCGATGTAGGAAAGGAACTCATTGCGCGTCTGCGCATTGGTACGGAACGAACCGGTGAGGTAGGTGGAGGTCATCACCCCGCTCTTGCGCACCCCGCGGCTCTCCTTGCACATGTGCCGGCCACGCATCATCAGCGCCATCCCGCGCGGCGGATTCTCCGTCCCGAGCGCCTCGGTCAGCATCTCCACCACATCGTGCACCAGCCGCTCCTGGACCTGCAGCCTCGCGGCACAATAATCCACGACGCGGCCGATCTTCGAAAGCCCCAGGATCCGGCCCTTGGGATTGGGCAGATAGGCGAACCAGTAGTCGCCGAAGAAAGTCCGGCAGTGGTGCTCGCACACGGAGTAGAAAGGACCCGTGTCCACGACCATGTCGTCGTAGATGATGCCGTCCTGCCCGTTGGGGAAGGTGGTCACGACCGGCGCTTGCGCCGGGTCGTAGCCGCGGAACATCTCGCGGAACATCCGGACCATCCGGTCCGGGGTGTCCAGCAAGCCCGTGCGGGAAGGGTCTTCGCCGATGAACTCGAGCAGTTCGCGGATATGCTGCCTGGCCTGTTCTTCTGTGATCATACTTCGTAGGTTGCGGTGTTGTCTTCCGTCTCCTTGACGATGACCTTGTAGCAGCAGGGGATCTGTTCGCAGATCCAGCGCGCGAGGTTCTCCGCCGTGGGATTGAACGGCAGGACCTCGTTGAGGTTGCGGTGGTCCAGGCGGTCGGTCACGCGCTCCTTGATGGTCTTGAAATCCACCACCATCCCGTTCGCGTCGAGCTCCGGGGCCTTGCAGAAGACCTCGATCTCGTAGTTGTGCCCGTGGGGCCGGGCGCACTTCGTGGGATAATCCACCTCGAGCCGGTGGCTCGCGGCGATCCGGATCTTTTTGGAGACGTAATACATATCTCCGCAAAGATACGAATAATTACATCATGTTGAACATGGCGTTCTGGACCCGGGCGTTCTTGGCGGGGTTCATCTTGCCGAAGTTCCACTTCACGGAGAACATCGCGTAGCGGCCCATCACGAGGTAGATGCTGTCTTCGACATACTCCGCACTGACCGAGCGCTGCTGGGAGCGCTGCTGGTTGAGCAGGTCGGAGATCCCGAGACTCAGCGTGAAGGCCTTGATGTTCTTGCTGACGGAGATGTTCCACATGCAATAGGGATCGTTGAATCCGTCTGTGTATCCCTTGAAATGGTAGTAGTACAGATCTGACTTGAACTCCCAGCCGTGCAGGGTCTCATAGAGCAGGTCCAGATAATGGGAGAATTGCCAGTAATCCGTGTTGGCCGAGGGATCCAGGCTGTAGCGGCTGCGCGTATTGGCAGCGCGGGAACTGAGTTCGACGGAGAAACGGTCCAGCCGGTAGCCGAGGTGCAGGGAGCCGCTGAGATTGGACTGCGTGGTGCGGCTCTCCGCGAATCCGCTCTGCCCGCTGTAGAAGCGGCTGCCGGAAGCGTCGCCCCAGAAGTCCGCCATGAAGGCGTTGTAGTCGAAGGTCAGCAGGTCCATGCCGGCACGCCGGGCTGTGGCCTGGTAGCCGGTGCCCGTGGCAAAGTTCCCGTTGAGGGTGGCTCCCAGGGTGATCCGTTTCTTCGCGCCGACCGGCTGGCGCCAGGTGAGGTAGCCGCGCCAGGTGCTGGACGGCCGCCGGGTGTTGACGGGCACGGAATAGCGGATGCCGTCCGCGTCGAACCAGGAGGCGCTCTGGATGCCGCGCTGGGTCATCGACCAGTCGAGGTCGATGCTGATGTAGGAGAGGGTCTTCCGGTTGTTGTAGCTCCAGTCGATGTAGGCCGAGTGGCTGTAGGTGGGGCGGAGCCAGACGTTGCCGGTGGAGATCTGGAGGGGGTTGGAGATGTCCAGCACCGGCAGGATCCGGGCTCCGGACACCTGGTTGGAGTTGCCCTGGTAGGAGGCATAGATGCTGTGGCCGTTCTTGCCGTTGAAGCGGACGGACACATACGGCGACCAGTCGTGCATCCACTCGCCGATACCGCTCTCGGTGTCGCGTCCCAGCGAGCGGGAGCGGACTTCGTTGCGCGTCTGGTCGTGCTGCAGGCCGAAGAAGACCTGGTTGTTCTCCTTGCGCCACTGCATCTGGAGCCGTTCGCGGAGCAGGAGGTAGTCGCTCCGCGAAGTGGAGGAGTAGTAGTCGTTGGCGGAGCCGTCGGCGTTGAAGGCCGCCTTGCCGCTGCTGCGCTGCTGCCACATCGGGGAGAACTGCGCGGATACGCCCCAGTATTTCCCGACGGGCTCGATGTAGCTCAGCGTGCTGGAGACCATCCGGCCGCCGCCGGCGTTGTCGTAGTGCAGGTTGCGCGGGGTGACGGCCGTCCCGTACCAGGTCCGGGAATCTTCGCGGCTGCTGCCCTGGCTCTGCTGGAAGTTGTAGTTGAAGGTGAGGGTCATGTTGCGCCGTTCCCTGCCCATGTCCTTGATGCCGCCGGAGATGCGGCCGTTCGTCCGCCAGCTGCGCGAATCGGCGGAGGTGGCGGCGTCGGTGCCGTTGATTTCCGTGCCCGCGGCGTCCGTGGTGGCGGAGCTGTTGTGCGAGGTGGAGCTGCCGCCGCTGAACGTGAACGAAGGCGTGAAGACGAAGTTGTATTTCCGGGTGTCCTTCTTCTCCAGCTCGAAGTTGACGCCGGCCCGGTGGGTGCGGCTGGTCCCCTCCGTGAGGCCGTCCGTGAACAGCGGGTCCTCGCCCACCAGCGCCGACTGGCGTGCGGTGCGCTGGCCGGAGACCCGGTCGGTGAAGTTGTAGCTGACGCTGGCAGTGGTCTCCATCCCCTTGATGCGGTCGGAGTTGAGGTTGGCGCCGGCCATCGCCGACGTGCTCAGGCCGCCGAACAGCGAGGAAATGTCCAGGTCTTCGAGGTCGTCCGCGTTGCGTCCGACCAGGATGACGGAACCGCTTCCCGGCTCGGCCGCGTTCTGTCCGTTGGCGAGCAGGGTCAGCTGGTCGGTCTCGTTGTAGCCGCTCAGCAGCACGTTGCCTCCCCAGAGGGCGTGGCGGTCGTCGCTGAGCCCGCCCTCGTCGCGCCCCTGGCGGTAGCCGCCGGCGAGCTTGGCGTTGCCGAACCAGCCCTGCTTGTATTCTTCCTTGAGCTGCAGGTCCATCACCTTCTCGCGGCTGTCCTGCGCGGCGATGCCGGAGAAGGCGGCGTCCTTCTTCTCCTGATCGACCACCTTGATCTTGTCCACGATCTTGGCCGGGAGGTTCTTCAGTGCCGCCGTGGGGTCGTTGAAGAAGAAGGTCTTGCCGCCCACGGTGATCTTGTCCACGGCCTCGCCGTTCACCTTGACCGTGCCGTCGTCGCCGACTTCCATGCCCGGCATCTTCTTGATCAAGTCCTCCAGCATGGCGTTGTCGCCCACATGGAAGGCCGCCGCGTTGTAGATGAGCGTGTCCTGCCGGACCTCGATGGCGTTGCCCACGGTGGTGATGGTCGCGGCGTCGATGATCTCCGGATTCTCCTCCAGCTTGATCACGCCCAGGTTCTCTTCGTAATTGCGGAAGGTGTAGTCCTTGGCGAAGGGCGTGTAGCCGATCATCTCTACGTTGAGCCGGTAGCGGCCCACGGGCACGTCGGGGATCTCCACGGCGCCCTTCTGGTCGGACAGGGCGAAATGGGTGATGGTCGTGTCGCCCTGGCGGTTGAGATAGACCGTGGCGAAGGACAGCGGCTCCGCGCTCTTCGCATCCTGCAGGGACAGCTTGACGCGGATGTTGCGGTTGTTCTCAAACAGGTTGTAGTCCATCACCACGACCTGGGCATGGAGCGAAGCGGCGCCCAGCACGGCCGCCAGCAGGAGCAGGGTAAGCTTTTTCATCGGGTGATCTCCTTCATCATGTTTTCAAATTTGTCCCGCGGCATCGTCCCCTCCAGGCAGATGAATCGCCCGTAGTCGAAGGAGTCGTCCAGCTCCACCAGCACGAAGCCGGTGACCTTGTCCGCGTCCGCCACCATATACAGGCGGGTGTATTGCCCGTCTTTACGCATATCCATCAGGGTCGTGTAGTGCTCCTTGTCCAGGAAGTCCCGGATGTCCTTCCGGAGCCCGTCGGACGTGGTGTTGCGGCAGTAGCGGACTTCCGGCTCCTTGGAGCGGGTGCGCGGGAAATCCAGTAGATACAGGCCCTTGAACTCCCGGATGACGGAGGAGAGATCGACGCTCTTGCCCCGGACGCTGATCCTGGGCAGGGTGCCGACCATCTCGTAGAGGTCGGGGGAGATATAGACGGATTTGATGTCGGTCATGTCGTTCCAGCGGTTATAGACATAGTTCCCGTCTTCCTGGCCCTTCCGGTCCCGGGGCACCTGCATAAAGACGTTGTTCTCGTAATAGTAGTGCGAGCCATCTTCCACCATCAGATGGCCGTCGCGGTCCATGCTGAAAGGGACGCGCGTCCTGCCGTTCAGGTAGGCTTTCAGCTTCGTCCGGACCGGGGCGGGGATGCTTTCCCATTCCTGGGGGGTCAGGGGGTCCTGACTGAAGGCGGGCAGGGCCAGGAGAAGGCAGCAGAGTGCCATCAGAATGCGTTTCATGGGGATAAGGGGTTACTGGTTTGAAAAGGTCTTGTAGCCGTTTGTGGCGGCTTCGCCGAACGCGTCGAAAGCGCGCTCCAGCGCGGCATAGGCCAGGACGGCCTCTTCGGGTGCGTCGGGCGGAAGGCTCCGGGGCCGGTTGACCTGGAGCAGGATGGCCAGCGAGGCCAGGGCGACGGCGGGCACGGCCCCCCACAGCCAGCGGAGTCTGCGTCCCTCCGGCCGGGGGCCTTCCGGCAGCGCCTCCGCCCCGCCCTGCGCAAGCGCAGCGGCGCAGACGGTCTCTTCCAGCCGGGCGGCCAGGCTGTCCGGGACGGGAATCTGCGGATCCTGCGCGAGGCGGCGCAGGTCCTCTTCGGAAAGCTGTTGAATATCTTTCAGTTGCATCATATCTGTCTTTTGAGTTTGTCCTTGATCCGGTGGAAAGCCACGCGCAGGGCCCGGGGAGACTGCCCGGTCCGGCGGGCGATTTCTTCGTAGGAGAGCCCTTCCGCCAGGCGGAAGCGCAGCAGCTGCCGTTCCCGTCCGGAGAGGCGGTGGACTGCCTGCAGGGCCCGGTCGAAATGCTCCGGCCGCTCCGGCGGGGGCGGTTCCGGCAGGTCGTCGGGGACGGCCTCCGGCCGTGTCCCGCCCCGGACGCGAAGCCTGTCGATGCACAGGTTGCGCAGCAGGGTGAGGCTCCACGCCGCCGGGCTTCGCACGCCTTCCAGGCTGTCCCGTCCGATCCATAGCTTGATGAACAGATCCTGGACGGCATCCTCCGCCTCCGCCTGCGAACCCAACAGGCGGAAGGCCACGCGGTACAGGCCGTCAGCGAGCGGGAGGTACAGCTGTGAGAATTCTTCAGGATTCATTCAATCTCAAGACGGGAGCCATCCCGCAATGTTAGCAGGAATCATCTGTTTTTTTTCACGCCCCGCACCGCCTCCGCTTCGAGCGGGTCGTCCGGCCAGGCGTGGCGGGGATAGCGGCGGCGCAGTTCCTTGCGCACTTCGAAGTAGGTCCCGCTCCAGAAGCTCCGCAGGTCGGAGGTGAGCTGGACAGGCTTGTAGCCCGGCGAGAGCAGCTCCATCAGCACGGGCCGGCGGCCGTCATCCACGCGCGGGGTGTCCACGAGCCCGAAGCACTCCTGCAGGCGCACGCGCAGCACGGGTGCCTCGGCGCCCTGGCGGTACTCCAGGCGAATGCGGCTGCCGGTGGGCACGGCGATGTGCGTGGGCGCAAGGCGCTCCACCGCCTGCTGCTGCGCATAGTCGAGCAGGGTCCACAGGGCCGTGCAGAGGTCGATTTTCTTGAGTTGGGTGGCGTTGGTGGCGTTGCCGATGAAGGGCGGGAGCCATTGCGGGGCCGTTTTCAGCACGGCTTCTGTGGAGAGGTCGGGCAGGCCGAGCTCGGGGTGCCAGGCGGCCACGGAGGCCACCCTGCGCTGCAGGTTCCCGACTTCGTCGTTGAAGTCCAGCATCGCCGTTCCTTCCTTCTGCGCCGCCTCGCAGATGACGCGCGTCAGCGGCTCCCGGACGCCTTCCGAGAGCGGCCGGGCGTCCACCAGCAGGCCGCCGATGCGCCGTTCGCGCTGCGCCACGGCCGCGCCCGCCTTGCTGTCCCAGGCCACGTGGTCGCGGGTCCGGATCAGTTCCGGCAGGTCTTCCGGATCCACGGGCGCGGCCAGGAAGATGCGTCCCACGCCGCCCGGACGCAGCCCGACGCCGGCGACGGCCAGCCATTCGCAGGCGGCCAGCGCATCGCCCGGGTCCACTGCCGCCAGCTCGCCCGTCGCGAGCTGGAAACGCCCGGGGCCGTCGCTCCGCGCCTTGGCCACGCGCTCGGGGTAGGCCTGCGCGAGCAGCCGCCCGACGGCGTAGGGGTCCGCGGCTGCACCGGGCTCCTGCCGGGGGCTCTGGGGGTCGTTTCCGCCCCTGGCGGAGGCCGGGTCGGTCGCAGATCCGGAATGCCGGGCGGCGAGCTGCCGGTATTGCTCCGCCATTTGCCGGATCCGCGCCCAGCGGCCGCCGCCCCGGTGCAGGGCCTCCAGCCGCGTGGTCAAGGAAGCGTCGCCCTCTACCGCGGCCAGCGGATCACGTTCTTCCAGCAGGGCTGCGATCTCGGCCGCCAGCTGACTTTTTAGCAGCATCTGCGCGATGCGCGGATGGCAGGGCAGGGCGACGAGCCGGCGGCCATGCGGGGTAATGCGTCCTTCCGTATCCACGGCGCCGAGCAGTTCCAGCAGCGAACGCGCCTGGGCGACATGCGCTGCCGGCGGCGGTGTCAGCCAGGCGAGCCTTTCGATCCGGCTCTCGCCCCATGCTGCGGCATCCAGCACCGTCCCGGCCAGGTCGGCCTCCAGGATCTCGGGGACACGCGTTGCAGCCATCCGGGCCTCGGTTGCGAGGCTCCAGAGCCGGTAACACACCCCCGGGGCCACCCGTCCCGCCCGGCCGCTCCGCTGGTCGGCCATGTCGCGGCTGATGCGCACGGTCTCCAGCCGGCTCAGGGCATTCTGCGGATCGAAGACCAGCCTCCGGCAAAAGCCGCCGTCCACCACCACACGCACCCCTTCGATGGTCAGGGATGTCTCGGCGATGGGCGTAGCCAGCACGACCTTGCGCTGCCCGGCCGGACTCGGCGCGATGGCCGCCCGCTGCTGCTCCGGAGGCAGCATGCCGTACAAGGGATAAAGGGAAATCCGCCCGGAAGCGCCCTTCCCGTCTCTTTCCGACTCAAGCGGTGCCGCGGCAAGCCCTTCCAGCAGCTCCGCGCAGCGCCGGATCTCCGCCTCGCCGGGCAGGAACGCGAGGACATCCCCGTCGTGCTCCCGCAGCGCGACCCGCACCCAATGCGCGACGCGTTCCGCCACGTCGTGCTCCGAAGCCTCCTCTGGCGTATGCCTGACCTCGACCGGGAACATCCGCCCGGCGCACTCGATGAGCGGGGCCTGCAGTGCCCGGCAAAGGGCGTCGGTATCGATGGTGGCGGACATCAGCAGGATGCGCAGGTCCGGGCGCAGGATCTGCTGCGCTTCGCGCGTGAGCGCCAGAGCCACATCGCTCTGCAGGCTCCGCTCGTGAAATTCATCAAAAATGACGGTGCTGACGCCTTCCAGCGCAGGATCGTCCACCAACATCCGGGTGAGGATGCCCTCGGTGAGCACCTCGATCCGCGTCGCCGCGCTCACGCGGCTCTCGAAACGGATACGATATCCCACGGTCCGTCCCACCGGTTCCCCCAGCAGCGCGGCCATCCGCTCCGCGATCTGCCGCGCCGCCAGCCTCCGCGGCTCCAGGAGCAAAACCTTGTGATTTTGCTCCTGGAACTGTAGTTCAGCGGGGGATGGTTCCCCCGCGACCCCCTCGGTCGCTTCGCTCCGAAGTATCCGGGCTCCGGTACGAGATTCTAATACCGTCAGCGGCAGGATCGTCGACTTACCCGCCCCCGGCGGCGCCGTCACCACCAGACACGGAGACTCCGCCAGCGCCCGGTTCACGGCGTCGGCGATCTCCAGTATAGGCAAATCGGGAAACGGTCTCATCGACTGCAAAGATAGCAAAAACCCGCCGCACTCCTCCGCCCGGCCGACCCTCCCATAGCAGCAACCCATTTTCGAGGGGGTAGCGTCGTTTCACCCAAAAAAGAGAGCAGCGGATGACGTGACAAGCAAGTTGTTGAATATCAATAAAAACCGAAATCTCGGGTGTCTTTTTTGGGTACCCGAGATTTCACAATTCATTAAGAATTAATTATTTGCGTGTCACGCAAAGGCGGGCCCGCGACTCTTCACAGCAACCACTCTTCACAGCAACCACTCTTCACAGCAACCACCCTTCACAGCACTCACCCTTCGCGGCCGCCACCCCTTATGGTCTGCGGAACTCCGGACGCGGGGCGACGAGCGGCTCGCCCATCGCAGAGGCATCCTCTTCGACCTCATCCAGCTTGAAGACCATGAACTCCGGCTTCGCAGCGGTATAAGGCGTCCATTCGCCGCCGTCCGGTCCGTTCGGATTGCCGTACTTCGCGAAATTCGACCACGCGGTCAGCATCCGCTCCGAGAGATCCCAGTCGCCCGGGGTCCAGGGCCGCCAGCAATGCTCCAGCGACTTGAACACATACCACAGGTCGGAAGAATGGAAAGCCCCCTGCAGCACGTTCGGCCGGCCGTCGGTCGGCAGCGGACGGGCGAACTGATACGCATACGCGCGGCCGCCCATCTGCTCGCGGTTGAGGCAGAAATCGCGGATCTGATCCCCCATGTTGCCCGCATCATTCAGCGTATAGCCGATCATATACGGGACCTGGGCCAAGGTGCCGTCGAGGCAGGCCTCGTCGAACGACTCGTTCAGCACATAGCCGTCGATATACGGGGAGATTGGAGAAGCGGACAGCACGCTGCGCTTGCCGGTCACGGCGGTGTAGATGTTGCCGAGGGCGAAAATCGTCTCCGTCGAGGCCCGGCGCAGGGACTGCAGGTCCTTCATGTTGGCCCAGTCGGTCACGGCCTGGATGGACTGCTCCGCCTCCGCGAGCGTGGTCATCTTCTGGGCGGGCATCACCGGCCCGCCGGGGAACATCGGCTTCGCGGGCTTCGAAGGATCCACCAGCCCGCTGCCGCTCATGATCACGGCCTTGTTGAACAGGCCCTTGGTCAGCGGCGAAGCGCTCAGGAACTTGACGCTGCGCGATCCGGCGCTCTGCCCGAAAATCATCACATTGTCAGGATCGCCGCCGAACTGGGCGATATTGCGCTTGACCCACTGCAGGACGGCGATCTGGTCGAGCGTGCCCCAGTTGCCCGTGGCATGCTCGGGATCCTCCGCCGAGAGGGCGGGATGGGCGAAGAAGCCGAATGGCCCCACGCGGTAGTTGAACGACACGAGCACGACATCCTTGCCGGCCCACTCCTTGCCGTCGAACTCCGGCTCGCTGCCCCAGCCCTCGCGCAGGCCGCCGCCGAAGATCCACACGGCCACCGGCAGTTTCTTGTCCACCTGCCCGGGCGCCTTGGTCCAGACATTCAGATAGAGGCAATCCTCGCTGTACGGAGCCTCGTCACCATAGCCCCACTCGGTGGTGTAGCCGCCGGGATAATGGGCGGCCTGGAAAGCCGGATGGCCGAATTTGTCGCAGACGCGCACCCCTTCCCAGGGCACGACGGGCTGCGGGGCACGCCAGCGGTTCTCCCCGATGGGCGGTGCGGCATACGGGATGCCGCGGAAAACGGTGACGCCCGGCAGCTCGGCCGGGACACCCTGGACAAGACCTCCCTCGATGGAGAGGACGGGACTATCGGGCGCCTTGGCCGTACAGGCCGCCAGCGCCAGCGCACAGAAAAGGAAGAGATGTTTTTTCATACAATACGGATTGGCTGATGCAAGTTAGCCACAGAATCCCGCCCGCGCAAGAGCCCCTGCGCGCGATGGTCAATAATTGCAAGATTTTGACGGAAACCGGGAAAAATGCGTATCTTGCACATCGTATTACCCAAATTCAAGGTTATGACGCAGAAATTCGCATTTATCGCGGTCATCCTGCTGGGCGCCACCATGCTCGCAGGTGCCCAGGGCCGCAAGCCCGCCCCCGCCGACACCCCTTCCGACAACAAAGAAAAACCCGTCGAAGTCTCCATGGCCTCCGGCCTGATGGGCGTCGGCCAGCATGAGAACGACTGGTACCTCGAGGTCCCCGACAGCCTGCTCGGCCGCCGGATGCTCGCGGTCACCCGCTTCGTGAGCAACACCACCGGCGCCGGCACCTACGGCGGCGAAGAGGTGGGCGAAGCGATGATCTATTGGGAAAAAGCCCCCAACGGCAACCTCCTGCTGCGCGCCGACGTGATCGACATCCAGGCGGACGCCGACCAGGTCATCAGCAAAGCCGTCAAGGTCAGCTCCGAAAACCCGATCGTGGCCTCCTTCAAGCCCGAAAAAGGCGGCACCGCCGGCACGACCCGCATCAAGGCCAACAGCCTCTTCGAGGGCGACACGCAGATATTCTCCCTGGACGCCCGCACCAAGCGCCAGTACAACCTGGGCGGCCTCAAGGGCGACGCCTCCTTCCTGAACAGCATCCGCACCTACCCGATCAACACCGAGGTGACGGTCACCAAGACCTACAACTACAACGCTCCCACCGGCATGCCGGGCCAGGGCGGTCCCCAGCAGGCCACCCGCAACCTGCCCGCCGGCCGCGAAGCCGGCACCGTGACGGTGGTGCTCAACACCTCCATCCTCCTGCTCCCGGAGACCCCGATGCAGCAGCGCTGGTTCGACCCGCGCGTGGGCTATTTCGCCGGCGGCTACAGCGAGTTCTCCGACGACCAGCAGGGCGTCAAGGACATCCGCTTCATCACCCGCTGGCGCCTGGAAGCCCGGCCGGAGGATGTCGAGCGCCAGAAGCGCGGCGAACTTGTGGAGCCCGTCAAGCCCATCGTCTACTACATCGACCCGGCTACGCCGAAACAGTGGCGCAAATACCTCATCGCCGGCGTCAACGACTGGCAGGCGGCCTTCGAGCAGGCCGGCTGGAAGAACGCCATCCACGCCGAGGAATGGCCGGAGGACAACCCGGACATGAGCCTCGAGGACGCCCGTTTCTCCGTGATCCGCTACCTCGCTTCCCCGATCGCAAACGCCTACGGCCCTAACGTGCATGACCCGCGCTCCGGCGAGATCCTCGAGAGCCACATCGGCTGGTACCACAATGTGATGACCCTCGTGCACGACTGGTACCAGGTCCAGGCCGGCGCCGTGGACGAGCGTGCCCGCAAGATCAAATACGACGACGAACTGATGGGCGACCTCATCCGCTTCGTCTCTTCCCACGAAGTTGGCCACACCCTGGGCCTGCGCCACAACATGGGCTCCAGCTCCCAGACCCCGGTCGAGAAACTCCGCGACAAGGAGTGGGTCGAAGCCCATGGCCACACCGTCTCCATCATGGACTACGCCCGCTTCAACTACGTCGCCCAGCCCGAGGACGGTATCGGCAAGGCCGGCCTCTACCCGCGCATCAATGACTACGACAAATGGGCCATCGAATACGGCTACAAGCCCACCTACTTCAAAACTGCCAAGGAAGACCACCTCTACTGGAACAAGATCATCATCGAACGCCTCGCACAGAACCCGCGCCTGTGGTTCGGCGGCGAAGGCCGCGACGGTGACCCGCGCGCGCTGACCGAGGACCTGGGCGACGACGCTGTCGCCGCCAGCAACTACGGCATCCGCAACCTCAAGCGCACCATCACGGAGATCCCGGCCTGGAACGCCGAAGAAGCCGACATGTTCACCACCGTCAGCCGGATGTACGAAGCCCTCGTCGGGCAGTACAACCGCTACCTGGGCCACGTCTCCGCCAACATCGGCGGCCGCTTTATCACCAACCACAGCATCGAGCAGCCGGACCTCACCAAATACGCCCCCGTGCCGAAGAAGCGCCAGAAGGCGGCGTTGGACTTCCTGAACGAGAACCTCTTCAAAAAGCCCTCCTGGCTGGTGGAGGTCCCCTACATCTGGGACATCACCGACACCCCCGACAACTACCTCTACAACCTTGTCAACAACGTGGTGAGCGCCTCCAACCTGCTCAGCATCCAGAAGCTCAACCGCCTGCAGCAGTTCGCCGAATATGACGCCTCCAGCTACAAGCCCGAAGAGTACCTCTCTGACCTCGAAGGGATGATTTTCACCGAACTCGGCAAGGGCGGCAAGGTGGACAGCTACCGCCGCTACCTGCAGCGCCGCTACGTCACGGCGGCCCTGTCCGTGATCGGCAGCGACGCAGCGCGCACCGCCGACGGACGCAACCTGCTGGCCGGCCAGCTGGCGGACATCCAGAAGCGCGCCGCCAAGGCGAAATTCTCCGACGCGGCCACGCAGGCCCACTGGCAGACCCTCGCCCGCCAGATCGAGACCGCGCTCAAAGAGCTGAAATAAGCTCTCCCTGACGGGAAAAGCGGGCTGCCGTACATGCACGGCAGCCCGCTTTTCTATGCGTCCGGCGCTGTTTGTTTCCGCTCCCGGCGGTACTCCGACGGGGATATCCCGGTATGCAGGCGGAAGAATTTGTTGAAGGAGCTCGAATTCGGGAAATTCAGTTTGTAGACGATTTCCTTGATGGTCTCATCCGAATAGCGCAGCAGGTTTTGGGCTTCCAGGACCACATAGGCGTCGATCCATTCCGGACCGCTGCGGCCGGAGGCCTCCTTGACGATGCGGGAAAGGTATTTGGGCGTCAGGCTCATCTTGTTGGCGTAGAAGCTCATGCTGTGCTGCTCGTTGTGGTACTCCGTGACGAGTTGCATGAAGCGGTCGAAGATCTGGTTGGCGCGGGAGGTGTTCTCCTCCCGAAGGGCGGCTCGGTGCTGCAACTGTTCCGTCCAGACATCCTCCGTCATATAGCTCAGCGAAGAAAGCAACCCGCGGATGATCTCCTGCTTGTTGCGGTGGTTGGATGCCAGGATCTGTCTGGCGAGCCGGAAATAGGATTCCGCCAGCGTCAGCTGCTCATCGCTGAGCGTGATGCAGGGCGTCTCCAGAAGGCGCACGCTCTCCTGGAACACGCGGTTGAAATCCAGATGCAGGCCGGATAGAAACTGCTTGGAGAAGAAGATGAAGACAAGGTCGATCTCCTTCAGGCTCTCCTCCAGCGGAGAAGAGAGCTTGATGATGTTGCCCGGCACGGAGACGAGCAGGGAATGCTCGCTGACTTCGTAAGAGGAAAGGTTGAAATCGATCTGGAAACGGCCTTTCTTCAAGAAGAACAGAATATAGCCGTCGAAGCGGACCGGGTACCGGAGCAGTTCCAGCAGCCGGCTGTCCTGGATGGCGCGAATGCCCGTCGTCTCGCCGAGGATGAAATCATTGCCGAGCACGGACTCGTCCGCGAAAGAAGAGAGCTTCAGGATGTCCTGGATTCCGATGTTTTGGAGAGCTTGTTGCATTTTAGTAGATGTTCTGTCGGGGGACAAAGATACACCAAATCGCGACAATAATTGTATTTACGCCTAATTATTCGACCAAAATACAATTAAAGGGTGCATTTAGACATTTTTACTGCCTGTTTTTGGTCCTACCTTTGCAGCCGCAAAGAAATGAAGAAAACTGAAAAAATGTCGCATGCTATGAAGAAGACATTCTATTGTGCCGCGTTGCTGCTGGCCGCCGTGCAGATCCCGCTGACGGCCCAGACCGTCCTGACGCTCGAAGAGTGCCGGGACCGCGCCGTCCGTTCCTCCCAGGCGCTGGACCAGGCGCGCATTGCTGTCGAGATGGCAGACTATGACAAGAAAATCGCGCTGGCCAACTATTTCCCGAACATCAGCGCCACGGGTACTTATATGTATAACAGCCGCAACCTCTCGCTGATCAGCGACAGCCGTTCGGAGGCGTTGCAGACCATCGGCGACCGGACCCAGGCCATCCTGGACCAGGCTTACGCCGATGCGACCGCGCAGATCGGGCAGAGCGCGCAGGCGATGCGCTCCCAGCTCGAAGAGACCATCAAGAACGACCCGCTCCTGATGCTCGAATATGCGCTCAGCCCGATGTGGAAGACCGTCTTCGGAATGCTGGACGAAGCCGACCTGAGCCAGTTGAAGGCGCCGCAGATCGCAGGACCGGTCAATGCCATCGGCAAGGAAATCGACGACGCCCTGCATCTCGACAACCACAACCTCTACGCCGCTGCCGTGACGCTTCAGCAACCTGTCTTCGTGGGCGGCAAGATCGTCTATTCCAATCAGATGGCGCAACTGGCCCGCGAGCTGGAATCGGCCCGTTACGACCAGGCCTACGCCGATGTGATCGTGGATGTTGACGAAGCCTACTGGCAGATCGTCTCCATCGCCGCGAAGAAGAAACTCGCCGATGCCTACGCCGACCTCCTGCATACGCTGGAGGCGGATGTGCAGAAATCCGTGACGGCCGGTGTGATGACCGAATCGGACGCCCTGCAGATCCGCGTCAAGGTCAATGAAGCGGAGATGCTCCGCACCAAGGCGGACAACGGCCTGACGCTTTCGAAGATGTTGCTCTGCAAGCGTATCGGCCTGCCGCTCGACAGCCCGGTCACGCTCGCAGACGAACAGATCGACCTCATCCCCCAGCCGGTCGCGGGCGGCACCAAGAGCCTGGACCGCGTCTTCGAGGACCGTCCCGAGACGCGCAGCCTCGAACTGGCCTCCCGGATCTATGACCGCAAGGCCAAGATCGCCCGGTCCGACATGATGCCGAAGGTGGTGCTGACGGCGGGCTACCTGATCAGCAATCCGAACCTCTACAACGGATTCAGCAACAGTTGGAACGGCGGCTCTTTCAGCGCCGGCGTCCTGGTCAGCGTGCCGATTTTCCACGGGATGGAGAGCGCCAACAAATACCGCAAGGCCCGTGCGGAGGTGAGTCTCTACGAAAGCAAACTGCAGGATGCCCGCGAACTGATCACCCTCCAGGTGAGCCAGCAGCGCAAACTGCTCGGAGAGTCCCGGGCCCAACTGGAGACGGCTTCGTCCCATCTGGCTGCCGCCGAAGAGAACCTGCGTGCCGCGACGGTGGGCTTCGAGGCCGGTGTGATCACGATGGACACCGCCCTGGCCGCCCAGACCGCCTGGCTCCAGGCGCACTCCGAGTGCATTGATGCCGGCACCCAGCTGCAGCTCGCCGCCACCCGCCTCCAGCGGGCCGAAGGAAACTATCTCTCCAAACAAAACTAAACCTCCAAGACCATGGTCAAAAGAACATACAACCTTCTGATCGGCGTCGCAGCGCTGATCGCCATCCTGCTCATCGTCTCACTCGTCGGTTTCGTGGTCTCCCGGCCGCAGCCCGTCATCATCCAGGGCGAAGCCGAAGCCACCGAATACCGCATTTCCGGCAAGGTGCCGGGCCGCATCGAAGCCTTCTACGCCGACGAAGGCCAGCTCGTCCACAAGGGCGACACCCTGGTGCTGATCGACTCGCCGGAGATCCGCTCCAAGATCCTCGAAGCGCAGGCCGCCAAGGCGGCGGCCGTGGCCCAGAAAGACAAGGCGATGCACGGCGCCCGGCAGGAGCAGATCGTCGGAGCCTACGAGCTCTGGCAGAAAGCCCGGGTCGGCGAGGAAGTGATGCGCAAATCCTACGAGCGCATCTGCACCCTGCACGAGCAGAAAGTCGTCTCCGACCAGAAATTCGACGAAGTCGAAGCGCAGTACCGCGCCGCCGTCGCCACGACCAAGGCGGCCCGTTCCCAGTACGCGATGGCCGTGAACGGAGCCCGGCAGGAGGATAAAGATGCCGCCGTGGCCCTGGTGGAGCGCGCCGACGCCGCCGTCCAGCTGGTCAACGCCTACAAAGAAGAAATCAAGCTCGTCTCGCCCGCCGACGGCATCGTCAGCGACCGTTATCCCAAGGTCGGCGAGCTTGTGGGGCAGGGGTCCCCGATCATGACCGTCCAGGACCTGTCGGATATGTGGTTCACCTTCAACATCCGCGAAGACCGGCTGCACAGCATGCAGAACGGGATGCACATCACCCTGTCCATCCCGGCGCTGGACGGACGCGAGGTCGGGGCCACCGTCTATTACATCGCCGCCCGCGAGTCCTACGCCACCTGGAAGGCCACCCGCGAGATCGGTGAGTTCGATACGCGCACATTCGAAGTGCGGGCCCGCCCGGACTATACCGTAGAAGGGCTCCGTCCCGGCATGAGCGCCATCCTGATCCAGCGATAACGATGAAAGAAATCTATCAAGTCCTGCGACGCGAGATCCGCATCTTCCGCCAGCGCCCGTTGTACATCCTGGCCTCGGTGGGTGTGATGATTTTCAACGCGGTGTTCTACCTGACGTTCATGCAGGACGGGCTCCCGCACGACCTGCCGGTCGGGATCGTGGACTGCGACCGCAGCTCCACCTCCCGGTCCTTCTGCCAGCAGCTTGACGCCACCCAGCTCGGCAAGGTCCTCTACTACGACGACCTGCACGCGGCGCGGCTGGATCTGCAGCGGGGGAAACTGACGGCCTGCATCGTGATTCCCGAAGAATTCAACGCGGATATCCAGGCCAGCCGCCAGCCGCACATCGGCTACTACGTCAACTCACTGTACTTCGTGGGCGGCGCCCTGTCCTACTCCAACATCCTGACGATGGTCAACCTGACCAACGGAGCGGTGCAGCGGCAGGTCCTGCGTGCCCGGGGCGTGAATGAGCGGGAAATCCTCGCGCGCATCCAGCCCATCGTGCTGGATGCCCACCAGATCGGCAACACGACCACCAGCTACGGGGTCTATCTCAACAGCGTGATCCTGCCGGGCGTGCTGGAGATGATCGTGATCCTGATCACCGTGTACGCCATCGGCTCCGAACTGAAATACGGCACCTCGCGCCACCTGATGCAGACGGCAGGCGGGTCCATCGTCAAGGCCCTGACCGGCAAGATGGCGATCTACACCCTGATTTTCACCGTGCTGGGCATCACCCTGGAGCTGCTGCTCTACCATTGGCTGCATTACCCGATCAAGGGCTCGATCTGGTGGATGTTCCTGGATATCCTGCTGCTGGTCGCCGCGGCGCAGGCCGCCGGCATGTTCATCATCGGACTGTTCCCCAACCTGCGGCTCGCCGTCAGCGTGAGCGCCATCTACAGCGTGCTGGGCTTCTCGCTGGCGGGCTTCACCCTGCCGGCCGAGGCGATGATGCCGGTCCTGCAGGGCTTCCCGGCCATCTTCCCGCTCCGCCACTACTACCTCTTCTATGTGCAGGAAGCCATCTTTGGCAGCGGCTTCGCCGGCTGGTGGCAACAGGTGGTCTGCCTGCTGCTCTTCCTGGGCCTGCCGCCCATCGTGATGCGGCGCCTGGAAGATGCCTATATCAATGAAAGATATGAAAGAGACTAAAACCTACGCCGGCCAGTGGCTGAATGACTGGTACGGCATCTTCATACACGAGCTCCGGCACATCTTCTCCGATGCCGGCGCGATGGTTGTCTTCTTCGTGGGCGGGCTGCTCTACCCGGTGCTCTACAACCTGATTTACTACAACGGCTCCGTGGATGAGATGCCCGTGGCCGTCGTGGATCTCTCCGACGGAGCCTACAGCCGCCGTTTCGTCCGGGCACTGGACGCCACGCGGGAGTGCGAGGTCTACTGCGGCTGCGTCTCGATGGCCGAGGCGGAGCGGCTGCTGCAGGAGCGCAAGGTCCATGGCATCGTCTATATCCCGCATGAGTTCGACGCCAGCCTGGCACGGATGGAGCAGGGACACATTTCCACCTACTGCGACATGTCTTCGTTCCTGTATTACAAGAACCTCCGTACCGCCTCGAGCCTGGTGATGCTGGACGAGATGCACAAGATCCAGGTGGAGCATTACGCCGCGGCGGGATTCGATGCGCAGAGCGCTTATGAACTGGTGCAGCCGGTGCTCTCCGATGAAAACGTTCCCTACAACAAGCCGTTCTCCTATACGATTTTCTTCATTTCCGCCGCGCTGATGCTCGTCATCCAGCAGACAATGTTCTACGGGTCCGCGATGCTGGCAGGCACGATGCGAGAGCGCAACCGCAGCTACTCCTCGCTGCCCGCGCGCCTGCAGGGCCCCGGGATGGGACGGGTCGTACTGGGGCGCGGAGCGGCCTATATGGCCGTCTATCTGGTGGTCGGCACCATCGTGACGCTGCTGATCCCGCATTTGTTCCGCCTGCCGCAGCGGGCGGACTGGCAGGAGGTCATGGTCCTGCTGCTGTTCTTCATCGCGGACTGTATCTTCTTCAGTTTCACCTGGGGAGCGCTCATCACGCGGCGGGAGACGGTCTTCGTCCTCTTCCTGTCCATCTCGCCGATCTGTCTGTTCCTGACCGGATTCTCCTGGCCCGAGACAGCCATTCCTCCCTTCTGGAAGGCATTCTCCTACATCTTCCCGTCCACCTTCGGCTGCCGTGCATTCATCAATCTCAACACGGCCGGCGGCACCCTCCAGACCATCGCCCCGGAGATCCGTGCGCTGACGGTCCAGACCGTAGTCTATTATCTGCTGGCTTCCCTGCTTGCCCGCATCGAGAGCCGCTACGGCGAGCGCATCAAGGCGCTGGGACTGCTGTAGTGCGGGCTACAGCCGCCCGGAGTGGTGGCTCTGGATCCGTTCGCCGAAGCGCGGCCGCGTGGCGTCCTCGAAGGCCGAGAGCGTGCGCGGCAGGCGCTGGGCACCGGGCAGCTTGACGGTGCGGACCACCTCGCCGCGGGCATCTTCCCGCCAGGTGCGGGTGCCGGGACGCCGGCCTTCCGGCCGCAATTCCACCTCCGGTGCGATCAGGGCGATCCCCAGCCGCTCGAAGACGATGAGCCCGTCCTGCACATAGTCGGCATACGGCGCCACGGCCAGGGTACGCAGCCAGGTCCCGTCCTCCTCATAGAGCGAGAGCACGATCCGGTAGGAGGCGTCCGTGCCGTGGACATCATCCGCGAGGCCGTCGGAGGAGAATGTGGCCTTCTCCAGGCCGAGCCGCACCGAGCGGGCATTGTCCGGACCCCACCAGATCGCCTCCTCGCCGCTCATGCTGAAGGACGGATCCGAGAAGCGGTCGTCGAAGCGGCAGACCAGTTGGTCGTAGAGCTCCACTTCCACACCCTCGGAGCGCGTGCGCACGGAGCAGTTGACCACCTCGCCCATGTGGAACGGACGGCGGAACAGCGGCGAGACCATCGCCTCGCGGGCCATGCGCGCCTGGCTCAGGGGGATCTCCGGCGGCAGGTAGGAAGTCACGCCCACATTGTCCCCTTCGATGATCTCCACCCGCCTGGCGGCGAAATTCCGTACATTACGGAGCTGCTCCACTTCGGCGGAGCGCAGGCCCAGCCCGCTGTAGATATCATCATGCTGCAATTCGCGGTAGCCCGTTAGGGTGATGGAGAAGGATGGGATGGACAGGGCGTTGAGGTCGGCCATCAGGAGCCAGCGCTCCCCGTCCTCCGCGCGGTAGACCACGCCCTCGCTGCACTCGGCCTCCAGCCAGCCCCAGCGGGAGGCCTCCCCCACCAGTGAGCCGTCCGGCTCATAGAGCAGGGCCTTCAGCGTATAGCGCTGTCCGCTGGCGGGATCCTCCATCGTCCCGTGCTCCTCATCGACGAAGGGCTCCAGGCGCAGGAAACGATTGCTGAAACCCCAGTCCACCCGCAGGTTGCGGCAATAGCCGGTGCGCGGCGAGCGCATCTCCAGGAACCAGGCCTGGTTGCGGTGCAGGCGTACGCCGATGGCGCCGCTGTGCCAGGCGGCCGCGCGGACCGGATCGTCCATCGGATCGTAGGGGATCACGGCGCCGGGGTGGTGGAACGACTCGCCGCGACGCAGGGCGGCGTCCCAGGTGGTCTGGGTGAAGTCCGTGCCGAGCGTCCGGAAGCCGCCCCCATGGCGCGTCGCGGCGAGGAATCCGAACGGCAGCAGCGTCTCACCCGCGTCGCTGACCACGCCCGTTAGGCCGGTCAGCGCGGACTTGGCGATGCCGGTGCCGCCGCTGAAACTCGGAGAAGAAAGGAATAGCGGCGCGTAAAGCTCTCTTCCCTGCATATCGTAAACGCCCCAGAGCAGCTCGCCGGCCAGTTCGCCTTCGCGCGCCTCGCGTTCGGCGGTGATATAGCCCCCGTTCCGGGGGATATTGACGGCCCGGCAGTCCACCGGGAGGATGATCCGCCCGGTCTGGTCGGCCACGCCGCGCCACTTCACGCGGCCCTCCTTGACCATCAGTTCGCAGAGGCCGTTCTTGTCGAACTTGCCGATATCGTCATACTCCGGCTGCAGGACCCAGTCACCGGAGGCGTCGATCAAGCCCTTGCGGCCGTCCAGTTCCACTTCAGCGAAGCCGTCCGAGAAGCGCTTGGCGCTGTCGAAGCGGGGCTCGATCACCCAGCTCTTGTCCTTGGCCTGATAGCCGTACTTGCGGGTCTGCCTGTCACGGGCGGGCTTGAGATCCTGGGCCGACGCGGCCAGCGTGAGCGCCGCCAGGAAGCACGAGATAACCACTTTCAGTTTCATAACGCGAATATACGCAAAAACCCGGCATTCCGGCCAGCTGGCCGGAATCTTGTGCAAAAAGGCGAAAATGCCTATTTTTGTTTCCTCAAAAGCACACAGATGAAAAGGATCCTTTGTTTTGCAGCCCTGCTCCTGACGGCTGCTGCCACGCTGGCGCAGACCCCCCAGCCTTTCTTCAAAACCGAAGAACTCCCGGACCTGATCCAATGCCTTCCCGCCCCGCCCCAGAAGGGGAGTCCGGCCTTCCAATACGACCTCCAGCGCTACGCCTGGGGCAAGCAGCAGCGCAAGGACGCGCAGCGCGCCGAGCAGGTGAAGCAGGACGCTGTCTGGACCTACGAAGCCCTGCTGGGCGCTTTCGAGGAGGCCTTCGGCATGCATCTTTCCCCGGAGGACACGCCGCAGATCTGGGCCCTGATGGACCGCAGCCTGCGCACGGTGGACCAGATGCGCGTGGCGCCGAAAGCCTACTTCCACCGCATCCGCCCGTTCGAGTATTTCAAGGAGAGGACCCTGACCGGCGAGGACGACGAACTGCGCGGCGAGGGCAGCTACCCCTCCGGCCACACCATCCGCTCCTGGCTGACCGGCCTGCTGCTCGAGCAGATCAACCCGGCCGCGGCCGACGCGATCAGCGCCCGCGCCTGGACCTACGGTGAGAACCGCGTCATCGCCGGGGCGCACTGGCAGAGCGACGTGGATGCCAGCCGGGTGGCCGCCAGCATCGGTTTCTCCCGCCTGCAGACGAGCCCGGAGTTCCGGGAAATGATGGTCCGCGCCCAGGAGGAATTCTGCCGCCTGTCCATCGGCCGCGATTACTTTGTCAGCCTCACCGAGGCCGTGCCGGACGCCATCCTGGAGGTCCGCTACTTCAGCACCTACAATTTCGTGGGAACGCGCGTTGACGGCTATCAGATGCCCACGGCGTTGATGACCCGCGAGGCGGCCGACAGCTTGCGCGCCGTGAGCGACGACGTGATGCGTCTGGGCTACCGCCTCAAGATCTATGACGCCTACCGCCCGCAGGAGGCCGTGGACCACTTCGTCCGCTGGGCCGCCGACCGCTCGGACACGGCGATGAAGGATGCCTTCTATCCGGACCTGGACAAGAGTGTGCTCTTCGAACAGGAATACATCATGGCGAAAAGCGGCCACACCCGCGGCTCCACCGTGGACCTGACGCTGTTTGACATGCGCAGCGGGAAGGAAGTGGACATGGGCGGTACCTTCGACTGGTTCGGCCCGGAGAGCCACCCGGACTTCTGCGGCGACCCGGAGACCGGCACCTACACCGGCGACGGCAGCGCCAGCCCGGCCGGCCGCAGCATCACCCCGGAGCAGTTCGCCAACCGGATAATCCTGCGCGAAGCCATGCTCCGCCACGGATTCAAGCCGCTGGACAGCGAATGGTGGCACTTCACCCTCCGAAACGAACCCTTCCCGGACCGCTATTTCAATTTCCCGGTGACGGAAGAGTGTGATTACGATGAGTTTATCCACAAATATTGACAGGAAGCGCCTTGTCGGCTATCTGGCCGGCATCCTGGCCGGGGTATCGTACGGGTCCAACCCGCTGTTCGGGAAGGCGCTGCTGGAGAGCGGCGTGCCCGTGATGGTCATGCTGTTTTTCCGCTACGCTCTGGCGGCGGTCTTCCTGGCCGTCTGGATGGCGCTCCGGAAGGAGTCTTTCCGGGCGGGCCGGCGGGAGATCGGCCTTCTGGTCCTGCTGGGACTTCTTTTCGCGGGAAGCAGCATGACGCTTTTCTTCTCTTATGAGTTCATCCCTTCGGGGCTGGCGACGACGCTGGTGTACCTGTATCCGGTGTTCGTGGCGCTGATCATGGTGTTCCTGCGGATCTACCCGAGCTGGCAGACCTGGCTCTCGATCCTGGCGACCTTCGGCGGCATCCTCCTGCTTTCCACCCCTTCCGGCGACGTCCAGATCCGCCTGCCGGGCGTGATCCTCGCCATCGGGTCGGCGCTCTGCTATTCTTTCTACTTGGTCATCGTGAACCGGAGCAAGCGCATCCGGAATGTGTCGGAGCACACGCTCACGCTGTATTCGCTGGTCACGGGGGCCATCCTGTTCGCCACGATCCGCGCCTTACAGGGCGGCGGATTGACCGAAGGTGTCGATACGGCGGCCGATTGGGGGAACCTGGTCGGCCTGGCCATCGTGCCCACGATGGTCTCCCTGCTGGCGCTGGCGGTATCTTCCCGCTACATCGGCCCGACGAAGACGGCGGTGCTGGGCGTGTTCGAACCGCTCACGGCGATCCTGATCGGGACGCTGCTGTTCGGAGAACCCCTGACGGTCAAGATGGCCGCCGGGATCGCCATCTGCGTCGCCGCCGTCCTCTTCATGATCCTGAAGCCGTCGCACCGCTGAGATCCGGCCCGGGGTTGCGGGTGATCTGCCCGCAAAAAACCACTGATATCAGGGATTC
This sequence comes from Bacteroidales bacterium, assembly GCA_017454905.1. Classification (GTDB taxonomy): domain Bacteria; phylum Bacteroidota; class Bacteroidia; order Bacteroidales; family UBA932; genus Cryptobacteroides. The sequence continues at coordinate 54,088 of JAFTCB010000052.1, forward strand.
AAGGCACTTGCGCAGAAATCGATAAAGATTATGAATGAATCGATAAAGCGCATGGTAGGATAATTGGCTATAATTGTATTTGTACAAAACGAATAAACTAGCCATGAAAAAGTTAATTGCATTTTTTGCATTTCTGTGCCTTGCGGTGGGGACCACCGGTGCCAAGGGCTTTCTGGAGAACCCTGGGAAGATTGATACCAGAAAGCTCGAGTATACCATCCCGTATATTCCGGTGGAGCAGCGCGCCACCATCCTGCCGAAGCACAATATCTGCTCTATCGCCCCCGCGGAAGAATCTTCGGACTATTTCATCACCGGCAACGGTTCCCTGCGCATCCAGGCTTCCGGCCAGCCCTATAACGATGTGATGACCTATACCCAGGAGCTGCTCTTTGCGCCGCAATGGGCGGAGACTCCCCTGCCTCCGGACATGCGTCCCTACCTTCCCCGCATCCGCCAACTGCTGCTGGCGGGAAAGCCGGATGAGGCGAACGCCCTGGTGGACGAGGCCCAGAAAAAGGCCGGCTTCGAAAAGTACATGAATTTTGATAACAGGATCCTGTACCCTGTCGCCGGGCCGCGGAGGCACACCGCCTTCACGCTCACCTTCCGCCGGCCGGAGCAGCCCGATACCCGGGACTATCTGCGCTTCCTGGACATGCAGAACGGCATGATCACCGCCATGTGGACGGATGCGCGCGGTTCTTTCCGGAACGAGTGCTTCTGCGCCTATGACGGGGACGTCACCGTGAACCGCTTCACTGCGCCGAAGGGACAGCTGGACCTGGACGTGGAGATGCAGCTGCCCAGATTGGTGGACAGCACCCATGAGCTGAAGATCGAGGACGGCGTGATCACGCTGGCCTGCGCGTACAATCCGGACTTCGGCCACAAGGGCTTCGCCGTGGCCATCCGCTTCCTGCCCGAAGGCGGCACCATGAAAAAGACCGAAAAAGGCATGCGCATTGCCGGCGCGGACGGCCTGATGATCGTCGCGAAGATCGTGCGGTTCGAAAGCGACTTCACCTTCGACTGCGTCAAGCCCGTCCGTGACGGACTGCTGGCCATGAAGGTCGATTTCGACCGGCTGCTCAAGGGCAACGAAAAGTACATCGGCGAGCGGATGGACCGTTCCCGGATCCACCTGAGCTCCGACAAAGACTTGCTGCTTTCCGGTGAGGAACTGCTCCGCCGCGCCCACAGCGAGAACGAGCTGGATCCCACCCTGCTGGAGAAGCTCTATGACATGGGTCGCTTCTTCCAGATCTACGAGACGGGCAAGTTCCCTCCCCTGACGGGCCAGCACAACATCAACACGAACCTGCAGGTCTGCGCGGGAAACAACACGGGCCTCTTCGACGAGATGGACGCGTATTTCAAGTATTACGAGACGAAGTTCGACGACTTCCGCACCAATGCGAAGCTGCTCTACGGCGCCCGCGGCCTGCTGGCCAGCGTCCACTGCGACCCGGATTCCGGCCTGTACTACCATTTCTCCCGCACCTATCCGCATTACGCCTGGACAGGCTGCCTGGGTTGGGTCTACAACGAGTTGTGGGGCTACTACCTCGTCACGGGAGACAAGGAATTCCTGCGGACCCGCCTGATCCCGGCCTACAAGGAAATGGCCCTGTTCTACGAGGATTACGCGTGCGACCGCGGCCCGGACGGCAAGGTCATCTTCTATCCGTCCTTCTCTCCGGAGAACCCGACCCCGAATCCCGGCTATGAGACGGTCACCAGCAGGGACATCAATCCCACGAGGATCAACTCCGTCATGGACATCGCCATCTGCCGCGAGATCCTGATGAACCTGATCGACGGCTGCAAGACCCTGGGCATCGAGGAGGAGAACATCCCCCACTGGGAGGCCCAGCTCGCATCCCTTCCGACCTATCTCCTGGACCTGGACGGCGGCCTCAAGGAATGGGCCTGGCCGACGATCGAGGAGAACTACAACCACCGCCACGTGTCCCACCATTATGACGTATGGCCCGGCCGTGCGGTCACGCCCGAAAAGGATCCCGCACTGACGGAAGCCATCATCATCTCCAACCGCAAGCGCGCCCAGCAGGACGACTCCGCCCATGGCATCATCCACCGTGCCTTCACGGCCATCCGCCTGAAGGATATGGAAGAAGCCGAGCAGAACCTGAGCCAGCTGCTCAACCACGGCTTCGTCCGCCGCACGCTGCAGACCAGCCACTTCCCCTACCGGGGCGTGTTCCCGGATCTGACCGGCGCTGTCCCGGCGTTTCTGGTGGAGATGTGCGTCTTCAGCGAGCCCGGCACGGTGGAATTCCTGCCGGTGATGCCCGCCAACCTGATGCACGGCGCCATCGACGGTGTCTGGCTGTATACCTTCGCCAAACTGAACCACATGGACTGGGACGAGAAGGGCATCCGTGCCTCCATCACCTCCAGGCAGGCCCAGACCCTGACGCTCCGCAACCGCCGGGAAGGCTGCCGCATCCTTGTGAATGGCAAGGAACTGGCCAAGGACGGCGACCACGTCCAGTACACATTCAAGGCAGGCGAGACCGCCCAGATCGAAATCATCATCTGATCAGAGATTCTCTGACTATTGAGCCTTACGCCTCCGGCCACTCCGACTACAAGGCCATGATGCCCAACATCGACATCGTGGATTCTATCAAGGCTAGCTCGATGGCGAAGTTTGACGGGCTGATATAAAACAGCGAAAGCCTTTTTATTTTAATAAATTATCATTACTTTTGCTACGTTTTCATGCCGTGTGAAAATGTAGCAAAATAGTTGAAAATGAGAGTTGACATTGATGGTAATATCTTGAATCTGGCCCCAATAGAAAAGACCAGGTTAAAGGGGCTATGGGCTGAAGCAAAGTGGACATTCGATTACTATGAATGCTCATTTGACGGAAGAGGTTTTATCGTCCCTTCTTTGAAACAGGGTAAAGAAGTCACTCCTTTACAGTTGGAACACTATTCCTATCGACTTGAATCATTTTTCTCCAAGCCGATAGTGTTTCTTCTTCCCGAGACTCCCCGTTACCAAAGGGTCCGTTACGCCGAAAGAGGGCTTTTCTATTTAATGCCGGACAAAGGGTATGCGAGACTCCCATTTTTGTACGCCGGGAAAAAGATGTCGGATAGGACCAGGGCAAAGAGGTTGACTCCTGCAGCGCAGTATCTGCTTCTTTCCCATCTTCAGCTTGAGAACCTGGACGGGAAGACCCTCTCTGAGATCAGCTCTTCGGTCCCGCAATCCTATCTTACTGTATCTCGGGCAGTCACAGTATTGGAAGAGGTCGGGCTGGGCTATTCCGATAGATTCGGGAAAACGAAGGTGTTCCATTTTAAGTTTGTTGGAAAGGATCTCTGGGAAAAGGCGCAACCCTATTTAGTGTCTCCGATTCTGACAGTACGTTATTATGATGCATTCGATGGTTCTGGAATTATCGGCGGTATCAATGCGCTGGCGCATTACTCACACTTAAATCCAGAGGAGATGCAGACATTGGTCTTGGACCGGAATCTGGTTCCAGAGGATAACGGCCTTGAAGACGGAAGATATAGGATCGAGGTATGGAAGTATCCCCCCATCGGGGGTGGCCTGTGGGTGGATAGATTGTCCCTCGCCCTGTCCCTTCAAGAGAATAA
>JAFTCB010000053.1 GCA_017454905.1 Bacteroidales bacterium
GAGGTCCTTGACACGGCCACCGCGCACGAGCACGATGGAGTGCTCCTGCAGGTTGTGTCCCTCACCCGGGATGTAGGCATTGACCTCTTTGGAATTCGTGAGACGTACACGCGCGACCTTACGCATAGCGGAGTTCGGCTTTTTCGGAGTAGTCGTGTAGACTCTCAGGCATACGCCACGCTTCTGAGGACAAGCATCCAACGCACGAGATTTCGATTTGACTTCGATCACCTCGCGTCCTTTGCGAACCAATTGTTGAATTGTTGGCATAAATGGTTGTTAATAAATAAATTATAAAAAGCCCCCGTTTTTTGGGGGCTGCAAATATACGCAAAAAGTTGCAAATCGCAAAATCTCAGTGCGATAACCTACCTGTATTTCGCGAATTCGATATCCCTGCGGGACTGCTCGTAGAGGCGCTGGTCCTTCTGGCGGACCGCATCCAGATGGGTGCTGACGCCCGCGGCGTCGCCCTTGCGGGCGGCGATGATGGCCCGCAGGTACTCGGCCTGCGCGCAGTTGCAGCGGATCGCAGCCTCCGCCTCATCAAGCCGGCCTGCCAGGATGGAAGCCACGGCTGCGTTGAGCCCCTCGGTATCCTTCAGCTGACGTGCCGCAGCATCGTATTTGCCGTCGAGCAGGTCCACCAGGCCGAGATTCGCCTTGGCCTCCGGAGTCCCCGCCTTGCGGAACCAGCCGGCAGCCGCCTGCCGGTCACCGCGCTGCAGCTCGACCACGCCCTCGGCATTCTGCCAGTCGGCATCCCGGTCCTTCACCGCATCCAGATAGCGGGCAGCCGCATCCGGGCGCTCGTCATTCAGCGCGAGCACCGCCAGGTTGAAACGGGCCCGGTCGGAGCCGAAACGCTCCACGGCTTTCTCATAGAGTTCGGCCTTGCGTTTGTCGTTGTCCGCGATGGAGGCCACGCGGAGCAGGCCCTCCTCATCCAGCACGTCCACCGCCTGGCGGGAAAGGGTCACCAGCTCCTCGTCCGTGAAATTCTGGTAGTCCACCTCCGTGATGAAGCGGGCGCGGCGGAGCTCCGGGAAGACGTTCTTGTTGATCTCGGTATAGACCTTGGACATGTTCTTGATCTCGTTTTCGCGCACGGCCGGGTCGCTGTACATGGACAGCACGCGCAGGATGAGGTCCTTGTCCTGGAGATCAGACTTCTCGATCGCCTCCTTGAAGCCTTCCCAGTCCTGGCCGATGCTACGCACTTCCAGGTCATCCGGAGCCTTCTCGCCGGTCACCTTGCTCCAGGCCTTCTGTGCGGACTCGGCCCGCTTGTCGGAAAGCTTGGCGTTGTACTCCTGCCCGCCTTCCGGGGACGCGTACGCGACCACGCGCGTACCCTTGACAGTATAGCGGGGATTGGAAGCGATCTCATTCAATGCTGCCTGCAGCTCCTTGATCGAAGAGGAGCGCAGTTCGCTGCCCTTGATGGAAGCGGAATTGTAGTCATACATCACCTGGCCCTCCGTCTGCTCGTGCAGGACAGCCTGGTAGTCGTCCTTCTTGAAGCTGAAGGAACCCGTCGGGCGGGCCATCAGCTGCGTCAGGATGGTGCCGTCGGCCACCTTGACCGCCGGCACGGGGATGGACTTGCCGTTGTAGCTGGCCACGCCGCGCAGCTCCAGGTAGGCCTGCTCCACGCCTTCTTCGAACTCAAAATCAAAATGTTCGCGGACGGTCCCGCCGTTGCTGGAGACCACTTTGAAATTGTCCATCACCTTCTCTCCCTGATAGGTAAAGGTGGGACCGGTCTGGCTGCCGTCCCCGTAGACGAGGACCGGGGTCAGCTCCAGCATCGCCTTGGGATGGAAGTACCCCTTGGGATACGTGACGGTGAGATCCACCGGGATCTTGTCCCCGACGAGGGCGAGGACCTCGGGCGTGCAGTCGATGCTGACCTTGTCGGCAAGCTTCATCTGCTCGGCGATGGATTTGGAACACGATACGGCCGCCAGGACGGCGGAGCAAAAGAAAACGATTTTAAGGGTATTTTTCATCATAGCGCGCTTTAATCTTGTTCAGAATACAAATATAAAAGAAAAATCCTTAACTTTGCTTGCTATGGATATGCAAGAGCTTCAGCGACTCAAAAACAAATACGACATCATCGGCAACGATGCCGGCCTCAACCGTGCCCTGGAAACCGCGGTCGCGGTGGCCCCCACGGACCTGACCGTCCTGATCACGGGCGAAAGCGGCGTCGGCAAAGAGAATATTCCGCAGATCATCCACCAGTACAGCCGCCGCAGGACCGGCAAATACCTTGCCGTCAACTGCGGGGCCATCCCGGAAGGCACCATCAACGCCGAACTGTTCGGCCACGAGAAGGGAGCCTTCACCGGCGCCATCGGCGAGCGCAAGGGCTACTTCGAAGAAGCCGACGGGGGCACCCTCTTCCTCGACGAGATCGGCGAGCTCCCCAAGGAGACGCAGGCCCTGCTGCTGCGCGTCCTGCAGAACGGCGAGTTCATGAAGGTCGGCTCCTCCAAGGTGGAGAAGACGGACGTGCGCGTGATCGCCGCCACCAACGTCAACCTGGCCTACGCCGTGGCGACGGGCCGTTTCCGCGAGGATCTCTACTACCGCCTCACCGGCATCCAGATCCAGATGCCCGCCCTGCGCGAGCGCAACAAGGACGACATCTACCTGCTCTTCCGCAAGTTCACCTCGGACTTCTCCGAGAAATACAATCTCTGCAAGGTCAGCCTCAACCACGACGCCATCTCCCTGCTCACGGGCTACCGCTGGCCGGGCAACATCCGCCAGCTCAAGAACATCGCCGAGACCGTGACCGCCCTCGAGTCCCGTCCCGTCACGCCCACCTCCGAACGCGTGGAGATCGGTCCCGCCGCCCTGATGCGCTACCTGCCGGACGAGAAGGACACGATGCTGCCCGCGACCACGGGTCCCGCCCCGGGCGGCTCCCTGCCGGACAGTGACAAGCAGATGATCATCAAGGCCATCCTCGACCTCAAGCAGGAAGTCGACCGGCTGAAGGCCGTCGTCGAATCCGGGGCGCCCCAGCAGCCCGCAGGGATCCCCGCAGGACTGCCCCACTACATGGAGATGCCCGACGACGAGCCCGAAGAGCAGTTGATCGAGCCCGAGAGCGGCACCATCCACGACGGCACCACCATCCGCAAGGCCGGAGATGAACTGATCGAGCGGAGCCTCGCCAGGCACGGCGGGAAAGTAAAGCCCGCAGCCGCGGAACTGGGCATCTCCGAACGCACCATCTACCGCAAACTCGCCGAATGGAAAAAAGGCAAGAAATGATGACAAGAACCCTCCTGCGTCCCCTTCTGCTGCTTGCCGCCACGCTGAGCCTCAGCGCGTGCGGGATCTATTCCTTCACCGGCACCTCAATCGAAAACGACGTCAACACGATCACGATCAACTACTTCGAATACAAGGCCCTGAAAGTCAACCCTTCGCTGAGCAACGACCTCACCGAAGCCCTGCGGACCCGATTCCGCCGCTCCACGCGGCTGGAGCAGGTGGACCAGGACGGCGACCTGGAGATCACCGGCCAGGTGACCGGCTACGATGTGGCGCCCACGGCCATCACCGCGGACGAAGTCGCGGCCCGCAACCGGCTCACCGTCACGGTGACGGTCAGTTTCGCCAACCGCAAACACTCCGAAGACGATTTCGACGAACAGCGCTTCTCCGCCTACGCGGACTACGACTCCACCAACTCGCTCGACGCCGTCGAGTCCTCTCTCTGCGAAGAGATCATCGACAAGATCATAGAAGACATCTTCAACGCAACCGTAGCCCAATGGTAAACCCGATCGACATTCACAAACTCACCCTCGAGGAGCTCTCCGGCGTCATCGCCCTCTACCCCTGGTACGGAGGTGCGCGGATGGAGTTCTGCCGCCGGATGTCCGGCCTCGGCGCCCTCTCCGATTCGCAGATCGCCGAGACCGCCCTGCACCTGGGCAGCCGCCAGATCCTCTCCCGCCTCGTGCGTGAAGGCCATGCCGTGGACTGCTCCGACAAGGACGCCCGCCGCATCGTGGCAGCCTTCATCCCCGAAGCCGCCAGGCCCGAAGCCCCGGCACGCCGCATCCATGTCGTCGGCGGCGACTATTTCTCGCAGGAGCAATACGAAGAGGCCCGGCACGACGGCGACGGCATCTTCTCCAAGTTCGCGGCGAAGGCCCGGGAAGAAGGTTACCGCGAGGAACCGCCGGCACACGATGCGGAAGGATTCTACACCGAGACCCTGGCGAAAATCTATCTCGAACAGGGCTATCCGGACGAAGCCCTTGACATTTATTCGAAACTAATTTTGCGATATCCGGAAAAAAGTGTTTACTTTGCAGCCCTTATTGAGGAAATAAATAAAAAAGATAATCAGTTATGAATACACTGTTTGTGATTTTGACCGTGCTCATCATCCTCGCCGCCATCCTGCTCATCGTCGTGGTGCTGCTCCAGAACGGCAAGGGAGAAGGTCTCGCCAGCAACTTCGTGGCAGGCAACCAGACTTTCGGCGTCCGCCAGACCGCCGACATCCTTGAGAAGATCACCTGGGGTCTTGTCGCTTTCATCCTCGTCGTGTCCATCATTTCTTCCTTCACGACCGGGACCAACGGTACCGCCATCGACGTGACCGACCAGATCGAGAACGTCGTGCCGGACGCCCAGCCGGAATTCCCTTCCGCTCCGATCCAGCAGGACGCGCCTACCGAGTAATGACAATTTGTCAGTGGCTCAACATTTGAGCGTAAAATCGTCGACCCCACAAAAGGGCCGACGATTTTATTATGGAAACCAGCAAGTACGAATTCTTAAGCAAGTACGCCGTGGACCTCAATGAGGCCGCGGCCAAAGGAAAGCTCGACCCGGTCATCGGCCGCGACGAGGAAATCCGTCGCGTGCTGCAGATCCTGAGCCGTCGAACCAAGAACAACCCGATCCTGGTCGGAGAACCCGGTGTCGGCAAGACCGCCATCTCGGAAGGCATCGCCACCAAGATTGTCAACGGGCAAGTGCCCGAGAACCTCAAAAGCCGCAAGGTCTACTCCCTGGACATGGGCGCGCTGATCGCAGGCGCGAAATACCAGGGTGAATTCGAAGAGCGCCTCAAAGGCGTCGTCAAGGAAGTCGTCGACAGCGACGGCGAGATCATCCTCTTCATCGATGAGATCCACACCCTCGTAGGTGCGGGCCGCTCCTCGGGCGCCATGGACGCCTCCAACATCCTGAAGCCCGCCCTGGCCCGCGGCGAACTGCGCACCATCGGATCCACCACCCTGGACGAGTACCAGAAGTATTTCGAGCAGGACAAGGCCCTGGAGCGCCGCTTCCAGAAGGTGATGGTGGACGAACCTTCGCCCGCCGAGTCCATCGCCATCCTGCGCGGCCTGAAGGAGAAATACGAGAACCACCACCGCGTGAGCATCGAAGACGACGCCCTGATCGCCGCCGTCAACCTCAGCCACCGCTACATCAACAACCGTTTCCTCCCGGACAAGGCCATCGACCTCATCGACGAGGCGGCCTCCAAGCTGCGTCTGGAGATGAACTCCGTCCCGGAGCCGATCGACATCCTGGACAGCCGGATCCGCCAGCTGGAGATCGAGAAGGAAGCCATCAAGCGCGAAGGTGTGAGCCTCAAATCCGAGAAGATCGAAGAAGAGCTCAAGGAAGCGAAAGCCGAGCGCGAGGGCCTCGCAAAGCGCTGGAGCGAAGAGAAGGGCATCGTGACCGAGCTCAACAACACCCGCCAGCAGATCGAGGACTACAAGCGCGAGGCGGCCATCGCCGAACGCTCCGGTGACTACGGCAAGGTGGCGGAGATCCGCTACGGCAAACTTGCCGCCGCCCAGAAGCGCATCGAGGAACTGACCGCCAGGCAGGCGGCCATCAAGGATCCGATCATCACGGAAGCCGTCACGCCGGAGGACATCGCCGAAGTCGTGGCCCGCTGGACCGGCATCCCCGTCAACCGGATGCTGGAGAGCGAGAAGGAGAAACTCCTGCGCATGGAGGCCGAACTGCACAAGCGCGTGGTCGGCCAGGACAAGGCCATCGCGGCCGTGTCCGACGCCGTGCGCCGCAGCCGCGCCGGACTGTCCAACGAACACCGGCCCATCGGTTCCTTCCTCTTTCTGGGCACCACGGGCGTGGGCAAGACCGAGCTCGCCAAGGCACTCGCGGAGTTCCTGTTCAACGACGAGTCGATGATGACGCGTATCGACATGAGCGAATACCAGGAGAGCCACACGGTCAGCCGGTTGATCGGCGCCCCTCCGGGATACATCGGCTACGACGAAGGCGGACAGCTGACCGAGGCGGTGCGGCGCAAGCCCTACTCTGTCATCCTGCTGGACGAGATCGAGAAGGCGCACCCGGATGTGGTCAACATCCTGCTGCAGGTCCTGGACGACGGCCGTCTGACCGACAACAAGGGCCGCACGGTGGTATTCAAGAAAACCATCCTCATCATGTCCTCC
>JAFTCB010000054.1 GCA_017454905.1 Bacteroidales bacterium
AGGATTTTTTATCGATTACTTGCTATCTTTGCAGACAAATTTGTTTGAAAGTATGCTCAACCGAAGAATTCTCCGTATCAAGGCCTTCAAGACCATCTACTGCTACGCGGAAAACCACGGTATGACTCTCAAGGAGGCGGAGGGCCTGCTCGAGGTCTCGTGTGAGTCCACCCGGGACCTGTACCTGTTCCTGCTGGCGATTGTGAATCCGTTGACGGAAGAAGCAAAATCCCGCATCGAAACCGCCCGCGCCAAGTTCAACCCGACTGAAGAAGAACTCCATCCCAACCTCAAGTTCGTGGAAAACCGGATCGCCCCCATCCTGCGGGAAGATCCTGATTTCTCCAAGCTGGTATCGCGTAAAAAACTTTACTGGGACCAGTACGACATGCTCCTGCGCCGTCTCTACGAGCGGATCCGTTCCCGGAAATATTTCAAGGATTACCTGGCGAGCGGGGAGAATTCCCTCGAGGAGGATGCCAGGCTGTGGGCACGCATCTTCGAGCGGGAATTCTTGGAGAACGAAGACCTGGCCGGTATCCTGGAGGACCTGTCCATCCATTGGAACGATGACCTGGATTTCGCGCTTGGCTGGTGCGCCCGCTCCGTCCGTGCCCTCGGGCAGGGGGAGACCTGGCGGATGCCGCCGCTCTACCAGAGCGAGCTCCCCGGCAACGAAGGTTTCGACAGCGACCGGCGTTTCGTCTTCGGCCTGCTACGCGGGGCTTTTGTCAACTATGACAAATTCAGCGGCCAGGTGGCTGACCTGACCCCGAAGTGGACCCTGGACCGCCTGTGCACCACCGACCTGGCCCTGATCGCCTGCGGCATGGCAGAGGCGCAGATGTCCCCGGAAGTGTCTCCCCGGATCATCATCAACGAATACGTGGAGATATCGAAGTATTACAGCACGCCGGAAAGCAGCGGCTTCGTCAACGGCCTGCTGGACAAACTGATTAACCAACACATCGATTAGATATGACTACTATGCTTTTACAGGCAGCGGGTGCTGCCGGACAAGGTGCTGCCGGCGGCAGCAGCTGGAGTTTCCTTCTGATGCTTGCCCTGATGTTCCTGGTGATGTGGCTCTTCATGATCCGTCCCCAGCGTCAGCAGCAGAAGAAACTCGAAGAGATGCGCAACGCGCTCAAGAAGGGCGACAAGGTCGTCACCGCCGGAGGTATCTACGGCGTTGTCGCCGATGTCGACGAGCGCACCGTCCTGATCAAGGTGGACGGCGAGATCAAGCTCCGCGTGGACAAGTCCTCCATCCAGAAGGACATGTCCGATGCGCCTGCGCAGCCTGAGAAAAAATAAGTGAAAAACTGGGTACAGTTCCTCCTCTGTGTCCTGCTCTCCGCCGGCGTCTGGCTCACGCTCAACCTTTCGCAAGACTATGTCTCGATTGTCAGCGTTCCGGTCGTAGCCGTCAGCAATATCGAGGGCAGGGCCGGCGTGTCCACGTCCGAAGCCACTGCGACCGCCCAGGTCGCGGCGACGGGCTTCCAGCACCTGTTCCTGGGCCGCAAGCACAAGCGTCCCGTCATGGTGACCTTCAATGCTGCGGATTTCAGGTACGAGCAGGAGGACATGTATGCCATTTCCAATGCAAGCCTGTACCGCTACGCCTCCCAGCTTTTCGGGGACGGCGTGACGGTGGACAGTTTCATCTCCGAAGACCTGATGTTCTCTTTCCCGGAGGAGACCTACCGCAAGGTGCCGGTCCGTCCGGTCCTGTCCATCACCTATGATCCCCAGTTCATGGCGCTGAAGCCCATGAGCCTGCAGCCGGACTCGGTGCTGGTCTACGGGGAGCCGTCCCGTCTGGAGAACGTCGAGTATGTGCTGACCCGGCCGCTGGAACTGACCGAACTGCGCAGCAGCGTGCATGGCAAGGTGCGTCTGGAAGTCCCTTCCGGCGTACGCCTGTCCCACGAGGAGAGCATCTATTCGATGGAGGTGACCCGCTATCTGGAGATCTGCTCGGAAGTCAAGATCGGCACGCGGAATGTCCCTTCCGGCGTGCACCTGGCGGTCCTGCCGTCCACGGCGACCGTGGTGTACCGCTGCGTGTTCCCGATGACCTCGGATCCCTCGGCCAATGCGCGCTTCTATATTGATTACCGGGATTTCACCGGTTCCCGGACAGGACGCTGCGTCGTCCGCAGCGAGGGGATTCCCTCGAATGTGATCGATTTCAACGTCAGTCCGGAAGTGTTCGACTGTCTGGTCAGGGAGGCGGAGTGATGGCGAAGACAATCCTGGTCACCGGCCCCATCGGGAGTGGAAAATCCGTCGTCTGCCGCTATCTGGCATCGCTGGATTTCCCGGTGTACGAGTGCGATGCGCGCACCAAGATGCTCTATTCCCTGGTCCCCGGACTGAAATGCAGCATCGAGGAGCGGCTCTCCCTGCCCTGGTCGCAGATCGGGCAGGTCTTTTCCGAGCCGGACAAGCTCCGGACCCTCGAGGAGATGGTCTATCCCTATGTGGTCGAGGACCTCAAGGCCTGGAAGGACGAACACGGGGACAAGGCCCCGCTGCTCTTTGTCGAATCGGCCATCGCCCTGGACAAACCGCAGTTCGACGGCCTCTACGACGAGGTGCTGCTGGTCACGGCTCCGCTGGAAGTCCGTACCCGGCGCAATCCCAAGGTGGCGGAGCGGGACGCGCTCCAGACTTTCGATCCCGCCCGGATCCACTACACCCTCCCGAACGAGGGTACCCAAGAAGAATTATACATTAAAATCCGACAATTGATATGCAAACTGATTTAGCACGGATCCTTTCCGTTTCCGGCCAGCACGGCCTGTTCCAATACATCGCCCAAGCCCGCAGCGGCGCCATCGGCGAAAGCCTCGCCACCAAGCAGCGCAAGGTCTTCCCTCCGACCAGCCGTATCTCCACCCTGGCCGATATTGCCATCTACACGAGCGAAGGCGAAATGAAGCTGGACGAGGTGTTCCTGGCCCTCAAGGCCGTTCTCGGCGAGGACGCGGCGCCTTCCTCCAAGGCATCCGACAAGGAACTGACCGACCTTTTCCGGAAGGCCATTCCCAACTACGATGCCGACCGCTTCTACGTCTCCCACATGCGCAAGGTGGTGGACTGGTACGACCAGATCGCCAAATACGCCTCGTTCGATTTCGTCAAGGAAGAAGAGCAGCAGGGCGATGCGCAGGAGGCTTAGGGTCATCACCCTCGGCTGTTCGAAGAACACCGTCGATACCGAGCATCTGCTGGCGCAACTGCCGGCGGATGCTTTTACCATTGTAGATGCGGACGAGCCCGTCGACTGCCTGCTGCTCAACACCTGCGGCTTCATCGGCGATGCCAAGGAAGAGTCGGTGAACGCCATCCTGGAAGCCGTCGAGGCCAAGAAACGGGGTGAGGCAGGGGAGGTCATCGTGTTCGGCTGCCTGTCGCAGCGCTATGCGGCGGAACTGCCCGCGGAAATCCCGGAAGTGGATGCCTGGTTCGGTGCACGCGACCTGGCCCCCGTCTTGCGCCATCTGGGCGTGGAACCCGGCCCGCTGGTCTCCCGCCGCCTGACGGAGGCGAAAGGCTATGCCTACCTGAAGATTTCCGAAGGTTGCGACCGGCGCTGCTCGTACTGCGCCATCCCCTTCATCCGCGGCGCCCACCGCTCCGTCCCGATGGAGGACCTCGTGGCGGAGACGGAGGAGCTTGCCGCCCGGGGCGTGAAAGAACTGATCCTGATCGCCCAGGATACGACGTACTACGGCCTGGACCTGTACCACCGCCGCGCATTGGCCGAACTGCTGGACCGGCTATCGGCCGTACCGGGCATCGAATGGCTCCGGATCCATTATTCCTATCCCGCCGATTTCCCGGAGGATGTCCTCGACGCGATGGCGCACAATCCCAAGGTGTGCCGCTACCTGGACATCCCGCTCCAGCACATCTCGGACCCGGTCCTGGACCGGATGCACCGCCATGTGGACGGCGCCTGGACGCGCGCGCTCATCGCGAAACTGCGTGCCGGGGTGTCGGGCGTCGCCCTGCGCACGACCATGATCGTCGGGCACCCGGGGGAGACGGAAGAAGCATTCGCGGAATTGCTGGACTTTGTCCGGGAGGCCCGCTTCGAGCGGCTCGGGGCGTTCATGTATTCCGAAGAAGAGGGGACCTTCGGTGCGGAGCATTTCGCCGATGACATCCCGGAGGAGGTCAAGCGCGAACGCCTGGACCGGCTGATGGAGCTGCAGCGGGAGATCTCCCTGTCCTGCAACCAGGCCCGCGTGGGCACGGAGGTCCGCGTGCTGGTGGACGGCTTCCTGCCGGCAGGTCCGTCATCTGCCGGCGCGGCCGGCGGATCCTCCCGCACGGCAATATGCCGCAGCGAATTCGAGAGCCCGGAAGTGGACGGGGAGATCCTCGTCCGCGGCGTGGCGGACACGGCCCGCGTCGGGGATTTCATCCGCGTGAAGATTGTCGCGGCGGAGGATTATGACCTGATCGCCGAGGCGGTCGGGTTCTGATAAGCGGCTCATGCAAATACAGTTGTTTTTACTTATATTTGTGAGTCACTAAAACCTTTCCGTATGACCGAGGAGCAGATCCAAGACCGCCTGATCGATCTGGACGGCATTGTCGCCGCCAAGTTCAAAGGCAAGAAGATCCCCCGGTGGGTGATGGGCTTTTTCAAGCGTTTCATCCACCAGGACTGGATGAACAGTATGCTGCGGCGCGGCTACGACGGGGCTGAGTTCTGCGACGACCTGCTGGAGCAGATGGATGTCAAGATCGAAGTGGAGGGGCTGGAGAACGTCCCTGCCGACGGCACACGCTATACTTTCGCCTCCAACCATCCCCTCGGGGCGGTGGACGGTATTGCCCTCTGTTCGCTGATCACGCGCCATTTCGGCCCGATGAAGATGCTGGTCAACGATTTCCTGCTCTACATCAAGCCCCTGGCGCCGCTCTGCGTACCGATCAACAAGGTGGGCGGCCAGGCGCGCAACCTCCCGCAGATGATCGATGAGGCCTATGGCTCCGACAACCATCTGCTGATGTTCCCGGCGGGCAGCTGCTCGCGCAAGGTGGACGGCAAGATCCAGGACCTGCCCTGGACCAAGACCTTCATTACCAAGAGCGTGGAAACCGGCCGCGCGGTCGTTCCGGTGCATTTCATCGGACGCAACCCCGGACGTTTCTACCGTGCAGACTGGTTCTTCCGCAAGTTCTTGAAGGTCAAGTTCAACATCCCGATGCTCTTCCTGCCTGACGCGTTCTATCACGCGCAGCACAAGACCTTCAGGATCATCCTCGGCAAGCCCATTCCTTGCGAGGCTTTCGACAAATCCCGGAAACCGGCGGAGTGGGCGGCCCGGGTCCGTGAACAAGTATACCAATTGTAATCGTTATATGGAGAAGAAAGTCATCGACCCCGTCAGCGTGGATCTGATCAAGGCCGAACTCACCCCCGACAAGAAATTGTGCGACACCAACAAGGCCGGCAACGAACTGTATGTTTTCGACTGGCGCGATGCGCCCAATACCCTGCGTGAAGTGGGCCGTCTGCGTGAAATCGCGTTCCGCGACGGCGGAGGCGGTACGGGTGAGGAAGTGGACCTGGATGATTTCGACTTCGATCCCGAGCATCCCTACAAGCAGATCGTGGTCTGGGACCCGGATGCAAACGCCATTCTCGGCGGTTATCGTTTCATCCTGGGCCCCGACGTGCAGATACAGGAAGACGGGCAGCCGCACATCACTTCCGCCCACATGTTCCATTATTCGGAACAGTTCATCCGCGACTATTTGCCGCATACGATGGAACTGGGCCGTTCCTTCGTGGCTCCGGAATACCAGAGCTCCAAGGCGGGAGCGAAGGCCATTTTTGCGCTGGACAACCTCTGGGACGGCATCGTGGCCGTAATCCTGCAGCACCCCGGCATCATCTATTTCCTGGGCAAGATGACGATCTATCCCGATTATGACAGGTCCGCCCGCGAACTGATCCAGCATTTCCTGTGGAAGCATTTCCCGGACCCGGACGTGCTCGCGCGCCCCAAGCATCCGGTGGAGGTCGAGACGGATCCGCGCCTGCTGGACCTGATCCTGCGTGATGATGAATACAAGCAGGACTACCGCAACCTCAAGGACGCCATCCGCCGGCTCGGGCTCAACATCCCGCCGCTGGTGAATTCCTACATGAATATCTCTCCGACGATGAAGATGCTCGGTACGGGCGTCAATGATGAATTCTTCAACTGTTTCGATACGGGGATCATGGTCTGCTACGACGAGATCTATGCCGAAAAGCAGGAGCGGCACCGCGAGCCGTATTTCCGCCATCTGGCCAAGAAGATCCGCATCCGTTTCCCGGGCTTGCGGGCGGAGCCGGAGGAGGTGGCGCAGCGTTATGCCACCAAGAACCAGGGCGACCGCATGCGCCGTTTCAGCGAGTTCCTGAACCGTCAGAAGGATACGGTGATGGCAGCGGAGAAGAATCTGCGCAAGAAGGTGCTGCGCAAGAAGAAAAAAGAAAAGGTGGAGCCGTAAGCCGGTTTCTGTTCACGGATTTTCTGCCATTTATCTTCGCAACCTACCCCCTGGCATCGGACGGGCCGTCCTCATCTGCCAGTATATTTGGTCTTGCAGGTCCCGGTGTCGTACCCGCACGGCATCGCTGTCATGCGTCGTGGGCTCTTGCCCCGCGTTTTCACCCTTACCTGAACGCCTGCCTCGCGGCAGGGACAGGCGGTTGTTTTCTGTTACGACGGGCGTAAGGTTACCCCTACCTGCGCTTTCCGCAGCGGGATGCCCTGTCCTGTCCGGACTTTCCTCCCTTTCGGGCGGCAGATCGCTCCACCTTATTTACTGGGGGCTAAGCCGCCCCCAAACCCCTTGCACCCCTCAAGTCCCTTTCCGACTTTGCTTGTGCAAAGTCCCGGGACCGGGGTGGCCGGCTGATGCCGGCTGCTTGTTTTATTTTCGGCAAAGGTAATCTTTTTTTGCATAAAAGAGAAACGCAGCGCCTGACGACGCTTTCGCTTCGCTCTCCTGTGGTTGCCGTGCCACGGAGGTGGTTCAGTGCCCCCTTATTCGACCGTCAGCGGCGACAAGGTCACAGGACCGAGGAGGCCGGAGGGGCGGATGTCCCAGCGGGCGGCGGTGAAGTTGCCCTGCACGTCGCGGCTGACGGGCAGGCGCGGCTGGATGTTGGCGTTGTAGAAGATCTTCCAGGGCTTGCCCTTGCGGTCCATGTCGATGATGCGGTTGGTCATCAGGTTGGAGACCTTGACCACGAGCTCGCCGCCGCGCTGCGCCTGCTCCTGCGTGAGGCGGACTGTCCAGGGCGCCTCGAACAGGGTGCCGAGGCAGCGGCCTTCCAGCCAGACGCTGGCGCTTTCCCGGACGTCTCCCAGATCGAGTTCCCAGGCGTCAGCCGTGCCTTCGACGGGGGAGAGGCGGTATTTGTATTCCGCCGTGCCGGCGAAAACCTCATAGTCCCGGCCGTAGAGGGTCCAGGAGCCGAGTTGGGAAACGGTACGCGTCGCGGGCAGGACAGCGCCGCCTTCGGTGAAGCGGACGGTCCAGTCTCCGGCCAGCTTGCGGGCTTCGCCGCTGCGCCGGTAGATCGGGAATGCCGGGCCTTCCCAGACGCCGGAGAAGGTCTCCAGCAGCAGGGACTGGTCGGGTTCGAGGCGGAGCCGCACCTCGGCCTTGCCATCCGCACCGGTGCGGACGGAGCCGAAGCCGTAGCGGCCGTCCATCGGATCATAGACGCCGATGCTGCCGCAGACGGCATCCACCGGGATCCATTCCTCGATGGCCTTTTCCGTAGGATTCTTGACAAAATAGTAGCGGCCGCCGTCTTCCTTGACGCGGCTGATGCACTGCAGGCCGAGGTCGTACATCCGCTCGCGGCTGATGCCGGCCCCTGCAAGCAGTTTGTCCAGGTCGGAGGAAATGCAGATCCGGCCCTTGCCCACGCGGGCGGTGCGGATGCCGTCCTGCTCGGTGAAGCGCAGCACCTTGCGGATCCGCTCCATCTTGGCGCGGTTCTCTTCGAGATTGCCCAGGCCGGGCACATCCTGGGGAAGTTCGTTCTCGACGAGGATGGTGGCGCCCTGGCGGGCCAGTTCGATCAGGCGCTCGAAGGTGGTGAGGTACATCTTCCCGCATTCCGGGACGATGAGCGTCTTGTAGCGGCTGCCCCCGAGGGTCACGAGCTCGCCGCGCTCGGCGCGGATGTTCTCCAGGACCATCTTGTCGGTGATGTAATCCCAGGTGTAACCTTTCCCGTAGAGGTATTCGGCGGATTTTCCGATGGCGCTCTGCGCGGGCGTGTTCTGGTTCATGTGGAAAAGCAGCGGCTCGCGTCCCCGCTCGGAGAGCAGGTCGGTGGCGTCGAAGAACAGCAGGATGTCGCTGTCCGGATGGCCTGCCTGCAGGAAACTCTGGCAGCGGGTCACATAGGCGTTGAAGGCGCCGAAATCCTTCCAGAACGGATTGGTCGGCTGGAAATGCACGGCGGCATAGAACATCCAGCCCGGCCAGGGGGCGTCGTCCGGGGAGAGGCAGGTGCCGTGGTAGAAGATGTGGTTGACGCCGGCCAGGAGGTAGGTGTCCACGGAGGTCTTGACATCGCCGAGCGTCGAATGGAAATGCTCGTTCAGCCAGGTGCAGGCTTCGGCGGAGGTGAGCGGCTTGTCGGTCACATGGGCCGCCGACGAGGCGGTCTTCATGCCGATGATGCTGCGCCCTTCGGTCTCCGGCACATCGCTCACGCCGTAGAGGTCCATGATGTTGGCGGGGGAGCCATGGGCCTGGTTGCGGATGCCTTTCCCCTGTCTGGCGGCCCAGGCCTGCCACATGGCGGAATACTTCTCGCGCAGCAGTTCGCTGATGGTCTCGCGGTAGTCGAAGACCACGCGGTCCTGGACTTCCTTGTCGCCCGCGACGCCGAGCAGCTCGGCCATGTGCGGCTTGAGGTCATAGCCCCGGCGGTGCTGGAATTCTTCGAAGAACTCCGGCGTCCAGTCGGAGTTGCCGCGCGCGTCGTCCACCTCGTAGGAGTCGTTGAAATAATAGCGGATCTTGCTGACGTCGTAGCCCTTGAAGGCTTCGTCGAATTTCTGCAGATAGCGTTCGATGGCTTCTCCTGAGAAATGGTCGATCACATCGCCTTCGCCGCCCGGCCCGGCGCGCTCCACGAGCTTGCCGTGCCAGCCCAGAAACAGGGCGCAGACCGTCCATCCGTCCCCGGGAGCCGTCCAGTCGAGCGTGCCGTCGGGCTGCACCTTGCCGGTCAGTTCCTCGAAGGCGCCGTCGGGGCCGTGTGCCGTCACGGCGATCAGCGGGAGATCCTGCGGATAGCGGACCTGTTCATAGGCATGCTGCTGGAGCAGGTCGTTCTCTGCGATGGGGTATTGCATGTCCTCGATGCGGTCGGGGAGGCCGATGGTCCGGACCATCGCTTCCTCGGTGTAGGCGATCCTGTCGGGCACCCGTCCGCCGGCCTGGACTTTCCAGGTCTTGGAAGCCAGATAGCGGCAGGCGTAGTCGGGCGTGACCCAGGGACCGCCGAAAGGCCAGCCGGAGGCATTGGCCAGGTCGATGCCGAGATCGTGGCGGCCGGCTTCTTCCAGGGTATAGGTGAAGAGGTCCATCCACCCGGGAGTCAGATACTCCAGGTAGCGGTCCTCATAGCCTTTTGCACCATAGATGGTGGTGACTTCCATGCCGCCGAGTCCTGCAGCGGCATACTGGTCGAGCATGGTGTCGATGTCGGTCTTGCCGACGGCGCTGGCGGGCCACCACCAGCGGGTCCAGGGCTTGGTCTCCCGGGTGACTTCCGGCCAGCCGAGCTGTCCGGTCTCGGGCGCGGCGGGAGCGGGTCCTCCCGGCCGGCAGGAGAAAAGTACAAGTGCCAGTGCGCAGAGCGGCAGCGCCCGGCGGAGGAAAGAAAGGGTTGATCGGGTCATAGAACGGTTATGGTATTGGTTGTTATTTGGCGGGAACGAGCCTGACCTCGTACAGGCGCGGCCAGTATTTGCCGGTCAGGTAGATCTTGCCGGTGTCGGGATCCCGGGCGATGCCGTTGAGCACGTCCGTGGAAGGGGATCGCAGTGTCCGGGGGAGCAGGCCGGTGCAGTCGATGCTGGCTTCCACCTGCCCGTCCGCCGGGTTGATGATGACGATCATGTCGGTCGTGTAGATGTTGGCCCAGACCTTGCCGTCGATATACTCCAGTTCGTTGAGGTTGCGCACGGGGCGGCCGTCCATCTTCACGTCCACGAAGCGCTCCTGCTTGAATTCCGGGGTCAGGAAGTACAGCCGGGCCGAGCCGTCCGAGGCGATCAGGGACTTGCCGTCGGTGGTCAGGCCCCAGCCCTCGCGGGGATAGGAATAGGTCTGCTTGTATTCCAGCGTCTTCGCGTCATAGACAAAGGCCACCTTGTTGAGCCAGGTCAGGATGAAGAGCTGTCCGTCCAGCATCACGGAGCCTTCCGCGAAGTACTTCCGCTGGAAGTCCATCTTGCTGAGCACCTTGCCGGTCTGCAGATCCACTTCGCGGAAGGAAGACTCGCCGAACTGGCCGGTGCTCTCATAGAAGCGGCCTCCGTGGAAGAAGAGTCCCTGGGTATAGGCGCCCGTATCGTGGGTGTATTCTTTGACGACTTCGACTTTATACTGCTTGACGCGGGCGGAGCAGCCGGTGAACGGCAGCGCCAGCAGCAGCGCCAGGGCGGCGGAAAGGATGCAGGAAGATTTCATCCGGAAAAATGCTTGGTTCTTTTTGCAAATATAGTGGTTTTCCGGCAGATTCGGATAAGACGACAAAAGGTCGCTGTCGCAGCGACCTTTTACGGTTAGTTAGTAGTGTATTACCTTATAGAAGGTTAATTATTGTTGGTTAGAAGTCTCCGGCACAGAACCGGAGTAGAGTTGTTTCATTTCCGACGACAAAGATACGCACAAATTTTAAATCCGCAATATTTTTTCAAAAAAATTTCGAAAAAATTTCCTAAGTTTTTAAAATTATTTAGTAATTAGCTCCGGGCGGAGCCGTTTCGTGCGCTCCAGCGCCTGTTCGTCCTGCCATTCCGCGATGAGCCGGGGATTGCCGCTGAGCAGCACCTCGGGCACTTTCCAGCCGTTGAACTCGGCTGGGCGCGTGTACACGGGCGGCGACAGGAGCCCGTCCTGGAAACTGTCCGAAAGGGCGGAGGTCTCGTCGGTCAGCGCGCCCGGGATCAGCCGGACGATCGAGTCGGCCAGCAGGGCGGCCGGGATCTCCCCGCCGCTGACGACATAGTCCCCGACCGAGATCTCCCGCGTGACGAGGTGTTCGCGGATCCGGTGGTCAATCCCCTTGTAGTGTCCGCAGAGGAGGATGAGATTCTCCTTGAGGGACAGCTCGTTGGAAATGGCCTGGTTGAGGCGCTCCCCGTCCGGGGAAAGGTAGATGATCTCGTCGTAGCTGCGTTCGGCGGAAAGCTCCCGGATCATTTCATAGACCGGTTCGATGCGCATGACCATCCCGGCATCTCCGCCATAGCTGTAATCATCGACGTTCTTGCGCGGGCCGATGCCGTATTTCCGCAGGTTGTGTACCCGGATGTCCACCAGGCCTTTCTTGATGGCGCGGCCGACGATGGAGCAGGAGAGCGGGCTCTCGAGCAGCTCGGGCACGACGGTGAGTATATCGATTCTCATAATGTTAAGATTTGTCCTGCAAAATTACCCTTTTTATTTTATTTTAGTATATTTGTAAGTTATAACAATTTTAGAACTCTGATATTATGAGCGAAAACATCAATCCTGAAGAGATCCAGAAGGTCCTTTCAGATGTAGAAGGCCAGGTGGACACCGTTTCCGGAAAGGCCGAAGAGACCGTCGAAACTGCGGCAGCCCCTGCCGTGGAGGCGGCTCCTGCCGCAGAGGCTCCTGTTGAAGAAGTATCCGAACCCGCAGCTGTCGCTTCCGGGCCTGCAGCCGAGGCTGCACCCGCGGAGGAGCCGGCCAAGGCGGATAGTTTTGCCGACAAGACACTCGCGGAGCTTTCCGATTTGTTCGTGCAACTCAAGGACAGCGCGGAGCGCATGAGCCGTTCCAAGGAAGCCGAAGCGATCAAGTCGGCTTTCTACAAATTGCTCGGCCGCCTCAAAGGCGAGAGCGGCGTGTCCGAGACGGAAGAGTCCAGCCAGAACAATCCTTTCGAAGCCGTGGAGCAGAATTTCAAGGCCCTGTACGCCGATTACAAGAAAGAGCGTGCGGAGTTCAACAAGCAGCAGGACGCGCAGCGTGAGGAGAATCTGGCGAAAAAGCAGGCCATCATCGAAGAGCTCAAGGCGATCGTCGAAGGACAGGATGATGTCAGCGCCCAGTTCCCCGCATTCCGCGAACTCCAGAACCGCTGGCGTGAGGCGGGCCCCGTGCCGGCCACGGCCTTCCGGGACATCAACGACACCTACCAGTTCTATGTCGAGAAGTTTTACGACATGGTCAAGATCGGCCGCGACCTGCGCGACCTTGACTTCCGCAAGAACCTCGAGGCCAAGGAAGCCTTCTGCGAGGCGGCCGAGAAGCTCGCCGGGAACGAGAACGTGGTGAGCGCTTTCCACGAGCTGCAAAAGCTCCACGAGCAGTGGAAGGAGTACGGTCCCGTGGCCCGGGAGAAGCGCGAGGATATCTGGAACCGTTTCAAGGCGGCCACCGCCGTGATCAACAAGAAATACCAGGCCCACTTCGAGGGACTGAAGGAGCAGCAGGCCGACAACCTGGCGAAGAAGACCGCCCTATGCGAGCGCACCGAAGAGATCGCCGCCCGTGAGATCACTTCCTCCGGTGAGTGGAACGCCCTCTCCAAGGAGATCGAGGAGATCCAGGCCGCCTGGCGCCGCATCGGCTACGCCACCAAGAAGGACAACCAGAAGATCTACGACCGCTTCCGTGCCGCCTGCGATGCCTTCTATTCCCGCAAGCGCGACTTCTACTCCGGCATCAAGGACAACATGAACGAGAACCTGGAGAAGAAGCTCGCCCTCATTGAGCAGGCCGAGCAGCTCAAGACCAGCACCGAGTGGAAGAAGGCCACCGACCAGTTCATCGCCTTGCAGAAGCAGTGGAAGGAGATCGGTCCCGTGCCGCGCAAGAAGTCCGAGGCCCTGTGGAAGCGTTTCCGGGGTGCCTGCGATGAGTTCTTTGCCGCCCGTGACTCCCATTCCGGCGGGGAGAACGACTTCTACGGCAATCTGCGCGCCAAGCGCAAAGTGATCGAGGATGTCCAGAACTACGTCCCCGGGGAAGACGCCTCCGCCAACGAAGAGGCGATGCGCGGCTTTGCCGACCGCTGGCAGGCGATCGGACATGTCCCCTTCAAGGAGAAAGACAACGTGGCCCGCGCCTATCATGATGCCATGGAGGAGAAATTCCCCGGCTTCGCGGCCCAGCGTGGCGGCCAGATCCGTTCCGGCCGTGCGCCCCGCAGCCCCAAGGATGCCCTGATCGAGAAATACAACAAGCTCCAGCAGAACATCACTACCTACGAGAACAATATCGGATTCTTCTCCGCATCCAAGAACAGCGAACCGCTGATCCGCCAGATGGAGGAGAGGATTGAGCAAGCCAAGGCCGAGTTGAAGGAGTTGGAGGTGCAGATCAGAAAGGCCGAGGAGGGCGAAGCGTAATGGATAAGAACTCAATCATCGGCTTCATCCTCATCGCCGCCATCTTCATCGGCTTCTCGGTCTTCCAGTCCGGCCAGATGCGCAAGCAAGCGGAACTGCAGGCACAATTGGATTCCGTGGCCCGGGTGGAATCCCTCGAGCGTGATCTGGCGGAGGCGGAACGCCTGGCATCCCTGCCGGATTCCCTCGCCGGACTGCCCGCCGTGGCCCAGGCGATCTACAAGGATTCTTCCCTGGAGGCGGCCTCCCACGCGGAAGCGCAGCTGGTCACCCTGGAGAACGAAAAGATCAAAGTAGAGTTCACCACCAAGGGGGCGCAGCCCTGGACCGTACAGGTCAAAGACTACAAGAACTACGACAGCACCGACCTGTATCTCTTCAAGCCCGGCGCCGCGGAGTATTCCCTCAGCGTCTATGCGGGCGAGGCCATCCGCACCCAGGATTTCATCTTCCAGGTGGCGGAGCAGACCGACAGCACCGTGGTGATGCGCCTGCCCTTCACCGGCGGCGGATACATCGAGCAGAAGTACACCCTGCACGCCGGCAGCTACGAGGTGAGCAACCTGCTGTCCTTCGTGGACATGCAGGCGGTCCTCCCGCGCAACGTCAGCATGTTCGACCTGGATTTCAACGTAGTCATGCCCCGGATGGAGAAAGGCTACAAGAACGAATCCCAGTACTCCAAGCTGAACTATTATTTCGAAGGTGACAAGAAGCCCGTCGAGTTCGGCCGCGGCCGCAACGGTTCCCGCCGGGTGGATTCGAAACTGAGCTGGATGGCGTTCCAGCAGCAGTTCTTCTCCGTCATCCTGCGCGCCCCGAAGCAGTTCGCCTCCGGTGAGCTTGCCGTCAGTTTCTTCCCGGAAAACGATCCGGAACGCAACCTGATGGCCTGCAGCGCCCGGATGCGCGCCGACCTGCCCTCCGGCGGGAACGGCAGCATCCCGTTCGAATTCTACTTCGGTCCCAACCACTACCAGACCCTCAAGGGCATCGGGCAGAAGTACGAGAAAATCATCCCGCTGGGCGGCTGGCTCGTCGGATGGTTCACCAAGTACGCCATCATCCCGATGTTCAACTTCTTCCACCGCTTCATCGACAGCTTCGGCCTGATCATCCTCCTGATGACCCTGGTCATCAAGCTGGTGGTGTTCCCGCTGACCTACAAGTCCTTCTCCTCCTCGGCCAAGATGAGCGCCCTGAAGCCGGAGCTGGACAAGATCAACGAGAAATACCCCCACCAGGACAACCAGCAGGAGATGCTCAAGAAGCAGCAGGCGACGATGGACCTGTACAAGCGGGCGGGTGTGAGCCCGATGGGCGGCTGCCTGCCGACCCTGCTCACCTTCCCGATCCTGTGGGCCATGTTCCGCTTCTTCCCGGCCTCCATCGAGCTGCGCCAGCAGCCGTTCCTGTGGTGCCACGACCTGTCGGCCTACGACTCCATCGTGGACTTCGGCACGCGCATCCCGATCTTCGGTGACCACATCTCCCTGTTTGCCCTGCTGATGGCGGTCACGATGTGGCTCTACTCCAAGATGACCATGGCCAGCCAGCCGACGGCCAATGACCCCAACGCCGCTTCGATGCGCTTCATGAGCGTGTGGATGATGCCGATCATGATGTTCTTCATCTGCAACAGCCTCTCCGCCGCCCTGAGCTACTACTACCTGCTCTCGCAGCTGATCTCCATCGTGCAGACCTGGGCAATCCGCAAGTCCATCAACAAGGACGAGATCCTGGCGAAGGTACGCGCTTCGGCCGGCAAGCCGCTGCCCAAGAGCAAGTGGCAGCAGCGCCTTGAAGAGGCGCAGCGTATGCAGGAGCAGCAGATGCGGCAGCAGCAGAAGCGTAAATAATGATACAGGAGAATATCATAGCGATCAAAAAGGAACTGCCACCGGAAGTGAAGCTGGTGGCAGTTTCCAAATTCCACCCGGCCGAAGCGATCCGGGAGGCGTATGCCGCCGGCCAGCGCAGCTTCGGCGAGAACCGTCCCCAGGAGTTTGCCAAGAAAGTCGAGGCCCTGGCGGACCTTGACCTGGACTGGCACTTCATCGGCCATCTGCAGACCAACAAGCTCAAACTGGTCCTGCCGTACGCCCAGCTCGTGCAGTCCGTGGACAGCCTGCACCTGCTGGACGCCATTCAGGACTGGGGCAAGGCCAACGACAAGCTGATCCGTGTCCTGCTGGAACTGCACATCGGCGCCGAACAGACCAAGACCGGCTTCAAGGAAGAGGAGGTCCTCGACCTGCTCTTCCGGGCGGACAAATACAAGAACATCCGTTTCTGCGGCCTGATGGGCATGGCCACGCACACCGACAGCGAAGAGGACATCCGGGCCGACTTCGCGCGCATCGCCGATTTCCGCGCCTACCTGCGGGACCTCTTCCCGGAACTCACGGACTTCACGGAACTTTCCATCGGCATGTCCGGCGACTGGAAGATTGCCCTCGACTACGGCGCCACCATCGTCCGCATCGGCACGGCCATCTTCGGAGAAAGACAATATTGAATATGAGGATACTGATTACGAACGATGACGGCATCCACGCGAAGGGGCTGCAGGCCCTGGTCCGCGTGATGAAGCAATACGGCGACCTGACGATCGTGGCGCCGAAACACGCCCAGAGCGGGATGTCCATGGCCGTGACGATGGGCTACAAGCCCATCGTGGTCAAGCATCTGGCCGAACGGATCCCCGGCGAAGACTGGTGGTATCTCGATGGCACTCCTGCCAGCTGCATCAAATACGGCATCGACAATGTCCTCTTCCCGGAGCGCCCCGACCTCGTGGTCAGCGGCGTCAACCACGGCAGCAACGCCGCCACCGCCTCCATCTACTCCGGCACCATCGGCGCCGCGATGGAAGGCGCCGTGAACGGGATTCCCGCCATCGGCGTGAGCCTGGATACCTTCAGTCCGGACGCCGACTTCTCCTGCGTCGAGGTCCTGCTGCCCAAGATCCTGGACAAGCTGCTCCCGCAGCTGAACCACCGCTACGGCCTCTTCTACAACATCAATTTCCCCGACCGTCCCGCGGACCGCATCCACGGCATCCGCGTCGGCCGGATGGGCTATGCCCACTGGGAGCGCGAATACCAGGACTACGGTGCCTTCCTCGAAGAGCGGGGCCATGTCCCCACCGAGGAGGACTGCCGCTATGTCGCCCACGTCAAGCCCGAAGAGCATCTGTATGTGATGGCGGGGGACTTCACGGATAACGGCGGGAATCCCGCTGATGCCGACCACATCCTGCTCCAGCAGGGCTATGTGGTCATCACGCCGCAAAATATAGACAACACCGACCACGCGGAACGCGAACGCCTATGCGCTATTATCTGATAGCCGGAGAAGCCTCCGGCGACCTGCACGGCAGCAACCTGGTCAAGGGCCTGCTCGCCGAGGACCCCGCAGCAAAGATCCGCTGCCGGGGCGGCGAGTTGATGCAGGCGGCGGGGGCGGAACTGGTCTGGCACTACCGGGAAGGCGCCGTGATGGGCCTGACGGACGTGCTCGCAAGCGCGGGCAAACTGCTCCGGAACCTGCGCGCCTGCAAGGCCGACATCGCCGCCTGGCAGCCGGATGTGGTGATCCTGATCGACTATCCCGGCTTCAACATGAAGATCGCGAAATGGTGCCACGCGCGCGGCATCCGCGTCTTTTATTATATCGCCCCCAAGACCTGGGCCTCGCGCGCGGGGCGCAACCGCAAGCTGAAGGCCTGGGTGGACCGGCTCTTCATCGTCTTCCCCTTCGAGATCCCGTATTTCACGGAGCGGGGGATTCCCTTTGACTATCAGGGAAATCCGCTGCTGGACGCGGTGGATGCCCATACCTTCCGGCGGCCGGTCGAAGGGCGCTACGTGGCCCTGCTCGCAGGCTCGCGAAAAGGGGAGATCTCCCGCATGATGCCCGTGTGCATGGCGGTGGCGGACCGCCTGGCGGCGCTGCCCGGCTGGGAAGGCGTACGCTTCGTCGTGGCCGGGGCTCCGGCCCGCTCCGAGGCCGATTATGCCCCGTATATCGCCGGGCGGGCGAACGTGGACCTGCTTTTCGGGCGGACCTATGACGTGCTGAAATACGCCGATGCGGCGGTCATCAACTCCGGCACCGCTTCACTGGAAGCGGCGCTCATCGGAGTGCCGCAGGTGGTCTGCTGGAGCACCTCGCCTTTCTCCGCCTGGGTGGCGCGCCACATCCTGCATGTGATGGACCACGTCAAATACATCTCCCTGGGCAACCTTTGCCTGGACCGGCTGGCCTTCCGCGAGCTGATCCAGGAAGATTTCACGGCGGAGGCCGTGACGGAGGAAGTACGCCGCCTGGTGGAGGACACCCCTTACCGGGAGCGGATGCTCGCGGACTACGCCGACATCCGGCAGTCACTGGGCGGCAGCGGGGCTTCCCGCGCCGTCGCCCGGGCCATGATAGAACGAATCAATCAAAAGTAAGTCAATATGGTAGCACTTGTCACCGGCGCTTCGCGCGGCATCGGAAAAGTCATTGCAACGGAACTCGCTTCGCTCGGCTACGACCTGGCCCTCGTGGCCCGGGACGGCACCGCCCTTGCGGAGGTGATCGCCTCGCTCCCGGAGGCCTGCGGAAGCGCCGTCGCCATCCCGGCGGACCTCGCGCAGGAGGATTCCTACGAGAGCGTCGTGGAGGAGTGCGTCGCGCAGCTGGGCGGACTGGACGTGCTCGTCAACTGTGCCGGGCTCTCGCAGGCCGGCCCCTTCGAGGAGGTCAGCCCGGAGGAGTGGGACCGCATCTTTGCGGTCAATGCCAAGGCACCTTTCTTCCTCTGCCGGGCCGCGCTGCCGTATCTCAAGAAATCCGAAAAACCGATCGTCATCAACATCGCTTCGGTGGTGGGTTTCAAGGGTTACATCCACCAGAGCGTCTATGCTTCCTCCAAGCACGCCCTGACGGGCTTCACCAAGGTCTTCGCCAAGGAAGTCCAGCCCTTCGGCATCCGGGTGCACCTGATCAGCCCCGGCGGCGTGGCCACGGAAATGGTCACGAAGATGCGTCCCGACATCAAGCCGGACGAACTCATCCAGCCCGAGGAGATCGCGGAGATCGTCCGCTTCCTCGTCACGAAGAAAGGGCAGGGGACCATCGACCAGTTCTACATCCGCCGCTACACGGGCCTGGCGTTTGACTGATTTGGATTAAACTAAATTTTTCTTATCTTTGTTGGACAGGAATTTCCGGTGGTGAAGTTCCTGCCCTTCCTGTTTGGTATTCGTGCCTTTCCGGAGCGGACGCTGATGGTCTGGGACCTGGAATGAACAGAACCGTGCCGGGAAAGACCTATTGCTGATTATCAGGCAGTTATGAATTAACCCTCGGAGTTTTTGCCGAAGGATAAAATGTAAATCATTGATTATCAATATGACGATGAAAAAGAACATGATTCTCGCGGCGCTGCTTGCACTCGCCGCCTGCGGCCCGAAGGGAGGGCCGGATGTGATCCGCTGGGGCGATTTGCATCAGGTGGCGGTTCCGGAGTCCGGGCTGCCTTGCTTCTCTTCGGTTGAGCAGATCCTGCTGGATCCGGAGCCGAACGAGTATGCGATGGCCTACCCCGAAAAGGTGGTCCTGTCCGGGGAAAAGATCTATCTGATGGGTGGCAACGGGCCGAATTCCAATGCTGTCGTGGAATACGGCCATGACGGGATGCCGGTGCGCCCGATCGGCAAGCGCGGCCGCGGCCCGGGCGAATATCCCCGGGTCACGGATTTCTCCGTGGACGGATCCGGCGATTGTTGGCTGCTGGATGGGGGCACCATGACGGTGTATCACTACAATGCGGACGGTGCTCTGGTGAACAAGTTGAGGCAGCCGGGATTGGAGAAAGAGAATCCGGTTGTGGAGGAAGCCGTCCTGTTTGAGAACCTGGCCAATCTCCCTTCCGGAGAACTGCTGGTCGGGACCGCCCTGTGGGACGAATCCGCGTGGAAGGATTTCCGGACCGTCATCTGCGATACGCTGATCCATGTCCGCAAGGGTCAGGTGGAAGATCCTCACACGCTGGATGACAACTTCGCCTTTGACAGCAAAGGAATCTGTGCCACAGGATCTGGATTCCAGTACCTGGTCCCGATGGAGGACAAGGTGCATATCTTCGACCACTCCGGAGAATACCTGCGCTCGGTCATATTCGATTTCGGAGCCAAAGCCGTCTCTGACGAATTCCGGAAGCAGGTCGAGCCGCACTTTGATGAGCTGAAAGACCATACGTTCCTCTCCAGTGCGGCCTATGTAGATGAGCAATGGGCCATGGGTGCGCTCCAGGCCAGTACGACCGAGGGGTACACGACGTTCATTGCCGACCTTCACCAGGGGAAGTGGTATTCAGTCTTCACTTCCCTGGGATACTTCTACGGCGTCTGGGACGGCCGTGCCGTCTGGCTCCGCGACACCGACGCGGGCTGGGTCCTGACACTCGGCACATTGAAATGATCCCAAGTCGAAAAGGAGCGATGGCTGATTGTCAGGCAGTTATGAATTAACCCTCGGAGTTTTTGCCGAAGGATAAAATGTAAATCATTGATTATCAATATGACGATGAAAAAGAACATGATTCTCGCGGCGCTGCTTGCACTCGCCGCCTGCGGCCCGAAAAACGCGAAAGAATGGACGGTCCGGACAGACGAGGCAGCTCCGGCTGATATTGAGACGGTCGCTGTTTCCTGGGAAATCCTTCCGATCGATGAACGCGAGATGCCGATTCCGACGCCGTTCAGTGCGAAATGTTATGGCTCGAAAACCTTTCTCCAGGCAGGGCATTATCCATCCGGGGTCAAAGTATATATGCTGGAGGAGGGACGTGTGGCCGGTGTGCTGGACGCGCAGGGCCGTGGTCCCGGCGAGTACCAGGACCTGTCCGGTTTTGCTTATTGTCCCGAGACATCCGAGCTCTTGATCAATGACCGTATCCTCAAGGGTTTCAGACATTTCCGTGTGCCGGAAATGACTTGGGAGTCGGATGAACCGCTGGGCAGGTATCTGCTCAATTTCGAGGTTCTGGATGCGACGCACAGCGTCTTTTGTTACGAACCCGAGGGGGAAACTCCCGGCAGGCTGGTGATCTGGGACCATGCCCGGGGGGAGGCCGTTTCTTCGATGGAGGTGTCGATGCTGGAGGGCTCGTTGATGGAAGAAATGCACCAGACCCGGACTGCAAGGGGAGCGGTCCTGTTCAGCATCCCGGGCCGGACGACGACACTGTGGCGTGCGGATGTGTCCGGATTCTCGCCCGTGGCGGAGGTGGCATTGTTGCCCGATGCATTCGGCCCGGAGGTATGGGAAGAACAAAACCGGGAACGCCTGGTTCAGAGGTTTTCCGAAGTGATGGAAAAAGATCCGCGCATAGCGATCGGTGCGGATTTCCCCGTCCTCTCCGGGAAATCGATGGCGTTCTGGTATCACGCCGGCTATGCGTCAGACCCGATGTGGCGACTGGCTATCTCCCGTCCTGACGGCGTGCGGACGGTCTCTAAACTGACCGTTGAGGGCTATCCCGATCCGCTTCAGGTGATCGGCTCGGACGGGGATCGGTGGATTTCTGTCCTGGAACTCGAACTGCTGGAGGACGTTCCCGCCCCGAAAGGCCGTCTGTACACCCGGCTGCAGGAGCTCAAGGCGCAGGGCTGCGAGACCGTACTGCTGTTCTTTTCGGTGTTGTAGTTGTCAAGAAGCTTTGGCTGATTATCAGGCAGTTATGAATTAACCCGCGGAGTTTTCGCCGAAGGATAAAATGTAAATCAGGATGTGATCAGCTTGAAAAATAACGCCGGGCATAACTAATTATTTCTTATCTTTGTCCTGATGGAACTCCTGCTCTACATACTCAAGGTGGCGGTGCTGCTGGCGCTGACCCGGACCGGCTACCGGCTGCTGCTCGCGCGCGAGACCTTCCACCGCTTCAACCGCTGCCTGCTCACGGGCGCGGCGGTGCTCTGCTGGGTGCTGCCTGCGTGCGTGCTGACGCTGCACCGCACGGTGGGTGTGGAGCGGGCGGCGGAGGCAGCGTTGACTCTCCCGGATCAGGCACGGGCGCCGTTGGAGGCCCTTCCGGCGGCGGATCCCGTCTGGCCCCGGATCGTGCTGGCGCTGTATGCCGCCGGGGCCGCGGTCGTGCTGCTTCGCTGGCTGGTCGGTGCCGTGCAGATGCTCCGGATCCTGCATGACGGCGAGCAGGTCCGCCTGCCGGACGGCGCCCGCGTGGTGGTCTCCGACCGCATCCGGGAGCCCATGAGCTGGCTGCACCGGGTCGTGCTGCCGCGCGCGGACTGGGAGCGGGGCTGCCCCGAAATCATCGCCCACGAGCGGGCGCACATCCGCGGGGGACACGCGGAGGAGGATTTCCTGCTGGAAATGCTCACGGCCGCGCAGTGGTTCAATCCCTGGATGTGGGCCCTGCGCCGCGACCTGCGCACCCTTCACGAATACGAAGCCGACGCTGCCGTGCTGGCGGAAGGCTACGCGCGCAGCGCCTACCAGCTGTCGCTGATCGGCCGCGCAGCTGCGGCGCGGGGCCTGCAGGTCGGTGTCCCCTATGGCGGCGAACCGCTCCGGCAACGCATCGGGATGATGCTGCGCGGCCGCTCGGCGGGTATCCGGGCGCTCCGGGGGCTGTATTTGCTGCCGCTGGTGGCCTGCGCCCTGCTGGCGAACGCGCGCACACAGACGGATTTCTACTACACCGCCCCGGCGGCTTCAACCGCTGCTGCCGAAACCGAAGCCGCGCCGGCGGTGCCCTGTACCGAGCTGGACGTCCTCCCGAAGTGCGAATACTATTCTGCGGGCAACCTGACCGCCGTGGCGAAAGAGATGGTCCTGCGCTCTTATGCGATGCACGAACTGGATGACCTGGAGGGGTTGGTGCCGGTGCAGGTGATCATTTCCGCCTCCGGCCAGATCACTTCGCTGCAGATTCTGACGGACCGCCTGCGCGAGGATCAGGCTGCGGCCATCCATAAACTGGTCATCGGCTATGGCCGCTGGACGCCGGCCACCAAAGACGGCCGTACCGTGGCTGCTGAACTGATCCTCCCTTTGGATTTCGGCTGGAGGTAGGGGATGATGGGACGCGGGCTTCGGATCTCCTTGATTCTCTGCATCCTGGCGGCAGGCTGCCGGCCCGGGCTGCCCGCTGTCGTGGACTTTCCGCACTACGCTTTCCGCAATTCCACCACGCTGGAACTGATGCGCGTCGAGCGCACGGACACGGCGACCGTCTTCTCAATGCGCGCCTACTACATTCCGGGCTGGTGGTTTACCATCGACACCACGACCTGCCTGTATGCCGACGGCAGGCGCTACCCGCTCCACGCCGCCTCCGGGATCGTCCCCGGGACGCACGAATACATCCGCGAAGCGCAGCTTCCCGGAGAAGGCTGGCGGGATTTCAAGCTTTATTTCGACCCGTTGTCCCGCGCGGCGGAGCACTGTGATCTCATCGAAGGGGAGTCCACCGGCGGCTTCCATTTCTACGGCATCGACCTGACCGGGCGGCCGATCCGGCTCGCGGCCGGATTCCCGGACGGAGTGACGGTGTCAGCCCGCTTGCCGGAAGCCTGCCGGGAGCCGGGCTTTACGACGGTCCGGATCCATATCCCGGTCACGCAGCAGGTCCTTCCGATTCTTTGCATTGCCCGGACAGAGGGCCGGCGTCCCGGGATGACCGGCTACGCCTCTGCGCGCTTCGATGACGACGGCATAGCGGTTTTCCGGTTCCGCCAACGCCAGACGGCACGGACACACATCGTGCTGGGCGACAACGCCGTGTCGGCCTCCATCTGGACCCTGCCCGGCGAGACGGCGGAGCTCTACTGGGTCCCGGACCGCCGGGAACTTACCGTGAGCCGCTTTTCCCTGCGGGAAGACCTGGCCCCCGTGCTGCGTTACGAGGGCGCGTATGCAGCCATCAATGAAGAATATGGGCACCTGCCGCACTACCGGCTGCATCCGGAGGGGCCGGACTTTGCGCCCGGGGTGCAAACCGGGGCGGAATATGCCGCCTGCGTGCGCCGGCGCTATGCGGAAGAACGCGCCCGGCTGGACGCTGACGCTTCGCTGACGCCCCTGCAGCGCGACCTGGCGGAAGTACAGCTCAAAGGTGACGCCCTGCGGGCAATGTGTACGGCGGACGAGAGCCAGCGCCTGCAATACGCCCTGGAGCACGGCACCGATGCGGGCTACCGCCCGCTGGCACTGGCGGATGCGGACTTTGCCTGGCTCACGGTGCTGGACCTCACTGACAGCCGCCTCCTTTTCAGCGACGCGGCCGAATACCTCTACCACCCCGCCGTCTGGCGGCTGACCGATAACAAATAAAACCTGCGATATGCGAAGACTCACCAACAAAGAACTCGACATCATGACGATCTTCTGGCACCATCCCGGCGCCCGCTTCGTCAAGGAAATCCACGATTTTTGCAGCGACCCCAAGCCGCACATCAACACCGTCTCCACCCAGGTGCGTACCCTGGAGAAGGACGGTTTCCTCGCGCACAAGACCGTCGGGGGCAGTTTCCAGTACTACCCCCTGCTCACCGAGGAGCAGTACCGCAAGGAGTTCCTGACCGGCTTCGTGAAGAACTTCTTCGGCAACTCCTACCGCGACGTCGTGTCCTCCTTCGTGCACGACGAAAAGATCTCTGTGGACGAGCTGGAAGACCTGATCCGTCAGGTCCGGGCTGCGCAGGGAGAGTAGATTGTTAACTATTTTTTTCGTTTAAACGAAAAAAATAGTATATTTGGACCGTGGGGCACCCAAGGCCCTGCGCTGTCAGTATGAAACAATGGCTTCAATCACTTGCGCTCTCTGTCCTCTGCCTCGCCGCTGCGGCGTGCAGGCCGCAGGGACAGGACGGGACCGTCACGGTGCCCGACAACATTTCTTCTAAATCGCTGCTGCCCCTGATCCGTTCGGTGGAGGTGATTCCGCTCGAGACGCGGGAGGATGACCTGCTGGGCACGGTCAGCCTGTATCCCGCCTCGGATGGCTACATCGCCGTGGATGCGCGCAACCTCAAGATCCGTCACTATACCCGGGACGGCCGCTTTCTCAATGCCGTCGGCCATGGCGGCCGCGGTCCGCAGGAGTATCCGATGGTTACGGACGTGCAGGTGCAGGACGGACGGGTGAACGTTTTCTCCCTCGGGGCGGGCAAGGAGACCTTTTTCGGCGAAGACGGCTCGTTCCTGGGGGGCCGGGACCTTTCCGATGTGACCCATTGTTGGAAAGTTCCTGAAGGGCTGCTGGCCTATCAGGGATATGCTTACAGGGGCAAGTCCCTGGTATCCCTGGTCCGGGAGGACGGCTCCGAAGAGGAGTTGCTGCCCAAACCGGCGGACGGACTGCTCTCGATGATGGACGCCAAGGTTTTCTCTTCCCGGGGAGCGGATGCGTTCATCGTCCCGGAGTGGTCGCAGGCCGTGTACCGCTACAGCGGCGGTGCCGTGGAGTCCTGGCTGGAGCTGGATTTCGGCAAATATGGCCTGGGGGCGGATTTCTATCAGTCGGAGGACATGATGTCGGCCTTCATGTCCCGGATGCAGACGGGGATGGCTTTCGTAAGCCGCTACTTCGAGCGTGACCGGATGCGGCTGGTACACTGCATCCTGAACCGGGTCGATCTTTCGACGGGGGAGGGCGAGACAATCAACAATTACGGCCTCTTCCGGGACGGCCGCTGGACCTGGTTCCGCCTCTTCGATGAGGATCCTGTCCACGCGTCCGTCCAATATCTGGAGGACGGTGCCTTGGTGTACTGCCTCAGCCCGCTGGACCTGCAGCAACTGGATCCCGCCCTGCGGAAGCTGATCCCCGACCCGTCCGTGCTGGACGGAATTTCGGAGGATGACAACTCCGTGGTGCTGAAACTGCACCTGAAATGAGAAAGCTGTGGGGCATTACGGTCCTGATGGGGTTGTGCTCGGGGGCGGCGGCGCAGCCGATGACCCTCTCCGAGGTCATCGGCGCGGCCCGGACGCAGTCCGTGCCGGCGCTGCAGGCGCGCGCCGCCTTCGTCTCCGATTACTGGGCCTGGCGCGCTTACCAGGCAAGCCGCCTGCCCTCGCTCTCGCTCTATGGCACGCTGGGATCGTTTGACCGCTCGCTGCGCCTGCTGCAGGACCCCAAGACCGGGGAGCTGCTCTATACCTCCAACTACAACATGGAGAACAGCATCGGCCTGCGCGCCCGCCAGAACATCCCCTTCACCGGCGGCACCCTCTCGCTCTACACCGATCTCACGCGTATCGACCAGTTCCGCTCCGGCGGTCTGACCTGGTACGCCCAGCCGGTGACGCTCTCCTACAGTCAGCCGCTTTTTTCCTACAACCAGTTCAAGTGGGACAAACTTATCTCCCCGAAAGAATATGAGAGAGCCCGCCGCACCTATCTGGAGTCTATGGAAGACGTGACCTTGCGGGCCGTGGAGTGCTACTTCGGTGTGATGGAGGCACAGAAACTCCACGATGTAGCCCGCACCAATTACGACAACACTTCCCGGATGCTCGGCATCGCCCGGGAGCGCCTCGCGCTGGGAAGCATCACCCGCGATGAATACCTCCAACTGGAATTGCGGATGCTGTCGGACAGCCTCGCCATCAACGAAAACTACGTGGCGCTCCGTCAGGCCCGCATGCAACTCAACTCCCTGCTGGGCCTGGACGAGACCCGCGAAGTGCAGACCATCCTGGAGGAGGACCTCCCGGCCGTGCTGATGGACTATGACCTGGTGCTGCGCAAGGCTTCGGAGAATTCGTCTTTCAACTACACCAACGCCATCAACCTGCTTAACGCCGAGTCGGCCATCGACCAGGCGAAGGCCGCCCGCGGCATCACCATGCAGTTGAATGCCCGCTTCGGCCTGTCGAAGACGGCGCCGGAGCTGCAGGGCGTCTATCGCGACCTGCTCAACCAGGAGGTGGTGGGCCTGACCTTTTCTGTCCCGATTCTGGACTGGGGCGAGGGCCGGGGCCGCGTCAAGAAGGCGGAGGCTGCCGCCGAGGTGGTGAAAGCCCAGGTGGAGCAAGCCGAGAATGACAAGCGCATCAGCCTCTACACCGCCGTGGGCCAGTTCAACAACCAGCGGCAGCTGTGCGATGTGTCCCGTCGCGCCTCCGCCATTGCCCAGGAGCGCTATGCGCTGGTGATGGAGCGCTTCCGCTCCGGCAAGGCCTCCGTCACGGACCTCAATACGGCCCGCACGGAGAGCGACAACGCGGTGCAGAAGTATGTCAAGGACCTGTCCAGCTTCTGGACCTTCTATTACACCCTGCGCAAGCTCACACTCTATGATTTCCTCGCGGGGGACGACCTGACCGTAGATTACGAAGAAATGGTACAATGACATGGATACAAGCAAGATAATGGGGATCCTGGCGCTCTTCGCCCTTTGCCTGTCGGCCTGCAAGGGCCCGCAGGCGGAGGACCCGGAAGACGCTTCGAAACTCGTCTATACCCCTGAAGTCAACGAGGTGGAGGTGGTGACCCTGAAACGGCAGACCTTCCCGATGCAGCTGGTCGCCAACGGCAAGCTCGCGGCAGCGCAGAAGAGCACCTTGTATTTCAGCGAGAGCGGACAGATCGTGGAGCTCCCGGTACAGAACGGCTCGTCCGTGGCCCGGGGTGCCGTGCTGGCGCGCCTGGACGATGCAGAGCAGCGCACGGCGCTTGAGTCCGCCCGGATCGAACTGGAGCGCACGCGCCTGGAGTATCTGGACGTACTGGCGGGCCTGGGCTGGGCGGTTGCCGATTCGGCTTCCGTGCCTGCCGACGTGCGCGACCTGGCGGGCATCCGTTCCGGCTATAGCGCTGCCCGCAACGCTTACGCCAAGGCGCAGCGCTCCCTCGCCGGGACGGTGCTGCGCGCCCCGTTCGGGGGCAAGGTCGCCGACCTCAAGCTGAACAAATGGGACCGGACCGGGTCCGAGCCCTTCTGCACGCTGATTGCGGACGGGGCCTTCGACGTGAGTTTTTCCGCCCTGGAGTCGGAATATGGTTTTCTGGAGCGGGGACAGACGGTACATGTCGTCCCCTTCGGCGGGGAGCGCAGCTTCTCCGGCCGGATCAAGAGCATCAACCCGACGATTGACAAAAACGGACAGATCACCGTCATGGCCTCGATCCCCGGAGGCAAGGGCCTGCTGGACGGGATGAACGTGCGGGTGACGGTGGACAGGGACGCCCCCCGCCAGCTGGTGGTGCCCAAGAGTGCGGTGGTGATCCGCGACGGGCTGGAGGTCCTCTTCCGGCACCGCGGCGGGAAGGCCGAATGGGTCTATGTCCACACCCTGCTTGCCAACAGCGACAGCTACGCCGTCACGGCCAACACCGACCGCGGGGCCGTCCTGGATGAAGGAGACGAAGTCATCGTCTCGGGCAACCTCAATCTTGCCGACGGCTCCCGGGTTGTCGTAAAGCAACCCTAGACTTATGCTGAACCGGCTCCTGGACCGCCCCGTTTCCGTCACGATGATCTTGCTGGTGCTCGTCGTGCTGGGCTGCGTGGGTATCGGGCGGCTGCCCGTGTCGCTGATTCCCGACGTGGACATTCCTTATGTGACGGTGCAGGTCTCGGCTCCCGACCTGTCGGCGCGCGAACTGGACGATGCCGTGGTGAAGCCCCTGCGTCAGAGCCTCGTGCAGATCGCCCGCCTCAAGGATATCCGCAGCGAGGCGCGGGACGGCAGCGCGACCATGACGCTCTCTTTCGAGGAAGGGCGTGACATCGACTATTTCTATATCGAGGTCAATGAGAAAATCGATCGCGCAATGGGCTCCCTGCCGCGCATCGACCGGCCCAAGGTGTTCAAGGCCAGCGCCACGGATATCCCGGCCTTCTACGTCAACATGACGCTGAAGGACCCCGGAGGGGATTTTCTCCGGATGAGCGAATTCGCCCGCGACGTGATCGCCAAGCGCATCGAGCAGCTGCCCGAGGTGGCGATGGTGGATCTGAGCGGCGGAGCGGAGCGGGAGATCCTCGTGATCCCGGATCCCGAGGCGCTTGCGCGGCTGGGTCTGTCGGCGGGGCAGTTCGAACAATACGTCTCTTCGGCCAACGTGACCCTGTCCAACCTTACCATCCGCGACGGTGAGTACCACTACAACGTCAAGTTCCGCTCTTTCGCGGCCTCCCGCGAAGATATCGCTGATGTGTGGTTCCGGGCGGGAGAGCGCATCCTGCAGGTGAAGGACGTGGCGCGCGTGGAGGAACGCGAGGCGGCCCGCACGGGCCTATCGCGCAGCGATGGACGGGATGCCGTCACGCTGGCCGTGATCAAGCAGAGCGAGGCGCGGATGGCTGCGCTCAAAAAAGGCATCGCGGAGCAGCTGGAGCACTTCCGGGCGGACTATCCCCAGATGGAATTCGCCGTGTCCCGCGACCAGACGCAGCTGCTGGACTATTCGATCCGCAATCTGCTGATCAATATCCTGCTGGCGATCCTGCTGGACATCGTGGTGATTTTCTTTTTCATGAAGGACCTGCGCTCTCCGCTGCTGGTCTCGCTCACGATTCCGGTCTCGCTCGTCATCTCGTTCTTTGTTTTCTATGCCATCGGCCTGTCCATCAATATTATCTCCCTGTCCGGCCTGCTGCTGGGCGTGGGCATGATGGTGGACAATACCATCGTGCTGACGGACAACATCACGGCACGTTGGCAGCGGGGAGAGTCCCTCCGGGATGCCGTCGTGGAGGGGACGAAGGAGGTCCGCGGGGCGATGCTCAGCTCGGTGCTGACGACCTGCGCGGTGTTCATCCCGCTGATCTTCCTCAACGGCCTGGCGGGAGAACTCTTCTACGACCAGGCCATGGCTGTGACCACGGTGCTGCTGGTCTCTTACGGCGTGACGGTACTCGTGCTGCCGGTGTACTACTGGGCGCTGTACAAGCGGCTTCCTGCTTTCCGGCCGAATGCCTTCCTGTCCCGTCTGCGCTTCGACGGCGCCCTGCGGCTCTACGACCGCGCGGTGGGCTGGCACCTCGGCCACCGGTGGATTGTCTGGGTGCTGCCGCTCTGCTGCGCGGCGCTCGCGGCCGTGTGCCTGTGGGGGATGCGCAAGGAGAAGCTGCCGCCAATCACCTACACCGACGCCATCCTGCATATCGACTGGAACGAGCACATCACGCTGGATCAGAACCGCTTGCGGGTCATGGCGCTGGAGGAGGCCTCCTCGTCCCTCGCCGAATCCTCGTCATTCGCCGAATCCTCGTCATTCGCCGAATCCTCGTCATTCGCCGAATCCTCGTCATTCGCCGGCTTGACCGGCGAATCTCCCCGCACCACCGCCCTGGTGGGCGTCCCGCAGTTCGTCCTGGGCCACAGCGAAGACCAGTCGATGAGCGAAGCCTCGCTCTATGTCAGC
This sequence comes from Bacteroidales bacterium, assembly GCA_017454905.1. GTDB lineage: Bacteria > Bacteroidota > Bacteroidia > Bacteroidales > UBA932 > Cryptobacteroides. Next base: position 30,061 of record JAFTCB010000054.1, read on the forward strand.
TGCTCCGACGCCCGCGAACTGGCGGTGCTGCAGGAACGGCTGTCCGCGCTGGTGCGGAGCCGCTGGCCTGCGGCCATCCAGGCCTGGGGAAACAGCGGCAACATCTTCGAGATGGTGTTCGCGGAGCGGGAGCCGCAGCTGCTTGCGCGCCTGCGTCCTGCCGGAGGCGAGGGCCTGACGGTAGCCGGGGTGAACGAGGCCCTGGATGCCGTGCGCGCCGCCTTGCCCGGGGTGCAGATCGACGGGATCCCCCTCAAGCAGGATGTCCTCTATGTGTCCGATCCCGAGCGGATGGCGCTCTATGGGGTCCGTTTCTCCGACCTGACGGAGGTGCTGCGCAACGCGCTCAACGGCAACCGTCTCTTCGAAATCGTACAGGGTGCCCGGTCGGTGCCCGTCGTGCTGGGTACGGATGCGGAAGAACTCTCGCAACTGCTCGCCCGTGCCACCGTATCCGTGACGCAGGACGACGGCTCGAAGGCGGAGATTCCGGCCTCTTCGCTGATGCGGCAGACATTCGAACAGGATTTCAAGGCGCTGGTCTCCGGCGACGACGGCAACTATTATCCGCTTGCGCTGGACCTCCCGGCGCGCCGCGTTCCGGCGGCGATGACGGCCATCCGCCAGGCGGTCCGCCCGGCCGGTTTCGACGCCGCCTTCACGGGCGCGTGGTTCACCAATCGGGAGATGATCCGGCAAATGCTGCTGGTGCTTCTGGTGGCCCTGGCGCTGCTTTTCCTCATCCTCGCCTCGCAGTTCGAGTCGCTCCTGCAGCCCTTCATCATCCTCTCCGAGGTGGTGATCGACATCGCCGTGTCGCTTGCGGCGCTGTGGCTGCTGGGCGTGAGCATCAACATGATGTCGCTGATCGGCCTGGTGGTGATTACCGGCATCGTGATCAATGACTCCATCCTCAAGATCGACACCATCAACCGTCTGGTACGCTCCGGAATGGAGGTGGAGGCAGCCGTGCATGAAGCGGGCCATCGCCGGCTCAAAGCCATCCTGATGACCTCCCTGACCACCGTCCTCGCCGTGGCGCCCTTCCTTTCGCGGGGCAACATGGGCGCGGACCTGCAGTATCCGATGGCGCTCGTGATCATCGTGGGCATGACGGCCGGTACGCTCGTGAGCCTCTTCTATGTGCCCACGGTCTATGCGGCCCTTCATAGGCACAGGCGCTGATGGCCGGGCGGGGGAAGGGCATATCGTCGTTCTCGGTCCTGCTGCTGATGGCGGTGGCGGCCGTCGTGGGCATCGCCTGCTTCCCGCGGCTGAAGGTGCAGTACAACCCCACCGCCGTTTCCAGGAACATCACCGTCTCCTACAGTTATCCCGGCGCTTCAGCGCGCATCGTGGAAGCGGAGGTGACCTCCAGGCTGGAAGGGGTGCTCTCGACCATCCGCGCCGTGGAGGCCACCAGCAGCGTTTCGCGGGAAGGCGGCGGCTCCGTGACCGTGCGTGCCGCCCGCCGCTCCGATCTGGAGGCCGTGCGCTTCGAGGTGGCCTCGCAGATCCGCAATCTCTGGCCCAGGCTCCCGGAGGGCTGTTCCTACCCGTCCATTTCGCTCAATGCGCGCGGCGAGAAGACGCAGACGGCCATCACCTACAGCATCCGCAGCGCCCTGCCTTCGCAGGAAATCGCCGACTTCGTCGAAGGCGAACTGCTCTATCCGCTCTCTACGGTGGAGGGGGTCAGCAGCGTGGACTTCTATGGGCAGACACCTTTCGAATGGGTGATTACCTTCGATGCGGACCGGGCGGCGGCGTCCGGGATCACGGCGGCGGAGCTCCGGCGGGCGATATCGGACGCATACGCGGAGGAAATCGCCGGCGTGACGCAGCTTGGCGGGGAAGCTTTCGGGGTGCGGCTGCGAAACCGACGGGCACCGGACTTCGGCTCCATCCCCGTGAAACGGGTGGGGGACCGGGTGGTCCACCTGGGCGAGCTGGCCACTTTCCGCTACCAGGAGGCACTGCCGAATTCCTACTACCGCGTCAACGGGCTCAATGTCCTGACGGTGGCCGTAGAAGTGAGCGCGGACGCCAACCTCCTCGGCGTGGTGCAGGCCGTCAAAGACCGCATGGCGCAGCTGCAGGCCGGTTTCCCGGACGAGATCGGCGTGTCGGTGGGCTACGACTACTCGGAGTACATCGCAGACGAACTGGACAAGATCTATTTCCGCACGGCGCTCTGCCTGCTGATCCTGCTGCTGTTCGTCTTCGTGACGGCGCGCTCGTGGCGCTACATGCTGGTGATTGCCATCACGCTGGCGGTCAATCTGCTGATCAGCGTGGCGCTGTACTATTTCCTGGGGCTCCAGATCCACATCTACACCCTCGCAGGCGTGACGGTTTCGCTGGGCATCATCATCGACAACAGCATCGTGATGATCGACCATTACGTCCGCTGCGGCGACCGCAAGATCTTCCCCTCGCTGCTCTGTGCCGTGATGACCACGGTGGCGGCCCTGCTGGTGATCCTGCTGATGCCCGAGCAGGAGAAGGCCAACCTGACGGATTTTACCTGGGTGATCGTGATCAATCTCAGCGTGTCGCTGGGGGTGGCGTACCTGTTCGTGCCGGCGCTGCTGGATTATTTCCCGGTCCCGGCCGGGGGCGCGGCAGGACAGCGTCCCGCGCGTGTGCGCCGCCGCGCCCGCCTGCGTGCCGCCTACGGCCGCTACATCGGCTGGGGGGTACGCCACCGCTGGGTCTATTGGGTGCTGCTGGTGGTCCTGTTCGGCATCCCGACCTGCCTGCTTCCCGCGAAGTTCGGGGACGAGCGGGAAGCGCCGCTGAGACGCTATGAGGTGGTACTCAACCGGATCGTGGGCTGGCGGCCCTATGCCGACAACAAGGCAGCCGTCGACAAGGTCCTGAGCTCGACTTTCGGTCTCTTCCACAAGGCGATGTCCCGTTCGGACTTCTACCGGGAGCCGGCCCGGCCGCAGCTGACGATTCGCGCCGGGATGCCCGAGGGCTGCACCGTGCAGCAACTCGACGAGGTGATGCGCAGCATGGAGAATTATCTCTCGCACTACGACGAGATCGATGTGTTCGAGACCCGCATCACGGCCTACAACAACGGCACCATCACGGTCTGGTTCAAGCCGGAGCATGAAGGGACCTGGCTGCCGTCCCGCATCAAGGGCGAGGTCATCTCGATGGCCACGAACTTCGGCGGGGCCAACTGGAGCGTATCCGGCATCGATGACAGCTTCTTCAACAACAATATCGTCACGGACTCCCGCTCGCACAGCATCACCCTGACGGGCTATAATTTCGACGAACTGAACGCCTACGGCGAACAGCTGATCACGCATCTGCGGGGAAACCGCCGCGTTTCGGATCCGGAGATCTGGGGCAGCGGCTGGAGCGACCGGCCCCGCACGGAGTTCAACCTGCGCTATGATTTCGAGGCGCTCAGCGCCCGGGGAATCAGTCCGTATGCCTATTATGCGGCGCTCCAGTCACCGCTTTACGACGCTTCGCTGATGCGGCTCCCGCAGGACGGGCGCTATGTCGGCGTACGGCTCGTTTCCTCGGCCAGGGACGAACTGGACCTCTGGCACATTGACCATTCGGCCGTGGCCGTGTCGGGGGAGCAGAAGATGAAACTCTCCGAGGTGGGCAGCATCTCCAAGGACCGCACGGGCCTGCCGATCCAGAAGGAGAACCAGGCCTACACGGTCACGGTGCGTTTCAATTTCATCGGCTCCTACCAGCTGGCAAGCAAGGTGATCGAAGAGGCGGTGGACTGGATGAATCTCGAAGTCCTGCCCATCGGTTTCCGCGCCGGCAGCGACCGCAGCGGCTGGTACTACAATGCCCGGCAGAACTACGCCTGGCTGATCCTGCTGGTGATCGCCATCATCTTCGTGATCTGCGCCGTGCATTTCAACTCCCTGCGGCTGCCGCTCGCCATCATCCTGATGATCCCGCTGTCGTTCGTGGGGCTGTTCCTCGCTTTCGGCCTCAGCGATTTTACCTTTGACAAAGGCGGCTTTGCGGCTTTCGTGATGCTCTGCGGCATCACGGTCAATGCCGGGATCTACCTGGTGTCGGAATGGCTTTCCTGCCGCTACGGGAGATGGCCGGTCGCAGCCGGCCATGACCTCTCCTGTCACCCCGACTTCTCCTGTCACCCCGACTTCTCCTGTCATCCCCGGCCTGACCGGGGATCCCTCCGTGCGTACCTCCGCGCCTTCAGCCACAAACTGCGTCCCGTCTCCCTGACCATCCTCTCCACGGTCCTGGGCCTCGTCCCCTTCTTCTTCGACGGTCCGTCCGAAGTGTTCTGGTTCGCCTTCGCCGTCGGCACCATCGCCGGGCTGCTCTTCTCCGTGCTCGCCCTGCTTCTCTACCTGCCGGTCTTCGCCCTGAGGCGGAAATGATTTTTTTGCAAAGGGGTTGATTTTCACGCGGAAAAATGCTATCTTTGCGGCGCTTTTGAGGTTAGAAGCTTTAAGCAATTGATTTATTAACAATTTATAGTCTTACAAACAATGGTTAAACTTGGTATTAACGGCTTCGGCCGTATCGGCCGCATGGTCTTCCGCGCTGCGGTTGAGAACTTCTCCAATGACATCGAGGTTGTCGGTATCAACGATCTGCTCGATCCCGAGTATCTGGCTTACATGCTCAAGTACGATTCCGTGCACGGTCACTTCTGTGGCGACGTGAAGGTCGAGGATGGCAAGCTCGTGGTCAACGGCAAGAAGATCCGCGTCACCGCCGAGATGGATCCGGCCAACCTGAAGTGGAATGAGGTCGGCGCCGAGGTCGTCGTCGAGTCCACCGGTTTCTTCCTCACCGACGAGACCGCCCGCAAGCACATCCAGGCCGGTGCCAAGAAGGTGATCATGTCCGCTCCGTCCAAGGACAGCACCCCGATGTTCGTCTATGGTGTGAACCATAAGACCTATGCCGGTCAGGACATCATCTCCAACGCTTCCTGCACCACCAACTGCCTTGCTCCTATGACCAAGGTCCTCAATGACAAGTTCGGTGTCGTCCGCGGCCTCATGACCACGGTCCACGCTGCCACCGCTACCCAGAAGACCGTTGACGGCCCGTCCAAGAAGGATTGGCGCGGCGGCCGCGGTATCCTTGAGAACATCATCCCGTCCTCCACGGGTGCTGCCAAGGCTGTCGGCAAGGTCCTCCCTGAACTCAACGGCAAGCTCACCGGCATGTCCCTCCGCGTCCCGACCTCCGATGTCTCCTTCGTCGACCTCACCGTCGAACTCGCCAAGGAGGCTACCTATGATGAGATCTGCGCCGCGATGAAGGCTGCTTCCGAGGGCGAGCTCAAGGGTGTCCTGGGCTACACCGACGAGGCTGTCGTCTCCACCGACTTCCGCAACGATCCGCGCACGTCCATCTTCGACGTGAAGGCCGGTATCCAGCTGGACAAGACCTTCGTGAAGGTCTGCGCCTGGTACGACAACGAGTGGGGTTATTCCAACAAGGTCCTCGAGATGGCCAAGGTCATCGCCGCCTAATCCGGAATCCACAGACATTTTTCAGAAGGATGGCAGGAATCTGCCATCCTTTTTTTATATTTGTATCTGAAAACCAATTTAAGTCGAAACAATGAAGAAATTCTTCCTGTTCGCCGCCGCCCTGGTATGTATGGGCATGACGGCCGGAGCACAGCAGCGCGCTGCTGCACCTGCTTTCCCTGAGTACACCTTCACCACCGTGAAGGCCGCTCCGATCACTTCCATCAAGAACCAGGCGAGCAGCGGGACCTGCTGGTCCTTCTCTGCCATCAGTTTCCTGGAGTCCGAGGCCATCCGGCTCGGCAACATCAAGGACGAGGCGAAGTATCCCGATTTCTCTGAATTCTACGTGGTCTCCAATTCCTATAAGGAGCGTGCCGAGAAATACATCCGCCTGGACGGCAAGCTCGGCTTCAGCGCCGGCTCCGGCTGCGGCGACGTGATCGAGGTCGTCCGCGACCACGGCATCGTCACCAACGAGGCCATGACGGGCATGAACTACGGCACCCCGCTCCCGCAGCAGTCCGAGCTCGACGCCGTGCTGCTCGGCTATGTGCAGGCCGTCTCCAAGAGCCGCACCCTCACGACCGCCTGGAAGCGCGGCTTCAACGCCGTCGTGGACGAGTACCTGGGCAAGGCTCCCGAGACCTTCACGGTGGACGGCAAGACCTACACTCCGGCTTCCTACCGTGATGCGATGAAGATCAACCCCGACGACTACATCGAACTGACCTCCTTCACGCACCATCCGTTCTATACCTGGTTCGCCCTGGAAGTCTGCGACAACTGGCGCGGTTCCCGCTCCTACAACGTCCCGATCGACGAACTGATGGCCGTCCTGGACAATGCCCTGGAGAACGGCTACACCGCCTGCTGGGGTGCCGACGTGAGCCACACCGGCTTCACCCGCGACGGCCTGGCCATCCTGATCGACACCAAGGCCACCGCTGCCGCAGCCGCCGGCTCCGACCAGGAGCACTGGGTGGGTCCCGCCGAGCCCGGCAAGCCCGCACCGCTGACCAAGATCATCGAGGCCGTCCCCACGCAGGAGTCCCGCCAGACCGAGTTCGACAACAAGACCATGACCGACGACCACGGCATGCACATCTTTGGCATCGCCAAGGACCAGGACGGCAAGAAGTACTACATGGTCAAGAACTCCTGGGGTGAGACCGGCAAGTACAAGGGCATCTGGTACGCCACCGAGGCTTTCGTGAAGGCCCAGACCCTGGACATTACCATCCACAAGTCCGCCCTGACTCCGGACCTGAAGAAGAAACTCGGCGTCAAATAATGACGCTTCGCAAGTACATACCCGATTTTATCACCTCGATGAATCTCGTCTGCGGACTCATCGGGGTGATATTCGCGATACAGTCCCGGCTGGACCTCGCCTTCTACTGCATGCTGGCGGCTGCCGTGTTCGATTTCCTGGACGGCTTCGCCGCCAGGCTGCTGAACGCTTATTCCGACATGGGCAAGGAACTGGATTCGCTCTGCGACCTGGTCAGTTTCGGCGTGCTGCCGGGCCTGATGCTCTGCCGCCTGATGCAGCTGTTCCGCTTCGGGGAGGACTGGCTCTGCTGGCTGCCCCTGGCCCTGGCGCTTTTCAGCGCGCTGCGCCTTGCAAAGTTCAACGTGGACCCGCGGCAGTCGGAGGGCTTTCTCGGCCTGCCGACGCCTGCTGCCGCCCTGCTTTGCGGGGCCCTGTGCTGCTATTGCAGTTATTCCCCCGTGGAGTTCCTGTCCACCTGGGTGGCCGGACCCGTGTTCGTCCCGGTGCTGGCCTTCTGCCTCTGCGCCTTGCTGGTGAGCGAGATCCCGATGTTCTCGTTCAAGTTCCACAAGGGGGACGCCCGGGCGCTGACCATCAAGCGCCTGACGCTGGCCGTGTTCATGCTGGCTGCGCTGGTCTGGTGCCTGGCCGCCGGGCACCACTGGTCCCTGGCCGTGCTGCTGGGCTTCGCTTTTTATATCCTGAACAACCTCGTCTACGCGTTTTTCCGCCTATGATCCCGATGTTTGTCCGCCGTGCGGTCCGTCCGCTGCTGCTCCTGACGCTCTTGCTTCCCGTCGCCTGCCGGCGGCAGGTCGTGGAGACGCGTCCCACCATCCCGCTGGTGCGGGAAATCCTGGCCGACCGCGATGATCCGCGGGCGCGGATGCTGCGGGGCCGCGGCCCCAGGCCGGCGGAAGACATTGCCATCATCGGCTCCGAGTTCGCCTGCGACCGCCTGGCGGAGCATCTGTCCTACCGGGACCAGAAGGACAATGTGGATGCGCAGGTGGAGTTTGACGGTTTGCCGGACTTTGCCGGCGAGACCTTTGTCTGCATCGAGGATACCATCCCTTACCGGACCGTGCTCCGCCAGGGGGAGGAGGTGCTCCGCACGCAGACCGTCCGGCGGGTACTCGCCGCGCTGGACACGGTGGCCCATATCAGCCCCTACGACCAGGTGGGCCTGGCCACCAAGCTTCCGGCCAAGGCCGTCATCCTGGCCGACCCTTACCTGGCGGAATACGGCGGATTCGACGTGGACACGCTCTTCCGCAGTACCGGATGCACCGTGCCGGTCTTCAGCTCCATCGACCTGATGCTGGACCGCGCCTTCGACGAAGGCGGACGGACGGACCTGTCCGTCGGCATCCTCTGCGATCCCCAGTTCGACGCTACGGGCATCTACGAGCGGATTTTCGCCCGCAAGGCCGCGGAGCGCGGACTGAAGGGCGCGAGCTGCGTCGTCAAGAGTGTCGCGCAGCGCGACAGCGTCCTGTCCGTCTTTTTGCGGAAATATCTGGAAGACGGCAATACCAAGCCGTTGGATGTCATCGTGATCGACGACCTGTCGCTCCGGCCCGAGACGCTGAAGACGGAGCTGGCCGAGATCGTCTCCGTGATGAACGAGAGCTCGATCACCTACGGCCGCCTTTTCCCGCGGAACTTCTTCTTCGTCAATGTGTTTGATGAGGTGGCTTCCGCCTGCTACGGTTTCCTGCGGGAGAATAACATGTTTACCCACAATATTGCTAAACCTCAGGTGTCGATCCTGCGTCCGGTCGCCCGACCCGGCGCCGACGACGGTTCGCTCATCCTGATCCCCGGTTCGTATGTTCAAAATTAGCATCCTGCCTGAAGAGATAGAGAAAATGCCGCTGGGATCGTTCCCCGGCCAGATTTGTGTCATAGACAAGATGGGATTGGAGTTTGTCAGGGCGGTTGCTTACCTGCGAACCCAGAAAATCATCGGATTCGATACGGAGACCCGGCCGGTCTTTTCGCCGGGCCAGCACCACAACCATGTGGCCCTGCTGCAGTTGTCCGGCCCGCGGAAGGCTTTCCTGTTCCGGGTAGGCCTGGTCGGGATGCCGAAACTGCTGTGCAATCTGATGGCCAATCCGCGCATCCTCAAGGTCGGCGCTGCCGTCCACGATGATGTGCGCGGGTTGCAGTATTACCAGGAATTCAAGGCCCAGGGCTTCGTGGACCTCCAGAAGATCGCCTTCGAATGGGGCATCCGCGACAAGAGCGTGAAGAAGATGGCGGCCAACATCCTGGGCGTACGGATCTCCAAGTCGCAGCAGCTTTCCAACTGGGAGGCGGAAGAACTGTCGGCCGGGCAGCAGATGTATGCCGCGACGGATGCCTGGGTCTGCCGGGAGATGTATCTCAAACTGCTCCAGTGCGAGAAGCATCCGCTGACGCCGGAGCAGTTGAATCCGCCGCAGCCGCAGCCCCAGCCGGTGAAAGAGGCGGCTCCGGCCCCTGCCGTCGAGGAAGAAGTGAAACCGAAGCCGAAGCGGCGGCGCCGCCACCGCAAGCCGAAGGCCAAGAAGGTGCAGGAGGCACCCGCAGACAATGGTTAAGGTCTATCTGAAGCCGGGCCGCGACGAGTCGTTGCGCCGCTTCCATCCCTGGGTGTTCAGCGGGGCCGTGGCCCAGGTGCAGGGCTCTCCCGCCGAGGGCGACATCGTCGGAGTCTACAGCGCCGAGGGGCAGTATCTCGCCTCCGGCCACTGGCAGATCGGATCGATCGCCGTCCGCATCCTCTCCTTCGACGCCGACCCCACCGCCCCCGAATTCTGGGAAATCTCCATCCGCCGCGCCCTCGCCGTCCGCGAGGCGACGGGATTGTACCAGGTCAGCGGAGTTTCAGAGCCGGTCGGCGAACTGTCTCTGAAAACGTCCGGCTGCGCCGGACCCCTCCCATCTGACGATGGGCCCCTCCCTCTTACGATGCCGAGGGTGGCACGCTTTTCTGAGGCAGTTGCCGACCCGGCTGATTCTGAAACTCCGCTGACGACCTGTTTCCGCCTGGTCCACGGCGAAGGCGACGGTCTCCCGGGACTGATCATCGACTGGTACGACGGCGTCTGCGTCATGCAGGCCCACTCCGTCGGCATGTTCCGCGCCAAGGCGCAGATCTGCGAAGCCCTCCGGGCCGTCTTCGGCGAACGCCTCAAGGCTGTCTACGACAAAAGTTCCGGCACGGCCCCCTTCAAAGCCGGCCTGGACCTGGTGGACGGCTACCTCTGGCGCGCCCCGGACTTCACCGCCTCCGAAACCGTCGTCTGTGAAAACGGCCGCAGGTTCCTGGTCAACTGGGAAGAAGGCCAGAAAACCGGCTTCTTCCTCGACCAGCGCGACAACCGCGCCCTCGTCGGCAAATACGCCGCCGGCCGCCGCGTGCTCAACCTCTTCTGCTACACCGGCGGCTTCAGCATCTACGCCCTCACCTCCGGCGCCGTCTGCGTCGACTCCGTCGACTCCTCCGCCAAAGCCATGTCACTGGTAGAACGCAACATCCAGTTGAATTCCGGCGGAGCGGAGACGGCAGTCCCCTTGCAGGACCGTGCCACCCTCGGCACCGTAAGAGGGGGGACCGCAAGCGAAGCGCAGCGGTGGGGTCCGACGAAGGAGGACGTCCGGCAAGGAGAGCTGCCGCGCAGCGAAGAACGAGCGGAATTCAACGGCGGTGCGGCTGAATTCAACAACTACTGCGAAGACGCCATCGAATTCCTGCGGAAGACCCCGGAAGGCAAATACGACCTGATCATCGTCGACCCGCCGGCATTCGCCAAACACCGCGGCGCCCTGAAAAACGCCCTCCGCGCCTACCAGCGCCTCAACGCCGCCGCCATCGCCAAAGTGGCGCCCGGCGGCCTCGTATTCACCTTCAGCTGCTCCCAGGTCGTCGACAAGATCACCTTCGCCAACACGGTCTTCTCCGCCGCCGCCCAGACCGGCCGCGGCGTCCGGATCCTCGACCGCCTCTGCCAGGGCGCCGACCACCCGGTCAGCATCTACCACCCCGAAGGCGAATACCTCAAAGGCCTGCTGCTCTACGTCGAATAACCGGGCCTCCGCCCGCCACCACGATACACCATGAAAAGACCGCTGACCCACACTATGACGGCCTTGGGCCTGTCCGTCCTGATGATCCTGCCGCTCCTGCCGGGCTGCCGTCCGCAAAGCGGGAACGAAGAAACCACCCGCGGCATCGGGATCTACCCCGGCGACCCCGCCGAATACAGCGGCCCGGAACTCGTCCCGGGCGGAGAAACCTACCGCAACCTGGCCCTGCGCCGCATCGCCCGGCACTCCTCCAGCTACGACTACAACCTGACCGCCCAGCTGGCCACCGACGGCATCCCGGCGCGGCAGGCGCCGACCTGGCTGGAACTGCAGGCAAACGGGATCCCCGTCACGCGGCAGGACCGCGAAAAACTCTTCGACAGCAACACCTGGACAACCCTCTCCCTGCCGGGCGGCGGACAGACGGAGATCCTCCTGCTGCTGCACGGAGGCAGCGTGACGGCGGACCGCCTGTCGCTCTCCGGCACGGCCCGGGGCGTCGCAGGCCCTGCCTCCCTGACGGTGGAGATTTCCCCGGACGGGGAACGATGGACGGAGGCCGGCGTGCTGGCGGAGCGGGATTTCCCCGGAGGGAACCTGCCTCGCCGCTACCACGGCGACCGCAGCCGCAATTTCTACTGGATGGTCGACCTGCCTGCGGAGCCCTTTGCCGCCGCCCGGCTGACGCTGGCGGCCCCGGGCGTCGGGCAATGGGAGCTCCAGCAGTGGGACTTTTCCCGGGCAGGGGAGCCCGTGGACATCCTCCCGTCCGCGCGCTTCTGCAGCGCCTGGATGGCCGCAGGCACGGAGGATGAATGGCTCAGCGTGGATCTGGGCGCGGCCGCCCGTTTCGACAAGCTCGTGCTCTCCTGGGTCGAGCGCCCGGAAGGCGGCGTCGTGGAGACTTCTGCCGACGGCGTGCGCTGGATGCAGATCGCGGAACTGCCGCAGGTAGGCCCGCTCATCGAGGAGATTCCCGTTCACGGAAGGGGACGCTATGTCCGCCTGGCGGGGCTGGAGACTTCTCCCGGCAGCCGGATCGTCCTCGGTGAGATGGAGGTCTGGGGCCGCGGGGGCGTCGTGCCGCAGCCGCGGGAGATCCCCGGTCAGGCCGGGGATGACCAGTGTTTGGCTGGGGATGCGGGCGTGGATGGCTTGACCGGAGGTCCCGGCCGCCTGGACCTGCGCGGCGGAGCCTGGCGGCTGCAGCGTGCCAGCGAGGTTTCCGAGCCGGGCACGGCCCTGTCCGTCCCGGGCTACCCGGCCGATGGTTGGCTGCCCGCGACAGTGCCCGGCACCGTACTGACTTCTTACTTCAACGCCGGCGCCGTCCCGGACCAGCGTTACGATGACGACCAGCTGCAGATCTCCGAATCCTTCTTCCTGGAGGATTTCTGGTACCGCGACGAATTCGACCTTCCGGCCGGCTGGGATGGCCGGGAACTCCTGTTGCATTTCGACGGCATCAACTGGAAGGCGGAGGTGTTCGTGAACGGCACCCGGGCCGGACAGATTGACGGCGCCTTCACCCGGGCGGCCTTCGACGTGGGCGGGCTCGTCCATCCCGGTCGCAACGCGCTGGCTGTCAGGATCCTGAAGAATGCCCATCCGGGCATCGTCAAGGAGCAGGACCGCCGTTCGGCGGATCTCAACGGCGGCGTGCTGGGCGCCGACAACCCCACCATGCACGCGACCATCGGCTGGGACTGGATCCCGACCGTCCGCGGGCGCAACATCGGCATCTGGAACGATGTCTGGCTGTCCGCGCACCGCGCGGCCGTGACCATCGACGATGTGTTCGTGGATACGGACCTGCCGCTGCCGTCCGTGGATTATGCGATGCTGAAGCCCGTCGTGACGCTGACCAATCATGGCGCACAGCCGTGTGAGGCGGGGATTTCCCTGCGATTCGGGGACCTGCTGATTTCGGGGGAAGCCGCCCTGGCCGCGGGGGAGACCCGCGATGTGCCCCTGCCGGAAACCTGCCTGGAGCATCCGCAGCTCTGGTGGCCGGCCGGCTACGGGGAGCCGCATCTCTATGCGGTGCAGACGGACGTCAGCGTGGACGGGGTGCTTTCCGATACGCGCGCGCAGTTCTCCGGAGTCCGGGAAATGTCCTACCGCGAGGATAGCGGGGTGCTGGACTTCTACGTGAACGGACGGCGCCTGATCGGCAACGGCGGCAACTGGGGCTACCCGGAAGTCAACCTGAATTACCGCGCCCGCGAATACGACATCGCCGTGGCCTACCACGCGGACATGCATTTCACGATGATCCGCAACTGGGTGGGAATGACCGGCGACGATGAGTTCTGGGAGGCCTGCGACCGCCACGGCGTGATGGTCTGGCAGGACTTCTGGCTGGCCAACCCGGCCGACGGCCCCGAGCCGGCCGACGAGGCGATGTTCCTGGCCAACGCGGAGGATTTCCTCCGCAAGATCCGCCACCATCCCTGCCTGGCGCTGTATTGCGGGCGCAACGAGGGCAATCCGCCGGCGTCCCTGGATGCGGGGCTGGCGGAGCTGGTGTCGCGGCTCCATCCGGGCCTGCACTACATCCCGCATTCCGCGGACGGTCCTGTCAGCGGCGGGGGCCCCTACCGGGCGCTGCCTCCGGCGGAGTATTTCGCGCTGGAGCGCGGGGCGGACCGCTTCCACAGCGAACGTGGCATGCCCAACGTCCCGACCGTGGAGAGCCTGGAGCGGATGCTTTCTCCCGCGCATCGCTGGCCGCAGGATGCGGTCTGGGGGATGCATGATTACTGCCTGGAGAGTGCGCAGAGCGCGGCGACCTTCAATGCGATGGTGGCGAAGGCCTTCGGGGAGCCTGCTTCGCTGGAGCAGTTTGCCGCTTGGGCGCAGTGGATCGATTACGAGGGCTACCGCGCCATCTTCGAGTCCCGCAGCGCGCAGCGTAAGGGGATCCAACTGTGGATGAGCCATTCCTGCTGGCCGTCGATGGTCTGGCAGACGTATGATTATTATTTCGCGCCGACGGCGGCGTATTTCGGGGCCAAGAAGGGGAGTGCGCCCGTACGCATCCAGTGGAATCCGGTCCGGGAACAGGTCGAGGTGGTCAACAACAATGCCGGCGACCTGCGGGGACTCACGGTGCAGGTCGTTGTCGTGACACCGGACGGTACGGTCCTCTCCGGGCAGACCGCCGCGCTGGACGCTCCGGAGGACACCACGACGCCGGTGCCCGTTGAGATCCCCGGTCAGGCCGGGGATGACGGTGGCGTCATTCCCGATCTGACCGGGGATGACGGTGGCGTCATTCCCGACGCGATCGGGAATCTCCTCCTCCTGCGCCTCCGCCTGATCCAGGACGATCGCGAACTCGCCGACAACTTCTATGTCCTCAACCCCGCCGATCCCGGCAACCTGCAGACCCTCCGGGACATGCCTTCCGCCCGCGTGGAGCTGCGATACGATTTCCGGCTGGAAGCCGGGCAGTGGCGGACGGTCGCCATCCTGGAGAACCGTTCATCCGTGCCTGCCCTGATGCTGCGGCTCAACCTTGTCGGGGCGCGGGACGGAGAGCAGATCCTGCCGGTCTTCTACGAAGACAACTGGATCTCCCTGCTCCCGGGCGAGTGCAAGGAACTGACCGTGCGCTGCGCCGCCTCTGACACCCGCGGCGGTCGCCCCGCCCTGCGGCTCAGCGGCTTCAACTTGCGGTAAAGGCCGCCCAGCTGCTTTTATGCCGCTGCTACCGTGGCGCGGAAGTACTTGATTATTAGTATTGAATGAAATCTCGGGTGCCATTTTGAGGTGCCCGAGATTTCAGTTTTTGTTGACCACCAGCGGCTTGCATGTCACGACTGTTGTCGGCCTCGTGAGAGCGCATTGTCCTGGAATAAAGCAGGGGAGTTTGCTTATTCGGGGGGAATTGCGTATTTTTCAGTGTAAAAGAAGGATGCTCATGAAGCGGCTCATATTTGTTTTATTATTAACAATATCTGTGTTGTTTCCGGGTTGCCGGCCCCAATCGGTGAATCCTCGTCGCGTAGCCGCCGTGCTGGACGATGTCGAGACCTACATCAACGAGCGGCCGGATAGCGCCCTGGCCGTGTTGCGGGCCCTGGACAGCACGGCCGTCCGGGGTCGGGCCTTGCGTGCCCGAGTCTCTCTGCTTCATTCGATGGCGCTCGACAAGAACTATATCGACCTCAAGACCGACAGCATCCTGGCACCGGCCGTGTCCTGGTACAGCCGGCATGGCTCGCCGGACGAAAAACTGAAAACCCGCTATTATCTGGGGCGCTTGCAGTACAATGCCGGGAACTACCAAGAGGCTATCGTGACTTACACGGAAGCGTTGGAAATGACAGCAAAGGCGAAGGACCTGAAGTATGTCGGTTTTGTCAATCAGGCAATAGCTGATACTTATGCGTCAACGTATCAATATGGCGATGCTACACAGTTTTTATCAAAAGCGTATGAAGTCTTTCTTCAAATTCCAGATTCAATTTTGGCGAAGAAAACACTATATAAGAAGGCGCTTAACTATTCGAATCAAAAAGAATGGAAGGAAGCTGAGAGACTCTTCTCCTCTCTCCTTTCTTTCCCTAGCGGAATAGAATCTCTTGTTCCCAAAATAAAGGCAAATTATGCTCTTTCTTTAGTTCAAAAAGATTCACATAAAAGTAAAGAAGTAGTTGAATTGTTCCAAGAGGTATTACAAGAAGTTGGGTCGTTACCTTCCCCAAATCACTGGGCAGCCTTTGCTTACTGCTTGTCAAGAGAGAATGAGGCTTCGAAATCCAAGGCCTTATTTGACCAATTGAAAGCCATGTTCCCTGAGGATAAGCGTATTGCTTATTGGCTCAGTTGCGCCGAACATGAAAAAGGAGATTCAGGCAAAGCATATGATTTGTTCCATTCCGCTATGAATTATCAAGACTCTATTTTGAGGGTTCAACTTGAGCATTCCACGATGCTTGCCCAAAAAGAATACTTTGAGAATAAAGCCCTGTTGGAGCAAGAGCAAGCGAATAGAAGGATGTATTTATTGTGGATCGTGATCATTTCATTCGTATCCATAACCGCTGTTGCCTTTTTCATCATCAGGGACCTGATGAGAAAAGCCAGGAACGAGCGTCTCCGTCTGTTGCAGACAATCGAAACGGTCAGGCAGAAAGCCGCGCACATGAAAAGTGTTTCCCAAGATCAGGAAAATGCGAATCAACGCTGGCAGCGGCAGTACACGCTGCTATTCCAAGACTATTTCAATACATTGGGCCAGATCTGTGCAGACTATGAGGAGGGGTCTCTTGCATATAACAGGTCATCAGATCGCGCAATCATACGCCGCCTGGACCGGATAGTAGCGGACTTCAGCGGGAATACAGGAAATCACGAAGCTTTTGAACAGATGCTGAATCATCATTTGGACAACATCATGTCGGACTTCAGACACGATTATCCCAATATGCAGGCCCAAAGGTACCAGTTGATCAGTTATATATTTGCCGGAATCGACATGCCCACGGCGAGCGTATTGCTGGGTGTAGATGTGGATGCGCTATACGCTCGAAAGTACAGGATAAAGAGTTATATCTCGGGTTCATCGGTCCCGGGAAAGGAACGGTATCTTCAATTCTTTAATTGAATTTGCCGGAAAGAGGGATGACCGTCAGATTTATTTTTGTTGAGTTGTAGAGAAGCGGCTATCAATAGCCTGATAATCAAAATATTATATTTATTCCATTTACGCGGCCTCCGTCAGATAGAATGTGCTTTCTTCATGGTACCTTTGCGAAATAATAATCGTTTAGACCATGAGAAAAACAATCAGAACTTTAATTGTGGGTTTAGCCCTACTTTTCCCTCCTTTCATTAATGCCTTGGGAGGAGACAACGATTACATCATCTTGAATTGTCAAGAAACAGTCGAAGAAGTCGTACACCGTTCTCCTATTCAAATTCCTTTGAGCTGCTTGCTCTTGACGGATTCTATTGTCGTCACGTTTATCTATGATTTAGGTACTATATTCATCGAACTTGAGAATCAATCTCTCGGAGAGTATAATCAATCTTGTGTCAATGCTCTTGCCGGTCCAATGATTCTCCCGATTTCCGGGACTCCCGGTCATTGGTTAATCCGTTTTACGCTCCCTTCCGGCGTTCAGTATTATGGTGAATTCGATATCTAATATTTGTCTTATGAAATCTTACAATTTTGTCCTTGTCTCACTATTAGTCTTTGCTATTTCTTGTAGTGATAATCTTTCACTTGTCAATGGTGACACTCCTCTGTGTGAGGAAGAAATGCTATATCAATTTGTTGAAGCACAAACTGTCCTGGGTGATAAAATAGAGATACCCTATACGGTGGATAATCTTCGGAAAGCATTGGAGTTGTTGCCGCCAGAAACCAAGTCTGCAATTACTGAAGAAGATTTTTCTCCGACTCATTATTATGTCCGCTTTTCTCCTGAAAACATAATGGAACTTGATTTGCTCAAGAATCTGTCGCCGCGCATTATTCTGAGTGAAGTCCCGTTAGACCGGGAGGTGAAGACAGGGGGCATTTACTATCATGATCCCAGCCTTCCAGCAGAGAGGCCTACATATCAATATGCGACCATTTCGATTAAACGTTGGGAAGAACTGGACACTTTATCCGTAAAACATGAGATTCTATTAAAGGCCTTTATGCCTGATTATAATGATATCCCAGATACAAAGTCAGAATCAAAAGGGTTTGAATTGCGCCCGGAATTGGAAGAATTGTTGAGAGCGGCATACAAGATGACCGGACATACGTATGAGGAATCCGGAGCTACAAAAGGCAATCCGTGGTATCCTTCAGGTTATATCAAGTCTTATGATAATTTTGCCGGAATGGTACCCGTCCCCAATGTCCGTGTGAGAGTATCTCGTTTCCTCACGGTGCATGAGACATTAACGAATGATAACGGGTACTTTTATTTTGATTCTTTTAACAACTCGGTTACCTATAAAGTGATTTGGGAGTCCCCGGATTGGGATATCAGATATGGCTTAGTGGGTCAGGCGACATACGATGGACCCACGCTGAATGGCTCGCCGTGGAATCTGAATATTCCTGCGAACCAAACAGGAAGCACTCATATGGCTGCAATGCATCGGGCCGCGAACAAAGTTTTCTGGGGGTTCAATAACGGAGTCAGCTGGCCGAATTACTCCCGAAAGATGAAAATGTCATACATGGAAAGTACGCTCGAAAATGGAACCGTCGGCGGGAGTTTTACTCCCGTAACGGGAGGTGGTACTGCTCCGGATATTCAAATCGCCGGTTATGATGCCGTTGGGGCGCGGAATGTCTCTCGTGTTTTCAGCAGTACTTGTCATGAGTTAGGGCATGCGACTCATTACACAAATAGCAGTAGTTATAATAGTTCGTCTGATGTGGTAAAGGAGAGTTGGGCTCGTTTTTACCAATACTACATTACATTAAAGGAGTATACAGATTTGGGATATGCTTCTTCTTTGTTCCATTACAATGTCGCCGGGTTGATGATTCCCGATTCAGACTATAATTTTCAGGTTCTGGCAACAGGTAGCAGCACACCGGTTTTTATTGATTTATATGATGACTATAATCAATTCTCATATTATAACAATCCGGAGATTCCGAACGATGTGATTTCTGGTTTCCCTCCATCGGAGATTGAGAGTGTCGTCTTCAGTCATTATTCCATGATGGGAATAGAATATGCACTTCGTGATTATGCTGAGGCGCATCCGGGTAATGTGTATAATATGACGACTCAAACAGTTTTTGATATATTCAAATTATATTATTAATTTTACAAGAAATTATTGATATTAAGAAAGATGAAATCGTTTAGCAGAATTCTTTTTTGTGCGGCCCTGGTGTTGTGTGCGGCGGCCTGGAGTGCGCAGGCGCAGCGGGTGACCGGGGCCGAGGACCTTACTTTCCGGAACGGAAAGTTGTATACCGGTGCCATGGCCCTGAACGGCCTGAATGCGGCCGACTATCTGTCTGCGCAGCAGGCGGACCGCTACCTGAAGGCGCGCCGGGCCGAGAATGCCGGAGCGGTGCTGGGCTGTGTCGGCGGTGTGGTAGCCGTCGCTTCCGGGATCAGCTGGGCCGTGTCGGCGTCTCAGTTCCATGGTTCTGGCTCCGATATCATGCCTGCAGGCATGACCGTGGGCCCGATGTGCTTGCTGGGCGGGACCGTGGTCGGCGTGGGCGGCCTGATCCTCTACCTGAGCGGACGCAACCGGGTCCGGCTGCTGGGCGAGTCTGTCCGCGCAGAAGGTGCGGTGTCGCAGGTTGAACTGAACGCGGGGGTGACGCCCGGCGGCTTCGGCCTCGCGCTGAATTTCTAGTGCTGCTGTTCGGCCTCGATGAGTTCCAGCAGCCGGTCGATGGCTTCGGAGTCGGGGATGTGGCGCAGGACGGGTTCATTCCGCCGGTAGATGGTGACCTTGCCGCCGCCTTCGCCGACGTAGCCCCAGTCGGCGTCGGCCATCTCGCCGGGACCGTTGACGATGCAGCCCATCACGGCGATCACGAGGCCCTTGAGATGGGCGGTGCGGCGCTGGACTTCCTCGAAGGTCTCCTGGAGGTTGTACATGGTGCGGCCGCAGCCCGGGCAGGCGATGTATTCGGGCTTGTAGAAGCGGCGCCGCGCGGCCTGCATGATCTCGTCCCGGAGGTAATCGGACAACCCGGCCTCCGCAGGGATCTCATCGATCTCCCGCTTCAGCAGCTTCGGGCCCCACTTGATCGCCGCATCTAGCATTGCCCCTTCGTCTGCCCGGGTGGACGAAGCGCCGCAGTTGGCAAGATACTGCGCTACCGGGATTTCATTCACAGGAGGTTCCGTGAGCGAAACCCGGATCGTGTCGCCGATACCCTCCTGCAGCAGGGAGGCGATGCCCACGCAGGACTTGATGCGTCCGCTGTCACCGCCGCCGGCTTCCGTGACGCCCAGGTGCAGCGGGAACACGACGCCGCGCTCCTGCATCCGCCGGGCCAGTTCGCGGTACGCCTCCACCATCACGACGGTATTGCTCGCTTTCAGCGAGACCACCACGTTGTAGAATTCCGCCTCGATGCACATCTCCAGCCACTCCATCGCCGCCATCGCCATCGCGTGCGGCGTATTGCCGTAGCGGTCGGTGATGTAGCGCCCGAGGGAGCCGTGGTTGAGTCCCACGCGCACGGCGGTGCCATGCTCCTTGCACACGCCGAGGAACCTGGCGAACTGCGCGCGCGCCTGCTCGTGGTCGGGATGGAAGTTGCCGGGATTGATGCGGACCTTCTCCACGACGGGGGCCACGGCGATCGCCGTCTCTGACGAGAAATGGATATCCGCGACCAGCGGTACGTCGCAGCCGGCGGCCCGTACGCGCGCCTTGATCTGCTCGACGCAGGGCACGTCCTGGCGGCCGGGCACCGTGATGCGCACCATCTGCGCACCCGCGGCGGCGAGCTCCAGGGTCTGGGCCACGGTCGCTTCCACGTCGGAAGTATGCGTGTTGCACATCGTCTGGACGACGATGGGATGTCCGCCGCCGATGACGAGATGCTCACCGACGCGGACGGGAAGGGTTTCAATGCGTGCCATAGACGATTTCCCGGGCCTGCCGGCGGAGTTCGCCGGTGGTCTTGCCCGAACGTTTGGTCAATTGGAAATAGACGCCCACCGAGGCGATGATGTCGATCGGATAGGCATAGCGGTAATAATAAGGACTGGCGTAATCCGGCTTGTAGAGCGAGGACCAGGACCAGCGCAGCAGGGCGTTGAAATGGATCTCGATGGGATCGAACATCAGCGCGAAGCCCGCGCCGCCCTGCAGGCCGTAGTCGAAGCGGTTCTCGTAGGGGCGGAACGCGTTGGTATAAGCCGGGTCCAGGTGGGGGCCGCTGCGCGAAATGCTGTTGCGCCAGCCGCCATAGACGCCCACGTTGGCGAGGATCTTGCCGGGGTGGAAGTCCACATGGATCTGCGCCAGGGCCGGGATCTCGAACACCTCGATCTGGCCGTGCTCCGCATCATCCAGCGTCTGCGACCGGCCGGTCTCCGGGTCCTTCATGAAGCCGAAGCCCTCATAGCCGTGCGCAAAGCCCATCGTCAGGGCGAAATACGGCAGGATGTCGAACATCTTGCTGTGCTTGGTGAACATCACGGAGATGTAGTTCGGCGCAAACTGCCAGGCGCGGTTGTGCCGGGCGGGCGAAAAGTACATGTTGGACAAGGTCACGCCGTAGTTGACGCCGATCAGGATGTAATCATTGATCGGGCGCTCCTTGGGCGCCGTGAAGGTGGTGTCGAACTGGACCTCCTGGGCCCGGGCGCAGAAGGCGCCGGCCAGGCAGGCGGTCAGCAGCAGGAGGACAGGTAGCTTTCTCATCTTGCGGCAGGCTGTTTGAAGAGTTCGCCGACATTGACCGGCTGGACAAGTTCGGTGCTGGGCGGGATGTTGAGGTAGGAATTGCCTCCCAGCTGGAGAAATACCACGGTCTCGGGCTGGCGGTGCTCCAGGAGCGAACCGGTGTCCACGATGGAGTTGCGGTTGCCGTCGTCCGTGATGCGGATGCTGTAGCGGCCCTCCTTGAGGTAGGGGAAACGGACCGAGCCGTCGCTGTCGACGACATAGCTGCGGAGCACCCGGTCACGCTTTTCGCCCAGCAGTTCCACGATGATCTTGCGGTCCACGCCGCTCAGTTCGAGTTCCAGCACGCTCAGGGTTTCGTCCGTGGGAAGGCTGACCCGGACGACGGTGCTGTCGGACCAGAATCCGTTGATGTCGCGGAAGATCCGGTAGGGGACCCGCATCGAGTACTGGAAGCCGGGCTGCAGTTTGTCCTTGGGACGCAGGATGTAGCGCCGCAGGTTGAGGCTGTCCTGCTCGACGGTGAACTCCGCCTTGGATTCGCGCTGGCGCGTGTTGATGGCGCGGAAGTCCAGCGAGTCGAACCAGGCGGTGATGATCGGGTTGCGGAACTCCAGTTCGAAGCCGTTCTGCTCCACGGTTTCGGGCTGCGCCTTGAGCGAATACACGCAGATGGTGTCTTCGTGCTGGAGGTTGCGCCGCGAGCTCTTCGAGAAAGTCCGCTTGTCGGCCGGCATGGGCAGCTTGACAATCTCCTGCGTCGGGGCAAGCCGGCCCAGGGAGTCTGTCTTGCGGTAGTTCACATAGATGCGCATCGTATCGGGGGCGGCGCGGCGGCTGTTGACCCAGAGCTCGAGACTGTCCTGCAGGATGTTGAACTGGCTGATGACCTGGTCGTCGCGGAAGCCCCGGATCCACAGCGAGTCGATCCAGGCGCCCGGCGCCTGGAAAGTCAGGTAGGCGGAGCGCTCCGCGGTGCGGACTTTCTTGACGATGTACTGCTTGCTGGGCTTCTCGCGGAAGAGCTTGAGTTCATACTCGCTCCGGCGGGCCTGGCAGCGCACGGTGTCGGTCATGTCGTATTTGAGCATTTCCGGCAGGGTGTCCGAGGACACCATCTTGGGCCGGATCAGCGAATCGATGAAGGCGACGGTCTCCGACTCCGGGTCGTAGATGTTGTCCGGATTGGCGTCGCGGATGGCATACAGGCGGTACAGGGTGTCCTGGATGTAGGGGAGGACGAAGTAGCCCCAGTCGTCGGTCTTGACGGCGGCGTAGGGGCGGTGCTTGAAGAGGGCAGAGTCCGAATGGTCTTTGTGCAGCAGGACCGTGGCGCCCTTGACGGGGGCCAGGGTGTTGCAGTCCAGGACCGTGCCCGTGATCAGCATCGAGTCGATCTGCGATCCGGTGGAGAAGACATAAGTGTAGCCCGGGAACATGTTGCCCTCGTTGGTGTCCGCGATGGCGTCGGTGAAACTCAGCGTGTAGGTGGTGTTGGGCTGCAGCGGCTCTTCGAAGGAGACGATGAGGTTGTGCCCGCGGATGCGGGATTTGGGGATGCGGTTCTGGGGCGGCGACAGGAAGATGTTGGCCGGCGTCTTGATGGACACGTATTCGTTGAAGGTGAATACGAAAGACGCTCCCTGGAGCGGCACGCCGACCGCGCCCGGCAGCGGCTTGATGTCGATGATGTAGGGCGGGATGGTGTCTTTCTTGCCGCCGGAAGGGGCTTCCGTCGTGTTGGCGCAGGACGGGAAGAACAGCGGCAGCAGGCAGGCGGCAACGAGGGCGGCGAGGGGCAGGAATTTCGGGATCTTCATGGCGTCAGATGTCGGTTCGGACGACATCCGAGACGCCGTCGATCTTGGAGAGTCCTTCCACCATCCGCTCGAGATTCTTCTTGTCGCGGACGAGCAGTTCGATGAACCCCTCGAACAACTCGCCGTCCGTGGACAGCTGAAGCTTGCGCATGTTGATGCCGAGGGTCTGTGAGATGAAGCTGGAGATGTCGCTGAGCAGTCCCACCCGGTCGATGCCCTTGAGCGAGATCCGGATCGGGTACTCCTTCTGGACCGCCACCCACTGGGGGACGACCATGCGGTTGCCGTATTTGCTGGCGAGGCTCTCCGCGATGGGGCAGGATTTCTTGTGGACGATGACCAGGTTCTCCGCCGTGGAGAATCCGATCACCGGATCGCCGGGGATGGGGTGGCAGCATTCCGCGATCTTGTACTGGACGGCACTGTCCGCGCGGAGGATGTTCTTGCGCCGCTCACCCGTGGAGAGGTCCTTCTCGTCGATGATGGCCTTGAACTCTTCGGGACCGAGCAGGCCGAGTCCGATGCGGAACCAGAGCTCCTCCGGATCGTGGAGCTGGCTGTAGTCCAGGAACTTGCGGATCAGTTCCCGGCTGCTCTTCAGGCCCATCAGCCGGATGCGCTCCCCGAAGATCCGCTCGCCGTCGGCGGCGATGGCGTCGAAGTCCTTGCGGAAATACTCGATGACGCGGTTGCGCGCGTAGCGGGTCTGCAGGAAGGAGACCCACTCCATCTTGGGGTGGGCGTTCTCCGCCGTGATGATTTCCACCTGGTCACCGGCCTTGAGTGCATGCGAGAGGGGGACCAGCCGCATGTTGACCTTGGCGGCGATGGCCCGGTTGCCGATCTCGGTGTGGATCAGGTAGGCGAAGTCCAGGGCGGTGGCGCCGTTCCGGATCGCGCGCTGCTCGCCCTTCGGGGTGAACACGACGATCTCGCTGCTGACCAGGTCCTTGTGGATGATGTCCAGCAGCTCCAGGGCGCTGACGTCGTTGCTCAGCAGGATTTCCTGCACTTCCGCGAGCCACTTGTCCATCTCGGAGTCGTTCTCGGAGATGTAGCCGTCGTTCTTGTAGGCCCAGTGGGCGGCGATGCCCTTCTCGGCGATGTCGTCCATGCGCTTGGAGCGGATCTGCACCTCCACCCAGAAGCCCGCGTGGCTCATCAGGGTGCAGTGCAGGGCCTCGTAGCCGTTGCTCTTGGGCTGGGAGATCCAGTCCCGGCGGCGGGTCAGGTTCTCCCGGTAGAGGTGGGTGATCGTCGAGAAGATCAGGTAGGCCTGGCCGCGCTCGGTCTGGATGCTGTTGTCGCTCGGCTCGAAGATGATGCGGACGGCGTAGAGGTCGTAGATCTGCTCGAAGGGAACGTGCTTCGTGCGCATCTTGTACCAGATGGAGTAGGGGGTCTTGATCCGCTTCTTGATGGTGAAACGGTAGCCGGCGGCCTGCAGGGCATTCTCGATCGGGGCGATGAAACTGTCGATGTCCTTGTCGCGGTTGGCGACGTTGCCCTTGATGCGCTCGGTGATGCGCTGGTATTCTTCGGGCTCCTTGTAGCGCAGCCAGATGTTCTCCATCTCCGACTTGACGCTGTACAGGCCGAGGCGGTGGGCCAGCGGGATGAAGATGAACATCGTCTCGGAGAGGATCTTGTCCCGCTTGTGCTCGGGCATGAATTCGATGGTCCGGCAGTTGTGCAGCCGGTCCGCGAGCTTGATCAGCACCACGCGCACGTCGTCGTTGAGGGTGAGCAGGATGCGCTTGAAGTTCTCCGCCTGGAGGCTCTCCGTGCTGGCGGCTCCCTTCCGGTCCTCGTTGTCGAGGACGGTCTTGATCTTGGTGAGTCCGTCCACCAGGGAGGCGATCTTGTCGCCGAACAGGTTGCGGATGTCCTCCACGCTGTAGTTCGTGTCCTCCACGACATCGTGCAGGAGGGCGGCGCAGATGGACTTGCAGCCGAGCCCGATCTCGGTCACGACGATGTGGGCGACGGCCAGCGGGTGCAGCATATAGGGCTCGCCGGAGCGGCGGCGGACGTTCTTGTGGGCCTGGTTGGCGAATTCGAAAGCCTTGCGGACGGTCTCCACTTCCGTCTCGTCCTTGCAGCGCGTCGCTGCGACTTCCATCAACGCGCGGTAGCTCTCGTCGATCAGGCGGTAATCATCGGGTGTGAACTGTGAGAAACTCATTACTTGTTTTCGTTGTCCCAAGCGGAGACTTTATATTGGTCGACATTCTGGAAACTGTATGTGAGCTGCGCCCCGTAGATGATGATCTGCCAGCTGAAATTCAGGAAGACCAGGAAGAGGGGGATGGCGGCGAGGACTCCGTAGGCCTGGTTGAGCCGCCCCACGAACATCTGCGTGTGCATATAGAGATACTGGAAGAGGATGAAGATGACGCCGGCGATCAGCGCCGAGCGGAAGGCGTAGCGGATCTCGACCTTCGTCGCCGGGATGTACTTGTACATGACGGTCAGCGTGCCCACGAGGATGAGGTAGAAGGCGAAGTAGCCGAGCAGTTTGAAGATGAAGCGCATGTCCTTGAGGTCCAGGCCGTAGAGGTTGGGCAGGTTGCTGGTGTAGACGATGCTCGAACCGAAGATGATGACCAGGAAGGGCATGAGCAGCAGCACCAGGAAGTAGAATCCGAAGCGCTTGTAGATCTTGCGCGGGATCTTGAGGATGCCCCAGACGTTGTTGAACACCCGCTCCACCTGGAACATCATCCAGAGGATGGTCCACAGGAAGAAGATGGCGGAGACGAGGCCGAGCCCGCCGCCCTGGGCGGACTGCAGGATGCCGGCCGCCTTTTCCGACAGGAGTCCGGCCAGTTCGGGGTAGGTGGGGAGAACCATCTGCAGGAAGTCGGTGATCTTGTCGTCCAGCCCGAGACCGCCCGTGACCGCGAAGGCGAAGGCGATCAGCGGGACGAAGGCGAGGGTGATGAAGTAGGCGAGGGCGACGCACTGGAAGCCCATCCGGTTCTCCATGAAGGTGCTCAGGGTGATGCGGATGATCTTGACGACGCGGACCAGTTCTGCGTAAGCGCGGGTGGAACCGCTCGTATCGAGGGTCCAGATCCGGTCGGAGAAAAGGTCCGTTATCTTCCTGCCCAGTTTCATCTTCCGTCAGAACAAAGTGGGTTCTTCAAGGGTGGGTCCGTCGTGCTCCCGGCCGGCGTCCGCGGGGACCGCCGGTGCCGACAGGGATCCGTCCGGCAGCATCGCGCGGAACTCCTCCTCGCTGACCACCGGCACGCCCAGTTTCTCGCATTTGCGGAGCTTTTCCGGACCGGGTTTGGTGCCCGCGAGCAGGAACGCCGTCTTGGCGCTCACGGACGAACCGGCCTTGCCGCCGTGGGCGACGATCAGGTCCTTCATCCGCTCGCGGCTGATGCTGAAATTGCCGGAGATCACGACCGTCTTGCCCGCCAGGGCGTCGGAGACCGCCGCTTCCTGCCCGGCGCCGGAGAAGCGCAGGCCGGCTTCGCGCAGCCGCCCGATCTGCTCGAGGTGCGCGGGATCGTGCAGGAAATCGTATATGCTGCCCGCGATGACTTCCCCCACGTCCCCGACTTCGAGGAGTTGCTCCTGCGAGGCGGCCGCGAGGCTGTCGATGTCGCCGAAATGCCGTGCGAGGGTCTTGGCCGTGGTTTCGCCCACATAGCGGATGCCCAGGGCGTAGAGCACGCGTTCGAAGGGGACCTGCTTCGAGGCTTCGAGGCTGTCGAGGAAGCGCTGCGCGGAGCGGTCCTGCCAGCCTTCCAGGCCCAGGAGCTGGTATTTGCTGATCGCGTACAGGTCGGCGGCCGTGGTGGCTAGGCCCGTCGCGTAGAACTGGTCGATGGTCATTTCCCCGGCGAGGATGTCCATCGCCTTGCGGCTGACGAAATGCAGCATGCGCCCCTTGATCTGCATCGGGCAGCCGTCCTGGTTGGGGCAGAACCACTTCGCCTCGGTCTCCGCCTTGACAAGCGGGGTGCCGCAGTCCGGACAGCGGTCCGGGAAGACGGGACGCTCCGCGTCCGGGCTCCGGTGGGCCGGGTCGATGCCCGTGATCTTGGGGATGATCTCTCCGCCTTTCTCCACGAACACCCAATCGCCCACGCGGATGTCCAGCAGGGCCATCTGGTCGGCGTTGTTGAGGGTGGCGCGCTTGACCACGGTGCCGCTGAGCTGGACCGGGGCGAGGTTCGCGACGGGCGTCACGGCACCGGTGCGGCCCACCTGGTAGTCGATGCTCAGCAGTTCGGTGCAGGCCTGCTCGGCCTTGAATTTATAGGCCACCGCCCAGCGGGGCGATTTGGCCGTGTAGCCCAGCGCCCGCTGGCAGGACAGCTCGTTGATCTTGATGACGATGCCGTCCGTGGCGAAGGGGAGGAACTTGCGGGCTTTGTCCCAATGATCGATGTAGGCCTTGATCTCCCCGATGTTGCGGCACAGCCGCCGCTCGCCGGAGACGGGCAGCCCCCAGCTTGCCGCGGCATCGAGTGCCTGGCTGTGGGAGTCGAAGGTGACCGATTCGGCGGGGATGTGGTAGAGGGTGCAGATCAGGCCGCGGCGCTCCACCTCGTCGGGGTTGATGAGCTTGAGGGAGCCGGATGCGGCGTTGCGCGGGTTGGCGAAGGGGGCATCCTCCTGCGCCTCGCGTTCGCGGTTGAGCGCGTCGAACGCCTCGTAAGGCATCAGGATCTCGCCGCGGATCTCGAACTCGGGCGGGTAGTCGCCGTGGAGCTGATGCGGGATACCTGCGATGCGGCGGACGTTCTCCGTCACATCGTCGCCCTGCACGCCGTCTCCGCGGGTGAGGGCCTGGACCAGCCGGCCGTCGCGGTAGGTCAGGCAGATGGCCGTGCCGTCGAATTTGAGTTCGCAGCTGTAGCTGAAGGGGATACCGTCCAGCGCTTTGTCCGCACGCGCGGCGAATTCTTCGATCTCTCCGATGGAATAGGTGTTGCCCAGCGAGAGCATCGGGTAGCGGTGCGGACGCTGGATGAAGCCCTGGCGGATGCCGCTTTCGGCATTGGCGCCCACCGGCGCATCAAGGTCGGAGCCGACCCGGCGGGTGGGGGAGTCCGGGCTGTCGAACTGCGGGAACTCGGCTTCCAGCCGCTCCAGTTCGTGCATCAGCGAGTCGAACTCGAAGTCCGACATCGTAGGGGCATTGTCGACGTAGTAACGCCGGCTGTTCTCCCGGAGGATTTCCCGGAGTTCGTCGATGCGTATTTTGGCAGCCTGGTCTTGCATATCGTGTGTGCGCCTTATGCGCGCGCGTGTAAACTGCAAAAATACGTATTTCCCGCCGGAAAAGCAAACTGCTCCCGGCGCAGTAAAAAAGCGATCAGGCGATGTCAGCGGTCGCCTTTCAGGAAGTCCTCGACGGCCTGGACATCCACCTCGACCTCTTCGACAGGCTGCCGTTCGGTCTGTACGGGCGTATTCGCCTCAAGTTCGCGGAATCTCGCCAGGTTTTCCTGCACTTCCCGGACCTCCTCGCGGGACATGGTGATCCTCTTCTTCTTGAATTCGTTCATAAGGCGGTCGCAGGTCGCGTTCGCCTCCGCCCAGTCCTCGGCGGTGTAGTTGGAGCAGCGGGCTTCGACTTCGTTCACGAAAATGCGGAACGTAGCCGAGACGGACACCGGGCTGCAGGAAGAAACGGCAAACAGGACGGCAGTCATTGCCGTCAGGGCCAGGAGGGTCAATTTTTTCATATTAACGTAACATTCTTTGTGATAGGTACTGTTCGAAGGTTGGTTTGTATGCGTCAGAGACGTGGATAAGCGCGTCTCCGATACTGATGTCGTAGGAACCGCCGATCGAATCGATCTTGTCCAGGGCGACGATATAGGAGCGGTGGACCCGCATGAAGATGCCGGCCGGCAGCAGCTCTTCCACCGCCTTCATGGTGATGTGCGTGACCACCGGGCGCTTCTCCGAACACAGATACAGCAGGACATAGTCTTTCATGCCTTCGACATAGCGGATATCGGAGAAGAGCACCTTGCGCAGCTGTCCGTCGCTCTTGACGAAGACCGAGGTCTTGTCCTCCTGGGTCAGCGTCGCCTGCGGGGCGTCGGCTGCGGCTTCGACCATCTCGAACCAGCGCCGGGCCTTCTCCGCCGCTTCCAGGAACTTCTGGTAGCGGACCGGTTTCAGCAGGAAGTCCAGCGCGGACACTTCATAGCTGTCAAAAGCATATTGCTTGAAGGCGGTCGTGAAGATGATCCGCGTCTCGGGCGGCACCATCCGCGAGAGCTCCATGCCGTTGAGGTCGGGCATCTGGATATCCAGGAAAACGAGCTGTGGCTGTCGGTCCCGGATGGCCTCGAGGGCGGCTACGGGATCGGTGAAAGAGGCTTCCAGTTCGAGGAAGGCGGTCCGGGAGATGAAATTCTCCAGCATCTTGACGGCCAGCGGCTCGTCATCGACGACCATGCATTTCAACGCTTTCATCCGATCAGGTTTTTGAGGACCAGGCGAACGGCATAGACGCCGTCCGCGGCGGTCTGTTCATAAGAATAGTTCTCCGGGTAGATCAGCTCCAGGCGGCGCTTGAGATTCTCCACGCCGATGCCGGATCCGATGTGGTCCTCGCCCGTCTTTTCGAACAGGGAGTTCTCGCAACGGAAGACGAGATCCTTCCCCTCGGGGTGCAGGCTGATGTGTACGAACGAATCCATCCGGGCATTCACCCCGTGCTTGAAGGCGTTCTCGATCAGGGAGATGAACAGCAGCGGAGCGATTCTGACATCAGCCGGAGGAAGCTCCCAGGCGGTGGTGACCTCCGTCCGCTCATTGCAGCGGAGCTGCATCAGGTGGATATAGTTGTCCATGAACTCCACTTCGCCGCTGAGCGGCACCTTGTCCGCGTTGGTGTCGTAGAGCGCATAGCGGAGCGTGTCGCTGAGCTGGCCGATGCTTTCCTGCGCCTTGTCCGGATCGATCTGCGTCAGGGAGGAGATGTTGTTGAGCGTATTGAACAGGAAATGGGGATTGAGCTGGTTCTTGAGCCAGGTCAGCTCCGCCTCCGTGGTCTTGCGCCGTTCCTCCTGGAGCTGCAACTGCATGTCGTTGGAGCGGAGGATGGAGCGGACGCCGATCGCCAGGAACACGAACAGGGTCTGGAAGAAGGCCGAAGACAGGAAGGCGACCAGGCGGAACGCCCAGATGTCGCGGAGCTTCAGGGCATTCATGACCTGCTCGGGGATCTGCTCCTGCGGCACCAGGATGCGGAAATTCAGCAGCAGGATGATAAGCGCGTTGGCTGCGATGAACCAGGCCGTCTTCTTGCGGAACAGCAGGCGCGGCACCAGCAGGATGTAGTTGGCGGCATACACCACCAGCAGCGGCAGCATCATCATGACCGAACCGCGCAGGACCGGCGCTGCATGGTGGCTGTCCCCGGAGACCATCCAGTTGACGATGGCCGGGAGAACCATCACGCAGGCCCATACCAGGACCTGCGCAAGGTTGAGGATGAAATGGTTGCGCTTGCTCCCCATAGTGAATCCGTTTTACGCAAAGATAGCAATTCTTTCTTACATTCCGATGCCGGCGCCGCCGCCCATTCCTGCACCGCCGCCCATCAGGCTGGTGCCCAGGCTCTCGGTCGTGCTTTCGGCGTTGAGGACATCATCGTTGAGAATGGTCTTGCGGGTGCTCTTGACCCGGATGTTGCTCTGCTTGCCGAAGCTCCAGCTGATGCTGATGTTGAGGTTCTGCATCGGGATCACGTTGATGCTCTCGGAGCGGAAGTCCTTGCCGGAGGTGTAGCTGCGCATCTCAAGGCCCTTGCAGCCGGTCAGCGGCAGGGTGTAGTTGATGCTGATGCCGAGCTTGTCGTCGAAGAAGGTCTTGGTCAGGCCGACCATGCCCATGCTCATGCCGGTGCTCCAGCCCTGCAGGGAGTAGTTGCGCCCGGTGGCGATCAGGTTGGCGCTCAGGCGGAAGTCGGCGGGCAGGGTCTGCTGGAAGCCGAGCATCGCGTTGTAATTCAGGCCGCTGTTCGCCTGGTCCAGCACCGCGCTGCGGAAGTCGCTGTAGGTGAGGCCGCCGTTGAGGTAGATGCGGGTCTTGGGACCGGCGTTCCAGTTGATGAAGGCGTTGAGGCCGGTGCTCGAGGAGCGGACGATGTTGCCGTAGGTCGTGTTGAGCAGGTGGTCGGCGTCATAGAAGCTGTAGGAGGAGATGCCGTTCGCGACCAGGGACTCGCGCAGGGTCAGGTTGACCATCCATTTCGGCGTGTAGAGGTTGTAGACGAGGCTGATGTTGTGGCCGCGCTCGACCTGCAGGTCACCGTTTCCGTAAGTGAGGGCCGTCGGGTCGGAGGTGTCCACGTAGGGGTTAAGGTAGCTGATGCCCGGGCGGCTGATGCGCATGTTGTAGGAAAGGCCGATGTTCTGGGTCTGGCTGAGGTTCAGCTGGAGGCTGGCCGTCGGCACGAGGCTGCCGTACTGCGTGCTGAAGTTCTGGCCCTGGCCGGCGGCGTAGGTGACGTTCTGCCAGGTGTGCTCATAGCGGACGCCGCCGAGCAGGCTCACGGAGCCGAGAGAGACTTTATATTCCGCGTAAGCGGCGCCGATGCGGTTGTAGAAGTTGTAATCGAGGCTGCCGGCGGCATTGTAGGTCCAGTCCGTACCGTTCCAGAGGTAGAACTGCTGGAAGGAGCTGCTGTGGCGGTCGATGTACTTGGCGCCGGTGCTCAGGGTGCCGGACAGGCCGAGCGGGGTGGTGAAGTCGAGCTGGGCGGTGTGGTCGAAGGAGCCCTGGCGGCCGTCCGTCTTGCGGTCGGTGAGGTTGAACCCGCCCTGCAGTGTGCCGTTGAAAGTGTTGGTGCTCAGGGTCGTGGCCGGGCTGCCGGAGAACTGGTAGGACAGGGTGAGGCTGCGTCCCGGGGTCTCGCTCCAGAGGTGCTGGTAGTCGATGCTGGCGGTGATGTTGTTCGTGGTCATGCTGGTCAGGGTGGTTCCGTTGTAGCTGATGCCCGGGCCGTACAGACCGCTGATCTGCGTGGAGGTCAGGCCGTCCATCGAGCTGCCCATGTGCATCAGGCCGACGGTCGCGGAGATGAGGTTCCGGCTGTCGATCTCGTAGCTGGCGCTCAGGTTGCCCATGCCCATCGGGAGGGTCATCGCGGACTCGCTGTGGGTCTTGGTAACGCTGCCGGCCGGGAGCATTTCCCGGGTGACGTCGGTGGTGGTGCCGGGCATCTTCATGTACATGCCGTTGCCGTTGAGGCTCCAGGTGAATTTGCCGCTCTGCTGGCTCAGGAACAGGCCGCCGCCACCGCCGCGGGTGCTGCCCATCGCGCGGACCGTGCCGTAGAAGCCGTCGGCTGCGCTCTGGCCGCCCGTGGCCTCGCGGTTGGTCACCAGGTTGAGCACACCGCCCACGCCCTCAGCGTCATAGCGGACGCCCGGATTGGTGATGACCTGGATGTCCTTGATGCTGCTCGCGGGCATCATCTTGAAGATCTGGGAAGGATTGCCCGAGAACATCTGGCTGGGCTTGCCGTCCACCGTGACCTGGAAGCTGGACGAGCCGTTGACGGTGATGTTGTCCTGGCCGTCCACCGTGACCATCGGGACCTTGCGGAGCATTTCCAGGACCGTGGCGGTCTTGGAATCCACGTCGTCCGCGACGTTGTAGGTCATGCGGTCCACGTCCATCTTGACGAGCGGGCGCTGGGCCGTGACCGAGGCGCTCTTCAGGGACTGGACGTCATCCTGGATGAGGATCTCGCCGAGTCCGTGGTCTTCTTCTCCGTTGAGGGAGAAGGTGATGCGGCGGTCGCGGCGGCCTACGCCGGTGAACAGCAGGGTGTACTCGCCCATGGACGGGAGGAGCTGGCAGAATTTGCCGTCCATGTCGGTGGTCGTGAAGGCGACGGGCTTTTCGGTATCCGGGGCCTTGAAGAACTGGATGACGGCTGCCGGTTCGCCCTGGCGGGTCAGGGAATCGAGGACGGCGCCACAGACGACGGTGCTCTGGGCTTTCAGGGCCGTAAGGCTGAGCGCGGCGAGGAACAGGGTTGCGAGAATTCGTTTCATATCTTGTGTTTTTTTGTTTCTGCTGCGAAAATAAATCAGGATCCCGCGCGTGTCAACGAACTTTCGACGAACGCCCCCGGACTTTCGACGAACGGCAGGGCCGGGCGCGGAAAACCGGGCAATGGGGATGCGGTTTGCTTTTCCCGGGGGAATTGTGTAAATTCGCGGGATTTCCTGAAAATCAAAACAGTTAGTTATAGTTACACATGAAAGATTCCATCATCATCCTTTGCGGCGGCGGCCCGGCTCCGGGCATGAACACCGTCGTCTGCTCCGTGGCCAAGACCTTCCTGGCCGGCGGTTATCGTGTCATCGGCCTTCATGAAGGGTACAGCGGCCTGTTCAATCAGCACCCGCGTATCGAAGACCTTGATTTCTACAAGGCGGATGCCTACTTCAACCGCGGCGGCTCCTACCTGCAGATGAGCCGTTTCAAACCTACGAATGAGGATTTCGAGAAAAACTTCAATCTTTCCCTGTTCACCGACAACAACATCAAGCTCCTGGTGACCGTCGGCGGCGACGACACCGCTTCTACCGCCAACCGCATCGCGAAATTCCTGGCCGAGAAAAAATACCCCATCGCCAACATCCACGTCCCCAAGACAATCGATAACGACCTCCCGCTGCCGGACAACGCTCCGACCTTCGGATTCAACTCTGCCAAGGACGAAGGCGCCCACATCGCCCGCACCGTGTATGAGGATGCCCGTACCTCCGGCAACTGGCTGCTCATCAGCGCCATGGGCCGCAGCGCCGGCCACCTGGCCCTGGGTATCGGCGAAGCCACGCACGCCCCGATGACGATTATTCCCGAGATGTTCAACAAGACGGCCATCACCATCGACAAGATCATCAAGCTCACGCTCTCCGCCATCATCAAGCGCCGCATCATGGGCATCGGCTACGGTACCGTGGTCGTCGCCGAAGGCGTCTTCCATGACCTCGCCCCTGAGGATATCAAGGCTGCCGGCGTGCACATGACCTACGACGAGCACGGCCATCCCGAGCTTGGCAAGATCTCCAAGGCGGTCCTGTTCAACGAGCTGCTGGAGAAGGAGATGAAGAAAATCGGCTTCAAGGCCAAGACCCGTCCGGTGGAGATCGGCTATGACGTCCGTTGCCAGGATCCGATCGGCTATGACCTGACCTACTGCACCGAGCTCGCCATGGGTGTGTACGAACTCTTCAAGAAAGGCGAGACCGGCTGCATGGTGTACGTTGACAACGCCGGCGAGGCCCGTCCGCTGTATCTCTCCGACCTGCAGAACGAGGAAGGCAAGATCCCGCCGCGCCGCGTCGATATCGCCAGCGGCACGGCGAAGAACTACTTCGACCATATCTGCCATGTCATCACGCCGGCGGACTACGAGGCTGCGAAGCAGTTTGTCCCTGATCCGGAAGAATACGACTTCAAGAAGATATTGAATTGGTAATAAAAAGAAAGGGCCCCGCAAGCGCGGGGCCCTTTCTTTTTGTGATTATTACTACTTCTTCGAGACACTCTGGAACGTACGCTGTACGCCCGTGTAGTCGATCGTTCCCTGGTGCTCCAGGTATTCCTGGATGATGGAGGCGGTGGTGCGGTTCAGCGCACGGCCCTGGTCCTTGCGCGGGGAGTCCGCGATGGATGCCGTGTAGCTGTTGGTTACGACCTTGTAGGTCTTCTTGAGGTCGAACTTGGAACCGTCGGGATTGGTGATCTTGAGTTCCTTGATCTTCTCGGGATGCTTCTTGTCGAAAACGACGTTGCAGATGATGCCGCTGACCTTCGGGAAGCCGTAGGTGTCATTGTAGGTCGTGGCGATGATCATGTCCTTGAGCTCCTGTCCGGTGAGTTCGAGCTGGACGGTGTCATTGCCGAACGGGTCGAGGCGCAGCACGTCGCTGACCGTGAACGGTCCGGCCGGGAGATAGTCGTAGCGGACGCCGCCGGTGTTGGTGATGGCGACATCGGACCCCGTCTCCACGCGCCAGGCGTCGGTCATCATGCAACCGAGCTGCTCATAGCTGGTCATCGGGGCGGTGAGGGTGGCGAGCACGCGCTGGAATTCGGGGTTGTCGCTGAAATAGCGGACCACTTCCTCGACGACCTTGTTCTTCTTGGGATAGGTGGCGACTTCGATGTTCTCCGCCTTCTTGTCCACCACGCGGCCGTCCTCGACGGTCAGGGTGATGTGGGTGACACGCTCCAGGCGGTTGGTATTCTGGGTAATCAGGATGCCGTTGTGCATTTCGCCGCCGGCCAGCTGGGTGTGGGAATGACCGCCGATGATGAGGTCCACCCAGGGGAGCTCCGCGGAGATCTTGACATCGTCCTCGTAGCCGATGTGGGAGAGCAGGACGACTGCGTCGCACTCCTCGCGGATGCTGCGGTATTTCTCGACGGTCTCCAGGACCGGGGTGAAGGACAGGCCCACGACATTGTCCGGATGGGTGTCCGGGGTATGGCGCTCATTGATCTGGACCGCGCCCACGAAGCCGACGCGTACGCCGTCCACGTCGAAAATCTGCGTAGGACGGGGCATGACGCCCACTTCCGGAGCCGGCATCAGGTTGCAGCAGATGTAGCTGAACGTGGACATGCGCATCAGTTCGCCGAGGCCCTTGGCACCCGAATCGAACTCATGGTTGCCCATCGTGGTGGCATCGAAGCCGACCATGTTCATCAGGACCACCATCGGGTAGGCCGGGATCTCATAGAGGTCGTTCAGCGGTTCGCCGGTGCGGTTGTCGCCGGCCGAGATGATCAGCAGGGAAGGATAGAGCCCGCGCAGGCTGTCCGCAATCGCGGCCAGCTGCGGGAAATTCTCGATCTTGGCGTGCATATCGTTGGCGGAGAGGATATGCACTTCCTTCTTTTCCGCGAAGGCTGCCGACGCGAGCAGGCAGACTGCGGCAAGGGTCAGAAACAGTTTTTTCATTTTATTTTGAATTTGAGGATTTGTCCTTCGTGAAGCGGGGCGTCGAGGCCGATGTCATGCCCCCACGCATCCTGGATGCGGCCGGTCTTGAGCAGGGACTTGGCGAGGCGCCGGTGGACGAGATAGCGCAGTACGGCATGCTGCGATTGGGCTCCGTCGAAGATGTCGACGACAGTCCGGTTGACTTGTACTTTCATCGGCTAGAAGGTTTTAATCCTAACAAATATAAAGAATTCCCGCCGTAAATGCAAAAAACGGCCGGCCGGGAACTCCCGGCCGGCCGCCAGACGACAAAGCGTCATCAGTCGCCGGTATTGGCGAGCGTACCTGAAATGTACTGGTCGTAGGCGCTCATGTCCACCAGGCCGTGGCCGGAGAGGTTGAAGAGGATGACTTTCTCCTCACCGCTTTCCTTGCACTTGTTGGCCTCGCCTATGGCCGCCGCGATGGCGTGGCAGGACTCCGGAGCGGGGATGATGCCCTCGGCCTTGGCGAAGAGCACGCCTGCGGCGAAGGAATCCAGCTGGCGGATGTCCGTGGCCTCGATCAGGCCGTCCTTGAGCAGCTGCGAGACGATGGCACCGGCACCGTGGTAGCGCAGGCCGCCGGCGTGGATGTTGGCCGGACGGAAATCATGGCCCAGCGAGAACATCGGAATCAGCGGGGTGAGCCCGGACTCATCGCCGAAATCATATTTGAACTCGCCCTTGGTGAGTTTCGGACAGGAGGCCGGTTCGGCGGCGATGAAGCGCGTCTTCTTGCCGTCCAGGATGTTGTGGCGCAGGAAGGGGAAGGAGATGCCGCTGAAGTTGGAACCGCCGCCGAAGCAACCGATCACGATGTCCGGGTATTCCCCGGCCATGGCCATCTGTTTCTCGGCCTCCAGGCCGATGACGGTCTGGTGCAGGCAGACATGGCTGAGCACGGATCCCAGCAGGTATTTGCAGTTCGGCGTGGTCATCGCGAGCTCGACGGCTTCGGAGATGGCGGTGCCGAGCGAACCCTGGTGCGTGGGATCGGCGGTGAGGATGTCCTTGCCGGCGCGGGTGGACATCGACGGCGACGGGGTCACCAGGGCGTCGAAAACATGCATGATGCTGCGGCGGTAGGGCTTCTGCTCATAGCTGATCTTGACCTGGTAGACCGCGCAGTCGAGCCCGTAGAGCTTGGCCGCGTACGAGAGGGCGGCGCCCCACTGGCCGGCGCCCGTCTCCGTCGTGACGTTGGTGATGCCCTGCTGCTTGCAGTAGTAGGCCTGCGGGATGGCGGAGTTGAGCTTGTGCGATCCCAGCGGGTTGACGCTCTCGTTCTTGAAATAGATGTGCGCCGGGGTGCCCAGCGCCTCCTCGAGGCCGTAGGCGCGCACCAGCGGGGTGCAGCGGTAGTAGGCGTATTTCTCGCGCACGTCCTCGGGGATGTCGATCCAGCGGTCGGTCTGGTTGACTTCCTGGTTGGCGCATTCCTGCGCGAAGAGGGGATAGAGGTCCTCGGCCTTGATGGGCTGCTTGGTGCCCGGGTGGATCATCGGCTGCGGCTTGTTGACCATGTCAGCCTGGATGTTGTACCATTGGGTCGGGATTTCCGACTCCGGCAGGATGAATCTCTTCTGTTTCATATAAAGATAACGGTTAAAAATTGTGTCTGATATACGCTTCCAGTTCCGCGATGGCGCGCTCCTCCGTGGCCCAGCTCGTGCAGAACCGCACGGCGTCCCGCTCCTCGTCCACGTGCTGCCAGCACTCGAAGCCGAATCCGGCGGACAGACTTTCGATGGCGGCGTGGGGGAGGATGGGGAAGACCTGGTTGGTGGTGTTCTCCACAAGGAAGGAGAACCCCTTGCTGCGGAAAGCTTCGCGTACGCGGTCCGCCAGGCGGTCGGCGCGGCGGGCCAGCTGGAAATAGAGCCCCTCGTTCATCAGGACCTCATACTGGATGCCGAGCAGCCGGCCCTTGGCCAGCATGCCGCCGTGCTGCTTGATCAGGTAGCGGAAATCCTCGGCGAGCGCCGGCCGCGGGAAGACGACGGCTTCGCCGAAAAGGGCGCCCTGCTTGGTGCCGCCGACGTAGAAGATGTCGGAGAGCCGGGGCAGGTCCTTCGGGAGAATGTTGCAGCCGGAAGCCTCGAGGCCGTAGCCGAGGCGCGCCCCGTCGACGAACAGGGGGATCTCCCACTCCTGGCAGACGGTGTGCAGCTCCTCCAGTTCCTGGCGGGAATAAATCGTCCCGAGCTCCGTCGGGAAAGAGATATAGACCATCCCGGGCTGCACCATGTGCTCGCGGCTGAAGTCGCTATGGTGGGCTTCCAGGGCCTGGCGGACTTGCGCTGCGCTGATCTTGCCGTCCGTGGCGGGCAGGGCGAGCACCTTGTGTCCGCTGCTCTCCACGGCGCCGGTCTCGTGGATGTTGATATGACCGCTCTCCGCGCACAGGACGCCCTGGTGCGGGCGGAGCTGGGAAGCGATGACGGTCGCATTGGTCTGGGTCCCTCCGACAAGGAAATGGACCTCGGCCTCCGGGCAGTCAAACACATAGCGGATCATGTCCGCCGCTTTCTCACAATGCGGATCCTCTCCGTAGCCCAGGGTCTGCTCCAGATTGGTCTGCCGGAGCGCCTCGAGGATCTGCGGACAGCATCCTTCCAGATAGTCGCTTTCGAAATGGATCATACTACCAACTAAACGTTATTCTGTGCAAGATAAGAAAAATAATCCATTGATTATACTGCGGGAATGATTATTTTTGTCTTGTGGTGCCGGATACGGAAAAAGCCGCGATTCACATCGCAGCTTTTCTCAATTCTAACCAAAATTATTAACCAATGAAAATCTATTCGACACTACTATTTGCAAGCACTGTGCCAAAATGATCAAGACAAATGCCGCCCGGTTGCTGGATGCTGCCGGAATACACTATGAATTAATTCCTTATGAATTTTCCGAAGAGGATCTTTCTGCGCAGCATGTGGCTGCGGAGCTGGGGGAGGACATCGACCAGGTGTTCAAGACCCTGGTGCTCCGCGGCGACCGCAACGGCATCTTCGTCTGCGTGATCCCGGGCGATTTTGAAGTGGACCTGAAAGTCGCCGCCCGCATCTCCGGCAACAAGAGCTGCGAGATGCTGCATCTCCGCGAACTGCTTCCCACGACCGGCTACATCCGCGGCGGCTGCTCGCCGGTGGGGATGAAACGCACCTTCCCGACCTTCATCCATGAGTCGGCCCTGCTTTACGACTATATCTATATCAGTGCCGGACAGCGCGGACTCCAGTTCAAGATCTCCCCGCAGGACCTGTTCGCCTATACCGGGGCGGGCGTCTATCCGGTCTGACCCCATAAAAACAACCGCAGCCCTGGGATCCGGGACTGCGGCCGTATCTTGGAACCGCCGGTGAATTACTTCACGCTGACTTTGCGGTATTCCTTGCCGAGCTTCTCGAGGGCGAGGGTAGCCTTGCGCACGCGGGCCTGGGCTGCCTTGTTACCGACCTTGTCGATGTCAGCCTTGATAGCATCGAGTTGCTCCTTGATCTTGGCGATAATTTCTTCCATACTGTCTAGATTTTAGAGTTAATATATTTCTTTGCGATGCCAATTTACTGATTTTGTGTCAAAACGCCAAAAGAAAGTGAAAAAATCGGGCGAAAATGCCTATTTTTTGTTCACGGCAGCTTTGAATTTGTCGCAGGGCTTGAAATGAGGGACGTCTTTCTCCGGGACGAGGATGGTGGTCTTGGCGGTAATATTGCGTGCCGGCTTGGCTGCACGGTGCTTGAGTCCGAAGGTACCGAAGCCCCTCAGGAACACAGGCTCACCGGCGGAAACCGAGCCTTTGACGGATTCCATGAAACTTTCGACAATAGCCGCAACTTCTTTTCTTTCAACGCCCGTTGCTTCTGCTACCTCTTTTACAATTTCTTCCTTAGTCATGATCTTGTGGTTTATTATTTGGAATTGTTTCTTTCTGGAGAACAAATTTAAGTAAAAAACCGCATTCTACCTAATCCGGTGGCACTTTTTTTCGATTTTTTGCATTTTTGGGGCACCCCTTAGAGCACTTTGTACTCGAAGCCGGTTAGTTGATCGTCTTTTCCCAGCAGGTATGCCGGACGGAGCGCGAAAAATCCCTGGTATACGTTGTGGTTGTAGCTGGAGACATCCACTCCTTCCGCCACGGGGATCCATTCTCCGTCGCCGTTCCGCTTCCAGACGGAGACGATATTGCGTTCGTTGCGGATGCGCACGGAGAAATCCGCCCCGCCGCCGGTCGCACCGATCTGGGCTTTTTCATTATAAAAGAGGTATAAGCCGGCCGTTTCGCCCTTCGGGGCGTTGAACGTGGCCGTGATCTCGTAGGAGGCGTCCGGCGCCGTGGTGGTCCACAGGGTGCCGCCGGAGGGATGGCCGGGCTGCCATTTCGCCCAGAGGAGCGGGTTGGCGAAGTCGCGCAGGTAGCCGTAGTCGCCCTGCAGGCCTTCCTGCTCCCAGCGGGCGCCGTCCGGCTCGCTCAGCACCGGCCAGCCGTCGGCAGTCCAGTCGACGCTTTCGATGAGGGTGCTGCGCCCCAGGGTGTGGAATCCGTTGCGGTAGCCGTGGTAGACGATGTACCAGTTGCCGTCGGCATCGTCGATGAGGGTGCCGTGCCCCTTGGACCACCAGACCTCGTCGGCGCTGTAGGTATGGACGAGCGGGTTGTGGGGGCTGTTCTCCCACGGGCCGAGGGCGGATTTGCTGCGGGCCACCACGACCATGTGGCTGGTGGGAGGACCGGCGGTGCCACCTTCGGCGCTGACCAGGTAGTACCAGCCGCCGTGCTGCAGGAGCTTCGGCGACTCGAGCCACATGCCCTCGGTCTCCCACGCTGCGGGGAATTCCCAGCCGTCATAGACTTTCTGCGGCTTGCCCGCGGCGGCCAGCCCGTCGGGGGTCAGGGGCGTGACGAAGCCGTTGTTGGTGTAGAGGTAGCGGCTGCCGTCTTCAGCGACCACGTGTCCCGGATCGATGCCGCCCACGTCCAGTTTGACCGGCCGGCTCCAGGGGCCTTCGATGCGGTCGGCCGTGACCACGTAGTTCTCTCCCCGGCTCGTCGGATAGTAGATATAGTACTTCCCGTCCACCTTGCATAGGTCGGGGGCGAAAATCGAATAGTCGCCGTCCTCCACGGCGCGTGCTACGGGTTCCCAGTGGACCAGGTCCGTGGAGTGCCAGATCAGCAGGGCGGGGAAGTAGGTGAAGGAGGAGTGGGTGATGTAGAAATCTTTCCCGTCGCGCAGGATGGTCGGGTCCGGGTAGTCGCCCGGGAAAATGCAGGTCTTCAGGCGCGGAGCGGCCTTGGGGGTGCAGGCGCCGGCCAGGAGCGTGGCGGCGGCCAGCAGGGTGAAGAGGCGTGTTCTCATCGGAGTTCAAATTGGTTCTGGACAAAATTAGAGAATTTGTCAAAAAAATGAAGCCGCGGGCATCCCATGTAGCGCCCGTTGTGCTATCTTTGCAACAAATTGACACGTATATGAAAAAGAGCATCATCCTGACTCTCTGCGCGGCCGTCCTGATGGCAGGCGCCTGCGCCCCCAAGCAGTCCGCAGACAACAAAACGACTACGACCATGATCGAACAGACCACTCCCAGCCCCGAGAATGCTGCGCAGGCGCAGCAGTTCCTCAAGAAGTGCGGCACCTATTACCTCGCCACCGTCGAGGGGGATCAGCCGCGCGTCCGCCCCTTCGGCACTGCCGAGATTTTCGAGGGCAAACTCTACATCCAGACCGGCAAGGTCAAGAACGTGTACAAGCAGCTTGTCGCCAATCCCAAGGCGGAGATCTGCGGTTTCGCCGACGGCGAGTGGATCCGCATCCAGTGCGAACTGATTCCGGACGAGCGCATCGAGGCCAAGCGGGACATGCTGGAGAAGAACCCTTCCCTGAAGGGCATGTACAAGGAAGATGACGACAACACTATCGTTCTCTACTGCCGCAACGCCACGGCGACCGTCTCCTCCTTCACCGCTCCGGCGAAGACCTTCCAGTTCTAAAACCCTGTCCCCGGACGAAATGAAGGCGACTCATCATGAGTCGCCTTCATAATCATTGAGCACTGTTTACAGCGCTGATCGCAGCTCGGAGCGTGCGCGACGCAGGGGAGTTTGAGGGGGACCGCCCCCTCAATCATTGAGCACTGTTTACAGCACTGATCAACAGATCAGTGCTGTATGGACATCAGCCGGATATATTTCAGGACGAAATCCGACCAGCCCTTGTCGCCGGGGAACTGATAGCGGGCATTGCCCTTGGGATCCTCCTTGAAGATGGTCTCGCCGGTGGGGGTGAGGGTCACCCAGCCGCGCGGAGAGAGCTTGTAGAAGATCTCGTCGCCCTCGACCGCATTGATGACGGCGAGCGGATCCCACATCTTCTGGAATTTGTCCTCGACGAGGAACTGGTAGATCCACTTGATCGGGTGGGCATCCGTCCAGTTCATGTCGGAGATGATGTCTGCGGCGCTATAGTAGAGCGGATCGCCGACCTCACCCGGAGAGAAGACGATGTCGATATCCTTGGGCAGGAGCTCGAAGAACTTCAGGGAGAAGTCGATGGCCGCGGTGAAGTTGTAGTCGTGCTCGAAAGAATCGCCGAACACGCCGCCCATCATGTAGATGTTCTTGATCTTCTTCTGCACGAGCTCCACGCCGCTGAGCGGAGAATATTCGTCCGGACCGGACTGGAGCAGGCGGGACAGGCAGGTCACGAAGCCCACGGAGGCGATGGTGACCGACTTGTCAGGCTGCTGGGCGAGGATCTTGCGGTACAGCTTGTAGCCGTCCATATACTCGCCGTTGTCCCCGACCGTACGCTTGAAAATAGGCCGTCCTTCGGTATCGCGGGCATAGGCCATGTTGTGGTAGGGGATGAAGATGCGCGGATCCTTCACACCGGCTTTCTCCAGGCCGATGGGAATGTCGGGATAGCCGTAATAATTGTTGAGCACGTCCACGGCATCGGCATTGGCGCGGTCCATGCGGTCCACGATGACGCCGAGCAGGGTGCAGCGCTTCATATCCATGTAGCGGTAAAGCATCATCAGCGCGAACAGATCGTCCGTAGAGGAACCCATATCACAGTCATAGATGACGCGGATATCCTTCTGCTCATAATTGGACTTGACATTGATGCCGCGCTTCACGTCATAGACGGTATGCTGCCCGTTGGCGCGGGCAAAGGCCAGCGCCGCGGCGAGGCTGTCCTCCGGGAAACTGCGGGTGCTGTCGAAATAATAAAGCCCGGTGTCGGGGTCGCGCCAGCCGCCCACGATATTCTGGTGGGCACGGGCATGCTTGATCACGGACGGAAGGCTGGCCCGGTCGAAATGGTCCTGCGTGGCCTTGTAGGAGACCATCAGGCCCTCGGTGGGGAACTTCATGGCATCGATGTCGATGGTAAACCCTTCGGGATAAAGCTCCCGCATCGACCAAAGGGTAGTGGCGAGGTCCTTGTCATTGACCTTCTGCTGCTGGCTGAACGCAGTGGCGGATGCTGCCAGCAAAACCGCCAAAATTAATACTATCTTTTTCATCTTGTTGATCTTGCCGTATGCCGCAGGCTGTCAGAAAGCTGCAGCCACCCTCGGCTCCATAAGAGGGAGGGGCCCACGGCTTGCCGTGGGAGAGGTCGCGAAGCGACGGTTTCTGACAGCCTGCGGCATACGGCGGAAAACTGTTAGTGCTGGATAGCCATTAAACGAATGTATTTGAGTACCATATCGCACCAGACTGGATCGCCCGGATACTGATAACGCGCATTGCCCTTCGGATCCTCCTTGAAGATGGTCTCGCCATTGGGCGTAAGCGTCACCCAGCCGCGCGGAGAAAGCTTGTAAAGGGCATCACCCTCGACGGCATTGATGACCGCCTGCGGATCCCACATCTTCTGGCCGGTATCGCAGTTGAGGAACTGATAGGTCCACTTGATCGGATGCAGGTCAGTCCAGTCCATATCGGAAATGACCGTCTCGGGACGATAGTCCAGCGGATCGCCGACCTCACCCGGGGAGAAGACGATATCCACCTCCTTGGGCAGCAGCTCGAAGAACTTCAGCGAGAAGTCGATAGCCGCCTTGAAATTGTAATCCGGCTCGACCGCGTCGCCGAACACGCCGCCCATCGCATAGATCTCCTTGACTTTCCGGCGGACCAGCTCTACGCCGCTGAGCGGGGAATACTCGTCCGGACCGGACTCCAGCAGGCGGGCGAGCGAAGTCACGAAGCCGATGGAAGCGATGGTGACCGACTTGTCAGGCTGCTCCGCAAGGAGCTT
Source organism: Bacteroidales bacterium (assembly GCA_017454905.1). GTDB lineage: Bacteria > Bacteroidota > Bacteroidia > Bacteroidales > UBA932 > Cryptobacteroides. Next base: position 74,372 of record JAFTCB010000054.1, read on the forward strand.
GCGGTAAAGCTTGTAGCTCTCCATGTACGTGCCGTTGTCGCCGACGCTGCGCTTGAACATGGGCTTGGCGTCCCTCGAACGGGCATAGGGGAGGTTGTGGTAAGTGATGAACACATGCGGGTTCTCGATGCCCTTCGTCTCCAGGCCGATGGGGATGTCGGGATAGCCGTAGAAGTTGTTGAGCACATCCACGATGTCGGCATTGGCCTTGCCCATGCGGTCCACGATCACGCCGATCAGGTTGCAGCGCTTCATGTCCATATAGCGGTAGAGCATCATCAGGGCGAAGAGGTCGTCCGTGGAGGAGCCCATGTCGCAGTCGAGGATGATGCGGATATCCTTCTGCTCATAATTGCTCCAGATGTTGATGTCCTTGGAGGCGACATATACCGTGTGCTGGTCGTTCTCGCGGGCGAACTGGACCGCGGCAGCCAGGCTGTCCTCCGGGAACATCCGGGTGCTGTCGAAATAGTACTTGTCCTCCTCGGCGTTGTACCAGCCGCCCACGAGGTTCTGGTGGGCGTGTGCGTGCTTGATCACGGCCGGGAGGCTCTTGATGTCGAAGCTGTTCTGCGTAGCCTTGTAGGAGACCATCAGGCCCTCGGTGGGCTGACGCATCGTGTTGAGGTCCAGGGTGAATCCGTCAGGATACATCTGGCCCATGGCGTAGATGACGTTGACCAGCTCCTTGTCGGTCAGCTTGTGCTGCTTCTGTGCGAAGACGGGCAGCACGGCGGCGCAAAGCGCAAGAGCAAGAATCAATTTTTTCATTGTATGAAGGTTTAGAATGATTGCAGCTATCTGCGAATATAAGTTTTTTAGCCCGAAAAGTCAAGTTTTCCGGTCCCGATTCACTATCTTTGTGAAATATGAAGAAGATTCTTTCCTTGCTTGGAGGCCTGGCGCTGCTGTGCGGCGCTGGGTGCTCCGCGCCCGGCCTGCAGGAGTCGCAGGAGCCGCAGCGGCCGCGCGTGATCGTGACAACGGACGGCGAGATCGACGACGAATGCTCGCTCGTGCGCTTCCTGCTCTACTGCAACGATTGGGACGTGGAGGCCATCATCACCAGCAGTTCGCAATACCACTGGCGCGGTCACAAGTGGGCGGGCGACGACTGGATGGACACCGTGATGGGCGCATACGCCCAGGTGTATCCCAACCTGGTGAAGCACGACGCCCGCTACCCCTCGCCGGAGTTCCTGCGGGAGCGCAGCTATCTGGGCAATGTGGACGCGGAAGGGGAGATGGAGCAGGTCACCCCGGGCTCGCAGCGCATCGTGGAGGTCCTGCTGGACGACAGCGACCCGCGTCCGGTCTGGATCCAGGCCTGGGGCGGGGTGAACACGCTCGCCCGCGCCCTCAAGACCATCGAGGAGGAGCATCCCGAGCGGATGCAGGAGGTGGCGGACCGCCTGCGCCTCTACAACATCTGGGAGCAGGACTCCACTTACCAGAGCTACATCCGGCCGCATTGGGAGGCGCTCGGGATGCTGGTCATCATCAGCGACCAGTTCGAAGCCATCGCCTACCGCTGGCATACGGCCCAGCCGAAGGAGAACTGGCCCTGGCTGGAGAGCGCCTGGATGCGGAAATGGATCCTCGGCGTGGGGCCGCTCGGCGCCACCTACCGGGCCTGCGTGGAAGGGGAGTGGTTCAATCCTACGAATGTCTCCGGCATCCGGCAGACCGACGCTTCCTTCCCCGTCGTGGAAGGGGATTTCCGCTCGGAAGGGGATTCGCCTTCCTATATGTACGTCATTCCGACCGGGATGAATGACCCGGAGCACCCCGACTGGGGAAGCTGGGGCGGACGCTATACGCGTGTCCGAGGAAATGTGTGGATGGATCCGGTGCCGGACAGCACCTGGACGTATCCCGAAGGCCGCATCTCCAGCGCCAACACCTGGGGGCGGCTGACGCTGAAAGGGGTGATCCCGGCCACGGAAGCTCAGGTGGCGGCCTATTTCCGGCCGATGGCCCGCTGGACACAGGCCTTCCAGAACGACTTTGCGGCCCGCATGAGCTGGACCGTCCTGTCGCCGGAGGAAGCGAACCACCAGCCTGCCGTACAGCTGGAAACACCCTTCATGAATACGGCGAAGCCGGGGGAGAGCGTCACCGTCCGCGTGGCGGCGACCGATCCCGACGGTGATGCGCTGACCCTCCGCTGGTGGCAGTACCGGGAGGCCGGCACCTGCCCGCTGGAGGCGGAGATCGCCGCGCCCGGACAGGCCGAGGCCCGGATCACCGTGCCCGAGGAAGCCACCCCCGGCACCACGCTCCACTTAATCTGCGAGGTCACGGACAACGGCGAACCCGCCTTGACCCGCTATGCCCGGACAATCATAACGGTCAAATAATAAAACATCCTGTTCATCGCAAAAAAAACGTTATCTTTACAGAAAACCCAACCTTTGCGATGAACAGGATACTTCTATTCCTTGCCTCCCTGGCGGCCCTGCTGGCCCCTTCCGGACTGCTGCATGCCGGGTCGGACCCGGTGATCGCCGTGGAGACTTCCTCGACCAGCCTGGTCTTTGCGGTCCGCGACAACGGTGCCGTCTATCAGATGTATTACGGTCCCCGGATGGCGGCGGACGAGTTTGCCGCCGTGCCCATCCGCGACGGTCGCTACACCCCCGGGGTCTCCCAGGCCTACCCGGCCACGGGCGGCCGCTTCCTGGGGGAGCCGGCCCTGCACCTGCGCTACGCGGACGGCACGCACAACACCGAACTGGTGTATGATTCGCACACGGTGAGCCGCCGGCAGGGCACGGTCACGACCGCCATCCTGCTGAAAGACCCGCTCCGCAAAGTGGCGGTGCGCCTGGTCTTCGACGCCTACCCGGCGGAAGATGTGATCGTGGAGCACACGGAGATCCTCAACGAAGGGACGCAGCCGCTGCGGATGCTCGATTATGCCTCCGGAGCACTGTCCCTGCGCGCGGACAGCTACCTGCTCTCGCACGTCCACGGCTCCTGGGCGCAGGAAATGAAGCTGGAATCCGAGCCGCTCGGCAAAGGCGTGAAGGTGCTCGAGTCCCGCCGCGGCACGCAGAACACCCAGTGCGCCAACCCCTCCTTCGTGCTCAGTCTCGGCACCTCCGAACTGCAGGAGAATGCCGGTGAGGTGGTAGCGGGCGCCCTGGCCTGGAGCGGCAATTACCGCCTGGCCTTCGAGCACGATGTCGAAGGCCGGCTCAACGTGATCTGCGGCATCAACCCCTTCGCCTCGGCCTGGCCGCTGGCCGCCGGGGAGGAGTTCCGTACGCCCGACATGATCTGGACCTACTCCTGCACCGGCGCAGGGACTGCCTCGCGCAACCTGCACCGCTGGGCGCGCCGCTACGGCCTGTACAGCCGGGGCGCGGTCAACCCCATCCTGCTCAACAGCTGGGAAGGGGCGTATTTCAGCTTCAACACCCAGACGCTGCTGCGGATGATCGACGATGCCGCCTCGATGGACCTGGAGATGTTCGTGCTGGACGACGGCTGGTTCGGCAACAAATACCCGCGCAACGACGCGGACGCCGGCCTGGGCGACTGGCAGGTCAACCGCAAGAAGCTCCCGGAAGGCATCGACTACCTGGCCTCCTACGCCCACAAGAAGGGCCTCAAGTTCGGCATCTGGATGGAGCCGGAGATGGTCAACCCCCGTTCCGAACTGGCCGAGAAGCACCCGGAATGGGTGGTCCGCAGTCCGGGCCGGGAGATCTACATGGAGCGCGACCAGTGGGTGCTGGATCTGACCAATCCGCAGGTGCAGGACTTCGTGTTCGACGCCTTCGACGGCGTGATGAAGCTCTCGCCGTCCATCGACTACATCAAGTGGGACTGCAACCGCCCGGTCTTCTCCTTCGGCAGCGACGCCCTGGAGGACCAGGACAGGTTCTATGTGGCGTATTGCCAGGGATTATATAAGGTCATGGAGCGCATCCGGGCCCGATATCCCGACGTGCTGGTGCAGTGCTGCAGCGCCGGCGGGGCCCGCGTGGACTACGGGGCACTGAAGTATTTCAACGAAGTGTGGACCAGCGACGACACCGATGCGCTGGAGCGGGTCCGCATCCAGTACGCCACGAGCCTGATCTACCCGGCCTGCGTGATGGGGGACCACGTCTCCATCGTGCCGAACCACCAGAACGGCAACGTCACTCCGCTGAAGTTCCGCTTCGACGTGGCCTGTCAGGGCCGCCTCGGCCTGGAACTGCAGCCCAAGAACCTCTCCACGGAGGAAATGGCCCTGGTGCGCCGCTGCGTTGCCTCCTACAAGGGCTACCGGGACCTCGTCTTCGGCGGCGACCTCTACCGCCTCGGCTCGCCCTACGGGAGCGATTATTACGGGCAGCTGTACGTCAGCGAAGACCGCTCCCGCGCGGTGCTGTTCGTCTATTGCATCCGCTTCAACGCGATGGGCGTCGAAGGCCACCCGTTCCGGCTGCAGGGGCTCGACGCGGAGCGCCGCTACAAGGTCACCGAACTCAACGTGGACCGCTCCTGCTGGTGGGGCGACGGCGGCGTCTATACCGGTGCCTTCCTTGCGGGCGGGGCGTTCAACCCTGCGATGGGCTCGCTCTACAGTTCGGCGGTATTCCTGTTGGAAGCCGAAGGGAAATGATTATCTTTGTGAACAAACACTTTAACTGATAGTATCCCATGAAAAAAACCTTCCTGATGGCCGCTGCCGGACTGATGACCCTGTCCGCCCTGGCCCAGCCGCAGCTCCGCAAGGACAACATCGATGAAGTCCTCGGCGCCATGACCCTTCAAGAGAAAGCGACCCTGCTGGTCGGCGGCGCCCGCGCCGCAGTGGTCAACGGCGTCACTTCCGGTCTGATCAACGAGGTGCCCGGCGCAGCCGGCAACACCCGCCCGATCGCCCGCCTCGGCATCCCGGGGACCGTGCTGGCCGACGGCCCTGCCGGCCTGCGGATCAGCCCGACCCGCCCGGGTACTTCACAGACCTTCTATTGCACCGGTTTCCCTGTGGGGACGCTGCTCGCCAGCTCCTGGGACACCGCCCTCGTGGAGGAAGTCACCACCGCCATGGGCAATGAGGTCCGTGAATACGGCGTGGACGTGCTCCTCGCCCCGGGCATGAATATCCACCGCAACCCGCTCTGCGGCCGCAATTTCGAGTATTTCTCCGAGGATCCGCTCCTCTCCGGCAAGATGGCCGCCGCCTATGTGCGCGGCATCCAGAGCAACGGCGTGGGCACCTCCATCAAACACTTCGCGGCCAACAACCAGGAGACCAACCGCAATGAGAATGACGCCCGCATCAGCGAGCGCGCCCTGCGCGAGATCTACCTCAAGAACTTCGAGATCGCCGTCAAGGAAGGCGCACCCTGGACGGTGATGTCCTCCTACAACCAGATCAACGGCGAGTACACCCAGCAGAAGAAGGACCTGCTCACCACCGTGCTGCGTGACGAGTGGGGCTATAAGGGCATCGTGATGACCGACTGGGGCAACAAGGCCGGCACCGTCAAGTCCGCTTGGTCCGGCAATGACCTCATGGAGCCGGGCAACCAGAACGAGATCGACCGCATCATCACGGGCGTCAAGGACGGCAGCCTTGACATCAAGGACGTGGACCGCAATGTCCGCCGCATGCTCGAGTACATCGTCCGCACTCCCGCTTTCGCGAAATATAAGTATTCCAACAAGCCCGACCTCACCGCCCATGCCGCCGTGGCCCGCCGCGCTGCCGGCGAGGCGATGGTCCTGCTGCGCAACGAGAAAGCCACCCTCCCGCTGAAGGGCAATGAGAAAGTGGCTCTCTACGGCATCTCCGCCATCGATTTCGTCGCGGGCGGCACCGGCTCCGGCGACGTCAACAAGGCCTATGTTGTCAATATGGAAGACGCCATGGCCAATGCCGGCTTCACCCTGGACAAGAACCTCATCGACTACTACAAGGCGTTTGCCTCTTTTGACAAGGCACAGACTGCGCTGAACGGCACCGGCAATGACTGGTTCCGCCGCCGCAAGCTCGCCGAGATCGCCATTCCTGCCAATGTCATCCAGAACGAGGCGAAGACCAATGACCTGGCCGTCATCGTCCTCGGCCGCAACGCCGGCGAGGGCGCCGACCGCACGATGATGGACGACTTCGAGCTCACCGCCATCGAGCGCGAACTCCTGCAGAACGTCAGCGCCGCCTACCACGCCGAGGAAAAGAAGGTCGTGGTCGTGCTCAATATCGGCGGCGTGATCGAGACCAACTCCTGGAAGAACCTCGTGGACGCCATCCTGCTGCCCTGGTCACCGGGCCAGGAGGGCGCCAACGCCGTGGCCGACGTGCTCACCGGCAAGGTCAACCCTTCCGGCAAGCTCCCGATGACCTTCCCGATGGGCTTCATGGACCACCCGTCCTCCGTCAACTTCCCGTACGCCCGTATCCAGAACACCGGCCGCGGTCCGCGCGTACCGGTCAAGGACGTGGATTATACGGAGTATGAAGAAGGCATCTGGGTCGGCTACCGCTGGTTCAGCACCGTCGGCAAGGAAGTCTCCTATCCCTTCGGCTTCGGCCTGAGCTACACCAGCTTCGCCTACGGCAAACCGGTCGTGAAGGCCACCGCCGACGGCTTCGAGGCCAGCGTGACCGTGACCAACACGGGCTCCGTGGCCGGTAAGGAGGTCGTCGAACTCTACGTAACCGCCCCCGAGGCCGGTCTCTCCAAGCCCGCCTGCGAACTCAAGGCCTTTGCCAAGACCCGCAGCCTGAAGCCGGGCGAGAGCCAGACCCTCACCATGAAGGTGGACAACTACTCCCTCGCCTCCTTCAACGAAGCGGATTCCGCCTGGGAAGCCCCGGCCGGCAACTACACCGTCCGCTTCGGCGCCAGCGTCCAGGATGTCCGCGCCCAGGCCGCCTATGTCCTCAAGAAGGCGCAGGCCTGGCCGGTGCACGACCTGTTCGAGCTGAACCAGCCCCTGCAGGAGATCACCGTCGTCCGGAAAAAATAGCGCTACTCCAGTTCCGGAAGCGCCAGGCTGATGCCGGAGGCGGACGCGATGCTGACGAAGCCGAGTCCGCCTTCGACGTTGGTGGGGAAGGTGACGGGCTCCGTGAGGAAAGCGCCGTCGAATCCCCACACCTCCCCTGCGTTGAGGGCATTGAGGTAGCTGTATTCCTCGAGCGAGAGCGTCATCAGGCTCAATTGCAGGGCCGGGTGGGTGGAAGTCTCCCAATTCTGCCGGACAAAGCGGATGTTGTTCTTGGGGACATGGATCTCCACTTCGCCCGTGCCATCGGCAAATTGCCTGTCGGAAAACGAACAGAAAGCATTCTTGGGCGTCTGTCCGATGTCGAGGGCGTCCGAACTCTTGTAGCCGTCGTTGAGGATCGGGTCCCGGGAGAAGCCGAAACGGATGGAGTGGTGACCGCTGTCCGCCGCCAGGTCCACGCACAGGCGGTACCAGTTCTGCTCTCCCGGGCGGTCCTCCAGCCGGAGCCGGCAGACGAGGGTTTCGGTGTATTCCGCACCGTAGGAAGTGTAGTAAACCGTGTAAGGGGAGACCGGGATGGAGAGCGTGTCCGCGGCGGCGATCCGGGCCGTTTGGGGCGCCCGGACCGTGGCCCGGGCGTGCAGCGCCCCGGCGGAGGCTTCCAGACGCACTTCATCGCCGGGCCGGATGTCGGCATCGAAGAGGTACTCGGTCGCATAATGATACCCCAGGTAGAAGGAGACGCTGATGCTGTCTTCCGGACAGCGCCGGGCCCGGGTGACGAATTCCCCGTTGACATAGCAATCCACTTCTCCGTCCGGCAACGGCTCGACCAGATTGATGAATCCGCGGGACAGGAAGACGGAATGGCATGTCTCGTCCGTGCGCAGCTGTGCGTTCATGATGATCATCTCCGGCTGCTGCCCGGCCGTGTAGTCAAGCGGATTGGTGCAGGCGGCCAGGGCGGGAAGGAGGAAAAGCAGGGCTTTCAGGTTTTTCATAGCGGTCAGAAATTGAGGGTGTAACTGAAGGACGGGAGGATGGGCAGGACCGTGATCTTGTTGAGCTGGATCCTGTCGGAAGTGCTGTAATAGAGCGAACTGAGTTGCGAGCCTGTCATGACGAAATTGGGATTCATGGCGTTGTAGGCGTTGTACACGCTGATGTTCCAGACCACTTCATTGCCCCTCCGGGTCGTGTGGCGCAGGTTCACGCCGAGGTTGAGCCGGTGGGTCGGGGGCAGGCGGTAGTTGTTGCGGCTGCCGATGTTGTCGGCGGAGCGGATGTAGCGCTCGAAACGGTCGCTGTCCGGCACCAGGATGGCCGTCGTCCGCGTTGGGAGCGTCATGGTCCCGCCCGTGGCGAGAATCCAGGAGGCGGACAGGTCGACCTTTTCCGAGAAGCGGTGGCTGACCACCAGGTTGACGCTGTGCCGGCGGTCATATTTATAAGGGAAGGGGCGGCCCATGTTGATGGACCCGTCCGGGAACCAGCGGTCGCTCTTGGCGAGCGTATACGAGATCCAGCCGGTCGTCTTTCCGGAGGTCTTCCGGACGAAGAACTCCACCCCGCGGGAGCGTCCGCGTCCCATTTCCACCTGGGTCTCCCATTCATCGGAATTGGCCAGGAAGATGACGCCCTGCTTGTATTCCAGCAGATTGTACATCTCCTTCCAATAGCCCTCGAGGGAGAACTGCCAGCCCGGAAGGCCGTCGTAGTACAGCCCCAGGGAGAACTGGTCGGAAGTGACCGGCCGGATGTCCTTCGTGATCGGGACCCAGAGGTCCAGGGGCAGGGCGACCGTCGTGCTGGAGAGCAGGTGGACGTATTGCGCCATGCGTGCATAGCCGGCCTTGAAGGCCAGCCCGTTGTCCAGGGCAATCCGGGCGGAGACGCGCGGCTGGAGAGAAAGGTAATCCTGGCCCTGGGTATGGAACCAGGACACCCGCAGGCCGGGATCCAGGCTCACGTGGGCGCCCAGGCTCAGGTTGTCCTCCAGGTAGAGGGAGGCCTCGCTGCCGGGATACCTTTTGCCCAGGACGTACTCCTGCGGCTGCGAGATCGTGCCGTCGCCGCTGAGGGTCGAGATCTGCTCCGGATAGAAGCGGTGCAGGAGGAACTCCGCCCCGAACTTGACCAGGTGCGCGGGCGAAGGGGTCCAGTCGAAATCGGTCCGGGCGCCGAAGTCCCGGATGCCGGAGCGGTAGCTCAGGGAGAAGGCGTCGGAACTCGTCACTCCCTCCCGCGTGGTCGTGCTCTCGCGGGCGACGTCCGCCAGCATGCGGAAGCGGTTGTATGACAGGGTCGTGTTGGCGAAGAGCCGGGGGTTGAAGATATGGTTCCAGCGCAGGGAGGCCACCGTGTTGCCCCAGGCCAGGCTGAGGTCCCGCTCGCTGGCCTGGTCCGTGGCCGTGATCCCCTCACCGCCCATGCTGACCTGGTCCTGCTCGCTGAAGCCGCCCCGGTCCGCCCCGTGATAGACGCCCAGGTAAAGGCGGTCCCGCGGCCCGGCCTGCCAGCTGAGCTTGCCGTTGAGATCATAGAAATAGTAGCCGTAGTATCTGTCCTTCAGGAACAGCCGCAGGAGCGGGTCCGCGAGGATGGAATGCAGGCCCCGGGCGCTCAGGGAATAGCTGAGCCGGTCCTTGACCAGCGGGCCCTCCAGGTGGAATTTGTCATTGAGCAGGCCGACCGTCAGCGAGCCGTGCGTCTCCTTGCGGTTGCCGTCGTTGGTGCGGATGTCCACGATGCTGGAGATGCGCCCGCCGTAACGGGCCGGGAAGGCCCCCTTGTAGAGCGTGACGTCCTTGACGGCCTCCGGCTGGAAGATGGAGAAGATGCCCAGCATGTGGTCCATGTTGTAGATGGGCACACCATCCAGCAGGACGAGGTTCTCTTCCGGTCCGCCCCCGCGCACATGCAGGCCCGAGAAGCCCTCGAAGCCGCCCTGCACGCCCGGCAGCAACTGCATGGCCTTGATCACGTCCGCTTCCCCGAACAGGGCGGGCGTGTTGCGGATCTGCTCGACCGGGACCTCGAGCGAACCGGCATAGACCGACTGCAGGCCTGCATCCTTGCGGTCCACGATGCGGGCGGCCGTCAGCTCATTGTTTGCAGTCAGGGCGACATCCAGCGTCGTGTCCCGCTGCAGGTCGAAGGTGAAATCCTGCCGGTCGAAGCCGAGATGCGAGACGCCGACGGCGTTGACGCCGGCAGGCAGGGTGAGGGAGTAGAACCCGAATTCGTTGGTCACGGTGCCGAGCGTCCCGGAGAGGATGCCGGCCCCGATCAGGGTTTCGCCGGAGGCGGCGTCCGTGATGTGGCCGCTGAGCGTGACGCGCCGGATGCGCGGAGCCGCCGGGCGGACAGGGGCCGCCTTCAGCACCACGCTCCGGCCGCGGACCTGCCAGCTGAGGCCCTTGCCGGAGAACGAACGCTCCAGCGCTTCCTCCAGCGGAAGGGTTGCAGACAGGAAAAGCGTGTCCGCCGGCTGCTCCAGGGCGGCGCTGAGCGCGGCGTCATAGACGAAACGGATGCCGTAGCGGTCCCGGAGCCGCTCCAGGCGGCCGGACAGGGACTCCTGCGCCGCGGCGCTGATGACCGCAAGATGCAGTACGAGCAGGAAAATGCCGAGTATCTTTTTCATAGTTGTCGTTTATTGGCGTGTGATTGTGAGATCGAGCGCTTCTTCGATCAGACTCAGGATCTCATCGGGCGCAGTGCCTTCGAATTCGCCGGAGAGGCGCCGGTCGGGCTGGTCCGTGCGATAAGTCTGCCCGAACTGGGCGGAGAGTTCCTGCAGGACTTCGGAGAGCGGGGTGTCCTCGTAGCGGAACAGGTGCGAGGCCCAGGCGGCCGGGTTGGCGGTCTGGGCCGGGACCAGGGCAGGCTGCGCGGCGCCGGAGGGGAGTTCGGCGTGCATCCCGCGAGTCAGCACCAGGCCGTCCTGTTCGCGGACCGGGACGCCCTTGCGGGCGCTGCGGCCCTGCCGCCGTCCGTCCGGGACGTGGGCGAAGAGCACGCGTCCGTCCACGACGTCCACGCGCGTGCCGGTGCTGTCCGTCTCCACCTGGAAGCGCGTGCCGAGCACGCGGACGAAGCCTTCCGCGGCCGTGATCTCGAAGGGCAGCTCCTCCTGGTGCGCTACAGCGAAATAGACCTTGCCCGCCATCCGGACGCTCCGGTTCCGCCGGCCGAATCCGTGGCGGTAGAAGGCGAGGGTAGCGCCGGGGGCGAGGGTGGCCTGCGTGCGGTCTGGCAAGACGACGGTGCGGGCCGTCGCGGCACTCCCGACGGTCGTCCAGGCGTTGCGTTCAAACAGGAAAATGCCGAGCACCAGCGCGGCAAAGGCGCCGGCGAGGGCGGCGTAGCCCCAGGCAAAGGTCCGGACGCGGCGTGTGCGGCGGAAGCGCCGCCAGCCCCGCCGGGGCGAAAACAGCCCGTCCCGGAAATGCCGGGCGACAAAGTTCAGCTCGTTCTCTTGGATCTCTTTCATCATGCAAAATGATTTTCTGTATCCAAGACGGAAAGAATCCGGAAAAGTACCACGCCCGTCCTGTAAAAAATCATACGGCCGGGAGGGTGAAGAAAAACAGGATGAAGTCCAGGATCCGCTCCGACTCCGCCCGCAGGGCCTTCAGGGCGCGGCTGATCTGGTTGCGCACCGTGTTGACGGAAAGCCCCCGGGCCCGGGCGATCTGCTCGTAGCTCAGGCCGTCCCGCTTGCTCATCAGCAGGAGTTCGCGGCGGGCGCGCGGCAGCCTTTCGACGGCTTCCCAGAGCCGGGCTTCGACGGCGGAGCGCTCCACGGCCTGCTCGTCCGTGATCTCTCCCGAGAGGTCTTCCGGACGGAGCCGTCCGCCGTCCCGGTCCTGCCGGCGCAGGGCATCGATGCAGCGGTTGCGCACCATCCGGTAGAGGTAGGACCCGGGGCTGCCGATCTCCTCCGGGCCGGCGGATTTCTGCCAGAAGGCGGTGAAACTCTCCTGGACGATGTCCTCCACGGCATCCGCATCCTGCAGGTAATGCAGGGCATACAGGCACAGCGGCCTGTAGTAGCGCAGGAACAGTTCCTTGATGTCGCGTCCGGAATCCATACGCGGCAAAGGTAAACAAATCCTGCGCCCGCTGCAAGCCGGATGACCGGAATCGTTCAAATTGTTCCATTTATCGGCCAGGGCGGCAGAGGTGTGCGGATTTTTCCCTAATTTTAGGGAAATTGATTATTGTACCCTATGTACCATCGCATGCGTATGCTCGCAGCCCTGGCGGCTGCGGTGACCCTCGGAGCGGGCCTGCCCGCCTCCGCGCAGGAATTCCGTACCCTTCCGGACGGATTCCCCGACCTGCCGTATTATGTCAGCAACCTCGAGGTGTTCGAGGTGGGCCAGGAGGAAGGCCGTGCCTTCCATATCCCCGACAAACAGCTGTCCCTGAACGGGACCTGGCGCTTCCGTTACTACGAAAGCCCGCTCGATGTCCCGCACGACTTCTTCAAGCCGGGCTACGGCGACAAGAAGTGGGACCGGATCGAGGTGCCCTCCAACTGGGAGATGCAGGGATTCGGCCAGGCGGTCTTCCGCAATGTCGCCCTGCCGTTCCCGCACCGGATGCCGCAGGTCCGCCTGGACCACTACCGCGCCCTGGTGGAGGGGCGTGTACCCGGCGCATCGCAGCGCGAGATCCGCATGGCGCAGTACAACCTGAACTCCGTCAACGATGACCCCTTCGCCGTGGCCGTCCCGGACTCCCCGATGGAATTCAACCCCACCGGCGCCTACCGCACCTCCTTCACCCTGCCGCGCGACTGGAGCGGGGACGAGGTGTTCCTGCGCTTCGAGAAGGTCGCTTCGGCGAGCTTCGTCTGGGTCAACGGCACGCTGATCGGCTACAACGAAGGCGCGCAGGAGCCCGCTGAATACGATATCACGCGCTACGTGGGGCCGGGCAGCAACAGCCTGGCGGTGCTGGTGCTCAAATACTGCGACGGCTACTACCTCGAGGACCAGGACTACTGGCGCCTCGCGGGCATCTTCGACGACGTCTGGGTCTACGCCACCCCGAAGGCCCGCCTCTGGGACTGGCAGGTGATCACCGATTTCGGCGAAGACTACAAGGACAGCGACCTGTCCGTGGACGTGAGCGTGCGCAGTTTCGCCGGCGGAGCCGGGCAGTATACGGTGACGGGCATCGTCAGCCGCGACGGCCGGGAAACCGCCCGCATGACCGCGCCGGTGAGCCTCGGCGACCGCGCGGAAGGCAAGGCCTCCCTGAAGGCGCACGTGGCCGCTCCGCTCAAATGGACGGCCGAGACGCCCGAGCTCTATGACCTCGAACTCCGGCTCACCGACGCCGGCGGCAAGCTCGTCGAAACCCTCCGCAAGAAGATCGGCTTCAAGAAGACCGTCATCCGCGACGGCGTCTTCTATCTCAACGGACAGCCCCTCAAGCTCAGCGCCCAGTGCTCGCACATGCAGCATCCCACGATGGGTCACCGGATGACCGAAGACGTGATCCGCCGGGATATGGAGATCCTCAAGCAGTTCAACTTCAACGCCGTACGTACCTCGCACTATCCGCCCGTCAACCGCTACCTCGAGTTGGCCGACGAGTACGGCCTCTACATCATCGACGAGACCGGCGACGAGTCGCACGACACGCAGTATGTCTGCGACATGCCGGAGTTCGCCCCGATGTACCGCGAACGCGCACGCCGCATGGTCCTGCGCGACCGCAATCACGCCAGCGTCCTCTTCTGGAGCGCAGGCAACGAGAGCGGCGAGGGCCAGAACATCACCGAGGTGGTGAAAGAAGGCAAAAGCCTGGATCCCACCCGTTACTGGATGTACGGCGGCAACGCCGCGAAGCATCCGGCCGAGGACATCGTCGGCCCGCGCTATCCGTCCCCGTTCGAGCTGGAGCTGGGCTACGGCCTGGACACCCTCGACCTGCGGCCGTCCTTCATGGACGAATACCTCTCCGTGGCCGGCAACGGCGGCGGAGCGCTGGATGACTACTGGGATGCGATCTGGGCCCATCCGCGCCTGCTCGGCGGCGCTGTCTGGGACTTCGTCAGCGTCGGTCTCGACGCCCCCGTGCGCGCCCTCGCCGACCGCTCGCCCTACCGTACCCCGGCGCACATCATGGGGCAGGCCCGCCTCGTGAAAGGCCCCACCGGCCTGGCGCTCGACCTGATCAAGCAGGACCAGTGGGTGCAGGTGTACCGCGCCGACAACGTGGAGATCAGCGGTGACAAGCTCACCCTGACCCTGGACGTCTTCCCGCGCAAATTCAACCGCAGCGGCGGTTACTTCATCACCAAGGGCGCCCACCAGTACGGCCTGCGCCAGCACCGCGACAAACTCGAATTCTACATCGACAACGGCCGTACCCTCACGCTGGAAGCCCCGCTTCCCGCGGACTGGGAGAACCGCTGGCACAACCTGACGGCCGTCTATGACGGCTCCGCGATGCGCCTCTTCGTGGACGGGCAGGAACTCGCCTCCCAGCCCGCCTCCGGCCGCATCCGCAACCTGCCGCTGTCGCTGTGCATCGGCCGCAACGAGGAGATCGGCGGCCAGGACATTGAAGACTATGTCTGCGACGCGCTGCTGGACAACGTCGGCGTTTTCGCGGATGCCGTCCTGCCCGGAGAGGGCTTCGATCCCGCCCGGGCTGCGCTCTGGCTGGATTTCGAAGGGGAGAAGGAGGAAGGCCGTTTCTGGACCTACGGCGCCGGCGCCCGCACCTACGGCAGCATCTGGCCCGACCGCACCCCGCAGCCGGAGATGTGGCAGATGAAGAAGATGGCGCAGCCGTTCCGCTTCACCCTCGTGGACGAGGACGGCGCGGTGGAGATCCTGAACCGCCAGTATTTCACGGACAATTCCCGCTACGAGACGGTCTGGACGCTTTCCGCCGACGGCAAGACGGTGCAGCAGGGCTCGCTGGACGCCCGCATCGCCCCGCAGGCCGCACAGGTGGTCCGCATCCCCGTCCGGCGCTCCGGCCTCGAGCCCGGCAAGCACTACTACCTGACGCTCAGCATGCGCCTGCGCGACAAGACCCTCTGGGCACCGGCCGGGCATGAGATCGCCTGGGAGCAGTTCGAACTCGCATCCTGGTACACACCCGCCGTGCCCGCGCCTGTCCGGGGCCGCGCCTCCCTGCGCCGGGAAGACGGGCGTGTCATCGCCGAAGGCGAGGGCTTCGCGTACACCTTTGACGCCTCGGGCGAACTCATTTCCGTCGTCTACGACGGACGGGAAATCCTGACGCGCCCGCTCGCGCTCAATGTCTGGCGCGCTCCGCTCGCCAACGAGATCGACGGCTGGAACGGCCTGAGCGCCGGCCGCGCCTCCGTGGAGGGCTACGGCAGCATCGGCCACGCCCACGTGCTGGCCTCCCACTACTACGCCGCCGGCCTGGACCGCATCCGCCGTGTGCCTGCGGGCATGCAGGCCCGTGAGGCGGACGGCACCGTCGTCGTCGAAGTGCGGGACCTGAATGTCCTGGGCAGCAACATGACGCAGCTGGACGCCTACATCATGGGCATGTCCTACAACGGCTTCGAGGAGATCTGCCGCTACCGCATCGACGGCGCGGGCACGCTCACGCTGGAACACACCGTGCGCCCGCAAGGCAATATGCCCGGCTGGCTGCCGCGCATGGGCCTGACCCTGGGTGTCCGGGCGCAGCTGGACCGGGTGGCCTGGCTGGGCCGCGGCCCGCAGGCCAACTATCCCGACCGCAAGACCGGCTACCGCATCGGCTCCTATGAGACGACGGTGTCGGAAATGTACGAGCCGTACCTGATCCCGCAGGATTATGGTCTGCGCACCGACAACCGCTGGGTCCGTCTGACGGATGCCGGCGGCCGCGGCATCGAATTCTCGATGGACGCCCCGTTCGCCTTCAATGTCTATCCCTACACGACGGACAACCTGACCAAGGCCGTCTACCAGTACCAGCTGCAGCCGGCGGATGACATCACGGTCAACCTCGACTACGCCACCAGCGGCGTGGGCGACACCGCCCGCGGCATCCTGGGACCCTACCGCGTCTACCCGACCGCCTTCCACCGGACCGTCACGCTCCGCCCGGCACGGTAAAGGCGGCGGTGTCGCTGATGCGGGAACGTGGTTGCTGGCGGATGGGGCTGCTGTGGCGGGAAGGTAGATGCTGGGTGGTATGGTGGCCGCTGCCGCGGGAAAGCGGTTGCCGTGCCGCGTAAAGTATTGATTTTTAATTAGAACTGAAATCTCGGGTGCCTTTTTGGGGTACCCGAGATTTCAATTCATGCTGACCACCAGCGACTTACAGGTCACGCCAGCCCCTTTGTTTTTGTTTTGTTTTTGTGTACATTTGTTAAGAACCCATTATTTGCAACAATCATGGAAGAGAAAATGACCCGCCGCGAGGCCCTCAGGGGCCTGTTCTTCGCAGGCATGGGACTCGCCGCCGGCGGTCCGCTCCTGCAATCCCTCGGTACGCCTGCCGCCGCAGCCACGGTGCCTGCCGCCCCCTGGACCGAAGCGCCGGAGGGCACGAAGATCGATACCCGCACCTGGAGCAAGATGGGGGAGACCCTGGGCCTGCTCGGACTCGGCTGCATGCGCCTGCCGACGCTGGGCGGAGGCGGCGGGGGCGGATTCGGCCGCCGTCAGCCCCTGGACCAGGAGGCCGTCAACGCGATGGTCGATTACGCCATCGCCCACGGCGTCAATTACTTCGACACTGCGCCCGCCTATGGCGAATCCGAGGTGGTGACGGGCAAGGCGCTGAGCCGCCACCCCCGCGCTTCCTTCAAGATCGCGACCAAGATCTCCAACATGGGCGGCCGGGCCACCCTGGAAGCCGGCAAGCAGATGTTCGAGACTTCGCTGAAGAACCTGCAGGTGGACTACATCGACTTCCTGTTGCTGCACAACCTGCAGAACATGGAGGGCTACAATTCGCGCTTCCGCGACAACGGCCTCTTCAAATGGCTGCTGGAGCAGAAAAAGAAAGGTCGCATCCGGCACATCGGCTTCTCCTTCCACGGGAGCAACGCCGACCTGCCCGGCCTGGTGGGCCTCTACGACTGGGACTTCGTGCAGATCCAGCTCAACTACGCCGACTGGAAGGAGATGTCGCGCGGCTGGGGCTCCGGCGGCGGGAACGAGACCAGCTCGGAATACCTCTATAATTATCTGGTCGGCAAAGGCATCCCCGTGCTGGTGATGGAGCCGGTGAAGGGCGGTGCGCTCGCCAATGTCAGCGAAGGCGTCGCCGCCGTGCTCCGCGAACGCCATCCCGACCTCACGCCGGCCGCCAACGCCCTGACCTTCGTGGGCTCCCTGCCGGGCGTCATGGTGACCCTGAGCGGCATGTCCAACATGGCGCAGCTCAAGGAGAATGTCTCCCTGTTCACGGGCTTCAAGCCTTTCGACGAGAAGGAGCACGCCTTCATGCTGACCGTCGCGGACCTCTACAAGTCGAAAGGCCAGATCCCCTGCACGGCCTGCGCCTACTGCATGCCTTGTCCGGCGGGGGTGGACATCCCCGGCAACTTCAAGATATTCAACAGTGCCAGCGACGCCCTCACGCTCTCCGATACCGGACGCAAGGACCTCGCTGACAAGCAGAAAGCCTTCTTGAAACTCTACAACGACCAGGACAAAGCCATCCGCGCCGACGCCTGCGTGGGCTGCAACGCCTGCCTGCCCAAGTGCCCGCAGCACATCAGCATCCCGCAGCACATGACCCGCATCCGCGAAATCGTCGCAAAGCTGTAGGCGCAGCTATTTCTCCGCAATAAACGGCTGGAGGTATTCGCCGATGCGGTCGAGCCAGGTGTAGCTGCCCGTGCCGGGAGAGGCTTCGCGCTGGAAGCAGTGTGTGCGCAGCGCAAGGGTGTGCAGCTCGCTCTGGATGCCCATCGCGCGCATCTTCTCCCAGGATTTCACCGAAAGCATCGAAGCGATGCTGTCCGCGTCGCCGTGGATGAAGAGCATCGGTGCGGTGTCCGGGTCGAAGGTGAACTCCGGCGCGAGGAAATCCGTGTCCTCATTGCCCCCGTGGGCATTCCGGCCGTCCAGGCCGTCCGTCAGGCCGTAGGCGGGATAGATGCCGATGCCCCACTGGACCTTGCAGGAGACCTTGTCGATCTCGTCGATCGGCAGGTAGGCGCGGTGGCGCGAAGAAGTCACGCCCAGCAGCGCGAGATGGCCGCCCGCGGAAGAGCCCATGATGCCGATCCGGTCCGGATCCAGCCCGCGCGCAGCCGCCTCGCTCCGCACGATGCGGATGGTGCGCTGGAGGTCTTCCCACGCAGTGGTGTGTTTCGCGAGCCCCTCGGGGCGCGGCGTACGGTATTTCATCGTGACGACGGTCACGCCCATCGCATTGAGGTAGCGGCGCGCCGGGGCGACCTCGAAGCCGTTCTCATCCGTGCCCTGGTAGGAGCCGCCGGAGAAGATGATCTGGATGGCGCGGGTCTTGCGCTCCGCCGGGATGAACCACTCCAGATAGGGCTGGCACTGCTTCTCGCGGGCGTCCGGCATTTTCCCTTCGGGCCAGACCTCCTCGCGGATGCGCGTCACGCCCGGGCATTCCTCCGGGAAACGGCTCATCAGTGGCACTTCCGGCTCCAGCGCCCCCAGGAAGCCCATCTGGCGCAGGAACTCGATGCCGCGCTCGAAGCCATAGGCGCCGTGCGGCTTGTTGGGATAGAGGTGCAGCTCGGCCGGGATGCCCATGCGCCGCAGCTGGCGGTACACGAGGGTGGACCCATTCGGGGAATAAGGATCCGCGCCGCCGTGGTGCAGGCTCATCGGGCAGGTCTTCCCGTCGAACTTAAAGACGCTGCTCAGCTTCACGTCCGCGCCGTAGCCCTCGCGGGCTGCCGGAATACCGGCCTCATCCGCGTCGGTGGTCACGTACGCCGGCGCGTTCACGATCGCGAAATTGATATGGCAGGGGGTGTCGTCCAGCTTGTCGATGCGCGCGTAAGCCGGTGTCAGCGAGCTCGTTGCGAGCAGCAGCGAAAGGTGGGAGCCGGCGGACATGCCGACCACGCCGATGCGCTCCGGATCGAAGCCGCGCCGGGCCGCTTCGCTGCGCACCATGCGCACCGCACGCTGGCCGTCCTCCCAGGCGGTCTGCCAGTAGGGGATGCCCTCGGGGCGGGGGGTGCGGTACACGAGGTTGACGCACTGCACGCCCGCGGCGGTCAGCTCCTTGTGCCATTTGTCGATCAGACCCACGTCCACGGTGCCGTTGTAGGCGCCGCCGGAGATCAGGATCATGCAGGCGCCGTTGCGCACGGAGGCGTCCGGCGTCTCGAACCACTCGAGGAACGGGGCCCGGTGTTCGTCGGCCTTGAAGCCCGGCGTGCGGATCTCGTCGGTCATCGCGGCAATCTGCCGGGGCTGGCTGTCGGGCATCTTGCCCTTGGGCCAGAGCGGCTCGCGCTCGAAGGCATTCAGCTGGAGCGCGGAGAAAACAAGCAGGAGAGCAAAAAGGTTTTTCATCTTACGGAAGTGATTAGTTTATACAAATATAAATAATTCAGGGGATTTTAAATATCATTCAACGCCTTTTTTGAAAGGCACGCAGGACGCAAATTGAAACAAGATTTGAAGAATTTGCAAAGTATCTTATAGATGAGGTTAAATGGAATTAAAATCGAACTTTTATCTTTGCGTTAGAAAAAACGTTGACAGAAAGATACATCATCAAGAGATGATTCTTTTGGGAAAACGGTTATGATAATTGGTTGATTTGGTTTTGCGCCGGGGACCCTGTGACAGGATCCCCGGTTGCGCGTTTTTACGCGGGAAATGTCTATCTTTGCCGGTGTATGGCGGATACCTTCCAGCAAACCCTCACCCTCGGCGACGCGCAGCGGCTGACCGGCCCCCGGGCTTTCAACATCATGCTGAAGCCGGCGGGTTCGCTCTGCAACCTCGACTGCGCCTACTGCTATTACCTCGACAAGGCGGAGATCTACGGCGGCCGCGAGCCCCGCATGAGCCTGGAGATGCTGGAGAAGGTGGTGCGCGACTACATCGCGGCCAACGACGTCCCGGAGGTGCAGTTCGTCTGGCACGGCGGCGAGCCGCTGGTGATGGGCCTGGACTTCTACCGCCGGGCGGTGGAGCTCCAGCAGAAATACGCTGGCGGCAAGCTCGTGCACAACAGCCTGCAGACCAACGGCACCCTCATCACGCGCGAGTGGGCGCGGTTTTTCAAGGAAAATGATTTCCTGCTGGGCGTCTCGCTGGACGGCCCGCAGGACATCCACGACCGCTTCCGCCGCGACAAGGGCGGCGCCCCCACCTTCGACAAGGTCCTGCGCGGCATCGAGCAGCTTTACGCCGAAGGCGTGCCCTTCAACACGATGTCCACCGTCAACGCCTGCTGCGAGGGGCGCGGGCTGGAGGTCTATCATTTCCTGAAAGGGATCGGCAGCCGCTACATGCAGTTCATGCCGGTGGTGGAGCACGTCCGCTATCCGCTCGTGAACGGCCGCGAAAACCGCAAGGGACGGCCCTGGATCGTGGATCCGGGTACCCCGGGCGCGAGCCTGGCACGCTGGTCGGTGAGCGACGTGGGCTTCGGGCGCTTCATGTGCGACATCTTCGATGAATGGGTCCGGCAGGACGTGGGGGACTACTACGTCAACCTCTTCGACGCCACGCTGGCCGGCTGGTGCGGGGTGCGGCCCGGCCTGTGCGTCTACGGCGAGACCTGCGGCGAAAACGCGAGCCTCGAGCACAACGGCGACCTCTATCCCTGCGATCATTTCGTGTACCCGAAATACCTGCTGGGGAACATCACGCAGCAGGGCATCGCCGAAATGATGGAGTCCGAGGCGATGGTGCGTTTCGGGCTGTCCAAGCGCACCGGCCTGCCGCGGGCGTGCCGCGCGTGCGAGTGGCTGCATCTCTGCCACGGCGAATGCCCCAAGCACCGCTTCAACCGCACCGAGGCGGGGGAGACCGGCCTCAATGCCCTCTGCGCCGGCTACCGCGCCTTCTTCGCCCACACCGCCCCCTATATGGCCAAGATGAGCGAACTCCTCTCCCAGGACCTCGCCCCCGCCCTCGTCATGCCCTGGGCCCGGCTGCGCCGGGAAAAATAGAACTGCGCCTGTACCATTTCTCCACATCCGCCACCAGGGTTACGCCCGTGCCATTTCTCCGCATCCGCCAACCTGGTTTACGCCCGTGCCATTTCTCCACATCCGCCAACTAGGGTTACGCCCGTGCCACGTAAAATGCTGAAAATCAATTAAAACGAAAAACTTGGGGGTCAAATTTGGGACCCCGAGAATTCAGTTATTGCTGAGAATCAAACACTTCCATGTCACGCCTCCCTGTATCGTCCTGAAAAAAGTTTACCAAAAAAGGTAAAAAAGAATGGAAGCAAGAAGCTGCCGGGCGATGCAGCGAGCCCAAGCAAAGATGCTGCGCGAATACTTCTCCGGAGTTCCCGTGGAGAGCCTGTCGAAACGAT
>JAFTCB010000010.1 GCA_017454905.1 Bacteroidales bacterium
CTCCTCCGAGCGGAGCCTGTCGATGGTGTTCGCCTTCGACGTGCGCCAGTATCTGCCGATCATCCCTTCCCGGCTTACACTGGCCTGGCAGGTAAAAGGCGGCGGCCTCGTCGCTGGTTCCCTGCCGTTCTACGCCCTGCCGGCCTTCGACATGCGGGGAACCTTCGGAAACCGTATCACCGGGGCGAATGTCCTCGGCGGCAGCCTGGACCTGCGTCTGCGGCTCGCTTCCTTCCAGGCTATCAAGCAGAACTTCGAGTTGGGCCTGGTAGGCTTCGCCGATGCCGGCGGGGTCATCCGGCCGTATCGGCTGGACGCACAGAAACGCCTGGGCGGCTGCACCGTGGAAAAGACGCTCGATGGTGTAGCGTATGGACCATACCGAAGCGTGTACGACCCGGGCATCGCCGACTGCGAGCGGCTGCATACCAGCGTCGGTGGCGGTTTCTTCTTCAGCATGAACCATAACTTCATCACCGCCGTCGAATTCGGCCATCCGTTGAACCCGCAGGACGGGACCATGGGCGTTTACGTCAATCTCGGATTCTCGTTCTGATCCGCGGAAAATGCTTATCTTTGCGTGTCACCGCCACCTATGACACGCAAAAGAACCATCCTCTTCCTGGGCATCCTGCTGGCGCTGCTCCTCGTCCCGACCGTGCTTCCGTACCTGATCGGACATCTGCTGCTGCCGTTCTGGGCCTACCTGCTGTATGCCTTCATCCTCCTGGTCAACGCGGGCATCTACCTGGCGAACCGCCTGTGGCTCATCGACCGGTTCTTCATCCAAGGGTGGGTCGGGGCCTTTTTCGCCTGGAACCTGGCGCTTCTCCTGGCGGGTGGCGTGCTCGAGATCCTGGTCCTGGACCTTTCCGGGAGAGCGGCCCTCGGCGAAGGTCTCACTGTTTCCAACGTCCTGGATATCGGAACCAAGGTCTCCCAGCGTGTTTTCGTTCCCGTCCTGGGATTCCTAATGGTGCTCATCGCGCTGGCCGTCGCGCTGTCGGACGAGTGGCGTCTCGCAGCGTTCAAGTACCGCGAAGCGCAGCAGCGCAACGAGCGGCTCGGGCGGGACATCGACAGCCTGAAAGGCCAGGTCGATGCCCTCCGCCGCCGCGAAGCCGCCCCTGCCGCCGACTCCATTTCCGTCAAGGTGGACCTCATGATGACCAAAGTCCCGCTGGATGACATCCTGTATGTCAAGGCTGACGGCGATTACATCGTCATTCACAAGGCCGACGGGAAGACATTGATGACGCTCATGACTCTGAAGTCCCTGGAGAAACAACTGCCTTTCGACCGCTTCTGCCGTACGCACCGTTCCTGGATCGTCAACGTTGACAAAGCCCGCGGCATCCGCGACGGCAAAATCCTGGTCGGTGACGCCGTCATCCCCCTCTCCGATTCCTGCAAAGCCGCTTTCTTCGAACTCCTCTCACATAAGTCCATCTTCCTGAAAGCGGAGCCAACTGTCCTAAAAGAAAAGTAAACCCCGAAGCGAGTGGAGAATGACAACCCGACTATCCGCGCTGTTATCATGAGTCTCCTGTGATCTACCCCCGATACTCGGAAGGAGACTCGCCCAGGTACCGTTGGACGTAACGGCTGAAATAGGCCGGAGAGGAGAAGTTGAACATTTCGGAAATGTCCACGAAACTGAGGCTCCTATCTCTCAACTGGCGGGAAATATCAAGGACGGTGAACCGGTTGATCCACCAGTTGGCCGAATTGCCCGTGATGGACTTGCTGATTTCGGAAAGGTACTTCGGAGCAATGCAAAGTTCGGAAGCATAGTAGGTTACCTCCCGGTTCTGCCGATAGTCGCCTCGCTCCAGCATGGCGATGAAACGGGACATGGTCAAAGCGGCCTGAGATTGGATTTCAGAAGTGTCTCCGCCGATGCGGGCGTGGAAATCGAAAAAATCCAGGATCAGCGTCTGCACCGTGCTCAGCATCAGGTCGTCGTGGAAATGGTGCCAGACCATC
>JAFTCB010000055.1 GCA_017454905.1 Bacteroidales bacterium
ATGTTCTTGCCCACGTCGATGTCGGCGATATCGATGGAGAGGATCTCATAGGCCGTACCGGCGTCGAGGCCCTTGCCGAGCACGAGCTTGGAGATGCTGTCCGGGTTCTCCAGCACGCTCTTGTGGCTCTCGGAGGAGCCGATGGAGGAGACGATGCCCTCGCCGACACGGGCGAGGATGGTCTCTTCGCCGGCGCCGCCGACCAGCTGCTTGATGTTGGCGCGCACGGTGACGCGCGCCTTGGCAATCAGCTGGATACCGTCCTTGGCCACGGCCGTGACGGGCGGGGTGTTGATGACCTTCGGGTTGACCGACATCTGGACGGCCTCGAGCACGTCGCGGCCCGCCAGGTCGATGGCCGAGGCCATCTTGAAGTCCAGGGGGATGTTGGCCTTGTTGGCCGAGATGAGCGCCATCACGACCTTGGTCACGTTGCCCCGGGCGAGGTAGTGCGCTTCGAGCTCGTTGGCTTTGAGGGTGAGTCCGGCCTTGGTGCCGGTGATCAGGGCCATCACGATGGTCCGCGGGTTGACACCCCTCCAGCGCATCAGCACCAGCTGGATGAGGGAGACATATACACCGGAGAGGATGGCCTGGAACCACAGCGCCACCGGGAAGAACCAGAGGATGATGATAAGTCCGACGACCGCAATCGCGATCCAGATGACAGGATTCATGTTATGCTTGGGTTATGGGTTTGACAACGGGACGGTTCTCTTCGATGGCGACGACCTCCACCGGCGTGCCGGCGGCGACCATCGTATTGTCGTGCGACTTGACTTCGCAGCTGACCGCACCGAAGCGGCCGGTGCCCATCGGCGCGAGCCGGGTATACGCGATGCCGCGGTCGCCCACATGCACGTGCTCCGACTCCGTGCCCACCTTGGAAGTCACTTCGGTCTTGAGTTCGAGCCGGCGCCAGGTGCTGGCGCGCAGCGCGAAGAACAGCAGGACGGCGAGCACCACGACGGCGGCCAGGGTGGTCCACCACCCGGCGGCCGTGGAGATCTCGGCGAAGGCGTACCAGCAAGCGGCCCCCAGCGAGCCGAGGCTCAGGAAGCCGGCGATGCCCACGCCCGGGATGAGGAGCATTTCAACGAGCATCAGGATGATGCCCAGCACGATAAGCGTAACGACGATCCACCACATAGACGAAGAGATTGATATCTTTACAAATATACGAAAATAAGTAATATAATGCAGTGCGGGGTCCAGTTTTCGGACCCCGCACTGCAAAAACAAGGGAAAAGCGGACCTACGCCCCGCGGCGGGAGTCTTTGATCATCCCCTCGACGGCGACGTTGAGCTCGCTGGCGCACAGCAGTTCGTGCACGTCGAAGTGCAGGCGGAAGCGCCAGTGGTGGTGCGGGTCGGCGGGCTGGTTGATGCGCTCCGCCATGCGGTCGGCACGGCGCAGGTCCTTGTCCATCGCGACCCAGTCCTGCAGCGGGAAGATCGCAAGCATCGACGGGGAATCGAGGAATTCCCACAGCATCCGTTTCACCTCCCACGGCTCCGGATCGTGCTCGCACTGCATCCGCAGCGTCTCCATGTCGTGGCTGGAGGTGGCGCAAACGCTCAGGTACTTCCACTCGCCCTCCTGCTCCATGCCGCGCATCTTCAGCGACAGGATCTTCTCGTGGTCCATCACGCCGGGCACGCAGTCCGGCACCATCCCCAGGTCCTCCCCGCAGGCCAGCATCCCGGTCGCGCCGAGCAGCTCGGGGAGCTTGCGCTCGGCATTGCGGCGCCAGAACTCGTCGTGGCGGTGGTAGAAGAAGTCATTATAGATGGCCCCGAAGCGCTCCTGCTGCCACTGCGGCAGGTTCGCGGACGCCGGGGCGATCAGCGGCTGGTACATGCCCGGATGGCGCGGATCGGGATGGAAGAGCCCCTCGATGGGCAGGTGCCAGGCATAGATCTCCTCCGGAGAATACGGAAGCGCGGGGTTGAAGTGCCCCATCATCCCGCTGGTGTACTCCGTGGGGATTTCCCAGATGCGGAAGAAGCCCAGGATGTGGTCGATGCGGAACGCGTCGAAATAGCGGCTCATTTTGCGCAGGCGCGCCTTCCACCAGGCGAAATCATCTTTCGCCATCTCCTCCCAGTTGTAGGTCGGGAAGCCCCAGTTCTGCCCGTCCGTGGAGAAATAGTCGGGCGGGGCGCCGGTGGAGGAGTCCAGGTTGAAGAGCTCCGGGTGCCAGTAGGCCTCGGCGCTGTCGGCGCTCACCCCGATGGGCAGGTCGCCCTTGAAGGAGACGCCTTTCGCGCGGGCGTAGTCCACTTCCTCGCCGAACTGCTTGTCCAGGTGGAACTGCATCCAGCAGTAGTACTCCGGCTCCAGTTTGTCGCGCTTGGCACAGAACCCGGAATACTCCGGCAGCCAGCCGTCATTCTCCTTGACGAAACGCTTGTAGGCGGCGGAAGCGCAATCCTTGGCGCCGCGCGCCTCCCAGGCCTTGCGGATATAGGCCATCTTGGCCTTGAACACCTTCGGGTAATCCAGTTCCGGCAGGGCGTTCAGCGCGGCCTGCTGCTTCTTGAAGGCGGCATCGGCCTTGATGCCGAGGTCCTGCAGGTGGATGTACAGGGGGTGCAGGGCGAAGGTGGACACGGGGCTGTAGGGATAAGAATCCGCCCAGCCGCCCTTGCGGGTGGTATCGTTGACCGGCAGCAGCTGGATGATGCTTTGGCCGGTGGCGGCGGCCCAGTCCACCAGGGGACGCAGGTCGCGGAACTCGCCGATGCCGAAATCATCGGCCGTGCGCAGCGAGAAAACGGGGACGGCCGTACCCGCTCCGCGGAAACCGGGCCGGTCGAATTTCTCCGCCTGATGCGCACGGGGGAACGGGCAGCCCGGGATCGGGCAGTCGATCCACGCATCCTCGATCACGCGGGCGGATTTGCTTTTGTGATGCGCCCACTCGGTGCGGACGATCAGGCCGTCCTGCATCACCACATAGGTGTAATCCTTGAGCGCCGCGGCGGGGCAATCCTTCACCGTCACGCTCCAGATGGCGCCTTCGCCCCACTGCATGGGGTGTTTCTTGTCCTGGAGGACCAGCACAAGGCTCTCGCCCCACGCGGTCTTGTACTCTATCTTGAATGTTACAGTCATAGCTTTTCCGTCATTCCCGGATGTGTCCGGGCATCTACTTCTTTTCAAACGAGATGGCAAAACCGCCGCCCGGGGCCATCGTGACCCCGATCGTGTCGGAGGGCGTCACGCTGCGCTTCGTGATGGCATACGCCTGCGGATTCTTCGCGAAATGCGCATCCGGCGCATCGGCATAGACCGTCGCCTCGTAGCTGCCCGGCTCCAGGAAGTCCAGCTTCACTTCGAAAGTGCGCTCCTGTTCGTCGGTCACCCCGCCGCAGAACCACTGGCCCGTCCCCTTGGCCTTGCGGGCCACGACGATGTAGTCCATCGGCTCGGCACCGAGGTAGCGGCTCTCGCTCCAGTCCACCGCCACGTCCTTGATGAACTGGAAGGCGTCCATGAAGCGGCTGTAGTGCTCCGGCGTATCGGCCGCCATCTGCAGCGGCGAATACATCGTCAGGTACAGGCCCAGCTGGCCGCAGATGGTCGAATTGACGTGCGAGTCATTGCCGCACCACTCCTTGAGATTCTGCTCGAAGATGCCCGGGGTGTAGTCCATCGGGCCGCCGTTGAGCCGGGTGAAGGGGAGGATGGCCGTGTGGCCGGGGGCGATCCCGCCGAAGGCCTGGTACTCCGTGCCCATCGCAGACTCGTTGCCGATCAGGTTGGGCCAGGTGCGGCACAGGCCGGTCGGGCGCACCGCCTCGTGGGCATTGACCATGATGTGGTGCCGGGCGGCCTCGGTAATGCAGTAGAGGTAGTGGTTGACCATCCACTGGCTGTAGTGGTGCATCCCCTGCGGGAGGATGTCGCCGACGTAGCCGGACTTGACGGCATCGTAGCCGTAGCGGTTCATCAGCGAATAGGCCGCCTCCAGGTGGCGCTCGTAGTTGCGGATGCTGGAGGAGGTCTCATGGTGCATCACCAGCCGGATACCCTTCTGATGGGCGTAGGCGTTGAGCGCGTCGATGTCGAAGTCGGGATAAGGGGTCAGGAAGTCGAAGACGAAGTCCTTGTTGCAGTTGGCCCACTCTTCCCAGCCGATGTTCCAGCCCTCGACGAGCAGGGCGTCGAAGCCGTTCGCCGCGGCGAAATCGATGTACTTGCGGACGTTCTCATTGTTGGCGCTGTGGCGTCCGTTGGGCGCCGCGGCCTTGTAGTCGAAGCTGTCCAGGTGGATGCCGGTGGCATCCGTATAGGCCCAGGAGCCTGCGCCGGCGATCATTTCCCACCACACGCCCATGTACTTGACCGGATGGATCCAGCTCACGTCCTCCAGGGCGCAGGGCTCGTTGAGGTTGAGCACCAGGCGGGAGGCCAGCTGGTCCGTCGCGGAAGCGGCCACCTGCACGGTGCGCCAGGGGGTCTTGGCGGGGGCGGTGAGGTTGCCCTTCCAGCCTTCGGCGTCCGGGGTCAGCCAGGCACGCAGTACGTGTGTGCGGCCGTCCACCAGCAGATGCATGCAGGGATAATCGACGAGCGCTGCCTCATGGATGTTGACATACAGCCCTTCCGGGGTCTTCATCTGCAGGGAAGTCTGCACGCCGGAGGTGCTGAAGGGGGTCTGGCTGCTGTTGCCGCGCATCTTGTCGCGGAAATGCGCCGCCACCCCGGAGAGTTTCGTGCAGTTGTATTCGTACTCCTGGGTGTCGTAGTCGCCGGGGATCCACCAGGCGGTGAAATCATCCGCGCAGGCGAATTCGGTCAGTTCCTCCTTGATCACGAAATGCACCAGGCTCTGCCCGGCGGGGAACTCGTAGCGGAAGCCCAGGCCGTCGTCGAACAGGCGGAAGCGCACGTCCAGCAGGCGTCCGCTCTGAGGCTGCCGCAGGTGGACCAGCAGTTCGTTGTAGTGGTTGCGGATCTGCGACTCCTCGCCCCAGACCGGCTCCCAGACTTCGTCAAAGGTGTCCGTGTCCGTGTCGGCGAGCTCGAACCCGCGGTCGAAGGCGATCGACGGGGCGGCATCTTCCTTGGACACGGTGCCGTCCGCGTTGTAATGCAGGTCCTCGGCCTTGACGGTGCCGCGCAGCGTGAAGCCCAGGCGGCCGGGAGTCAGCACCGGGACGCCCTCGCGCTCCAGCGCATAGCGGGGGGTGCCTTCTTCCGACAGGTAGAAGGCCATCCGGAGTTTGCCGTCCGGAGAACTCAATTCCGCTTTCGGAGCGGAGACTGGCGCTGTTGCAGCGGTGCAGGCGGCCAGCATGGCCGCGCTCACAAGAAGGGTTACACGTCTCATAGCCTTATTTTAATACCGGGCCTCGTTTGAAATGGACGACCAGGGCGGATCTGCCCGCCACGGTCCTGGGGTCAAAGTTAACACTTTCTCCCGTGATTACATCCACGCCGCCCTTCGGATCGAGCTTCCGGGTGACTTCGGCATAATCCCCCCAGGGGATTTCCCGGGGTTCGGGATTGTTGTTCAGGAAGACGAACACGGACTCGTTCCCGTCCGTATAGGGAACCGTCCGGAAATACGCATAGGTGTTGTCGCGGCTCAGGAAATGCACCGTCTCGCCCCGTTCGATGATATCTTCTGCGGATTTGCGCCATTGCAGCAGGGTGCGGAGATAGTCGTGCAGTTCCTTCCGGACGGGATCCTTCTCCCAATCCAGCGGGAACTCCACGCGCAGGCCGCCGTGGCCCTGGCTGCGGTCGCGCGAGACGACCATCAGTTCGTCCCCGGCGAACCACTGCGGGTACCCGCGGACGGTGGAGAGCAGCGCCATCACGAGTTTCATCTTGGCCGGGTCCTTTCCGACCACGTCGCCGATGCGGTCGGTGTCGTGGTTGCCTGCGAAGACCATCATGTTGTCGGGATCATTGAGATAGAAGTCATTGGCGATGGAGTCATACCATTTCGTGATGCCCTCGTCCCAGCTTTCCCGGTCGGTGTTGATGCCCTGACAGATGGCGGACTGCAGGCAGAAGTCCATGATGGAGGGGAGGTTGGAGTTGAAGCCGTCCTTGTTGGGATTGCGTGCCTGCCAGTAAGCCACCTGGGGGACATTGGTGGACCAGACTTCGCCCACGATGTTGAGGTAGGGATACTCCTTGAGCACGGAGGCGCACCACTCCGACATGGGGACCTTCTCGTTGTAGGGATAGGTGTCGACGCGGAAGCCGTCCAGGCCGGCCCATTCGGTCCACCAGGCCGCCCACTGCTGGAAATAATGCAGCACATAGGGGTTGTCGAGGTTCATGTCCACCATCGAGGTGTCGAACCAGCCGCCCACCATGTTCTCCTTGTCATGCTGCGAGCAGTAGGGATCATTCTGCGCCGAGAAGGCGCAATTGGAATGCGTGTATTCCGGCCACTGGTGCACCCAGTCGGCGAAGGGCAGGTCTTCCATCCACCAGTGCTTGTCGCCGCAGTGGTTGGTCACCACGTCCATGATGACCTTGAGGCCGCGTGCGTGGGCCTGCTGCACGAATTCGCGGTATTTCCAGTTGCTGCCGAAGCGGGAGTCGATCTTGTAGTAGTCCGTACACGCATAGCCGTGATAGGAGGAAGACGGCTCGTCATCCTCGAGCAGCGGGGTGTTCCAGATGGCGGTGAAGCCCATGTCGGCGATGTAGTCGAGCTGGTCCTCGATGCCCTGGATGTCGCCCCCGTGGCGGCCGAAGAAAGCCTTGTAGTCCGCCTGCTCCCGGGTGTCGGGCGTGTTGTCGTTGGACGGATCGCCGTTGACGAAGCGGTCGGGCATGATCAGGTAGATGGCGTCGGCAGGGCCGAAGCTTTTCCGCATCTCGGAGTAAAGTTCGCGCGCGGCGATCGTGTACGGCACGCGGAAACGGTCCTCCCCCTTGCTGAAGACCAGCCGGCCCGTGCCGGGTTTGGCGTTGGGATCGACCGCCACGTCCACGAAAAGATAATTGGGACTCTCCGCCGGATGCGTATCCTTTACGCTCACGCCGGGAAGTCCTTCGAAAGTGACGGAGTACGCACCGATCCCCTCGCCCTGCACGAGCAGCTGCAGGGGCGTCTGCATGCCGGTCCACCAGCAGGGCGGCTCCACGCGGGAGATGCGGTCCGCCTCCGTGGTAATGCTCCAGGCCCAGGGGGCCTCCAGCTGGACACTGATGTCGACGACGTCATCCCCGGCCGAGCGCCGGAAATGCATCGTGTTGTTGTCTGAGGACAGCAGTTCGACCTTGCCCTTGCCCGGAATCATCGCCGGGTGGTCCTTGCGGAACTGTCCCAGGTAGCGGTAGAAATCCGTGACGGCGTTGGTCTTGCGGGCCGGGATCGGATCCTTCTCGAAGAAGGCGAAGCGGTGGTCGTAGCCGAATTCCTGGCCGGTATAGATGAGCGGCTGCGCCTGCGGCAGGACCCAGCAGAGCACGGTCATGGCCTGCCAGGCGTCGCCCATGCGCTCGAACTCGGTCCCGCTCCAGGAGTTCTCGTCGTGGTTGGAGGTGAAGCAGAGGCGGCGGGTGCCGCTCTTGTAGTTCTCCTGGTTCCAGTACATGTATTGGATGAGGCTGTCGGCGTCGGCCTTGCCCTGCGCGATGTCATTCAGCAGGTGGTGCAGGCGCCAGGCGTAGGTCGTGTCGAAGCCGGCTTCGTGCAGCCAGGCTTCCTCGCCCTCGGCGAGGAAATACAGCGGGCGGTTGAACTCCTGGCGGAATCTCGGCAGCACGCCGGCCCAGAAGTCCTGCGGGACCTGGTAGGCGACGTCGCAGCGGAACCCGTCCACGCCGCGCTCCAGCCAGAAACGCATGGACTTCTCCATCTCGGCGCGCATGTCGGCGTTGGCGTAGTTGAGCTTGGCGATGTCGGTCCAGTCGTATTCGACGATCGTGTTGCCGTCCGCATCCCGCACATACCAGTCGGCCGGCTTCTCCGTGACCCAAGGATGGTCGGGCGCCGTGTGGTTGGCCACCCAGTCCAGCACGACCTTGAAGCCCTTTTCATGGGCCGCGGCGAGGAAATGGTCGAAGTCTGCCAGGGTGCCGAACTCCGGATTGATGTCGCAGTAGTTCCGGATGGCATAATAGGAGCCGAGGCTCCCCTTGCGGCCCTTCTCCCCGATGGGGTAGGGCGGCATCACCCAGATGATGTCCACGCCGAGTTCTTGCAGCAGGGGGAGGTGGGCCTCCGCGGCCGCGAAGGTGCCTTCCGGCGTGAGCTGGCGGACGTTGAGTTCATAGACGACACCGTCGGAAAGCGGGGCCTGCGGGGCGGTCTGCTCCGGCTTCTTCGCGCAGGAGAGCGCCAGCAGGATCAGTGGGAGGGCAAACAGTATTCTTTTCATATCCGATTAATTTGCAAAAGGTTTGAGGGCAGAGGTGGGACGCCCGGCGGAGAAGGCGCCGTAGTCGTAGCCGCAGCGGTCGTGTTCCGCTTCCGGCTCCCAGTAGAAGATCCCCAGGAATGAATCCTGGCTCCGGGTGTTATCCAGCAGGTACTGCAGGGCGGCGCGCGCCTGGTCCGGCTGTGCGGCGGGCATGCCGAACTCCACCAGCATCACGGGCTTGCCGTAACTGCTGCGGAGCGCGGGCAGGTTGGAGACGAACTGCTGCACCTTCGGCTTCCAGTCGGGATACGCCCCGTTTTCCCAATAGGAGGGATAAAGCGACAGTCCGAGGATGTCGTAGTCCAGCGAATGCCCCTTCATCAGGGTGAGGAACCAGTTGAGGGTGGCCTGGTTCCAGCCGTTGTCGAGATGCAGGATCACCTGCGCCCCGGGGTAGACGGCCTTCACGGCCTCGCGTCCGGCGTGGAAATAGCTGACGAACTGCCCCACGGACGAGCCGGCCACCTTGCCGCCGTCCCAGAGCATTCCGCCCGTGACTTCATTGCCCACCTGGACCCAGGCCACGTCCACGCCGGCGCCCTTGAGCGCCTGCAGGACATCCTGCGTGTGGGCTTTCACGGCCGCGGCCATCGCCGAGGCGTCCTTGCCTTTCCAGGCGGCGGGCACGGTCTGCTTGCCGGGATCCGCCCAGCTGTCGCTGTAGTGGAAATCCACGAGCACCTTCATGCCCAGCGCCGCGGCGCGTTTCGCCTTGACGAGCACGTCGGCTTTCCCGTTCCAGCCGTCCGCCGGGTCCACCCAGACGCGAAGCCGGACGGCTTCGGCGCCGAGTTCCTTCATCAGGGCGGTGCACTCCCGCTCCTGCCCGGCGGCGTTGTAGAACTTGTATCCCTTGGCTTCCAGCTCGGTCACCCAGCTGATGTCCACGCCCTTCACGAAGGAGGCCGGCACCCCCGGATCCGGGTCCGGATCCGGGCTGCCGCCCGGCTTCTGGCAGGCGCACAGGAGCAGGAGGAAGGCAAGGCTCCAGCGGATCGGTTTTCTCATAAGGCGAATACGGCGGAGGCGTAGGCGCCGAGGGTCACGGTCGTGCCGTTGACGGACGCCACGCCGTTGGAGACTAACGGGCTTTCGGCGGACAGTTCGCTGATGCCCGGCACATTGGAGGAGACCACGCTGCCGCTGAAATTGTGGACGACCAGCACCGTCTGTCCCTCATAGGCCAGGGTCCAGAGGGCGACGGCGGTATTGGGGGAAGCGAGCGGGCTGATTTCGCCTTTGGCGAGGGCCTTGTATTTGTTGCGGGCTTCGGCGAATTTCCGGTACACGCTCAGCAGCGAGGCGGGATCGGCGCTTTGCGCTTCCACGCTGATGGCTTCGGAAAGCATGGCGTTGTCAACCTTGCCGCCCAGGGCGGCCGTCGGGACGCTGCCGGCGCGGGTCCACTTGATCGGGGCGCGCACGTACTCGTCACCGCCGCCCTTGTTGCCCCAGTAGCCGAGTTCTTCGCCCTGGTAGATAAAGGGTTTGCCCGGGGAGGTCAGCAGGACGGCTGCGGCCAGTTTCTCCTTTTCGAGGCTCCGTCCGAGATCCTCGGCCGCGCGGTCTTCGTCGTGGTTGGAGAGCTTGATCGCGTCGATGAAGTCGCTGCGCTGCGCCTTGAAGAGGTTGCGGAAGCCGCTGACCGTGCTGGCGAAGTCATTGCCCCGGCCCTTGTTGATGCGGTCCCTGAGGGTCCACCAGTACGGGAAATTGAAGCAGGACGGCAGGCCTTTGTAGTACGGGGCCATGCTCTGGGCATCATTCTTCCAGGCCTCGCCGACCATGAAGAGCTCGCCCTGCCCGCCGCGTGCCTTGTAGGTGGCGTTGCAGTGCTCGTACCAGGCTTTGAGGAAGGCCACGTTGGCGTCGGTCTGGTCCTGGTAGATCCAAAGCACGGCGTCGAGGCGCAGGCCGTTCACACCCAGGTTGATCCATTTGTCGGCGGAAGCCGCCAGGTCCTTGAAGGCGGCGGATTCCGCGGACTTCTGCCAGGGGCCGTAGTTCAGGTCCGGCATGGTGGTGTCGAAGCTGGCGAAGTAGGAGGTGCCGCCGGAGAAGGTGATGTCGGCGGCCGTGGTGTTGTTGACCTTGTAGGCGGTGCCGAGGCTGAGCGACTTACCGTCGCCGCCCCACTTGGTGCCGCCGTCCCAGCTGGTCTTGGAGGTGCGGAGCAGGAAGCCCCAGGAGGAGCTGAAGTCCACGGTGATCTCGAAGATGCCGGAAGAAGTCTCATAAAGGCCGGCCAGCTGGTCGTTGCCGTAATAGAGCCATTTCGTCGCAGAAGGGTTGGATGCCTGCACCGCTGCCCCGGTTTCGCTCACGGTCACGGTCTTGGCGTTCCAGTCCCATTTGAAATGCAGGCGCCCGCCGACGGGCCCGGAGAGGGAATGCCACACGCCCATCCCCGGATCCTTCGCCCCGGCGTAGTTGTCGATCTTGCCCGCCGCCACGTCGGCGGCCGGGTTGTCGGAGAATACATAGTAATCGCGGTACTTGCTGTCCTTGTCGGCGCAAGCCTCCTTGAACCAGGGATGGTCGCTGCCGGAGTGGTTCAGCACGTAGTCCATATAGATATCGATCCCCTTGGCCCGGGCCTTCGTGATGAGGTCCTTGAAGTCGGCCTCCGTGCCCAGTTTGGGATTGATGGCGTTGTAGTCCGTGACGTTGTAGCCGTGGTAGGACATGGCGGCCTGGACCGGGGAGAGCCACAGGGCGCTCACGCCCAGGCTTTCGAAATAGTCCAGATGCTGCGCGACCCCCTTCAGGTCGCCCCAGCCGTCCCCGTCAGAGTCGGCGAAGCTGTACACATTGAGCTGGTAGGTGATATCGGCCAGGTCCGTGCCGGTCTCGATCTGCGTGCCGGAGCCGCCGCCCGATCCGCCGGGAATCTTCTTGCAGGCGGAGCAGGAGAGCACGGCCATGGCAGCCAGAAGGGCGCAGGCGCCCGTGAGGAAACGTTTCATCTGCATCGAATTTGAATTGGCAGACCGGGGTCCGGTCAGGGGCCCCGGTCTGAAAGAGGTTCAGGTTTTGTTATTTGACCGGTGCTGTGACCGTGATCTTGCCAGCCTTGGTGTCATAGAAGACATTGAAGCGGGTCATGTCGGTCACGGCGATGTTCGGTCCGTCCTTGGTCACGGCGTCGAAGGCCTCGCCCGCCTTGGCATAGGCGCCGCCGGCGCTCTCGGTCCAGGCCGCACCCTTGCGGATCTTCCAGCCGCCGGAGATCTCCTGGTTGTAGGCATACCACTTGCCGTCCCCGTCAGGGAGCATGAAGCGGTCGCCGCCCCAGTCGTTGAAATCGCCGATCAGGCTCCAGAAGTCGGTGCTGAGGGTCAGCGTGGTGGCGGCGGGGTCGAAGACGACCATGTAGGTGCCTGCCTTGGGCGCCTTGATGTTGGCTCCGCCGGCCACCGCGGGGATGGCTGCATCGACGGTGATTTCACTCGCGCCGAAATCCTTGTCCCAGGCACCCGCCCAGCGGATCTTGATCTCGTCGCTCTCGCCGAGGGCCACGGGCACGCTGTACCACTTGCCGTCGGAAGCGAGGTTCATCGGGATGTCGTAGTTCCAGTTGAATCCGTCGATGGCGGCGATGCTGCCCACGACGCCCCAGCCGAGCGTGCCGATGGTCTCGTTCATGGCGTTGTACACGACCTGGAACTTGCCGGTCATCTGGAGGTTCTCGCCGCCTGCGACGGCAGCGGTGAACTGTCCGACCTCGGTCAGTTCGTCTCCCTTGGCGCCGCCGCGGTTGACGTCCCAGCCATGGTTGAAGCGGACCTTCCAGCCGGCGGAAGTGATATCGAGCACGTCGCTGACCCAGATGCCCGGGGCGACCTCGGTCATGAAGGAATCATTGTCCCAGTCGCCGTTGACGCCGATGACCGACCACTTGTTGGACGGAAGGGCGGCCGTGACGGTGATGGTCTTGCCGGCCGGATCGTAGGTGACGATGTACTCGCCGGCTTCCAGCTTGATGTTGTCGCCGCCGGCCTTGGCCTCGAAGGGCTTGCCGAGTTCCTCGAAGACGCCGCCGTAATTCTCGTCCCAGGACGCATTGTGGCGGATCTTGAACTCACCCTCGATCGCGGTGGCGGGGCTCACCCACTTGCCGTCGGTCAGGGTCATGAAGATATCGTGGTCCCAGTCGCCGCCGACACCGATCAGGCCGAATACGTCGCCGTTGGACACGGTGATGGTCGGATCCGCCTTGGAGAGGTCGAGCACGACCTTGTAGAATCCGGCTTCGATCTTGACGTTGTCGCCGCCAGCGACAGCCGCGAACGGGGTGCCGAGGGTTGCGAGGACGCCGCCGTAGTTCTCATCCCAGCCGGCATCCTTGCGCCACTTGAACTCCGTCGCCTCGGGGGCGTTGATGTAGGCCGTCCAGACATCTCCGTCTTCGGTGGCGATGATGTCGTGGTCCCAGTCACCGTTGGCGCCGATGATGTTCCAGCCCGTGACAGGCTCCGGTTCGGGTTCGTCGCCGCCGATGATCTGGCTGACGCCGCCGCCGAGGGTCTCGGTCACGGTGAAGGTCTGGGCCGACGGGTTGATGATCAGGTCGTAGATACCGTCCTCGGGCACGGCGAGGTTCTTGCCGCCGGCAGAGGCCGCGGACTCGCTGCCCACGCTGACGACGAACGGCTCGACGTCGCCGGGGGCGCCGAAGTTCTCATCCCAGGCCTGGTCCTTGCGGAACTTGAACTGGTCGTCCTTCTTCAGCTTGACACCCTGAGCCACGCTGGAGGTGCCGTCGGAGGTCATCACCAGGTCGCCGTCCCAGCTGATGCCGTACTCGGACAGGGCGCCGATCACGCTCCAGGCGCTCTCCTGGGTGAAGTCGGGATAGGCGAGAT
This sequence comes from Bacteroidales bacterium, assembly GCA_017454905.1. Taxonomy (GTDB): domain Bacteria; phylum Bacteroidota; class Bacteroidia; order Bacteroidales; family UBA932; genus Cryptobacteroides. Next base: position 13,266 of record JAFTCB010000055.1, read on the forward strand.
AGGCCTCGGTGACGGTGATCACGGCATCGGAGCCGGACAGGTCGAGCCAGAGGTCGTAGACACCGTCGGCCGCCACGGCCAGGTTCTTGCCGCCGGCAGCGCCGGTGAGGTCGGAATCGACGGAGAGCACATACGGCTCGACATCGCCGGGGGCGCCGTAGTTGTCGTCCCAGGCCTGGTCCTTGCGGAACTTGAACTGGTCGTCCTTCTTGATGGTGACGGCCTTCGCGACGAACTTGTCGCCGTCCGGGGTGGCGAACATCTCCAGATCCTTGTCCCAGCTCATCTCATAAGCGGACAGGGCGCCGATCACGCTCCAGGAGCAGGCCTCGGTGTATTCCTCGTACGGGCTGCCGACCGGGATGGTCACGGTGAAGTTGTTGATCTGGATCTTGCTTTCGGAATCCACGTAGCCGTTGCGGCCGTTGTCCTTGGAAGGATCCTGGATGGAAGCGCGGACGACCATTTCCAGCGTGGAGAGCACATCGCCGTCGGCATAGCCGAAGAAGGCGAGGGCCTTGCTGATGTTGACCATCGTGGTCGAGAGGGAGGAACCGTCATCCTTGGAGGAGACGATGCGGCTGACGGGGGTGCCGTCGGCATTGACCAGGGCCAGGGTGTGGACCGGGGCCATCTGCTCGTTGAAGCCGAGGTTGAAGACGGCCGGCGTATAGTTCACGGTGACCTTCTTCTCGCCGAGATCGACATTCCCCAGCACAGGAGCGGTGGCGTTGGATGGATCGAACACGGCCAGCTGCTCCCGGACGCAGGAGGTGCCCAGAAGGACGAGCACGCCTGCGGATATGATGGATAAAATCTTCTTCATTGCGGTGAGGTTTTATTAATAACCGGCATTCTGCTTGAGGTTGCTGTTGGCGAGGCGGTCGGAATCCGGGATCGGGAACAGGTCGCGGTAGGAATCCACGGCCTTGCCGTTGATCTCGTTACCCTTCCACTGCCACAGGTAAGCGTCCGTGGTGAACTGCTTGAAGCGGATCAGGTCGTTGCGGCGCCAGCACTCCTGGTAGAGTTCGCGGCCGCGCTCGTCGAGGACGTCCTGGAGCACGATGGATTTGGCTTCCGGGACCCCGGCGCGCTTGCGCACCTGGTTGTAGGCGGACAGACCGTCGATGGAAGCGCCGCGCACCTGGCACTCGGCGGCCATCAGCAGGACGTCGGCATAACGCATCATCGGGAAGTCGGTATCCACGAAGCCAAGTTCCTGGCCCGGGTTGCCGTCGCTCTTGATGTTGCGGTACTTCATGAAGGCGTAGCCGTTGGTGAACTCGCCGATGTCCTCGATGTCCTTCTTCTGGCCCTTGGTGTAGAAGAGGTTGCGGGCGTCGTCGGAGGAGAACTTGTTGTAGAACTCAGGCGTGGTGCGGATGCCGCCCCAGCCGGAGGAAATGCCCAGTTCGGCCGGGTCCATGGAGCCGCCGGTGCTGGCGAAGATCAGGTAGTTGGTCACACCGTAGCTGGTGGTGTTGACACCGTCCTGCTGGATGGCGAAGATGATCTCGTCGGTGCACGTGTCGTTGTCGGCCAGGAAGAGGTCCTGGTAGGCGCTGAACTTGCTGCCGTTCGGCGAGGTGTGCAGGCTGTAGCCGTCATCCATGAGGTCCTTGAGCACGTCGGCGCACTTCTGCCACTCGGCGGTGCCGGTGAAGACCTCGGCGTTGAGGTAGAGCTTGGCAAGCAGGAACTTCGCCACGCCCTTGTCGGCACGGGAGTAACCGTTGGCGCGCGGGGCGGCCAGGTCGCTGCCGTTGATCAGGTCCAGCAGTTCGGTCTCCAGCCACTTGTACAGGTCGGCACGGGAGATCTGCTCGGGGACGCTGCCCACGATGGAAGTCTCGTCCGAGAAGGGGACGTTGCCGAAATTGTCGAGTGCATGGTAGTAGGCGATGGCGCGCAGTACGCGGGCCTCGGCGATATACTCGTTCCGGTTGGCCACGTTCTCGCCGTACTTCGCCGCTTCGCGGATGAATTCGTTGGCGGCGGACACCTGCATGAAGATGCGGGAATAGAACGCATATATGAAGGTATCGTCGGTGGTCCAGTTCATCCAGTGGAAGTTCTTGATGGTCTGGTCATTCCAGCCGCAGACGGCTTCGTCGGTCGTCAGGCTGCTGAGGTGGTACAGGCCGCGGATGTACTGGGAGGCACCACCGTCGAGGCCGGAGATGGAGGCGGCGCCGTTGGCTCCGTAGTAGCCGGAGGTGGCGAAGCCCAGGTAGGAGCTGGCGAGGTAGGACTTGAACTGGGCCTCCGTCGCGAGCGCCTTGTCGGCGGTATTGGCATTCGGGTCGATCGGCGTGACATTGAGGTCGCCGACACAGGCGGTCATACTGAGGGCCGCTGCCAGGGATCCGAGGATGTATTTGATGGTTTTCATATCCTTTCCAGAATTAGAAGTTGAATTTTACACCGAGGACGAAGGTCCGGGGACGGGGATACAGCGTACCGTCGATGCCGCCGAAGACTTCCGGATCGATGCCGGAGTACTTGGTGATCGTGCAGATGTTCTGGACGGTACCGAAAACGTTGAGCGAGGCAGTGCGGTCCTGCGTGACGTTGAACAGCTTCGGGAAGGTGTAACCGATGGTGAAGTTGTCCAGCTTGAAGAAGGAGGCGTTCTCGAGATAGTAGTCGGACAGGTATTGGGCCTGGGAGAACATCGACTTGTTGGCGGAAGCCAGGCGGTTGCCGATGAAGCTGTTGGTCCAGAGGTCGGCGAGCATTTCGGTATCGGAGGCGACGTTGTTGTACACCCAGTTGCCGAAGGCGCCGTGGCCGGAGAGGGCCGCCGTCCAGTTCTTGTAGGAGAAGCTGGTGTTGAAACCGACGGTCACGTCGGCATCCGGCTTGTGGCCGAGATACTTGTCGTCGGCGGTGATCTGGCCGTCCTTGTTGCGGTCCACGTACACGCCGTTCACCGGGTTGCCGTTCTTGTCATAGACCTGCTGGTAGAGGTAGAAGGTACGCATCGGGTAGCCGACCTGGTGCATCTGCACGTTGTTGCCGGTACCGCCGGAGATGCCGCCCGTCTCCACGCCCGTGGCGTTGTCGTCGGAAGCGGTCAGCTTCGTGATGCGGTTGCGGTTGTAGGCGAGGTTGGCGCCGAGGGTCCAGCTCATGTCCTTGGTCTCGACCAGGATCGCGTTCGCATCGATCTCGAAACCGAGGTTGGTCATTGAGCCGATGTTGGTGTTGAGGTAGTTGGTCAGGTTGGACAGGCCCGGGACCGGGATGAAGTTGAGGATGTCCTTGGTGTCGCGCTTGTAGAGGTCGATACCTGCGGTCAGGCGGTCGTTCCAGAAGCCCAGGTCGACACCGGCGTTGTAGGTCGTGGTGGTCTCCCACTTGAGGTCGGCGCTGTAGCCGAGGGCGGCGACAGGCTGCACCAGCTGTCCGTCGAAGTAGTAGCCGGATCCGAGCTGGGTGGTCAGGAACTGGGCGAAGGTGTCATAGTAACCGCCGACTTCCTGCTGGCCGGTCTGGCCCCAGGAGAGGCGCACCTTGAAGGTGGACATCTTGTCAGCCTCGCTCATGAAGTCCTCTTTCTTCACGTTCCAGGCGAAAGCCACGGACGGGAAGATACCCCATTTGTGGTTCTGGAAACGGGAAGTACCGTCGGCGCGGACCGTCGCGGTGAGGAGGTATTTGTCGGCGAAGCCGTAGTTGGCGCGGCCGAAGAAGGAGATCAGGTAGAGCTCGCCCTTGTTGTGGGAATCATTCAGGGTGGCGCTGTCGCTGATACGCGTGGAGAGGCTGTTGCTCTCGCTGTAGAAACGCTGCCAGGAGTAACCGGCCATCACGTCCACGTTGTGCTTCTCGGCGAAGGTGTGGTTGTAGTCGGCGTAGAACTCGAGGGTCGTGTTCATACGGTTGTAGTCATAGACGGTGTGGGAGCCGCCGCCGGACTGGTTGGTGTTGTGGAAAGAGGCTTCGGATCCCATCGCCAGGTCGGTCAGGCCCTTGGACTTGGCCCAGTCCATACCGAGGTTGAGGTTGAGGCGCAGGTCTTCGAATCCGTGGATCTTGTAGTCGAACTGGGCGTTGCCGATGAAACGGTAGGCGTCGGCGACGTCGTTCTTGGCCTCCAGCAGGCCGACCGGGTTCATCGTGGCCATGGTGTTGATGTTGCCGGAGGTGTCATACCAGGTGGTGAAGCCGTTCAGGCCGTTCACATCGCGGACCGGCTTGGTCGGGTCGTAGTGGTTGGCGGCGCCGATGGCATCCTGGTTGGCATACCAGTTCTTCGAATAGGTGCCCTTGCCGTTGAGGTTGACGGTGAGGTGCTTGTCGAAGAAGCTCGGGGAGAGGTTGAGGGACAGGGTTCCGCGGTTCATCTTAGAGCCCTTGAGGGTACCGTTCTGGGAGGTGAAGCCACCGGAGAGGCGGTACGGCAGGAAGCCGAGGCGGCCGTTGAGGCTGATGTTGCCGTCATAGGTCGGGGCGGCCTGGTAGATCTCCTTCTGCCAGTCGGTGTTGTAGAGCGTGCCGTCCAGGCCGAGGTGCTGCTCGGCGACGGAGTTCGCGCCGTAGAAGCTGCGGATGATGTTCACGATGCCGTCCTTGTCCAGGAGCTTGTTGTACTTGGCGATCGTGTTGACGGAAGCCGTGAAGTCGACGGCGACCTGCGGCAGGGTGGTGCCGGTCTTGGCGCCCTTCTTGGTGGTGATCACGATGACGCCGTTGGATGCGCGGGAACCGTAGATGGCGGTTGCGGAAGCATCCTTGAGCACGGTGAAGCTCTCGATGTCCTCCGGGTTGATGGAAGACAGCGGGTCGGACATGCCGGAGATGCCGTCGTTGGAGACGGGCAGGCCATCGATGACGATGAGCGGGTCGTTGGAGGCGTTGATGGAGGAGCCGCCGCGGATGCGGATGGTCGCACCGGCGCCCGGCATACCGGAACCGGCGGTGACCACGACGCCCGCGCTCTTGCCGCGGAGCAGGTCGGCCGGGGTCGTGATGACGCCCTTGTTGATCTCGTCGGCCTTGACGGTCGCGACGGAGCCGGTCAGGTCGCTCTTCTTGACGGTACCGTAGCCGATGACCACGACCTCGTCGAGGAACTCATTGTCCTCCGTGAGGGTGATGGTGGCAGGCAGGGCAGATGCCTTGAAGGTCTGGGTCGTGTAGCCGATGCAGCTGATTTCGACGGTCGCATCGGGGGAAGAAACCCTGAAGGAGAAATTGCCGTCCAGATCGGTGACGGCTCCGTTGGTCGTACCCGCCTCGATGACGGCGGCTCCGATCACGGGACCCATCTGGTCGACGACAACACCCTTCACCGGATATCCGCCCTGGGCGGATACGCTGGCAGCCGTCACGAGCGAGATCGCGACGCCTGCGAGGATGGTCAGGATTTTTTTCATTGGATAGAATTAGTTATGATAGATTATTTCTTGTGTTCTTGGACGAGGGCCACCGCGAAGCAGCCGCAGATGAGCAGGACCCCGGCGATGACGAGCATCCGGGCCTGCACGCCGCCGACCAGATGCAGGACAGCGCCGCCCAGGGCCGCCGCCACGATCTGCGGCAGGCAGATCGTGCAGTTGAACAGTCCCAGGTAAGAGCCCATGTGCTCTCCGCTCAGCGCGTTGGTGAGCAGGGTGAAAGGCAGGGCCAGCATCGCCGCCCAGGCCGCTCCGATCAGGAAATACGAGACGAAGAGCAGGTACTGGTTGTGGATGAAGGCGATGGAGATGAATCCGGCCGCCCCGATCAGCAGGCTGACCACGTAGGCCAGGCGCAGCGAGCGGAACTTCGGCAGGACGAGGGCCCAGAGGATGGAGCCGACCGCCTGCGCGGCGAAAACGACGCCCACCCAGTTGCCGGCGGCCTGGTAGCCCTCGGACGCAGGATCCGTGGTGCCCCAGCAGTTCGCCGCCACGGCCCCGTTGGTATAGGTCCACATATACATGAAAGCGGCCCAGCAGAAGAACTGCACCAGCCCCACAGTCCAGAAGGTCTTCGGGGCGTGGAGCAGGAGCTTGAACAGGCCCGGCTTGGACGCCCGGTCGCCGCCGGGCGTGACAGCGGCAGAGCCCTGCCCGGTGGCAACGTCATGCCCGGCCTGACCGGGCATCTCGATGCCATGGAACGCGGCATACTCTGCCGGCGGCATCTCCTTGACCTTGACGAAGGTGTACAGCACGCACAGGATCAGGATGGCGGCGCCGCAATAGAAACTCCACACCACGGAGGGCGGGATCACGCCCTTGGGGGCGGTGTTGGCGATGCCGATCCAGGTGAAGAAGATCGGGAAGAGGTAGCCCACCAGGCTGCCGGCGTTGCACAGCAGCGACTGGATCGAATAGGCCTGCGCCTTCTGCTCCTCGCCCACCATGTCGCCGACCATCATCTTGAACGGCTGCATGGCCACGTTGATGGAGGTGTCCAGGAAGATCAGCGAGAACAGCCCGAACCACATCGCGCCGTTGAGGCCGAGCAGCAGGCGGCTGCTGAAATTGAGGCTGCCCGCATTGGGCAGGAAGATCATTACGAGCACGGCCACGATGGCACCGACGAGCAGATACGGCTTGCGGCGGCCCATCTTGCACCAGGTCCGGTCAGAATATTTACCGATGAGCGGCTGGACGATCATGCCCATCAGCGGGGGCAGGATCCAGAAGAAACTGAGCTGGTGCGGATCGGCACCGAGCGTAGCGAAGATGCGGCTGATATTGGCACTTTGCAGGGCATAGGCGATCTGCACTCCGAAAAATCCGAAGCTCAGGTTCCACATCTGCCAGAAAGTCAGCTTTTTGGTTGATTGCATTTCAGTGTTATTGAAGATGGCTGCAAAATAAAAAAATCTTTCGCGCGCGAAAAAATAGAAAAGGACGAACGGTCGGATTTTTAGGATGAACGGTCGTATTCGTGAGAAAATTTATTATCTTCACGGGGGACATTATGAAGATTTTAAAAGACTACTGGATCATTCTCGGCTTCGCGCTGCTCCATGCGGCCGTCGCGCTGGGCTGCCGCCTGGGCGGGCTGCAGGACGAGATGATGCTGACCCTGCTGACGATGCTGCTGGTCGTCATCCTGTGTCTGCGCTGCCGCGTGGACGGCAAGATGATGGCCATCTCGGTGCTGGTTGTCAATGTGCTCGGCGTGCTGCTGGGCCGGGGCACTTCCGCCCTGTTCGGCCTGGCCTTCTCCTCCCCGCTTGTCATCTATCCCCTGTCCACCTTCGTGTCCACGATCCTGATCGGCTGGGCCACGCTGTGGGCCGCCCGGCACTATTCCCGGCGGATGGAGCCGGAAGCCGGTCCGGGCGATTCGCTGAAATGGCTGCTGATCGCCTTTGCCGTGATCCTGGTCACGCGCCTGGCCATCATGCTGTTTTTCTCCGAAAACGTAGAGGATTCCAACACGGCGCTGACCACCCTGCTGGACTACTCGATGACCCTGGTGGTCGTGGTGGTGCTGGCATCCTACGCGCTGCGCCTGCAGGCCCGGGCGGAGCGTGCCTCCGAGCAGGCCAACCTGGCCCAGTACCGCTACCACATGCTCAAGCAGCAGGTCAACCCCCATTTCCTGTTCAATTCACTCAATGTCCTGGACTACCTGATCCTCGAGCAGACGCGCGAGGATGCCAGCCGCTACACGCACCAGCTGGCGGATGTGTACCGCTACCTGATCAAGACCGAAGACGGGACCACGGTGCGCCTGCGGGATGAAATGGAATTCGTCCGGAAATACGTGGACTTGCTCAAGGTCCGCTTCCCCGAGGGCCTGGAGGTGTCCGTGGACATCCCGGAAGAACTGATGTCCCGCTCCGTCGTGCCCTGCTGCGTGCAGCTGCTCATCGAGAACGCCACCAAGCACAATGCCGTCCGTCCCGACAAGCCCCTGCAGATCGGCATCCACGCGGACGGGGACCGGATCGTGGTGCGCAACAACCGCATCCCCCGGCTGACGAAGGCGGAATCCACCGGCCTCGGCCTCCAGTATATCCGGCAACAGTATCAAGACCTTTCCGGACAGGTGATTACCGTCCTGGACGAAGAGGACAGTTACACCGTTAGTTTCCCGCTTCTATGATGAAAGCCCTGATCGTCGAAGACGAGCGGATGGCGCAGGCCCAGCTCATCCGCCTCCTCAAAGCCCGCTTCCCCGACATCGAAGTGGTGTTCGCCACGGATTCCGTGCGCGGTACTGTGGACTATCTCGCAGCCGCCCCCCCCATAGACCTCATTTTCATGGACGTGGAGCTGTCCGACGGGGAATGCTTCGAGATTTTCCGCCAGGTCCCCGTCAAGGCGCAGGTCATCATGACCACCGCCTACGACACCTACGCCGTCAAGGCCTTCGAGGCCGGCAGCATCGACTATCTGCTCAAACCCATCGGGGAAGAGGCCCTGGACCGCGCCGTGGGCCGCTGCCGCGAACGCATCGGACGGCAGGCGCAGGACGGAGCCGCTCCCGGGATCGATGTGGAGAAACTGCTCGCCGCCCTGGGCGGACGCGGGCAGCGGCAGTACAAGGAGCGCTTCGTGGTATATGTCGGAGAGCAGATCATCCCCGTGCAGGCGGAGGGCATCGCCGCCTTTTTCTCCGAAGAGAAAGCCAATTACCTGCTGACGACGGAAGGCGAGCGCTACCTGGTGGACGCAACGCTGGACACCCTGGAGGGAGAAATCGATCCGGAGAGGTTCTTCCGCATCTCGCGCGGCGCCATCGTCGCCCGCAGCGCCGTGCAGAGCGTCAGCCGCCACTTCAGCGGCCGCCTGCGGCTCACCCTGCAGCCGGCACCTCCCTTCGAGCCCACGGTCTCCCGTGCCCGCGTGGAGGACTTCCTGAAGTGGCTGGAATAGCTTATAATTTATAATACGATCCCAGAATCGCCGCGAACCAGCTCGGCGGCAGGATTCTCTTGAGCGTCACGGACAGGCGCTGCTCCAGCGTAGAAATGATATAATGGTACCGCGGGCGCTTCATGCCCACGATCCTGGCGATCTTTTCCGCCAGGAACTCCGGCTTGAGCCCCGTCGTCTCGTCCTTCTCGATGCTCGCCAGCGACTTGGCATAGGTTTTATACACCTCGTACGCCTCGGGATCGGCCACACTCTTGCGCTGGGCGGTGAACGCCGTGGCGAAGTCGCCCGGCTCGATCACGACCACCTGGATGCCGAAGGCTTTCGTCTCCAGGCGCAGCGCCTCGCAATAGCCCTCGATGGCGAACTTGGAAGCGGAATACAGTCCCTGGAACGGCAGGCCCATCAGGCCGCCGATGGAGCTGAAACAGATAATCTTGCCGCCGCCCTGCCTGCGCATCACGGGCAGCACGTGGTGCAGGAAGCGCACCATGCCCATCCAGTTCACGTCCATCTGCCGCTCTGCATCCTCCAGGGAGGAGAATTCCAACGGACCGCCGATGCCCATGCCGGCATTGTTGATGAACACGTCAATGCGTCCCTCGGCGTCCATCACCTGCTTCACGGCCGCTTCGCAGTCCTCCGCCCGCTGGGCGTCGGCCTGGATATAGGTGACGCCGGGCAGGAAATCCTTGGCATGGCGGTGGGTGCCGTAGACCTTGTGGCCGTCGGCGCTCAGGCGTGCGGCCATCGCACGGCCGAAGCCGGAGGTGATGCCGGTGATGAGGATGACCATTTTACTGGATGATATCGAGTTCGCGGAAGATCTTCGTGAGTTTCTCCACGGCCTCGTCCACCTGCTCGATGCTGTGGGTAGCCATGAGGGCGAAGCGGATGAGCACGTCCTTTTCCGGGACGGCCGGGGCGATCACCGGGGTGATGAACACGCCGACCTCGTAGGCCTTGCGCACGACGGTCATCGCCTTGACGGTGTCGCGTACGAAGAGCGGGATGATCGGGGACTGGGTGTGTCCGGTGTCGAAACCATTGGCCTTGAAGGCCTCCTGGGCGTGGCGTGTGACCTCCCAGAGGTGCTCGCGGCGCTCGGGCTCGTGGATCATGATGTCCAGCGCGGTGGTGGCGGCGGCCACGGCGGCCGGGGTCATCGAGGCGCTGAAGATCAGCGAACGGGAATTGTGCTTGAGGTAGTCGATGACTTCGTTGTCGCCGGCGATGAAGCCGCCCAGCGAACCGAAACTCTTGGAGAAGGTGCCCATGATGAGGTCGGTGTCCTTGGTCAGCCCGAAGTGGCTGGCGGTGCCGGAGCCGTTCTCGCCGATCACGCCGAGACCGTGGGCGTCATCCACCATCACGGAAGCCTTGTATTTCTTGCAGAGCTTGACAATCTCGGGGAGCGGGGCGATGTCGCCTTCCATCGAATAGACGCCGTCCACGACGATCAGCTTGGGGGCGTTGCGCGGGGTGAGCCAGAGTTTCTTCTCCAGGTCGCCCATGTCGTTGTGGCGGAACTTGCGTACCTCGCTGAAACTCAGACGGCTGCCATCGATGATGCAGGCATGGTCCAGGGCGTCCAGGAAGATGAATCCGCCGCGGAAACCCAGGGCGCTGATGACACCCAGGTTGACCTGGAAACCGGTGCTGTAGGTCACGGCCGCCTGCTTGCCGACGAACTTCGCCAGTTTGGCTTCGAGTTCTTCGTGGATGTCGAGGGTGCCGTTGAGGAAGCGGCTGCCGGAGCAGCTGGTGCCGTATTTCTCTATCGCCTTGACGGCGGCCTCCTTGAGGCGGGGGTCGTCGGAGAGTCCCAGATAAGAATTGGAGCCGAACATCAGGACCTTGCTGCCGTCAGCCATGGTGACGAGCGGATCCTGACCGGAGGAAATAGGGCGATAATAGGGATAGATCCCAGCAGCCCGTGCCTCTACTGCACGCGTATCCTTGGTGCAGAGCTCGTTCAGAATTTTTTTCATCGGTACGGTTTATTCAATTAGTACAACATGCAAAGATACACAATTTCCTAAAAATACAAGATGTGCCCGAGAGGCAGGCAGTTTTCCGGAGATTAATCGTTATATTGGTGAAGATTCTTCAAAACCCGTGAGTTGATGGACGAGAAAGGCCTGGTCCGGCGCTGCAGCGCCGGAGACCGGGATGCAAAACAGGAAATGTACGAGACCTATTCGGGGCGTGTGCTGGCCGTCTGCCGGAGGTATATCCGGGACCGCGACCGGGCCCTGGATATCGTGCACGACACCTTTCTCAAGGCCTGGGCGTCCCTGGACCGTTTCCACCCGTGGCGTTCGGGTTCCCTGGGGGCCTGGCTCTCCCGGATCGCGGTGCACCTGGCGGTAGACGAGCTGCGGCGGGAGAGGCACTTCGTCGACGAACTCCCTCCGCCCTCCGCCGGCATGGCCGGCGAGCCGCTCCCTGCCGAGCCGCCGGTGGATGCCGGACGTCTGCAGCAGGTCCCCGTCGAGGAGCTCATCGACCTGATCGCATCCCTGCCGGAAGGCTACAGGACGGTATTCAACCTCTTCTGCCTCGACGGCTGCTCTCATCGGGAGATTGCGCAGATGCTCGGCATCACGGAGAAAACCTCCCAGACCCAGTACCTCAAGGCGAGGCACAAACTGGCCGCCATGCTGGCGGCGAAATACGGAAACCATGAAAAAGAACAACCATAAAGACTGGACTTCGGTACTGCAGGAACGCCTGCAGGATGCCACCCTGCCTGTGGAGGACGGCTGGGCGGCAGGGCCCCTCGCGGCCGGTGAGACTCCCGGATCCGGCCCGGCTTTCCCGGCCCGGCCCGGCCGCGGCGGCTTTCCCGGGCTGCCGGTGCTGCCCTGGGCGCTGGCGGGCGTCGCTGCGGTCCTGGCGGCCGTCCTGATCCTGCGCCCGGCACATCCCGCCCGGTCGGTCTCTGTCCGGGAGGGCGTCCTGCTGGCGCAGCGCGTGGATCTGCTTCCGGAAGCGATCCCGCCGGCAAGGCCCTTGCGCTCCGGCTCCCGCCCGTCCACACCGTCTCCCGCTGGCCCGGCATATCCCGAAACTCCGTCCTCAGGCGACTCTTCCGTCCTGCCTTCTTCCGACGTGACCCCTCCGTCATCTGCCGGCTTGACCGGCGAATCTCCCGCCGACCCGGTGCAGACGGAGGTCCGGCCGGATGAGCCGGGGAACGGCGAAGGCGCCCCCCGTTCCCTCGAAGAACTGACGCAGGATGACTTCCCCGAGGAGCCCGCCGCCGGCACCCGGCAGCGCCGCCCCCTGAGCCTGCGCTTGCAGGTGGGATCTTCGGGCGGGGCCGGAGTCGTCTCCCCGGGCCGCATGTCCACCAATGGGGTGATGTATGACTCCGATCCCAACGGGAATTATAGCTCGGCTGGTTACCTGCACTCCGACGGAAGCGTCATCTCATGGCATTCCGAGGGCCAGGATGCCCAATTCCAATATGATCCTGTCACCCATACCCTGTATCAGCCGGTGGCCACCCGCTTCAGCGAAACGCGCACCCCGGTCCTGCCGGTGAGTTTCGGCGTGTCCGCCGCCCTCCCGATGACCCGCCGCCTGACACTGAGCGCCGGACTGGCCTATACCCAGCGTCCCGGCACCGGGGTGATCACGGATGCAGAACCCGGACGGCTCCCGACAGTTGTGACCTGGCAACATGCCGCGCTCCACTATCTCGGCATCCCCGTCGACCTGCACTGCTACATCAACCCGGACAATCGCCTGCGCTTCTGGGTCGGCGGCGGCCTGCAGGCCGAAAAATGCATCCACGCCACGGGTGCCGAAATGCTGTCCGAACCGGTGCTGTTCTCCGCCAACCTCCAGGCGGGCGCCGACTTCCGGCTGCTGCGCGGCGTGCGGATCTACTTGAGCCCGGCGCTCATGCACTACCTCAACCGGAGCTCCTACATTACCACCTGGGACGAACGCCCGCTGTTCTCCCTGCGCGCCGGACTCTCCTTCGACTTAAAATGACCGTACCGGGCAGTTTTCCGGGCCTGCCGGCGTTTAACAGATAAACAACACGCAGATGAAACACCTCAACTTCTTCCTTTTCTTCGCCGCCCTCTGCCTGGCGGCCGGCTGCAGCGGACTGGGCCTGCCGGATGTCAACATATCGGATCTGAAACTGACCCCGATCACAGCCCAGGAGGCCCAAAAGCAGGTCCAGCCCGTTCTGGACCGCTTCCTGCACCGCGGTGTCCTGGTGAGTTCGGAGTTTCTTCCGGAGAATACGAAGATCTACTGTAAACATGCCGGTGAGACCGAACCGCAGCAGGTTGGGACCGCCAACGTCGCGACCTGGGTCTTTGCCGTCAGGCCGAATGCCCAGGTCAACGGGAGACAGGAATGGCTGTACCTGTTCGTGAATGCGCTGAACGGCGATATCAACGGCAAAATCCTGGTGGGCGAATTGCAGGGCGTGACCTGGCAGGAGCTGTACAAGAAGGACGAAAAGGCCGATAACTATACACTCTGGCAGGCCGAGACGGAGGGCTCTTCGTCCACTTCCGACTGGAGAGGGGCCGTCGCCGAGTGGAAACCGGAAGAAGCGAGGGGCAATCATGCGTGGATCCGGCGGATTGACAGCCAGACGGAGCTGCAGACCCTGTATGCGGGAGATTGCGAAACGCCGGTCGACTGGAGCAAGAAAACCCTGTTGCTGGTCGCCGGAATGGAAAACTATCAGAACGAGCCCTTCGATCTGACCGTCTCGGCAGACGGCAGCACCGGCAGCTGCACCGTGAGCGTCTGCCGCATCCGGAGCATGTTCATGTTGACGGCATTGCTTTTCTGGACGCGCGCCATCCTGGTGGACAAGCTGCCTGCCGATGCCGTCATCACCGTCGAGACCCAATTCCTCGGCTAGACCATTATATCCCCAACTCCCCCTTCAGCGAGCGCAGCAGGTCGAAGGCCTGCAGGGGCGTCATGTTGTTGAGGTCAGCCGCTTCGAGCTTGTCCTTGACGGCGGAAAGGGTGGGATCGTCCAGTTGGAAGAAAGACAGCTGCACGGAGCCGTCATCCTCCATCGCCATGGCACTGGCATGCTTCTCGCGACGTTCCAGGTCGCGCAGCGTCCGCTCGGCGGACTCGATCACCTCGCGCGGCATGCCGGCCAGGCGCGCCACGTGGATACCGAAGCTGTGCGCCACGCCGCCGGGCTGGAGTTTCCGCAGGAAGATGACATCCTTGCCCTCCTCCTTGACGGCGATGTGCCAGTTCTTGACCCGGGGATACTTCTCCTCGAGGTCATTCAGCTCGTGGTAGTGCGTGGCGAAGAGGGTCTTGGCGCCCTTGCCGTTCTGGTGGATGTATTCCACGAGGGCGCGGGCGATGGACATGCCGTCGTAGGTGGAGGTGCCGCGGCCGATCTCGTCGAGCAGCACCAGCGAGCGGGCGCTGAGATTGTGCATGATCATCGCGGTCTCCAGCATTTCCACCATGAAGGTGGACTCGCCCCGGGAGATGTTGTCCGTCGCTCCGACGCGCGTGAAAATCTTGTCGAAATACCCGATCTGCGCCCGCTCCGCCGGGACGAAGGAGCCGATCTGCGCCATCAGCACGATGAGGGCGGTCTGGCGTAGGAGTGCGGATTTGCCGGCCATATTGGGGCCGGTCAGGATGATGATCTGCTCGCCTTTGCTGTCCAGGCGGACGTCGTTGGGGACGTATTCCTCGCCGACGGGCATCAGGGTCTCGATGACGGGATGGCGCCCGGCCTTGATGTCCAGGACCAGGCCTCTGTCCATCTCCGGTCGGCAGTAGTTCCGGTCGATGGCCTGTTGCGCGAAGCCCTGCAGCACGTCCAGCCGCGAGAGGATCTGGCAGTTCTCCTGGATGTCGCGGATGGCTTTCTGGACCTCGGCGACGAGCTCCCCGAACAGGCGGCTCTCGATTTCGTAGATGGAGGCCTCCGCGCCGAGGATTTTCTCTTCGTATTCCTTGAGCTCGGGGGTGATGTAGCGCTCCGCGGAGACGAGGGTCTGCTTGCGGATCCACTCCGGCGGGACCTTGTCGCGGAAGGTATTGCGCACTTCGATATAGTAGCCGAAGACGTTGTTGTAGCTGATCTTGAGCGAGGTGATGCCGGTACGCTCGCTCTCCCGCTGCTGCATCTGCAGGAGGTAGTCCTTGCCGCCGCGCGAGATTTCGCGCAGTTCGTCCAGCTGCTTGTCCACCCCGGCGGCGATCACGTCCCCGCGGCCGAGCTGCGAGGCGTCTTCGGCGAGCGTGGCGGTAATGCGCGAGAGGAGCTTGTCGGTGTTGCGCAGGCCCTTGATGAGTTTGTCGAGGGCGGCGCATCCGCTGTCGGCGCACAGTTCCCGGATCGGGGTCATCCGGCTCAGCGAACGGCCCAGCTGGCGCACTTCACGCGGGAAAATCTTGCCGCCTGCGGCGCGGGCGATGATGCGCTCCAGGTCGCCGACTTCCGCGAGATTGTCCTGCAGGGCGCGCAGCAGTTCTTCGTTGTCGTGCAGCAGCTGCACGACATCATAGCGGGCTTCCAGCTCCTTGAGGTCCATCACCGGCATCGCCAGCCACTGCCGCAGCAGGCGCGCCCCCATCGGGGTGCAGCAGCGGTCGAGGGTATCCACGAGGCTCACCCCCTCGCGCCCGGCATTGCTCTGGAAGATCTCCAGGTTGCGGAAGGTGAACTTGTCCATCCAGACGAACTTCTCCTCGTCGATGCGGCCGATCGAGCAGATGTTGCCCAGGCCCGCATGCTGCGTCTGCTCCAGATAGACCAGCAGGGCGCCGGCGGAACAGATGGCCAGCGGGAAGCCATCGATGGCGAAACCTTTGAGGCTCTGCACCTTGAGCTGCTTGCAGAGGCGCTCCACGGCCGCGTCCTGCACGAAGGCCCATTCGTCGAGGCCGGTGGTGTAGAAGTCGCCGTATTTCTCTTTGACGGCGCGCAGCAGCTCGCGCTGGACCACCAGCTCGCGGGGCTGCAGGGAGCTCAGCAGGGTGCCGATGTAGTCGAGGCTTCCCTGGGCCACTTGGAAAGTGCCCGTGGACACGTCCAGGAATGCCGCGCCGCAGCTCTGCCCCTCGAAGGTCAGGCCGGCGAGGTAGTTGTGCTCCTTCTGGTCGAGCATCCCTTCGCCGAAGGCGATACCCGGGGTGAGGATCTCCGTGATGCCGCGCTTGACCAGTTTGTTCTTGACGAGGGCGGGGTCTTCCAGCTGGTCGCAGATGGCGACCTTGTAGCCGCCGCGGACGAGTTTCTGCAGGTAGCCCTCGATGGCGTGGTGCGGGAAGCCGGCCATCGGCGTGTCCCCCTTGTCGCCGTTGGAGCGGCGCGTGAGCACGAGTCCGAGCACCTTGCTCACGAGCACGGCGTCGTCGGAATAGGTCTCATAGAAATCCCCGACGCGGTACAGGAGCACCGCCTCGGGGTGTTGGGCCTTGATGCTGAAA
>JAFTCB010000056.1 GCA_017454905.1 Bacteroidales bacterium
AAAAATGATGCATACCTGCGCCTACCCGTTATGTGACTGTTTTAAGAAGAAAATGGTCAAAATTGGGGCATTATTTGGGGCACTAGAAACAAAAAACGCCTCGCAGGTATCTGCAAAGGCGTTTTAAGCGGTGCGGACGAGGCTCGAACTCGCGACCTCCGGCGTGACAGGCCGGCATTCTAACCAAACTGAACTACCACACCAGTGATTCGTTTTCGTTGCGAATGCGGATGCAAAGATAGCTACTTTTTGGAAAAGTGCAAACTTCTTTCTGAAAATTTTTATTGCGGGGCGTGAATTGCCATTATATATGGTTGGCAACTTGTTTCTGACCGTAAAAAACACTAATTTTGCATGATTATATACTTTTGCATAATAATATTACAGAATATGAAAAGAATCGGTTTGATTGTATTCTTGCTCCTGTCTTGCGCTGCGCTTACTACTTATGCGCAGATGACGGATGATCAAGTGATGCAATATGTTCAGTCCGCCTATGCTTCCGGAAAGACGGAAAATGAAATTGGACAGGAACTGCTTGCGTTGGGTGTGTCAACGGAGCAGATCATGCGTGTCAAGAACAATTTTCAGGAGCAGACAGGTAGTTCTCTCAGCCAGGAAGGCTCTACTTTTGGCGAAGATGAAGGATATTCCCGCAGCGGATCGGACTCCGGGAAGACCAATCAGTTATGGGATTCCGGAAACCGCGTCAAGCAGGATCGGAACAGCCGCCGTCTGTCGGTTACGGATGAGAATAGAGACCGCGGCTCCTACGAACTCCGGCTCCGGGAATTGAACAAGAGGAACCAGTCGGAGGCAGAAGGGGGAGAAGAACTTCCGGAGGAAATGAAGATTTTCGGCCATGATATCTTCAATGGCCGCTACATGTCCTTTGAGCCGAATGAGAATCTGGCCACGCCTGCGAACTATCAGCTCGGCCCTGGAGACCAGCTGTTGATAGAGATTTTCGGATATAGCGAAGCATCATATTCCAAAACCATTTCTCCGGAGGGTTCGATCAGCATCAGCGGAATCGGTCAGGTGCAGATCGGCGGCTTGACAATCAAGGAAGCTTCAGATAAGATCCGTAGGGCGTTGATGTCCAAGTATGCTGGTATCGGCGGAAGTTCCCCGAATACTACCGTCAGCATTACCCTGAGGCAGTTCCGGACCATCCAGGTGAATATTGTCGGCGAAGTCCAGACGCCCGGCACCTATCGGGTTTCTCCTTTCTCGACCGTGCTGAATGCGCTTCATGCGGCCGGCGGCGTCACGGAGGCCGGAACCCTGCGTTCCATCAAGGTGATCCGGGGCGGTGAAACGAAGCTGGTCGATATCTACGGTTACCTCCTGGAGGGCCGTTCGGACAGTGATATGGTCCTGAAAGAGGGGGATGTCGTGCTGGCGCAGCCCTATGATAACCTGGTGCTTGTTTCCGGAAACGTCAAGCGCCCGATGTTCTATGAGATAAAGGATGGAGAAACGCTGACCCAGGTGCTGGAATACGCCGGAGGCTTCTCCAACAAGGCCTATCAGGAAGATTTCCGGGTCATCCGCCCGACCGGTGCCGAGCGCCAGATCTACACCGTCAAGAAAGCAGACGCACCTTCTTTCGTCATGACTGACGGGGATGAGGTTTTCGTGGACGAAACCATGGAGCGCTTTGCCAACAAGGTGGAAATCAAGGGCGCCGTTTTCCGTCCGGGCATGTATGAACTGGGCGGGGACATCGCTACGGTCCGCCAGTTGGTCCGGATTGCCGGCGGCCCGAAAGAAGATGCCTTCACGGGACGGGCCGTCCTGGTCCGCGAGAAGGAGGATCTGACCTATGAGACCCTTTCCGTCGACCTGGCCGGCATCCTGGCGGGCAAGGCGGATGATGTCCTGCTTCGCAAGAATGATATCCTGACCATCTCCAGCCAGAAAGAGTTGAATGATCAGGGGATCCTGACCATCAACGGTTATGTGATGAGCCCCGGAGTATTCCCTTATGCGGACAATATGACTGTCGAAGACCTGATCCTGCTGGCCGGGGGCCTGATGGACGGTGCCTCCCTTTCGCGGGTTGACATTGCCCGGCGGGTGCTGGATCCTTACAGCATGATGCCGAAAGATTCTATTGGAGAGACCTACAGCTTTGCCTTGAAAGATGGTCTGGCCGTCGACGGCGGCGAGCGCTTCCTGCTCCAGCCTTACGATGTTGTATCCGTACGCAGGAGCCCGGCATACCGGGCGCAGAAATTCGTGAAGATTGAAGGTGAAGTGGCCTTCCCGGGCGAGTATGTCCTGTTGAGCGAAGGAGAGCGTTTGTCGGATGTCGTGCGTCGTGCCGGCGGTCCTACGCAGCAGGCGTTCCTGCAGGGAGGCATGCTCTCCCGCGTTATGAGCGAGGAAGAAAAGAACCTGCAGGCGGCCAAAGAGAAAATGCTTAAAGCCGGAACCGGCCGGGGCGTTTCTTCCATTGGCCAGATTTCCGGAGATGAGTTTACCGTAGCTATCGATCTGGACAAGGCCGTGGCCCGTCCCGGGTCCGATTATGACCTGATCCTTCGCGAAGGGGACCGCATCTATGTGCCGGAAAAACTCAGCACGGTCAAGATCAGCGGCGATGTCCTGTACCCGAATACCGTCATCTATGTTCCGGGGCAGGGCGTCCGTTACTACATCAACAATGCGGGCGGCTATGGTGTCGGAGCCAAGAAGAGCAAGACCTACATTGTCTATATGAACGGCAAGGTGATGCCGGCAAGTTCCGGAAATGCTACGATCGAGCCGGGATGCGAGATCGTGGTCCCGCAGCGAACGGCGACTTTCGCCACATCTTTGTCTCAGGTGATGGCGATGACTTCCACTTTCACTTCCATGACGACGATGGTCGCCACGTTGCTTAATCTGTTTAAACGATAATGGAGATGGAAACCCAAGAGAATAAAGTGGTAGAATTTGACGGAATTGATTTCCGGGCTTTGTTCCGGAAGTTGATTGATAACTGGAAGGTTATTCTGAAGTGGTGCGGCGTCGCTGTCGTGTTGGCTCTGATTGCCGGATTCAGCATTCCCAAAGAGTATACCGTTACTTCCCGTATGGCTTTGGAGTCTTCATCCGGCGGGGGCGGGGGAACTTTGAGTTCCTTGGCCGGGCTTGCCGGTATCAATTTGGGATCCTTGACCAGCTCTTCCGATATGATGTCACCGGATCTGTATCCCGAGGTTTTAAACTCCACCCCTTTTGTCCTTGAGTTGTTCCCGAAAACGGTTTCATTTGAGGACAAGAAAGGGAAACAGGAGATGACTTACTATGAGTTTATCCGGGATCATACGCATAAACCGTGGTGGAACAAAGTTCTCCATGCTCCTTCCAGTTTGCTGGGTTGGTTTCTGGGCCTTTTCAGCCGTCATGAAAAAGAAGCAGATGCAGAAAAACCTTCATCCCTGGCAAATCTGGCCTCAATTGATCCCGCGCATTTAGATATGGAGCAAGTGGGAGTTGCTGAAGAGATGAGACGTCGTATTATCTGGTCCGTGGATAAGAAGACTTCCGTGATCCGTCTGGCTGTCAAAGCCCAGAATCCGGATGTTGCGGAGCAAATGTGCGCTGAAGTTATTACTCTTCTTCAGAAATATCTGACGGATTATCGGACGGAAAAGGCCCGCCGGGATCTTGCTTATTATGAGCAACTCTATGACGAAGCCAAAGCAGATTACTACCAGGCTCAGCAGAAATACGCGAACTACCAGGACCGTAATCAAAGCATTATCTCCCAGCGGGGGAAGTCTGATCAGGAGCGACTGAGAAACGAGATGTCCTTGGCTTTTTCATTGTATAACTCCTGTGCCCAGCAAGTTCAGACCGGTAAAGCGAAACTTCAGTTGGCGACTCCGGTTTTCACTGTCATAGATCCCCCTCAGTACCCCTATTTCGGAAAACCGAGGAAGATTACCATTTTATTCCTTTTTGTCTTCTTCGCTGCCATCCTGTCCTGCCTCTGGATTCTCTGGGGCCATGATGCCATCGCTTCGCTTCGCAAGGAGGACAAGAAAGAGCAGGAAACTGTAGAAGAAGACGGTTCCCAGGCCTAGCTCGTGGAAGAATACATCGAAATCAAAGGTGCCAGGGTCAACAATCTCAAGAATCTGACCCTGCGGATTCCCCGCGGAAAGTTTGTCGTGATTACGGGCATTTCCGGTTCGGGGAAGTCTTCGCTTGCCTTTGACACGCTGTACGCCGAGGGGCAGCGCCGCTTCTCGGAGAGCCTTTCCTCCTATGCGCGCCAGTTCCTCGGGCGCATGACGAAGCCGGATGTTGACAGCATCGACGGCGTCCCTCCGGCCATTGCCATCGAGCAGAAAGTCACCACGCGCAATCCGCGCTCTACCGTCGCGACCACCACGGAAATCTATGATTTCATGCGGCTGGTCTATGCCCGGATCGGCCGGACCTATTCCCCGGTTAGCGGCCGGGAGGTGCGCCGGGATGGCGTCCAGGACGTCATGGCATGGCTGGAACGCTCCGCTCCCGGGACGTTCTACATCCTGGCGGACCTGAAATGGGAGCAGAGGCAGGACCGGGTAGAAACGCTCCTCCAACTGAAGGAAGACGGCTACAACCGCCTGTTTGTCAGCGGCGAACCGCTCAAGATAGATGACGCCCTGCAGCGCGGGGCGGATCAGTTGTCCGACGCCTGGCTGCTGGTAGACCGGGCCCGTTTGTCCGGCGCCCCCGCCGGAGATACCCGGACGCGCTTGCTGGCTTCCGTGGCGGATGCTTTTTCCCGGGGGGACGGGACGATGGCCGTTGCCCCGGAAAATAAAGAAAGGCAATTGTTCTGCAGCCGCTTCGAACTCGACGGCATCACTTTCCGGGAGCCGGACGAGTATCTGTTCAGTTTTAATTCGCCGCTGGGAGCTTGCCAGACCTGCGGCGGCCTGGGCAAGATCATCGGCATCAGCGAGGATCTCGTGATTCCCGACAAGACCAAGAGCATCTACGACGGAGCCATCGCCTGCTGGCGCGGCGAGAAGATGAGCTGGTTCAAGGATATGCTGGTGGCTGAGGCTGACCATTACGGGATTCCCATTTTCGAACCTTACTGCAACCTTCCCCGCGAAGCGAAAGACCTGATCTGGAATACGAAATACGTCGAAGGCGAACCGCATACCTTCGTGGGTATCAATGATTTCTTCGCCTGGGTCGAAACCCAGCGCTACAAGATCCAGTATAAGTACATGCTCAGCCGTTTCAGCGGCCGGGCGACGTGCACGGCCTGCGGCGGCAGCCGCCTGCGCCGGGAAGCGCTCTGGGTGAAGGTCGGCGGCAAGAACATCCATGAAGTCCTGACGATGAACGTGGAGGAGGCCCTGGCTTTCTTCACGGAACTCGACCTGTCGGACACCGAACGGAGCATTGTCACGGATCCGTTCGCGGAAATCATTTCCCGCCTGCAGTGCATCATGGATGTCGGACTGGGCTATCTGACCCTGGACCGCGCCTGCAATACGCTGTCCGGCGGCGAGAGCCAGCGGATCAACCTCGTGACGGCGCTGGGCTCCAGCCTGGTGGGGTCGATGTACATCCTGGATGAGCCCAGCATCGGCCTGCATCCACGCGATACGGAGCGCCTGATCAGTGTCCTGCGCCGGCTGCGGGACATCGGGAACACGGTCATCGTCGTGGAGCACGATGAGGAAATCATCCGTGCTGCCGACCTGCTGATCGACATGGGGCCGCTGGCCGGGGTGCATGGCGGCGAGGTGGTCTTTCAGGGACGGGCCGGCCAGGCACGACCTGCGGAGGCGGCGCGCTCCCTGACCCTCCAATATCTGCAGGGCGGTACACTCCGCTACCAGCGGGAAAAACGTTCCTGGCAATACAGCATCGTCGTAGAAGGCGCGCTGGAACACAATCTCAAAGACATCGACGTGCGCTTCCCCCTCGGGGTGCTGACCGTCGTCACCGGCGTGTCCGGTTCCGGCAAATCCTCCCTGGTAGGCGATATCCTCTATCCCGCCCTGTACCGCCGCATCCATGATGCCGGCGACCAGCCCGGTACGCACCGCGGCCTCTCGGGCAACCTGGACCGTATCACCCGGGTAGAGTATGTGGACCAGAATCCCATCGGGCGCAGTTCCCGCTCCAATGCCGTGACCTACCTGAAGGCGTACGATGCCATCCGCAAACTGATGGCCGCCCAGCAGGCCGCCAGGATTGCAGGCTTCACGGCCAATCATTTCTCCTTCAATACGGATGGCGGACGCTGTCCGGAATGCCAGGGAGAGGGTGTCGTGCGGATCGGGATGCAGTTCATGGCGGATGTCGAGATGGTCTGCGAAGAGTGCGGCGGCAAACGCTTCCGTCCCGAAGTCCTGGAGGTCCGCTACCGGGAGAAGAATATCGACGACATTCTCAACATGAGCGTCGACGAGGCCGTGGAGTTCTTCGCCGCCGGCCCGGAGGAAGAGGCCCGGACGGTTGCTGCGCTGCTGCAGCCCCTGCAGGATGTCGGTCTGGGGTATATCAAGTTGGGACAGAGCAGCTCCACCCTTTCCGGCGGTGAGAGCCAGCGCATCAAACTGGCCTACTTCCTTTCCCTGAGCAAGGGGAAATCCAAGGCGGAGCGCATCCTCTTCCTGTTCGATGAGCCGACGACCGGCCTGCATTTCTTCGATGTGGAGAAACTACTGCAGAGTTTCGATGCGCTGCTGGCTGCGGGACACTCCCTTGTCGTTGTCGAACACAACGTCGATGTGATTCGTGCCGCGGACTGGGTGATCGACCTGGGACCGGATGCGGGAGACCGGGGAGGCCGGGTGGTCTTCGAGGGGACCCCCGAAGATCTCAAGCAAGCTGATACCTTCACAGCCAGATACTTATGAAAAAGATTGCCGCTCTCACGATGGTCCGTAATGATGACTTCTACCTGCGCAGGTGGGTAGCGTATTACGGTGCCCAGCTCGGCAAGGAGAATCTGTATATTTTCTTTGATGGTATGGACCAGGTGATTGCGCCTTTCTGTGAAGGGACGCATGCGGCGTTGCATGAAAAGATCGGCACGCAGGTCGTTTCCGCGGAGAAAGGGCGGTTGAAGTTCCTGTCGGACCAGGCGGCAGCGTTGCTGAACCGCGGCTATGACCTGGTGATCGGCGTGGATGCCGACGAGTTTGTGGTGGTGGACCCCAGGCTGGGACTGTCGCTCCCGGAGTATCTGTCCCGGCAGCGGATCGGTACCTCGCTCTCTGCGCTGGGACTGGATTTCGGCCAGAAATTAGGTGAAGAACCGGATATCACGGAGGCCGTACCCTTCCTGCAGCAACGCCATTATGCCCAGATCGGGACGCGCTATACCAAACCCTCGGTCGTCGCCAGGCCCTGTGTCTGGGGATCCGGCTTCCACCGGATCAAAGGACATAATTTCCATATCGGGAAGGACTTGTACCTGCTGCATTTCGGCTATTTTGACATGAAGCGCCTGCAGGACCGCTTCCAGGATGCCGACCGGCTCAGCCAGGGCTGGGGAGCGCACATGCAGAAACGTGCGCGCACCATCCGCTATGTCACGGATCTTCCGGCGCGGGACTTCGACCGCTGGACGCGGTTTGCCCGCATCTGCCAGACGCTCTGCCGTCCGCCGTATGCCTGGAACAAGCCGGCGATGTTTGAACTGAGAATCGTGGTCCGTATTCCGGAACGCTTCCGGAATATCGTCTAATCCCGCTTCAGTTGTCGGAAGAGCCGGTCGATGATCCGGCCGTCCACCCTTTCGTCGAATTTCCGGGCCCACAGGTGCGGCTCGCGCATCAGCAAGTCCCAGTCCTCCTCGCGGAACACCCAGGGATGCCGGATACTCTCTCCCCGGGTCCAGTCAATGAAACGCATGTTCGCCGTGTTGTGGATGTCCTGGTTCTGGATGTGCTCCCCGGCATCCTGGAGCCGCTCCCGGAAGGGGGAATTCCAGATGACGGTAGCCAGGAAGACTTCGTCCGGCGTGTTGGTATGCCGGAAGACCTTCTCCAGCCATTCTTTCTGTGAAAGCACATATTCCGCGCAGGCATGCGTGATGCTGAACCACTGCGAGGCAAAGCGGAAATCAATGCCCCGGTTGATCCGGATCCCCAGCAGCATCTGCAGGCCTTTGGCAATGTTGTTGGCCAGGTTGGGCAGGAAGCTGCCGGCTCCTTCAGGGAAGAGGGTGAAATAGCGGAACCGGTTTTTCGTCGTCGGCTTGAACTGCCAGTAGTTCAGGAATTCCTTCCCCGGGTGCTCCTCGAAGAAGGCATGGATCTCGTCCTGTGTCTTGATCGGGAGATCCATCCCGCTCAGCAGATGATAGAAGGCATAGTGCCCGGGCAGGGCGGCCTCCAGCAGGGCCAGTTCGGCACGCATGATGCTGACTCCGCCCCAGTGGACGGCAATCCTTGGCTCGACGGAATGCACGGCGGAATGGCTGCAGCATCCGGCGAGGGCCTCCGGCCCGAAATCAGCCTTGCGGTCGATGTGGACGAAGATGTCATTGCGCGGATCGTCCAACAGGGAGAGTAGTTTCTTGAGCTGGCCGGGGTTGCAGTGCGCGAGAATGAGATAGGCGTGGCGGTTCATCTGGACAAAGATACGCTTTTTCAGCGAACATTGTAGCGGTAATCATACGGCCCGTTGATGACCAGTTCAACCTCCTTCGTGCTTCCGCGTTCCATGGGGGGCAGGGGACATTCGAAGGAGCAGGTTTTCCCGAAGATGACGCATTCGAGTTCCAGGCAGGGGCGCGGCGTCCCGAGGATATTTTCCGGGGTGTCATTGGGATAGCACCAGAGTTCGATGCCCGGTTTCTGCGGGAAATAGCCGACATCGCAGGGCAGGGCCTGCCAGGCACCGGCATCCAGCAGTTCGTTCGGACGGAATCCGCTGTCGCGGAGAATCTCAGCCGCAGCGGGCAGGTTGGTCAGGCGGACCCGCGGCTCCTCTACCAGCTCATAACCGTCCATCGTATTGCTGACGGTCGTGAGGACGACCTTGCAGAGCAGCGGACGCAGCCGGATGTCCCCCCGGTCCGCTCCGGTCTGGCAGAAACCGCCCAGGATGGGGAAGTCCGGACTGTCGTCCGGGAACTGGAACTGCAGTTGCTCCATCGCATCGAAGCGCGCCAGCGCATTCAGGTTGAAGCGCCGCGGGCTGTTGGCGATGCCGACCAGGATCTTGTCTCCCGGAAGCGCATTCAGGCAGACCGTTTCCGAAGGACTGTCGCAGTGCATATAGGTCTGCAGGTTTTTCGTGCCTTCTGCATCATAAATAAAGAGGTCCAGTTGCCGGAGGGGCGCTCCGCCGGTCTGCAGCCGGACGGTGGTCAGGACCGAATCCCGGACCTGGACTTCCGGGACCGGGTCTTCGGACTCCGGGGCTGCCGCTGTGATTTTGCGGCAGGAACCCATGAAGGCCGGCGGCAGGGTAAGCAGGAAGATGAAGAGAAATGATTTTGCACCGTGCAGGCACTTGAGACGCTGCCGGCTCCCGGGTAAATGTGTGTATGTTTTCATGGCGGCAAAACTACGCGCGGAAAGCGTCGCCTCCAAGAAATGATAAAAAACCTGCGGGAGAAATTTGTTTTTTTTATCCGTTTGTCCGGAGAGTAAACGATTATGGCCTGCATTTCCTGCAGGCCATAATGAAATCAAGGGTTCTTTGCCGGAAGACTAACCTCCGAAGTTGTCGTAGAGAACATTCTCCGGCGGGACACCGAGCGAGTCAAGCAGTTTGTTGACGGAAGCCACCATCATAGGCGGGCCGCACATGAAGTACTTGATATCTTCGGGCGTCTCGTGGTCCTTGAGGTAGGTCTCGTACATCACGTTGTGGACGAAGCCCGGGGTGTACTTGACACCGGCGGCATCCGCAGCGGGATCCGGACGGTCAAGGGCCAGGTAGAACTTGAAGTTCGGGAACTCTTTCTCGATCTCGGCGAAGTCTTCCAGGTAGAAGGCTTCCACGAGGGCGCGGGCGCCGTAGAAGAAGCTGACCTTGCGGCCGGTCTTCAGGGTCTTGAAGAGCTGCATGATGTGGCTGCGGAGCGGGGCCATGCCGGCGCCGCCGCCGACGTAGATGTATTCCAGGTTGTCCGGATCATCCTTCGGAAGCAGGAACTCGCCGTAAGGGCCGCTGATCATGACCTTGTCGCCTGGTTTGCGGGTGAAGACATAGGAGGATGCGATACCCGGGTTGACGGGGAGGAGCTTCGGACCCTGCTCACGCGGTACGCTGCGGTCGAACGGCGGCGTAGCAATACGGACGTTGAGCTTGATGATGCCCTTCTCTCCAGGATAGGAGGCCATGGAGTAGGCGCGGATGGTGGGTTCGGGGTTGACGGATTCCAAGTTGAAGAATCCATACTTCTCCCAGTCGCCGCGGTACTCGGGCTCGACCTCGATGTCCTTGAAATAAAGATGGTAGGCCGGAATGTCGATCTGGATGTACTCGCCGCTCTTGAACTCGAGGTTCTCGCCCTCGGGGAGCTTGACGGTGAACTCCTTGATGAACGTAGCGACGTTCTTGTTGGAGATCACTTCACATTCGAGTTTCTTGACGGACAGGGCGGATTCGGCGACCTGGATCTTGAGGTTGTCCTTGACCTTGACCTGGCAGCCCAGGCGCCAGCCGTCCTTGATCTGCTTGCGGTTGAAGAAGCCGACTTCGGTCGGGAGGATCTCTCCGCCGCCGTCCAGGACCTGGACTTTGCACTGGCCGCAGTTGGCCTTGCCGCCGCAGGCGGAGGGGAGGAAGATCTTCTGTTCGGCGAGGGTGTTCATCAGGGAGTTGCCCGGATTGACCTCGAGGGTCTTCTTGCCGTTGTTGATATCGATCTGGACCGTGCCCTGCGGGGTGATCTTGGCTTTCACGAAAAGAAGGAGGATCACCAGCAGCAGGGTCACGATGACGATGACTGCGATTGAAGCGAGAATGGTAGGTGTCATAATGCTTTCCTCCTATAATTGAATACCCATGAAAATCATGAACGCCATACCCATCAGGCCCACCGTGATGAAGGTGATGCCGATGCCCTTGAGCGGGGCGGGCACGTTGCTGTAGGCCATCTTCTCACGGATGGCAGCGAGGCAGACGATGGCCAGGTACCAGCCGATGCCGGAACCGAGCGCATAGACCGCGGACTCTCCGAGGCCCGTGAAATCACGCTGCTGCATGAAGAGGGAACCGCCCAGGATGGAGCAGTTGACCGCGATCAGCGGCAGGAAGATACCGAGGGAGGAGTACAGCGAAGGGAGGAATTTCTCCACGACCATCTCGACGATCTGCACGAAGGCGGCGATCACCGCGATGAAGATGATGAAGCTGAGGAAACTCAGGTCCACGTCGGCGAACTGGGGGCCGAGCCACTTGAGGGCGCCCGGCTGCAGCACATACGTGTTGAGGAGCCAGTTGATCGGAAGCGTGCAGAAGAGCACGAAGATAACAGCGAGGCCCAGGCCGTTGGCTGTCTTCACATTCTTCGATACCGCCAGGTATGAGCACATACCCAGGAAGTATGCGAAGATCATGTTGTCAACGAAAATTGACTTGACGAATAAGCTGATGTATTCCATAGGGCGTCGCGATTATTTCTCCTGGAGGTCCTTGTCGTAAGCCCTGTGTGCCCAGATGATGCATCCGAGCAGGATCAGCGCGAACGGCGGCAGGATCACGAGGTTGTTGGGAATGTAACCGGCGGGCAGGATCTGGATCCCGAACAGGGTGCCGCTTCCGAGCAGTTCGCGGAAGAAAGCGACGATGATGAGGATCAGGCCGTAGCCGACACCGTTGGCGAGACCGTCCAGCAGGGAGGGGATGGGCTTGTTGCCGAGGGCAAAAGCCTCGATGCGTCCCATCACGATACAGTTGGTGATGATCAGGCCGATGTACACGGAGAGTTGCTTGTCGATGGCATAGGTGCCTTCGCCTGCCTTGAGGATCTGGTCCACCAGGATCACCATGAGGGCGACGACGACGAGCTGGACGATGATGCGCACGCGCATCGGGATCGTGTTGCGCAGGAGCGAGACGATGAGGCTGGACAGACCCGTGACGATGGTCACGGAGAGAGCCATCACCAGCGCACCCTTGAGCTGCACGGTGACTGCCAGCGAGGAGCAGATACCGAGGATGAGGACGGTGATCGGATTGCCCTTCAGGATCGGGTTGAGGATTGTTTCTTTGAGTTTCTTATCCATGATTATTCCTCCTCTTCGTTAGGGTTGACGGCAGCCGTTCCGAGGTGCTTCTCATAAGCATGGAACCAGACGTTGAGCGCCTCGCCCAGACCCTTGGAGGTCATCGTGGCGCCGGTGATGGCGTCCACCGCATTGGCGGCGCCGGTCTGCTCGGCGTTCTTGGCGAGGTTGAAGGGCTGTTCGGTGCCGAAGGCAACCTGCTTGCCGATGAATTTCTCACGGAACCAGGCTTCATCCTTGATCTTGGCGCCGAGGCCGGGAGTCTCGGACTCGTGGTCGAAATAGGCGCCGGCAATGGTCTTGCCGTCCGGCTGCAGGGCGATATAGCCCCAGATCGGGCCCCAGAGACCGGCACCGTAGACCGGAATCACGCAGACACCGCTCTTGAACACATAGACGGGAAGGGTGACGTCGCCGCCCTCCTTGATCGCCTTGTTCTGGGGTTTGAGGTTGTCCACCAGTTCGATCTTGGCCTTGTCGGTGGAGAGGGTGCCGTTCTGGGCGCCGTCCAGACCGATGGTATAGGCCCGGTCGATGTTGTCGGCATACAGCTGGAGCACGCCGGTATTCTTGGTGGCATAGAGTTCGTCCGTAGGCTTGATCTGCGCGGCGGACATCATCTGGCGGAGGGTCTCCGCCTTGGCGTTGGCGTCCTGCGACGGCTTCAGTTTCATC
The DNA here is from genome assembly GCA_017454905.1 of Bacteroidales bacterium. Classification (GTDB taxonomy): domain Bacteria; phylum Bacteroidota; class Bacteroidia; order Bacteroidales; family UBA932; genus Cryptobacteroides. Next base: position 12,882 of record JAFTCB010000056.1, read on the forward strand.
GCCGTGAAGGCAAGGACCGCGGCCACGACTACGACCACGAGGGTGGTGTAGATGACAGTATATGCGTTGCTGTTGGTATTCATAGCTAGGCGGTTTTGAGTTTCTTGGCCTTACGGGAAAGATGCGCGCTGATCACGCAGTGGTCGATCAGCGGAGCGAAGACGTTGCAGAGCAGGATGGCGAGCATCATGCCTTCGGCGTAACCCGGGTTGAACAGGCGTACCGTGATGCAGAGGGCGCCGATCAGGAAGCCATAGATCCACTTGCCGGCTTCGGTCTGGGCGGAGGTGACGGGATCTGTCGCCATGAAGACGATACCGAAAGCGAAACCGCCGTAGAGAAGCTGCATGTAGCAGGGGATCGTGGTGATACCGGCGAGGTCGCCGATACCGCCTACGAACAGGGCGCCGAGGATGCCGGCGCACATGATCTTCCAGCTGGCGATGCCGGTCCAGATGAGCAGGATGGCGCCGAGCAGGATGGCGATCACGGAAGTCTCACCGACGGATCCGGGGACCGTACCGATGAAGAGGTCCCAGAAACCGGTACCGTACTGGGCAGGGCCGTCCAGGGCGAGCGGCGTGGCGCCGGTGAAGCCGTCGACGAGCTGCTCAGTGGGCTTGTAGGAAATCCAGCAGTTGGAACCGGACATGTAGTTCGGGTAGGAGAAGAAGAGGAAAGCACGCGTGAGGATGGCCGGGTTCACGATGTTCATGCCCGTGCCGCCGAAGACTTCCTTGCCGAAGATGACCGCGAACGCGACGGCGACCGCAAGCATCCAGAGGGGAATGTCCACCGGGACGATGAGGGGAATGAAGAAACCGGAAACGAGGTAACCTTCGCTGACTTCCTCTCCGCGGATCTGGCAGGAGGCGAACTCGATGCCCAGACCGACGATGTAGGATACCAGGTAGAGGGGCAGGACCTTGAGGAATCCGTACCACCAGTTGCCGAGGATGTTGAGGGAGGTGTCTCCCACGGCGAGGCCGTGCTGGTAGCCGACGTTCCACATGCCGAAGAGCGCTGCGGGAACGGCGGCGATCACCACGAGGATGAGGATACGCTTGAGATCGATGGCGTCCCGGACATGGGAACCCTTGCGGGTGACGGTGCCGGGCACGTGAAGGAATGTCTCAAAAGCGTCAACCGTAGAGTGCAGCCAGTAGAATTTGCCGCCTTTTTCGAAAATCTTGTTCATACTTTTAAGCCATTTCCTTGAGCATCAGGTCGATGCCCTGTTCGATCATTTCCTGGATGTTGTTCTTGCTCGGATCGACGAACTCGCAGGTGGCGAGATCCTCGGGGAGCACTTCGTAGATGCCGAACTTCTCCATCTTCTCGATGTCGCCGGCCAGGCAGGCCTTGGCCAGGTAGACCGGATAGATGTCCATCGGCAGGACGCGGGAATAGTAGCCGTCGTTCATCAGGAAAGCGCGGGGGCCGCCGTGGAGGTTGGTGTCCATCGCGTACTTCTTGCGTTCCGGCATCAGCCAGGAGAAGTAGCTGCGGTCGGCGCTGAACTGGTGGGCGCGGATCGGGTTGATCCAGCCCAGGAGCTCCTGCTCCGTACCTTCATGCAGGAGGGAGATCTGGTTGTCGAAGACACCGAGATAGCCTTCCTTACCGACGGTCTTGCCGCTGAGGACATCGCCGCTGATGACGCGGAGCGTCTCTTCGGCAGTGTTGCCGCAGAAGAAGGCGATCTCCTTCATCGGCATGCCGGGCACCGTCTCGATGTAGGCGGGTTCGACGGCCATCGGGCCGGTGACGGCGACCTTGCGGCGCACATCATACTTGCCGGTGGTGAAAAGCTTGCCGATGGCGATGAGGGTGGTCATCGAGGCGGTCCAGACGGTCTCTTCCTTGCAGATCGGAGCGATGTGGCTGATCTGCACGCCGACGTTTCCGGCAGGGTGCTTCCCCTGGAATACGTGCAGTTCGCAATGCTGGAGACCGGCGAAGGGGGACGTCCCGCCGTTGCCGTCGAGGGCGACGTGGACCTTGCCGTCGGTGAGTTTGGAAAGCGCGCACACGCCTGCCTGGGCGGCCTTGAGCTCGTCACCGAAGCAGAACTTGCTGTCAGCTGCGAGCGGGGCGGTGCTGAACGTGGAAATGAAGATGTCGCGCGGACGGACATCGGGGTCGGCGATGATGCCGTAAGGGCGCTGGACCAGCCAGGGAAACAGACCGCTCTGGAGGATGGCCTGGCGGACCTGGCCGGCATCCAGTTTGGCTGCGTCCTTGACTCCGAAGTCAACGCACTGCTGCTTGGCATCGGCCTCGACGAGGACGGCCAGCAACTTGCGCTTTTCGCCTCTGACGATCTCCTTGACCTTGCCGCTGACCGGCGAAGTCACGAGGATGTCGGCGTTCTTCTTGTCTGCCATGACGGGGGAACCGCAGAGCACGGGGTCACCCTCCTTGACAAGAAGTCTGGGAAGGAAACCTTTGAAGTCAGTCGGTTGGACTGCCACGATGCCCGGCGCTATCGTCTTTGAGACACGGAGTGCTGCTTCTCCCGCGATGGGGATGTTCAGACCCTTTTTCAAAACGAAGTTTTGTGACATTGATTATGACGTTAATAAAATATGCTGAAATGCGACGCGAAGATACCACTTTTTTTTGTAATTTCGCCCCGCTATGATGGATAAAGTGAACACGATCTTGGAAGAGTTGAATGACGAGCAGAAAAAAGCCGTCTGTTGTGTGGATGGCCCGGTGCTGATCGTAGCGGGGGCGGGATCCGGGAAGACGCGCGTGCTGACCAGCCGCGTGGCCTATATCCTGGCTTTGCAGGAGAATGCCCGCATCCTGGCGCTGACCTTCACCAAGAAGGCGGCCGGAGAGATGAAGGAGCGGATCGCTTCCATGGTGGGGGACCGCAACGTGCGCCGGGTGGTGATGGGGACTTTCCACGCCGTGTTCGTGCGCTTCCTGCGTGAGTACGCTGCGTCGCTCGGATATCCCGAGAACTTCACCATCTACGACACCTCGGATTCGCAGAGTGCGGTCAAGGCCTGCCTCAAGGAGATGGGACTTGACGACAAGATCTATAAGCCCCGGGATGTCCTGTCCCGGATCTCCAAGGCCAAGAACAACCTGATCACGGTGAACGCCTACCTGGCGAGCCAGGAGCTCCAGACGGAGGACTACCATGCCAAGAAACCGCGTCTGGGAGAAGTATACAAACTGTACCAGCAGAAGCTCAAGCAGAGCGGGGTGATGGATTTCGATGACATCCTGCTGAACATGAACTACCTGCTGCGGGACAACCCGGAGGCGCTGCACGCCATCGCTGACCGGTTCACGCACATCATGGTGGACGAGTACCAGGATACCAATGCCGCCCAGTACCTGATCCTCAAGAAACTGGCGCAGTTCCGGCGCAACATCTGCGTCGTGGGTGACGACAGCCAGTCTATCTATGCCTTCCGCGGGGCCAAGATCGAGAATATCCTGAATTTCAAGAAAGACTATCCCGAGTGCAAGCTCTTCCGCCTGGAACGCAATTACCGTTCTACCCAGGTGATCGTGGACGCGGCCAATTCCCTGATCGCCCACAATGAGGGGCGTATCCCCAAGGAGTGCTACGCGATGGGAGAAAACGGGGAGCCGATCAAACTGCTCAAGGCCTATACGGAGCAGGAGGAGGCGGTGATGATCGTCTCCGGAATCCTGGACCGGATGCGGACGGAGCGTGCGCAGTATCAGGATTTTGCGATCCTCTACCGGACCAATTCGCAGTCGCGTGCGCTGGAGGAACAGCTCCGCCGGCGCAACATCCCCTATATGATTTATTCCGGCAATTCCTTCTTCGACCGGGCCGAGGTCAAGGATATGATGGCCTATTTCAAGCTGGTCGTCAACCCGCGGGATGACGAATCTTTCCGGCGGGTGGTCAACAAGCCTGCGCGCGGGATCGGGGACAAGGCGATGGCCACGGTGGAGGCGGTTGCGCTCCAGCAGGGCTGCCCGCTGTCGGAAGCGGCGCGCGAAGTGCCCAAGGTGCAGGCTTTCCTGACCCTGATCGCCAGACTGCACGCCCTGGTGCCGGTGACGGATGCGCATGAACTTGCGCGCAAGATTGCGGAGGAAAGCGGCTTGTATGCTTTCTATAAGCTGGATACCTCCATTGAAGGGATGTCCCGCCTGGCCAACCTGGACGAACTGCTGAACAGCGTGGCGCAGTTCATCGAGGAGCGGGAGGAAGAAGCGGAGGATTACGTGGCCGAAGGCGGCCAGATGGACCTGGTCCGTCTGGATGACTTCCTGGAAAATGTCTCGCTGCTGAGCAATGTCGATGTGACCGAGGATGAAGATACCAACAACAAAGTCGCGCTGATGACCGTCCACTCTTCGAAGGGACTGGAGTTCCCGTATGTGTATGTGGCGGGGATGGAGGAGAACCTTTTCCCGAGCACGACGATGCTGTCCGCGCGTTCCGAAGTCGAGGAGGAGCGGCGGCTTTTCTATGTGGCCGTCACGCGGGCCAAGCGGGCGGTCGCCCTGGCCTTTGCCGGGACGCGGATGCGCAACGGCAAGCATGAGTCCAATGCCCCCTCGCGCTTCCTCCGGGAGATCGATCCGCAGTATATCGAGAATCCGCTGGAGGATGCCGACTTCGACAACAGCGGCGTGACGCATGAGTGGGGCGGTTTCGGTTCCCGCTTTACCGGAGGAAGATTGAATCGATTCGGGGGAGGCAATAGCAGCTATGGCCGATCTTCTGACGTCCAATATGAACGGAAGGACACCGGCCGCCGGTTTGGCCAGCAGCCCTCGATGGGCGTAGCCACCCATGGCTTCGTAAATGGGAGGGGCCCGCAGCCGCAGGCTGTGGGAGGGATGAGGCCGAAGGCCGAACCCATTCGGGGGCTGGCTGGCCAACCGGCGGCCGGTGTCCGACAGACCTTGGCCGATGCGGATTTCGTGGGGGTGCCGATGACGGAACTGTCAGTAGGACAGCGGATAGAACATAACCGTTTCGGCTTGGGAACCATCCTTGAACTCTCCGGACGCGCTCCTGAAATGAAGGCGAAGATCCGCTTCGACGTCCATGGCGAGAAACTGCTCCTGCTCAAATACGCGAAGATCAGGCCGGCGAAGGCCTGATTCCCTTTTCTTGATTTGGAATCCGCGAGCGGCTGCCTACTCGAACAGCAGCCGCTCGATAAATACCTGATGATCGGCCGTCCGGCCTTCAACGATGTGGGAGCCGTCGGTGTCGACCGTATGGAAAAGCTCTACGGTGTCGCCGGGACGGGCTTCCTTGTTGAAGTTGATGGTCAATTCTTTAAGGAACTTGTTGTAAACAAGTTCTTCAGGCAAGGCGTCCATGGCCCAGACCGTGTACTTGACATTGTTGGCGTGCTGGTTGTAGTCCACGTCAGAGAAGCGTACACAGTGTTCCCCGATCTTCTCCAGCGTCACCCCGCGCGGGACGGCCACCTTGGCCGCTCGTTCCGTGATGGCATTGTCCGGACTTTGCGGGTCCGTCGAGACGATTTCCGACAAGAACTCTGCCCGTGCCACCCGGCGCTCGGCGAGGTTCATGACCACCCAGGAACTGGTGGAATTGACGGCTGCGTTGCCCGCTGCATCCAGCAACTGGTAGTCTCGGATAAAGAAGAGACCGTCCAACCCCTTGTGCCAGGTCAGCATCTTGATCTTCTCCTTGTGCATCACGGGACGCTCGAAACGGACGTGCTGGCGCGCCAGGATCCAGGTGCAGCCGTAGGGGCCGAGCTGCTCGTCGCCGAACTTCAGGCAGTCGGCGCCGAAGACGGCCATGTGCTGGGCCAGGTCCAGGAAGGCCGCCGGCCGCAGGATATGCCGGATGTCCGTCATATAACAGGCGACGAAGGAGTCTTCGGTGATTTTATCTTTCAGGTAATCGGGTTGCATATCGGATGGGGTTGGTATTGAGGGCGGTCTTGCAGACGCGCAGGCCGGGGCAGGATGCCGTCAGGTACTCCAGCAGGAGGTCCTGCGTAAACTGCTCGCTCTGGTAATGGCCGAGCTCGGCGAGGAGGACGCCCTGGTTCTCGAAATAATCATGGTAATGGAATTCGCCGCTGAGGAAACAGTCGGCGCCGGCGCGGACGGCATCCCGCATCAGGAAAGCTCCGGCCCCGCCGCACAGGGCGACACGTCGGATCTCCCGCCCGTCCGGGGCGGAATGCAGCAGGCACTCCACGCCGAAGGTGTCCTGAACGCGTGCCAGGAAGTCCGTGTCCCGCTCGGGTGCGGGCAGTTCGCCCACCAGGCCGGAACCGGCATCTTCTCCCTCTTTCGGGCAGAGCCAGCGGAGCTGCTGCAAACCGAGTTTCCCGGCAATCCGGTGGTTGACGCCGCCGGGCGCGTTGTCCAGGCTCGTATGCGCGGAGTAGATGGAAATCCCGGATGCCAGTGCGTGGACGACGCAGCGCTGCTGATAGGTCGCATCGGACACCTGCCGGAGCGCTTTGAAGATCAGCGGATGATGGGAAACAATTAAGTTACATCCGTTGTCAACCGCTTCTTTTACAATCTCTTCCGTGACATCGAGGCAGACCAGTGCCTTGGAGACTTCGGCCTCCGGAAAACCGACCTGCAGACCGGAGTTGTCCCACTCATCCTGCAGGCGGAGCGGGGCCAGCCGCTCGAGGGCGGCTATGATTTCGCGCAGCTTCATCCCTGGGCGAGGAGTTGGCGGACGATCGTGGAGAGGGTGCGCCCGTCGGCCAGGCCGGCGAGCTGCTTGCTGGCGACGCCCATCACCTTGCCCATGTCGGCGGGCGATGCCGCGCCGGTCTGGGCGATGATCTCGCGGACCTTGACTTCGATCTCTTCCGGCGTCAGCTGCCGGGGGACGTATTCCTCCAGCACTTTGGCCTCTGCCAGTTCGTTGTCGGCCAGTTCCTGCCGGTTTGCCGCCACGAACTGCTCGGCTGCTTCCTTGCGCTGCTTGATGAGTTTCTGGATGAGCTTGACGATGTCTGCGTCTTCCAGTTCCTTTTTGCCCCCCTCCGCCGTCTTGGCGAGGAGGATGGCGGATTTGATGGAACGGACGGCATTGGTCCGCTCATAATCGTGGGCCTTCATCGCCGCCATCAGATCTTTCTGTATTTGTTGTTCGAGTGCCATAACGGTTGCTTGTTTATTTCATCCAGCGGTCGAGCCAGTCATAGAAGACGCGGTGCCAGTAGAGCGAGTTCTGCGGCTGGAGGATCCAGTGGTTCTCTTCGGGGAAGACAACGAGCTTGGAGGGGACACCCATCATCTGGGCTGCGTTGAAAGCCGCCATGCCCTGCTCGTAGGGGATGCGGAAGTCCATCATGCCATGGATGCAGAGGATCGGGGTGTGCCACTTCGTGACCATCGTCGACGGAGAATTGGCATAATGGCGCTGCGCCTTGGCCGTGGAGGCGTAAGGGGCGCCGGCCTGCTGCATGCCGCCGAAGGTGATCCCGTCACCGGCAGGACCCGTCTGGCCGGGCTTGTAGGCATACTCGGTCAGGCCGCCGTTGTCCCAGTTGGCAAACCACATCTCCTCGGTGGTGAACCAAAGCTGTTTCTCGTCAAAAATACCGGCATGCGCGATGAAGCAATCATACAGGTCGCCGTGCAGACCTTCCAGCATATAAGCAGAATAACCGCCGTAAGATGCGCCCACGCAGGCGAGCTTGCTCACATAGGGCTGGCTCTTGATGTAGCGGCCGGCGCTCAGGTAGTCCTGCATATTGAGGCCCGGGTAGTCACCCGAGATCTGCTCCTTCCAAGCCTGGCCGAATGCAGTCGTACCGCGGCGGTTGGGCAGGATGACGATATAGCCCTGCTGGGCCATCAGCCGGTAGCACCAGCGATAGCTCCAATCCTGGGAATTGCTGCCCTGGGGGCCTCCCAGCACGATCTCGATGGCCGGATACTGCTTGGCTGGATCGAACTGCGGGGGATAGAGCACCCAGCAGAGCATCTGCTGATGGTCTACCGTCTCCACGAACACGCGGCCGTCCGTGACATCGGAAAGCTGGTCCATGATGTGCTTGTTCTCCGTGGTGAGCTGCTTGAAGTTCACGTCCTTGGCCGTAATCGTGACGGAGACCAGTTCGGTCGGGAACTTGAGGCAGTAGTAGGAGGCCAGCAGTTCCACGCCGTCCGTGCGGTCCAGGATGGCGAACGGGGAAAAGAAATCATAATTCCAGTCGGGCTGGGTGATGCGCTGGACATCCCCGTACAGGTCGGCGCAGTAGAGCGCCTGGATGCCTTCCCCGACCAGGGCGTTGAAGAAGATCTCATCGTTGTGCCAGACCGGGCCGGCCACATCGTGATCGAAATCCGGGATCAGTTCCCGCACGCTGCGGACCTTGACGCCGATGTCCTGGCCGTCCTGCGCTTCGCTGCCGAGTTCGGTATCGGCGACGAAGAGACGCTGCCGGTCGGCTTCATAGCCGTCCCGTTCCATCGAGATCCAGGCGATGTGCTTGCCGTCCGGGCTCCAGACGGGATCGGTGTCATAGCCGCCGTCCGTCTTGACGTCCAGTGTCATCCCGGTCAGGATATCATAGATGTAGATGGACGTGTTGGTGCTGAAAGCATACTGCTTGCCCACCTTCTTGCGGCAGGAATAGACGATGTGCCGGCTGTCCGGCGCCCAGTCCAGCTGTTCCGCACCGCCGAAAGGCTCGGTCGGCAGTTCATACAGCTCCTCCGTGCCCAGGATGTCGACGGAATTCTCCGGGGTGATGGTCCCGTTCACCAGGGTGGCGACATAGCTGCGGGGTACATCCGTCACCCAATGGTCCCAGTGGCGGTACATCAGGTCCTCCGTGGCGTAGGCCTGCGCCTTGTCGAGTGCCGGATCGCTGTCGGCGGGCGTCTGCAGCGCCGTGTTCTTGATGCTGCTGACGTAGATCAACTGCTGACCGTCCGGGGAAATCTTGTAGTCGCTGATCCCGTTGGGAATGTTGCTGAGTTGGACTTTCTTGCCGAGTTTGTTCCCCTTGAGGGGAGCGTTCCAGAGCTGTCCGCCCTGCAGGAAATAAATGCTCTTGCCGTCCGTGGACCAGCGGGCTGCGTTCACGCTTTTGGCATAACGGGTGAGCTGGACCTTGCCCGATCCGTCCGGATTGCAGAGGAAGAGGTTGCGGCAGCTGCGGTTCTGGGCTACGTCGGTATAGGATACGCCGTAAAGGATCCTGCTTCCGTCCGGAGAAAGCTGCGGATCGGACAGGCGGCCGAGAGCAAGGAGGGTCTCCGGCGTCATCACGCCGTCCTCGATGCGGATGTCGGACGGCCCGATATAACCGCTGTCCTCTTTTTGTGCACAACTGATTGCCATAATCAAACAGGTTAATGCGATGGTAATTCTTTTCATCATTATGAGATTTTGCTGTAGTCTTTGATTTCGTATTTATCTTTCCGCAATTCACGTACCAGCAGGGCATTCCCGGGCAGGCTGAGCTGGGGATCCGCTTCCAGGATGCGCTCGGCGCAGTTGCGCGCTTCTGTCAGCAACTGGCCGTCCCGGGCGAGGGAAGCGATGTTGAGGTGGATCGGGAGACCGCTCTGCTGCGTGCCTTCCAGGTCGCCGGGACCGCGCATCTTCATATCCTGCTCCGCGATCTCGAAGCCGTCTTCGGTGGCGCACATCAGGTCCAGGCGCTGCTGCGCCTCCTTGGAGGTCTTGACGTCCTTGACGAGGATGCAATAGGACTTCTCGGCACCGCGTCCCACCCGGCCGCGCAGCTGGTGCAGCTGGCTCAGGCCGAAACGCTGGGCGCTCTCGATCACCATCACCGACGCGTTGGGAACATCCACGCCCACCTCGATTACGGTCGTGGACACCAGGATCTGGGCCCGGCCGGCGACAAAGGCGGACATGTTGAAATTCTTCTCCTCATTGGTCTGCTGCCCGTGGACGATGGCCACCTTGTAGTCGGGCAGGGGAAAAGCGCTGACGATTTCCTCATAGCCCTTTTCCAGGTTCTGCAGGTCCATCTTCTCGCTCTCGAAAATGAGCGGGAACACCACGAAAACCTGCCGGCCGCGGGCAATCTCATCGCGCATGAACTTGTACATTGCGTTCCGGCGGTTCTGCCCGATGCACATCGTCTGCACCGGCTTCCGCCCCGGCGGCATCTCATCGATCACCGAGACATCCAGATCCCCGTACAGCGTCATCGCCAGCGTGCGCGGAATCGGCGTTGCGGTCATGACGAGGATATGCGGCGGGACGGAAGGCCCTTTGTTCCAAAGCTTGGCCCGCTGGTCCACGCCGAAGCGATGCTGCTCATCGATCACGGCCAGCCCGAGATTCCGGAAAACCACGTTATCCTCGAGCAGCGCATGCGTCCCCACGATGATGCCGATACTTCCGTCCTCCAGCCCGGCATGGATGCCGCGCCGGTCCTTCTGGGTCGTGCTGCCGGTCAGCAGCGCGCACTGTACGGAAGTAGGTGCGAGATACTTCTGGATATTCGCGAAATGCTGCTGCGCCAGCACCTCGGTCGGCGCCATGATGCAGGCCTGGTATCCGTTGCCGATGGCCATCAGGCAGCTCAGCACCGCCACCATCGTCTTGCCGGAACCGACATCTCCCTGCAGCAGCCGGTTCATCTGGTGGCTGCTCATCAGGTCCGCACGGATCTCCTTGATCACGCGCTGCTGCGCCCCGGTCAGGGAATAGGGGAGTGCGTTGTAGCAGGCGTGGAAATCCGGCCCCACCTTGGGCATCGGGATGCCGCGCTCTCCGCGTGAACGGATAAACTTCTGCTTCAGCAGCGAAAGCTGCAGGAAGAACAGTTCTTCGAACTTCAGCCGGTAGGTCGCCTTCCGGAGCGCATAACTGTCGGCCGGGAAATGGATGTTCTTCAGGGCGTAGGCCAGCGGGACGAGCCCCTTGTCCTGGAGGATGTACTCGGGCAGCGTCTCCTGGATCTCCGGCAGGCAGAGCGACAGGGCGGCGGATTGCAGCTTGCACATCACCTTGCCCGTGATGCCGCCGGTCTTGAGCTTCTCCGTACTGGGATACACCCCGGTCAGCGCGCCCTGCGACATGGCACCGTCCTGCGGGACATCCACCTCCGGGTGGACGATGTTCATCCGGTTCCCGAAAGCCTGCGGCTTGCCGAAAAACAGGAAGGTCGCGCCGGGTGCCAGGCGCTGGTAGTTCCACTTGACGCCCTTGAAAAAGACCAGCTCCATCCGGCCGGTCTCATCCTCGACCAGGACGGAAAGGCGCTTGACCGCCCCCCAGTGGATGGGGTCGCTTTCCTGCGAGACGATGGAACTTCCCGGCCCGTACAGGGTCCGGGAGACCACGCGCGCCTGCAGCTGGACATAGGCGAGATCCGGAGCAACCTGGGCGATGGGCGTGATCCCGCTCCGGTCGATATACCGGAACGGGTACAGGTGGATGAGGTCCGAGAGGGTCTCGATCCCGAGTTCGCTCCGCAGGAGCTGCGCCCGTTTCGGCCCGACTCCGCTGAGGTATTGTATGCTGGTGCCCAGTTCGCCCATAGCCCACAAATATACGAAAAAAGCGGCAGATGCCGCTTTTTTCAAAATAGCCGTCCGGAAGACTTACCGGAGTTGCTTGTAAATCAGGTCGATGGCGCTGTATTCGTGGTTCTCGTTCCAGTGCTCGTGCAGACCGAGCGGCTCCGTCAGGGGCTGGCCGTCCGCTTCAGGATCATAGGTCACGCCGCTGATGGTATCGGGAATCAAGGCCGCCTCTACGAGATACAGGTCGCTGTAGGGAAGGCTGCCCACCTCGGGCCATTCATTCACCAGCAGGTCCTGGCCCACGGAATCGATGGCCAGCGGATCCTGGGAGAACAGCAGGGAGCAGGCCCAGTCGCCGTTGAAAGGCGCCTTTTCCCATTTCGGTGCGGGCGCACCGTTGCAGTCGCGGGAGCCGTAGGTGCCGTCGATCAGGTAAAGCAGCGTCTTGCCGCCCAGGTCCTTGTGGCCGATGAAGTCCACCTGGCTGCTGTACTTGGCATGTCCCCAGCGCTTGTCGGGATTGACGCCGTTGTGCGAGTTCTGGTGCCAGTCCTTGTCCAGTTCGGTGGCGCCGTACCAGTTCTTGCCGGTGAGCGTGACGCCCGGGCCTGTGTGGATCTTGAGCAGGGCGCTGTTGATCACGTAGTCGGCATCCACGATGCACTTCGCCAGGCCGTACTGTTTCTCGCCGTAGCCGGGCGTGAAACGGATCGCGCCCTGGTAGAAGGAGACGCGGTCGCGTCCCTGTCCGCCCACGTTGTCCTCGTAATGGACCTTGGGGAAGGCGGCCTTGCAGCGCAGGTAGAGCGCGTCGGTCAGCCAGCGGCTCGGCTCGCAGACCGTGATGTCCTCCTGGCGAACGCCGGCGCCCTTGACGAGGCTCTCCAGCAGGGCGAGGGTCACATACGGGGAGCTGTTGAGCTCCTCGTTGTCGGCATAGGCGAAGGTATTGTTCATGTTGAGCTTGATGGTGATCTTCTCGCCCTTGACATAGGCATGCGCGCCCCGGCCGTGGCTCTCGTTGAACTGGGTGAAAAGGGCCTTCCAGGCCTCCTTGACGGACTTGGCGCCGGTCAGTTGCAGCAGGCCTTCGGTCACCATCGCACGGGCCTTGCCCTGGTCGTTCCAGCGCTCTTCCCACCAGTTGCCGGTCTGTCCGTCCCAGGTGGCGACGCCGGGAGCGTGGATCCAGGCGACGCGGCCCGGATGCAGGCCTTTGCCGACGCCCATCGGGTTGTTGGGCACGTCATTGTTCATGCGGGGTGTGCCGTCAGCATGGCGGGGACGCAGCACATCTACGCCACGGGCGGCATCCGGTTCGCTGACGATGTCCAGGTAGGTGCAGGGGCCGAGGTCGGGGTTCTCCCAGGAGCTGACCTGCCAGACGACCTGCTTGGAGGGGGTGATCTCAAAGAACTGCACGCTGCCGGGCCACTCTTCCTGCGGACGTCCGGCCACCCAGTTGCAGATCAGCGTGTTGCCGTTCTGCAGGCGCGTGGCGGTCTGCAGGTTCCAGATGGGGAAGGGGAGATCGGCCTGTGTGACTTCCCAGACGACCTTGCCGTCCGCATCGAGTTCGCGCACGAAATGCTTGCTATCGCCGCCGGTCAGGTAGTGCCCGTCGGCCAGTTTGTCCACATGCCAGCAGAACTGGCCCGGAATGCGTTTGAGGATTTTCCCTTCCGGAGAGATTTCGAGGATCTCCTGCTCCTGCATCAGGCCGAGCACGAAATTGCCCTCCAGTGTGCGGCGTACGTGGCGGAACTGTCCGTGCGTACGGGTGTTTTCGGTCGGGACAATGATCTCCTTGACCATTTTGTCCAGTTTGGTGTTCCAGATCACGATCTTGCCCGGGGTGCCGTTGAGGGCGAAGTAGACGAGGTCCGGGGCCAGCGGCTGGCAGGAATGGGATTCCGTCCCCTGCGGGCAGATGTATTTCCAGAGGTGCTCGCCTTTGCGGTTGAGCAGTCCGAGCTGCGACATGGCGGCATAGAGGATGTTGCCGTCCGGCAGGACGCGGACGTCATCGAATTCGAGGACGCGGTCCCACTGGTCGCGGATGGGCAGTGTGTATTCGAAGTCGATCTTGCCGTCCTTGATGATGCGGAGGGCCTGGCGGTCCGGGTTGCGCGTATCCCATTCGCCGGTATAGACATATTCGGGATAGCGGGTGAGGCTGCGGTCCTGTGCGGAAATACTTAAAGTAAGGGAAGCCAGCAGGAGAACTGCCAGCACTTGTAATCTATTCATTCTCAGTTATTGTAGTGTGATGGTTATACTTCCTTTATAATTTGAAGGAGATTTCTTTTCCTTCCCGGACTGGCCGGGCTCGTTGCCGTACAGCAGGATTTCGTCCGGCCGGGCCGGATCCACTTCGAGGCAGCGGACGCCGTCGATATGCATCGTTCCCTGCCAGAGATCCAGCAGGACGCGGCGCGCCGCCTGCCTGCCGCTGCCCTTGTAGGGATGGACCCTGAATGGGAGCCGGCCTGCGTAGCGCACGCCCTTGAGCCCGCGCGGCTGGAAGGCAAGCCCCCAGGCGGTCACCCGGCCGGGCCGGGCCTCGGGGGTGAGGGTGTAGTCGACATGAATGTATTCCGGGGCGATGGTGTATTCCATCTCGAAGATGAAACGCTTATCCGGGCCGGCGGAGCACACGCTCTTGGCGTAATACTTCTCCGTCCTGGACGTGCTGCGGTCTTCCGTGGCGAGGATTTCCTCTGTCACATAGCCGGAGCCGTTCCGGTCAGTATCGTAGCAGAGGACCGGACGCAGGCTGGACACGAGGACCAGCGGGTCGAAGAATTCCGTCAAGCGGGTACGGTTCCGTGCCGCGAGGCTCCCGCCGGGAAGCAGGAGCACCGCGGAAAGGAAAAGAAGGATGGTAGATTGGGTTATGGTTTTCATTATCAGTTCAATACAGCTTATCTTCCGCCTCCGCCGTGGCCGCCTCCGCTGAAGCCGCCGCCACCGCCGAAGGACGTGCCGCCGCCGAAGCCGCCCCAGCTGCCGCCGCTGCTGCCGCCGGAATAGGTAGAAGCGGTATAGGCACGGTTGCTGCTGGTGATGGCGCGGGCGAGGCTGTCCAGTTGGTTCAGGGCGCCGCTGAAGGTCGTGTAGTCGTACCCGATGGTCTTCTCGAAGAGCATCGGGTCGATGTCCTTGAGCTCCTTGGCAACCTTTTCTGCGATGCCGAACAGCGTGCCGTAGACCAGGTATTCCTGCCATAGGTGAACCTCTGCGGTCATGCGCTCGTCGGACAGGGTGAAATCGGAAAGGTATTTCCTGAAGCCGATCAGGTGCTGGGTCTCGGTCTGTCCGGCCGGGGTGAAGCGGTCTCCGCTGGATGGCATCCAACCCTTGTCCCGGAAGGTCTGCTTGCCCATCAGGGTCATCTTGTCCGTCCAGCTGTGCAGACGGGATCTGTGCTCCTTGGACCAGGCGGAGAACTCCGTGTCCTGCAGGACGCGGTCTTCGCCGGAGGCTTCGAGCATCATGCTCCACAGGTCGCCGGCGATGGAATCAATGGGGGCCTTGCCCTGCTTGTCTTTGGAGAAAGTGATCTCGACCTTGCCGGCGGCGTCTTTGCGGACGTCGAGGTAGCCTTTGTAGATCATCCGGAGGATCTCCGCCGAGGCGAGGGCGTTCTTTTTGCGGTCTTCGCCGAGACGGGTCAAGGCATAGTCGGCGGCAATCAGATCGTTGTCCATGGGAATGTCATGGTACCACGTGACAGCCGTCTCCTTCGTGCCGAGCAATTGGCGTTTTTCTCGATTGCTGATCTTCCCGGAGGCCACCCGGAAGAACTTGCGGCCGGCGATCCATATCGTCAGTCCGGTGAGGAACAGTGCGATGCCATCGGCAATCGGGTCATCTTCTTCCTCATCATCGCCCCGGGGGCCGAAGTCCGCCCCTTCCATCGCCCGGTCCAGGACAACCTGGAAATCCCGCTCCTGGACGCTGGGAGAAGAGAACAGGCCCTTCTCGAAGCGCAGCAGCGCAATGACGGAGCTATAATAGCCAAAGGGTTCGGAGGATTCAAAGACCACCGTGCCGTCTTCGTAGGCGGCCGTGCCGTAAAAGCCGAATCCCCAGACACGGGTGTTGGTGGTGTCCAGCTGGGCGTGTACGGAGGCTGTGTCCGTACGGACGGTCACGCGCACGTGCTTCGGGGGAGCGGCCAGTTCGTCCGAGACGAGCTGGAGATGGAGCATGTCGTAGTCGTTCAGCGTCTTGACCGCATTCTTCATGATGTAGAAGGCGTGGAAGACATGGTGCCCGTAATCCCCGATGCCCCAGCAGAGTTCGACACCGTTCTGCTTGTGCACGATGCCGCTGCGGCCGGTCTTCTGCTTGCGGCTGCGGTCCACGTCCCATTCGCCGGCATCGGCGAAGGGCTCGGCCCCGTTGTACATCTCGTCCAGGACCTTCAGGTTGGATATCTCGATGTCGCCGAGGTTCTCCCGGTTCAGGTACCATTCTGTAATCTGGTCGCCGGTATCGACGTCCCAGACCTCATGGATGCCGGCGATGCCCGCGGAATAGAGCGTCACCGTGATATCCAGGTCATGGACCTTCTGTCCATCAGCAAAAGCGGCAAAGGCCGGGACCCATGCCGCAATCAAGACAAGCAGACGTCTCATCCTCAGATCTTGAGAGAAGGCATTTCCGTCTTCTTCTCCTCGGTCTTGAGGTAATCACGTTCCTTGAAACCGAAGAGGCCCGCCACGAAGGAATCAGGAATCTGACGGATGAGCTTGTTGTACTTGGTCGCAGTATCATTGTACACCATCTTGCTGGTACGGACCATGTTGGTGTACTGGTCGACGGCGTCCATCGCCTTGGCGTAGTTCTCGTTGGCCTTGAGTTCAGGGTACTTCTCGACAACGACGTTGATGCCGGCGGCAACCTGGCCCATCAACCCTTCCTGGGCGTCGACCTGTTCCGCGGTGCTGTTGCCGTCGATGGGACGGCGCTGTGCGATCACGTCACGGAGCGAGTTATACTCATGCTCGTTGTAGCTCTTGATGAGCTCGACCATGCCCGTGAGGGCATCCCAACGGCTTTCCTGCTGGACACCGATGGTGCTCATGGCGTTCTTGCAAAGCTCGTCCTGGTTGACGAGTTTACGCTGGACGGAGATCACCCAGAGAACAAGCAGGGCGATGACGGCGATGACGATAATGATAGTCATAATGCAAAAGGTTTATGGATTGACTTGTAAAAGTAATCAATTCAACTGAGAAAAAAAAGAGGAGGGCCTGACCGGCCCTCCTCCCAGGCTCGGGATTCAACCAAATTGATAAACCAAATCAATAACCAGGATTTTGCAGAGCCTGTTTTTCGTCAGCAGTCAGCGGCTTGCCGTCCTTGTAGATGTTGTCCAGGAAGTCCTGGGGAATCGGACGGTAGTAGTGCTTGGATGCCTTGAAGTTGCCTCCGTTGTCGCTGGCAGCGTATGTGGTGCCGTTGACATCCTTGGTGCTGCCGGTGATGTCGGTGAGGGTCTTGCTGTAGGCCTGGTCGTTGAACACGAGACGCTTCTCGAGGGTCTTGGTGCGGGCCAGATCCATCCAGCGGAGGTACTCGCCGTACATTTCGCGGGACTTTTCGTTGAGCAGGTAGCACATGGCCTTGTCGAACTCGGAGCTGTAGCCGAGTTTGTCCATGATGGCCTGGTCCTCTTTCGGGTAGCTGGCGCTGGTCACGACCGGCAGGACGGACGGCTTGGCGTTGGTGGCGTTGCGGTAAGCCTCGTCATCCCAACCGCCGAGAGAGTAGTAGTAGGAGTTCCAGGGATAGAAGGCACAGTTGGCTTGGAAGCCTTTGAGGCCGGACTTGTATGTGTTGTAGTGGTAAGCATTACCGCCGTCCACATAGGCATCGCGCTGCTCTCCGGCCTTGTACTGGGCACGGTCGCGGAGCGGCTTTAGGGTCGCGAGACCGGCGTCGATGTTGCCCTTGCGGATCTGGGCTTCGGCCTTGAAGAAGTAGTCCTCGGCAGAGCGGGCAAGTACGCCGTCACGGAAGCCGTCACCGCGGTTGTTGGCCGGAACTGCACCGTCGAGATACTTACAGAGCGGAGCGAGCAGGGTGTTATAATCCGGGGTCATCGAAGTGCCGACCACATTGCCGTTCTCATCATAGATGTACAGGGCCATGATGTTCGGGATGAGCTTGCCGGTGTGGTAGTCCTCGCGGGTGTAGGAGCTGGAGCTCGGGGCCTTGGCGACGTTGACCTCGCTCTTGAAGTACTTCTGGCCGTAGTCTTTGCGGTTGATGATGTACATGGAGGAGAGGTACTCTCCGTCGTTGCTCGGGAAGTACACATTGTCCTTGTAGGTCGTGCCCTGGACATTGATATCCTTGCCCGTGGCGTTGTTGACGGCATAGGTGGTCTTGAAGGACTTCCAGAAGCGGGAGTCGTTTTCCAGGTCGTAGAGGAAATAGGCGTAGGACGGGGTGGTCTTCATACGCTGGTACTCGCGGGCGCCGGCCAGGTCGCGCTTCATCAGCGGGAAGGACTGGTACCAGGCGGTGAACAGGGCGAGCCCCCAGTGAGCCTTGCGGTTGTTGACGTCGGAGTCGGAACTTCCGGAAGAAAGGACGACCTCGGTGTTGGTCTCGGTGATCGAGGTATCGTAGGCCGTGAAGTTGTTGAACAGGTCGTTGAAGTCTTTTGCAAGCGGATGTGCGGCAATCACTTCGTCGGCATACTTGATGACGGCATCGAGGTCGGCACTCTTGTAGGAGCCGTTCCAGCCGTCATTGATCTCGGAAGCCCTCCAGAGGTGGGCCTTGGCGAGGTAGTGCGCGGCGGCGTACTTGCTCACCAGGTTCTTGTTGGCAAGGGAAGCGTCGGCCGGCAGCATCGCATAGGCATTCTCCAGGTCGGAGATGATCTGCTCATAGACATCCGCCTGGGCATTGCGTGTGAACTCGCGCTCCGGGGAAGTCGGCGGTTCGGTCACAAGGGGAATGTCTCCGAACTGCATGGTGAGGAAGAGATAGTTGAAACCGCGCACGAAATAGGCGGTGCCGAGGGCGACGCTCTTGGAGCCGGGTTCTGCATAGTAGATCACCGTGTTGGCCTGGGCGATGTACTTGTAGAGTTCGTTCCAGAAGGTTGTGATGGCCTGCGTGTTGGAGTTGACGCGAGGTTGGACGATAGATCCCAGACGAGCGTCGTAGTCGTTCCACATCCCATTGGATGCATCACCGGCGACCATGAACTCGTCCGTACCGTAGTTGGTGTAGCAGTAGCTGGACTCGTTGGAGAAGAAATAGTTGAAGTTCATATAGAGGCTGTTGGCGATAGACGCCTGTCCCTCCGGCGTGGAAAGCCAGTCGGTGGACGGAGCGTCGCGCTTGACTTCCTCCAGGAACTTGTCGGTGCAGGAGGTGGCGAGTAGCGCACCTGCCATCACGACACAGCCGAAAGCTTTGAAAATATGTTTCATATCCTTGATTCCTTTAGATGATTAGAAACCGATGTTGACACCGAAGACAAAACCGCGGTTGAAGGAAGTCCCACCGAACTCGGCATCCATCCAGAAAGCGTTCTGGAAGATGGAGAACGGGTTCTTGAGCTGTGCGCTGAGTTTGACGTTGCTCAGACCGATGTTGTTCACGAAATTCTTCGGGAGGCTATAGGCGATGGAAATCTGGCGGACCTTCAGGTAGGAGGCGTCGTTCTGGAAGCGGATGCCGGAGAAGGAGTCGCCGCCAGCCGTGTTGAAGTACGGACGCTGGTACATCTTGGCGTTGACCGTCGTGTTGTTATCGTTCCAGTAGCTCATCGAGCGGACAGGTTCGCGGCCGCCCTGGTACTCACCGTGCTGGGCGACGAAGCCGAGGTTGCCGTAGATGAAGATGCTGGCTTCCCAGTTCTTGTACGTGAAGGTGTTGGTGAAACCGATATTCCACAGCGGCCGGGTGTTGCCGATGATGACACGGTCGTAGTTGGAGTCGATCTTATAATCCGGTTTTCCTTCGGGACCGCTGATGTCCACGGGCTTGACCATACCAGGCTCGAACTTGTGGCCGTTGGCATTGAATTTTTCCATTTCGGCGAGATCGGCGGCTGAGTTGGTCCACAGGCCGTCAGACTTGTATCCGTAGAGGACCTTGATGGGCTGGCCGATGAAGAGGTTGCTGCCGACCATGTCTTCCTTGCCGCTCTGGAGCTCGAGGATCTTGTCCTTGACGAAGGAGACGTTGAGCGTGGAGCGCCAGGAGAAGTCGCGGTTGTTGATGTTGATGGTGTTGAGGGTGAGGTCGAAACCGCGGTTCATGGTCTTTCCGACGTTGTCCTTCGTGGAGGTGAAGCCGGAGATGGACGGCAGGGAGACATTGAAGATCAAGCCGTTGGTGTACATCTGGAAGAGGTCGATCACACCGCTGATGCGGCCTTTGAGGACGGAGAAGTCGACACCGATGTTGTACTGCTGGGTTGTCTCCCAGGTGATGTTCTTGTTGGCGAAGGAACTAGGCATATAATAGACCGTCTGCCCCTGGTTGCCGCTGACGGCGATACCGCTGGTCAGGATGTCCTTGGTGGCGTAGGCGCCGACGGAATAGTTGCCGGTCATACCCCATCCGGCGCGGAGCTTGAGCTGGTCGATCCAGCGCACGTCCTGCATCCAGGGCTCCTGGTCCATTCTCCAGGCGAGGGAGACGGAGGGGAAGCCATGCCATTTGCGGCCGTCGCCGAGCTGGGAGGCGCCGTCATAACGGTAGGTGACCGTGGCGATGTACTTGTCCTTATAGGAATAGTTCACGCGGGCCATGTAGGAGGCGAGCTGGGTCTCGGTGAGGGTGTTGTAGTCCGGGGAGTTCAGCGTGCCGACAGACTTGGAGTTGAGGCCCCACCATTTCTGGTCCCATCCCATGAAGACACCGGTGCCGCTCATGTTGTAGAGGCGGGTGTTCATGTTGGACATGGCTTCCTGGAGGAGGGTCACGCCGATGCTGTGGTCACCGAAGGTGCGGGCGTAGTTGATGGTGTTGTCCAGCACCCAGTCGAAGTACTTGGTGGCGTTGGAGCTCACGTAGTCCTGTCCCTGGGAGATACGGTTGACGGACTCGGTGGACAGGTAGCGGTAGCTCTGGTTGAAACGGAGCTGCGGTCCGAAGTTGGAACGGAAGGTCAGGCCCTTGAGCGGCTCCCACATCTGACCGAAGTCGAATTGGGCGTAGAAGCTGGCTGACACATCGTACCGGAGGTTGGAAACGGCGGATTTGCCGACTTCATCGATGACGGTCGGGATGGTGGAATCGCCGCCCGGATAGATGATACGGTTGCCGTCGGCATCATAAGGAAGGGCGTAAGTGAAGATGTTGCGGCCCTTGCCGTGCAATGAGGAAGGAATGCTGGAAGAGATGGCATTGCCGTTATCGATACCGTATTCCTGGTCGGAGAAGCGAGCCGTGAGGGCGCC
Source organism: Bacteroidales bacterium (assembly GCA_017454905.1). Taxonomy (GTDB): domain Bacteria; phylum Bacteroidota; class Bacteroidia; order Bacteroidales; family UBA932; genus Cryptobacteroides. Next base: position 33,806 of record JAFTCB010000056.1, read on the forward strand.
GCCCATCTTGAACCATTTGACCGGGTTGACGTCGACGTTGGTGCGGATGGTGTAACGGGTGTATTCCTGGCCGATGTTGGTACCCTTGTTGTTGAGGTAACCGATGGAGACATAGGCGTTCATCTTGTCGGTACCGCCGGAAGCGCTCAGGGAGTGCTCCTGGGTGACGCCGATGCGGTCGGTGAACTGGGTCCAGTCGGTGGAGGTCACCTTGGAGGGATCCCAGCTGCTGGAGGTAGCGCCGGAAGCCCACTGGTCGTAGGTCAGGCCCCAGCCCTTGAGGATGTTGGCCCAGGCCGTGGCGTCATCACCATAGGCGGTGAAGAGCTTGCGGTCGTTCTCGACGGTCGGCTGGTCGGCGCGGGGACCGAGGCCGGCATAGTAGTAACCCCAGCGGCGCCACTCGATGTATTCCTGTGCGTTCATCATGGGGACGACGTCGTAGATCTTCTCGGCCGTGACAGTGCCGGAGTAGTTGAGGGTAAGGCGGTCCTTGGTACCGCGCTTGGTGGTGATGAGGATGACGCCGTTGCCACCCATGGCACCGTAGATGGCGGTGGCGGAAGCGTCCTTGAGCACCTGGATATCCTGGATATCCTGCGGGTTGAGCATATCCATGCCGATGTTCTTGGAGATCACGCCGTCGATGACGATGAGCGGGGCGTTGTTGGCGTCGGTGGTGGAGTTGATACCACGGATGGTGATGCTTCCGACCTGTCCCGGACGTTCATTGGAAGTGATGTAGACACCGGCCGCCTTGCCCTGGAGGGCTTCCACGGCGTTGTTGGCCGGATTGGAGAGGAGTTGCTCGGAATTGACCGAAACCATGGCGCCGGTGACATCGCTCTTGCGCATCGTACCGTAACCGACGGCGACGGCCTCTTCGAGCAGGAGGCTGTCATCCTGAAGGGTGACGTTCATGGAAGCGGCGGCATTCACGCGGACGGTGACATAGCCGATGCAGGAGACCTCGAGGGTCGTGCCGGGAGCGACGCGGATCTCGAAGTTGCCGTCGATGTCGGTGATGACACCGTTGGTGGTGCCGGGCACGACGACGGAGGCTCCGATGATCGGTTCTCCGTTGGAATCCAGGACTTTACCCTTGCTGAGGGATTGGGCGAAAGCCGACCCCCCCATAAAAAGCAAAGCTACGCAGGCCGTGAGCGCCATCAGCGCCCGACGTCCGGTTGAGAAAATAGATTTCATCAAGCTTTAGGATTTTGGTTGAACTTAATAATATATAGTGGTTATTCCTTGTTTTTGCCTTTTGGGTGTATGGGGTGCATGCCGTCTGGTCGTTGACATGCACCCCGTACCCTATCATTAACCAAATTCCAAAAACAAAGTTATAGGATAGAAAAAGGAATAAGGGGCTGTAAATTATTCAATATCGGGGAGTAAAACAGTCAATCAGCCGGGAGATGCACATTTATGATGTTTTTTCGAATAAAAATCACTACTTTGTGTAAAAAGAAAAAAAATGTCCCGGCGATCCCTTTGTTTCTTGGTCATTCTGTCGCTTTCCTCCGTTATGGCGGCCCAGGAGATGCGTCTGTCCAACCGTTTTGTCATTGACGTAGCCGTGGATGCACAAGACCGTATCTGGGTGGCGACAGAAGAAGGTCTCAATTGCTACGATGGCATTACCATGAGGACTTTCCTGAAGTCGCCGGAAGGCCTGCCTGCCAATTCGTTGAACGGTGTGCTTCCTGACAGGGATGATCCGCTGCTCTGGGTCGCCACCCAAAAAGGAGGCCTGGCGTGCCTGGATCTGAGGACGGAAAGTTTTTCCGTATACAGTGCCGACGGGCAGGAGGACAGCCTGCCGGATGATGATATTTCCCATATCGAACAGGCGCCGGACGGAACTGTCTGGGTCAGTACTTTTTCCAAAGGCATGGCCCGGTTGGATAAGTCGAGCGGCAGGTTCGAACGTTTTACCTCCGAGACCTTTGAAGGGATGAGGGATGTCCCTTTGCATACGTTCAAGTTCCGTGGCGACCAGATGATCCTGGGCTTTTGGGCAGGTGGTGTGAGTATCCTCTCTTTGTCTGACCATTCCCGGATCGATCTCCGCCACGACCCATCTGACCCGGGGTCTCTTCCTTCGGACTCGGTCCGCGCGCTGCTCGTGGACAGCCAGGGTAGGATCTGGGTCGGGACGATGGATGGACTGGCATTGTATTCCGGGGCCGGGCGCAGTTTTACAGTGTACAAACATCTGGATTCGGACCCGCACTCCCTTCCGGATGATGCGGTGTATGACCTGGCTGAAGATGCTTCCGGGAATCTGCTGGTCGCGACCGGAGGCGGTGTGGCCCGTGTGGATATCCATACCGGTTCTTTTGATCCGGGGGCCGCGTCGTTCGATCTTCTGACCCGGCCCGGGCGGATGGACCGTTCGGAAGTACGCGCTATCTCGACGGACCGGTTCGGTAATCTCTGGGTCGGCACCTATGGCGAAGGTTTGTATTTCCGGAACGGAAAGAATGTCGGAGCAGGTAAGCTTCAGGATGTCCCTCCCGGCCCGGGTTCCCGGGAGGTGCAGTCATTGACCGTGGATGAACAAGACCGCCTGGTGGCGGGATTCCATTCCGGTCAGGTCGGGATGGAGGGCGGAGAAATCGTCACCATCCCTTCGGGCGTCCATGCATCCGGTCCGGTCATGTCTCTCCTCCGGGACCGCGGCGGCGCCTGGTGGGTCGGAGACGGGACCGGCGGTTTAACCTGCGTCACCGGGCGCCGGAAAGTGAACATAACGCTTCCTGGTAATCCGCAGCAGGTCCGCGTGCTGTTGGAAGACGGTCCGCTCCTTCATGTCGGTACGGACAAGGGACTCTATTCCGTGGACCGTTCCAGCTGCAAGGTGCTCTCGCACAGGACTTATTCCGGAGGTCAGCTGCCGGATGATCTGATCCGCGCATTGCTGCTGGACAGTTCCGGCAGGCTCTGGGTCGGAACTTATGGCCACGGTTTATCTGTCTATGACCCTGACGGGACCCTGCTTGTCCATTTTGATGGCAATTCCGGACTTCCCGCCGATACGGTCAATCATTTTTATCAGGATAGCCAGGGACGGATCTGGGTGGCGACGACGGATGGACTGGTCCGGATAGCTTCCAGTCCTCATGTCATTCCTGCCACTGTTTCCTTATCTGACGGCTTGCAGGGTAATAATGTACGGGCCGTTACGGAGGACGATGCCGGCAACCTGTGGATGAGTACGAATGATGGTGTCGCTTGTCTGTTCCCGGACGGGAAGACCACTCTCTTCGACAGGCGGGACGCCCTGCCTGACGGCAACTACTTCAACGGGGCCGTGGCCCGCTCCGCCCGGGGGAGGATCTGGTTCGGCACGACGGATGGCATCGCGTGGATCGATCCCTCTGTCCTTTTGTCCGCCCCGGAACCTCCCCAGGTTGCCTTCCTGACTCCGGCATCCGGGTTTTCGACCGATTATCGCCACAATAATCTGCACGTGCGTTTCCGGGTCCCGGACCACGCCTTTGCCGGCAGTGTCGAATACGCCTACAGGATCCCTGATCTCGATCCGGCCTGGCATTCCTGCGGTCCGGAACTGGAGTTCCACCAGCTGCCATATGGACGGCATACCCTTCAGGTCCGCTCGCGCCTCCATTCCCGGGATTGGAAGGATGATTTTGTCTCCAGGGACCTGGTCATCCGTCCGCCGTTCTGGCTGACCTGGTGGGCCAAAGGTTTTTATATCCTGCTTTTCCTCTCGGCCCTGGCGTATGCGTTAACCCGCCAAGGCCGCCGGATGGCAAGGCGGAGTCGCTTGAAGCTGCATCAGGAAAGGCTCCTGCAGGAGCGGCAGGCCAGTGAGGAACGGCTTGTGTTCTATACCAATGTGACCCATGAACTCAGGACCCCGCTGACGCTCATCCTGGGGCCGCTGGCGGACCTTGCCGAGGACAAGGAGATCCCGGCGAAAGCCCGCAGCCGGATCGGTAAGGTCAAGCAGAGCGCCCAGCAACTGCTGGGGCTGGTCAATCAGTTGCTGGAATTCCGCAAGACTGAGACGAACAACCGGCGTCTGGCCGTGGAGTATGGTGATCTGTCTGCATTTGTGGATTCCATCGGGAGCCAGTTCCGGGATCTGTCCATAGACAAATCCGTGTCGGTCATCCTGGCGATTGAACCCGGCATCCGCTTGTGGTATGATGCCGAATTGCTCACCATCATCCTTAATAACCTGCTCTCCAATGCCCGTAAATTCACCCCTTCAGGCCGGATCGTGCTTTCGCTCCAGCAAAAGGAGGACCGGGTGGAACTGTCAGTCAGCGATACGGGTGTCGGAATTGCGGCGGATGATCTGGAGCACATCTTTGACCGGTATTACCGGGCCGATGGCTCGGGCGAAGCCATCGGGACGGGAATCGGCCTGGCGCTGGTCAAGAACCTGTGCGACCTGCATCGGATTGGCCTGGACGTGAAGAGTGAGCCCGGAAAGGGGACGGAGTTCCGCTTGTCATTGAATCCGGCCGAAGAATACCCGGAGGCGCGCCGGGTCGGCCTGATGCCGGAGGAGGAGGAGGAGGAGGAGGAG
>JAFTCB010000057.1 GCA_017454905.1 Bacteroidales bacterium
AGGCGACAATCACAGATGCCAGGATAAATAATATCGCGAAAATAGACTATCTTCGCGATATCATCGTAAACCGATATCAGGACTTCTTTGTCCTAACTACTTATTGTTCAACATCGGTAAACTTATATCAGGACTAGACAAGCCATCAGGATCCCCCCGGGTGCGTCATCTCTGACGCATTCGTGAACGTGGCCAGGTGTCCAACCGTCATTCGCTACCCTGCCGAACCAAACTGTGCTTGAGATCGGGCCATTTTCAACACAAAACGATTTTCTCACTATCGAGAGCAAAACCACCCTTGGAGAATTGCCTGGAATTACTACCTTTGCAATTGGAATACTGTTAGCCGTGGATGAACGGCTCTTGTTGTTAAACTATGGAGAGCGCCAGACCTGCGAAGGCGTGGCGTTCTCTTTCTTTTCTAAGACGGGCGATGTACTTCTATCCCACGAGGACCCACGCTCAATAACAGTATTTCCATGATAACAACAAGAGTCCTTATAGTTGGTATACTTGTACAAGGTGCAAGAGCCAGACGCGTTCGTGTGCGTGGCCATTGGCGCGTATTCAACGGTAAAAAAGGTATTTGTGAAGGCCCACTGGCGTTACTATCAGCGTTAGGCGGTTGCCCGACGGGCCGGGACCTTATTCTCTGTCCGACGACTTTTCTTTTTTCAGGCCGGGACATTTAGCGTGACATGTAAGTGGTTGGCGGTCAGTTAAAACGAGAATCTCGGGGCACCGAAATAGGACCCCGAGATTCCGGTTCTTGTTGATTATTATATATTTGCTTGTCACGGCAAGCGCGGGAAGGGACGGCAGGTATCACGGCAGGGCGGAAGGGGAAGGCGGAAGTCACGCCGGCGCGGGAAGGGTGATATGGTTGCGGGGGACATGTGGGGATTATTTCGTATCCTTCCGCATTCAATTCAAACCAAATCGTCATGTGTACTTTATCTTTCCCGGCGGGTCCTCGCGTGCCTCGGGCTGCCCGCTGCGACCCGCGCCCGGGACAAATTCTAGAAATAACAGGAAACCAGCTTGAAAAGACGGAGAAAAATCGTAAGTTTGCAGCGTGATGAAAAAGGTTCTGTTTTTTATGATGGCCGTGGCGGCGGCTGTTGCCGTGACGGCGTGTGATCCGGAGAAACTGGACGCCGACGTGAACGCCCGTGAGGTCCGCATGACGGCGGGCGGCGCGGCCGTGGAAGGTTATATCTATCTCCCTGCCGGCGTGTCCAAAGAATTGACTTTGAACTTCCCGGGCACGACCAGCGGCATCCTGGCGACTTCCGGCGACACGAAGATCGTGAAGGCTTATGCGGATTCCGAATTGAAGAAAATCTACATAACGGGTGTTGCGGACGGCGTCACGACCGTCGGCATCACGGTCGGCCCCGGCACCAAGTCCGACACCTACGGCTCCGCCGGGACCCAGGTGAAGGTGTATGTCGGTACGGGCGGGAATTCGACTCAAAAGAAGAACCAGACGCTGAAATTTGCCAACAGCACGGAGGACGCCGCCCGCGGGGGTGCGTATGCCTTGCAGGCAGTCACTGGCGCCAAGACGGCGGTGACCTGGACTTCTTCCGATCCGGCGGTGGCTGCGATCGAAGGCAATGTGATCACGCTGGTCGCCTCCGGCACGAGCACCATCACGGCCACGGCCGAGGCCAGCGACAATTTCAATCAGGCGTCGGCAAGCTATACCCTGCACGTCCAGTAGCATATCGTCCGAATCCGGAAATAACGGGTCGGCGGACTTGTCCGGAAGGGGATAATTTTGTATATTTGTATCCTTACTCCAGACACGAACGATAACCGAGCCGACCCTAGATGAGAAAGCTTTTATTTTCAATAATTTCTGTTGCGGCAGCATTTGCCGTAACATCCTGCATCCATGAACTCGCCCCGGGCGGGGACGGCGGTACACCCGTGAACGTGTCGTTCAGCGTGGATATCCCCGGCACGATGACCAAGGCGGAAAACACCGCTCTGGACGATGCCTCCGGTGATTTCCAACTCTATGTCGCGGCGTTCAACGCTTCTGACGGAGCCCTGCTGGACGTCTCCAGGGTCGGCGGTTCGGACTACCCGGGCCCTGTGACCCTGAACGGCAAAACCTCTGTCAGCCTGGCCCTTTCCAAAGGCGGCTCCTACAAGGTCGTCTTCTTCGCCGAGCGGGAAGGCGCATACGATGTGGAGTTCGCATCCGGCAACAAGGCACGCTTTGCGTACAAAGCGGCCCCGAAAGCCAACGACGCGAGCCTGGACGCCTTCTTCGCGTCGGTGGACGTCACCCCTTCGGCTACGACCTACGATGTCACGCTGACGCGCCCCTTCGCGCAGCTCAACGTGCTGGTGCCGACGGACAATGTCCCCGACGGCCTGAGCTCTTTCAGCTCCTCGATGAGCGTGAAAGCACCGACGGCCTTCGACCTCTATACCGGGCAGGCGACCGGCGAGCGCGCGCTCCTTGCCTTCTCGGATAACGGCATTGATACGATTCCCTTCGGGAAATACGAAAAGACGCACAAGTATGTCGGCATGAACTACGTGCTGGTGCCCGCGGACGGGATGGTGGAAGTGACCTCCTTCCAGGCGAGCGGCATGAAGGTCCCTGCCGGCCTGGGCCGGATCCCGGTCAAGATGAACGGCCGCACCAACCTGGTGGGCAATCTGTATGCCCTGGATTTCACCGCCAGCTTCAGCATCGTGATTGTCCCGGAATTCGGCGGACAGGATGAGGAGGTGCCGATCGACGGCGAAGATACGGAGATCACCCTGGCGGACGGGTCGACTTATGCCGATGGCTCCTCGCTGGTCATCGATGCCGGCGAGCCGAAGATCGTGGCCCTGCGGGTCAACGGCGACTCATTCTCCGAAGTGGAAGAGAATGCAAATGGCGGGAAAGTGAAGGCTGTCTCCAAGGACCCGTCCGTGGCTTCTGTTCAGATCGTCGGCAGTGACGTGGTGATCACCCCGGAGAGCAACGGAGAGACGGTAATCACGGTGACGACGCCGGTATATACCAAAGCAACCTATCGCTCCGGGGAGTTCGTCATTCCCGTCGAAGTCAAGAATATGCCGGAGCAGCCGTCCGGCGGGGCGGGGGACTTCGTGCTCGTGTCCGATGTCTCCGAACTGCAGGCGGGGGATGAGATCCTGATCGTCTATCCTGCGGAATCCGTGGCGCTTGGGGCCCAGAATAGCGATTACCGCAACCCTGCGGACGTTACCATTTCCGGGGATTCGATTTCCGAACCGGGCGACGATGTGCAGATCATTGTCCTGGATGGCAGTGCGGAGGACGGCTGGCACTTGGGGGTCGGTGACGGCTACCTGGCGGCGACGAGTACGAAGCAGAACTATCTGCGGACGGTCACCGAACTGTCGGACTATGCGAAGTGGACCATCGATTTTTCCGAGGACGGTGTCATGATCTATGCGGCTGCCGGAGAGCGGAATATGATCTGCTACAATACCGGCGCACCCCGTTTCAGCTGCTATGCCAAGAGTTCCGGCCAGACGAAACTGGTCTCCATCTATCGCCGCAGCGGCGAGGACCGCTCGGAGGAAATCCTTTCCCATTCGGAGCCGGGCGCCTATCTGTCTGACCGGACGCGCAGCTACGCCGCCGGCACGGACCAGTACCTCCGCGAGTATGACGGCAATACCCTGACCTTCGCGCTGCTGCGTCCTTCGGACAATGAGCAGCTGGTCATCTCCGGGTTTGCGGACACGATGCAGGAAGGTGACGCCGTGTCCCTCTCGGTCAGCTGGAAGAAAGGCCTCACGCAGGTGATGGACAAGAACTACCCGATGAGTGTGGTGAAGGTGGCAGACCGCAAAGTATGGATTGCCGACAAGCGGGGCAACGGTTTTATCATTTTGAAGTAAAGGCCTATGAAAAAGATATTGCTGATTCTTTCCTGCCTGTGTGCGGCGCTCTCCCTTTTCGCCGTCCCGGCGAGGCCGGGCCAATTCAAGGTTACGCAGCCGGATGGCAGTACGCTGATGATCCGTCTGCATGGCGATGAATTCGGCCATTGGATCACGGACGCCCGGGGACGTGTCGTCCGCAAGGACGCGGACGGCTGGTGGCGTGAAGCACAGGGGGTGAACCCCATGCAGATCCGCCGTGCCGCTGCCAATCGCCGGGAATCTGCCCGCAAGAACCGTCTCCGCCGTGCCGCTTCGCATGTGGCAGTCGGCGAAAAGCGTTTCCTGGTGGTCCTGGTGGAGTTCACGGACAAGAAATTTACGGTAGATAATCCCAAGGCGGCTTTCACTGCGCTGCTGAATGAAAAGGGCTATTCGGAAAACGGCGGCACCGGTTCCGCCCGGGATTTTTATTATGATAACTCGCACGGCATTTTCGAGCCGGTGTTCGATGTCTATGGTCCCGTGACGCTTTCCAATTCAAAGGCATATTACGGGGGGAACGACGAGGAAGGCTATGATCTGCGTCCTGAAGCAGCGGTCGCCGAGGCCTGCAAGGCACTGGACGGGCAGATCGATTTCAGCCGGTATGACAACGACGGTGACGGGGAAGTGGACCTGGTGTTCATGTATTATGCCGGTTACGGGGAGGCTGATTCCGATGATGCGGATTCGATTTGGCCTCACCAGTGGGAATTCTCCGGGTTTACTGCGGATGGCAAGACGGTAAGCAGCTATGCTTGCACGAATGAATTGAACGGCAATTATTCGGACAGTCCTGATTCGATGTGCGGCATCGGCACGGCCTGCCATGAGTTCGGCCACGCGATGGGCCTGCCGGATTTCTATGACACAGACTATTCCACCAACGGCCGGGCTGCCGGACTCTTCGACTTCTCGACGATGGACGGCGGTGCTTACAACAATGACGGCCGTACCCCTCCGTATTTCAATATCGAGGAGCGCATCCTGCTGGGTTGGCTGGACGAGAACGCCTTGGAAGAGATCCCGGCCAGCGGCACCTATACGCTGGGTTCGGTGCAAAACAACAAGGCATTCAAGACCCCGACCGACCAGGAAGGGGAGTATTTCGTGTATGAATGCCGCAACGATGACGGCTGGGACAAATACCTTCCCGCCCATGGCATGATCGTCTATCATGTAGACAAGTCTGCCTGCCAGGTCAGTATCGACGGGGCCGGCAGCGTGGCCGCCTCCGAATTGTGGAGCAACTGGGGACAGTACAATGCCATCAACGAGAATGGCAGTCATCCCTGCTTCTACGTGGTCCCTGCGGCAGATCAAGGGGATCTGCTCTTCGGATTTGAGTATGATGATGAGTACGAAGAGTATTATTTCAACTACAACTATGCCCCTGAGATCCCCTTCCCGGGCTCTAGGAAAGTGACTGACTATACGGCGAAGAGCTGGAATGGCGTCGACTCCCAGGTTGTTCTGAGCGATATCGCTTATTCCGGCGGGCAGGTGAGTTTCAAGGCTGCGGTCCCCTCGGCCGGACTGGACTATCCGGTGATCCGGAATCCCGGAGGCGGGACGTATGCTGCCGGAAGCAGCTTTGCCCTGGCGCTGGATATGCCCGAAGGGATGACTGCCAGCGCGGTCCGGTGGTCGTATGACGGCGTTTCCGTGAGCGGGACTTCCCTGCAGTTGACGCAGGGTGGCGCCCATACCGTCGAGGCGGATATTACCCTTCAGGGCGGACGCCGGATGGTGGTGACCCTGGAGATTCAAGTGAAATGACGATAAAACAAAAAGATATATCAATGATGAAGAGGTTTTTTTATTCCCTGATGGCGATGGCCGCCCTGGCGGTCCTGCCTTCCTGTATGAAGGAACTGACCCCTGTGGCGGATCCCGCGATGGGTGGCACTCCGGTGCCGGTCTCGTTCCAGGTGGACCTGGGCAGCGCGATGACCAAGGCAGACAACACGGCCCTGGATAACGCTGCGGGTACGTTCCAGCTGTATGTCGCGGCATTCAGCGCTTCCGACGGTTCCCTGATCTCCTCCTCCAAGATCGGCGGCAATGGTTACGGGGCTGTGGAGAGTCTCAACAGCACCACGGCCAAGACCATCACCCTGACGCTCTCCAAGGGCGTTTCCTACAAAGTGGTCTTCTTCGCCCAGAAGGCGGGCGCATACGATGTGAACTTCGCGCCCAACAAAGTTGCGACGTTCAGCTACAAGTCCGGCCTCCAGGCCAACAACCCCGATCTGGATGCGTTCTTCGCGACCGTGGATGTCAATTCCTCCACCACGAACTACAGCGTTACGCTGAAGCGCCCCTTCGCGCAGGTCAACGTGCTGGTGCCGAATGACAAAGTGCCCTCCGGGCAAACGACTTTCAGTTCCGCGATGACCGTGAAGGCGCCGACGACCTTCAACCTCTTCGAGGGAAAGGCGACCGGCGATGTCTCCCCGGTGGTGTTCAGCAACCGGAGCATTGCGACGGCCCCCTTCGGGAAATACGCACAGACGCACAAGTATGTCGGCATGAACTTCGTACTCGTGCCTTCTGAAGGGAAGGTGGAAGTGACTTCCTTCAAGGAGAGCGGCATGGCCTCGGAAGCCGGCCTGGGAACCGTGCCGGTCAAGATGAACGGCCGTACCAACCTGGTGGGCGACATCTACAACCTCTCCAAGGACTTTACCTTCAATGTCCAGATCGATCCGGTGTACGGCAGTGAGACCGAAGAGCCGGTGGACGGCGAGGACGCGGAGATTACGATCGATGGCGGGAAGAATTATACCCAGGAGAATCCGCTGGTCATCAGTGCCGACGATCAGGTGAAGCTCTTCGTGAACGGACTGACCTTCAGCGAGGTGGAAGATCATGCCATCAACGAGGGTGATAAGGTGACGGCTGTCTCCAATGATGAGCGCATTGCCAAGGCCGAGGTTGTCGGCGATGTCGTCAAGATCACCCCGGTCGCCGACGGTGAGACCGTTGTCACGGTCACGACGCCGGCCTTCACCAAGACCGACTACCGCGGTCAGGTCTTCCAGATCCCCGTCAAGGTCGATGGCACCGGCAAGACCCCGGATGAAGGCGGCGAACAGGGCGGCGATACCCCGGAGCCTCCGGCAGGCGTCCAGGCAGTGACGGTCGCCCAGTTCAATGCGGCTGAGCCTTCTGAAACCCAGAAGTATCAGTTGACTGGTACGATTTCCGGCAATGTCAACACTACTTATGGCAACTTCGACCTGGTGGATGAGACCGGTACGGTCTATGTCTACGGCCTGACCAAGACGGATCTCGGCTATGGCGCGAAAAATGACCAGAGTTTTGCCAGCCTGGGCCTGAAAGCCGGTGATACGGTCACCTTGATCGGTTATCGGTACACTTACACCAAGGAAGGCCAGGATGATAAGATCGAGGTGATGTATGCCTACTACGTCAGCCATACCTCCGGCAGCGGAGAGCAAGGTGGAGGAGAACAAGGTGGCGAACAGGGCGGCGATACTCCGGAACCTCCGGCAGGCGTCCAGGCAGTGACGGTCGCCCAGTTCAATGCGGCCGCTCCTTCCGAGACGCAGAAGTACCAGCTGACCGGTACGATCTCCGGCAACGTTAACACTACTTACGGCAACTTCGACCTGGTGGATGAGACCGGAACGGTCTATGTCTACGGCCTGACCAAGACGGATCTCGGCTACGGCGCTACCAACGACAAGAGTTTTGCCAGCCTGGGCCTGAAAGCCGGTGATACGGTCACCTTGATCGGTTATCGGTACACTTACACCAAGGAAGGCCAGGATGATAAGATTGAGGTGATGTATGCCTACTACGTCAGCCATACTTCCGGCAGTGGTGAGCAAGGAGAAGAACAAGGCGGTGAGCAAGGCGGTCAGGGCAGCGGTTCCGAGGTGTCCGGCAATACCGAGACGATCACCTTCTCCGGTTACAAGTTTGCGAATGCTTCTAGTTTAACAACCGTCAACGGGGAGAACGTTACGCTGACCTTCGCCGGTGGAACCAATACCAAGAATGCGCCGAAGTATTACGATGCTGGCACGAGTGCCCGCATGTATGGCGGCAATACCCTGACGATCTCTTCCAGCAAGAAGATTACCAAGATCGAGTTTTCATTTGCGCCCGAGTACACGGACTCAAACACGGGTGCGGTGAGCAACTATCAGGCTACCGCAGCCTGCTTCGCAGAAGGATCTTTTGCCAATGATGTCTGGACGGGTTCGTCCAACTCCGTTGTCCTGACCAACAACAAGGAGAACAACGCGCAGGTCCGGATTGTCAGCCTGAAAATTACTTTTGATTGACTGCCCGGGACCGGAGGTTCCGATCCGGTGGTCACGACAGGGGCTGCGAGCTCGGTGACCACCGCCGGGGCAACCCTCTCCGGTAGTTTCGCCAACATGACGGATGTCCGTGACTACGGCATCCGCTGGGGCACCTCGTCCTCATCCCTGACCAATGAATCGGGCCTGAACAGTTCTGCCAAGAGTTCGGACTCCTTCTCCGTGAACCTGTCCAGCCTCGAAGCCGGCAGGACCTACTGGTACCAGGCATACGTCGTGGTCTATGACGCAGCGACGCAGTCGACGAAGACCTACTTCGGCGAGGTGAAGTCCTTCACGACTTCCTCCTCCGAGGGCCAGTTCGACTACCGTCCGTATCTGTCGAACTACGAGATGCCCGCCATCCCGCTGCAGTCCGGCACCAAGTATTCCAGCGGCAACGAGACCTTCGGTTACAAGTGGTACTCGCACCAGACGACGAACTCGATGCAGCGTGTGGTGACCCACACCTACAAGGACGGCGGCAAAGTGATCCGCAATTACACTACCCTGGTGGACGGCAACAAGCAGGCGCCGCTCTGGACGGCCTTCGTGATGCACAAGGACATGTACCCCGATAACGATCTGGGACGTACGGGCAACTGGAAAGAAGATCCGGCCCTGCCTTCATCCTGGCAGCAGGAATCAAGCGGGAGCGGCTTCAGCCGCGGCCATTTCGTGGCCTCGAACTACCGTCAGGCCACCACGGAAGCGAACAAGCAGACCTTCTACAACACCAACCAGGCCCTCCAGTACCAGAACGGCTTCAACGACGGAGTGTGGAATACCCTGGAGAATGCCGTCGTCTCGAACGCACCGAAAGGACGGGATACGCTCTACGTGGTGGTCGGTGTGTTGTATGAGGGAAGCAAGACCCTGGACGGCGTACCGATCCCGAGCCACTTCTACAAGCTCCTGATGAAGTGCTCGTTCAATACCTCAGGCACGATGACGGCGGCGAAGGGGGTGGCTTATCTGTTCACGAATGAGTCCCACACGGGTGCGTCTTATTCGAGTTTCGCCACCACCATCGACGCCATCGAACAGCGCACGGGCTACGACTTCTTCGTCAACGTCCCCAAAGACCTGCAGGATGCAGCGGAAAAGCAGTCCGCGGCTGTCTGGTAGCGTTTGAAACGATTACGCGATCTGCGGCCTTCCGTCGCGACGCGGCTTTTCATGCCCGAGCGAATGCTCGGGCATTTTGCCTTCCTGCAGGTCCTGCCACTCCAGGCGGTTGCGGAAGATGTCGATCGCGGTGAAGATGGCGGCGCGCATCGAGCGCGGATCCGCCTCGTCGCGGCCGGCCATTTCGAAGGCCGTGCCGTGGTCCGGCGAGGTGCGGATGACGGGCAGGCCGGCGGTGAAGTTGACGCCGTCCTCGAAGGAAAGGGCCTTGAAGGGAGCGAGCCCCTGGTCGTGGTACATGGCCAGCGTGGCGTCGAAGTCTTCGAAATGGTTAAGCCCGAAGAATCCGTCGGGGGAGAAGGGACCGAAAGCGAGGATGCCCTCGTCGGTGGCCTTCTTGATGGCGGGGATGATGATGTCCTGCTCTTCGGTGCCGAGCAGGCCGCCGTCGCCGCTGTGGGGGTTGAGACTGAGCACGGCAATGCGGGGCTGGTCCACCACGAAGTCCTGCTTGAGCGAGTTGTTGATGAGGCGCAGCTTGCTCAGGATGCGCTCCTCGGTGATCTGCGCGGCCACGTCCTTGAGGGGGATGTGTCCGGTGACAACGGCCAGGCGGAGCCGGTGGCTGACCATGAACATCAGCGAATCCGGGGCGCCGAAGGCGTTCTGGATGTATTCGGTGTGGCCGGGGAAGCCGAAACCTTCGTTGGACATTGCCTTCTTGTTGATCGGGCCGGTGACGAGCACGTCGATGAGCCCCTGCTTGAGTTCGCCGATGGCGGACTTGAGCGACTGGATGGCGCCGTTGGCGGATTCGGCCGTGGCCTGGCCGGGCTCGGCATAGGCGCTGTCCGGCAGGCAGTTCACGATGTTGATGCGCTTGGGATGGGCGTCAGCGGCGGTGTTGATGACGTTGGTGTCCATCTGCTCCACCTCGGGGATGGTCTTGCGGTAGAAGCCGAAAAGCTTGGAGGAGCCGTAGATGACGGGGGTGAACTGCTCCAGGATCCGCGGGTCGGCGAGCGCCTTGATGATGACCTCGTAACCGATACCGTTGGAATCGCCCTGGGTGATGCCTACTATGATTTTTCCGTTTTGCATATCTGTTATTTTTGATCCCCGGTCAGGCCGGGGATGACATTGTCGTTCTCATAGCCCTCGTCCGGCGGCAGGCCGGGCAGGGAATACGCCGCGACGGCGAGGCGGTCGCAGCGCTCGTTCTCGGGATGGCCGGCGTGCCCCTTGATCCAGTGGAACTCCAGCCGGAAGCGGGCGGCGATGGCGTCGAACTGCGCCCAGAGGTCGTGGTTCTTCTTGCGTTTCCAGCCCTCGGTGACGGTCTTGACCACGTAGGTGGAGTCGCTGTAGACCTGCACCTGCGCGTTTTCCCATTTGATGGCCTCCAGGCCCTTGATCACCGCCAGCAGCTCCATCCGGTTGTTGGTGGTCCGGGCGAATCCGCCGGAGAGCTCCTTGCGGGCGTCGCCGCAGCGCAGGACGGCACCCCAGCCGCCGGGACCGGGATTGCCGCTGGATGCTCCGTCGGTGTAGAGATATATCGGGGGTCTCGTTGCCATTGTGTGCAAAATTAACTATTTTTGTCTGATAATTGAAGCATTACCGATTATGAATTACGAAAGGACCCTGATCATCACGGGCGGCGCCGGCTTCATCGGCAGCCATGTCGTGCGGCTGTTTGTCAACAAATACCCGCAGTACAAGATCATCAACGTGGACAAGCTGACCTACGCCGGCAACCTGGAGAACCTCCGGGATATCGAGTCCAAGCCCAACTACCGCTTTGTCCGGGCCGATATCTGCGACTTCGACACCATCTACCAGCTGGTGCAGGATGAGCACGTGGATGGCATCATCCACCTGGCCGCCGAGTCCCACGTGGACCGTTCGATCAAGGATCCCTTCACCTTCGCCAAGACCAACGTGATGGGCACGCTCTCGCTGCTGCAGGCCGCGAAGCTGTACTGGGAGACGCTGCCGGAGAAATTCGAAGGCAAGCGCTTCTACCACATCTCCACGGACGAGGTGTACGGCGCGCTGGAGATGACGCATCCCGAGGGCATCGAGCCGCCGTTCACGACGAAGGCCAGCAGCGGCAAGCATCACCTCGCCTACGGTGAGAAATTCTTTACCGAAGACCTCAAGTACCAGCCGCACAGCCCCTACAGCGCCGCCAAGGCCTCCAGCGACCACTTCGTGCGTGCCTTCCACGACACCTACGGCCTGCCGACGATCGTGACGAACTGCTCCAACAACTATGGTCCTTACCAGTTCCCGGAGAAGCTGATCCCGCTGTTCATCAACAACATCCGGCACCGCAAGCCGCTCCCCGTGTACGGGAAAGGCGAGAACGTGCGTGACTGGCTGTATGTCGAGGACCACGCCCGGGCGATCGATACGATCTTCCACAAGGGCCGGGTGGCCGAGACCTACAACATCGGCGGCTTCAACGAGTGGAAGAACATCGACATCATCAAGGTCCTCATCAATACGGTGGACCGCGTGCTGGGCCGTCCGGAAGGCGCCGACATGGACCTGATCACCTACGTGACCGACCGTGCCGGACACGACCTGCGCTACGCGATCGACTCCAGCAAGCTGCAGAAGGAGCTGGGCTGGGAGCCGAGCCTGCAGTTCGAGGAAGGCATCGAGAAGACCGTCCGCTGGTACCTGGACAATCAGGAGTGGATGGACCGCGTCACCAGCGGCGAATACGAGAAGTATTACGAACAGATGTACGCAGGCCGATGAGACGCCTGCTGCCCATCCTGAGCCTGCTGCTCCTGCTCACGGGTCCCGTGGCCCGCGCTCAGGTGGCCGCGCGCGTGGACACGAGTGCGTTCCATGCCCGCCAGCTGATCGCCCCCGGCGTCCTGCTGGGCTCCGGCATCGCGATCCACTGCTTTGCCCATGACGCCATCGATGTCCCGGTCAACCGCTGGGTGCAGGAGGAGTGGCGGCAGGGCCGCCCCGAGCGGAATTTCGACAATTACATCCAATACCTGCCCCTCGCCATGGACCTGGGGCTGGGGCTCGTCGGCGTGCGCTCCGAGCATGCCTTCGTGGACCGGACCCTCGAGACGGCGCTGGGCGCCCTGTCGCTGGGGGCCATCTCCTGGACGATGAAGGAAGTCATCAATTCGCCGCGACCCAACGGCGTGGACACGCGCTCCTTCCCCTCGGGCCACACGGACTGGGTGTTCTTCGGTGCGGAACTGGTCCGCATGGAATACGGCTGGGGCTGGGGCGCCGGCGCCTATGCGGTCGCCACGACCGTGGCCGTGATGCGCAACTACAACAACTGGCACTGGCTGAGCGACTGCCTGGCCGGGGCCGGACTCGGCATCCTGACGGCCCACGTGGGGCAATGGCTGCTCGAGCCGACCAAGCGCCTGCTGCACATCCCCACCATCGCCTGGGACGGGGTGAAGCGGCCCGCACAGGTGGTCCTGGCGCCGACGGTGGATCCTTACAGCGGCGTCGTCTGTACGACATTGGCAATCAATTTTTAAGCATTATATGAAAGTTCTGGTCACCGGCGCTGCCGGTTTCATCGGTTTCCACCTCACGCAGCGCCTGCTCGGCAGGGGCGACGAGGTGGTCGGTATCGATAATCTCAATGACTATTATCCCGTGGCGCTCAAGCGCGCCCGCCTGGCGGAAATCCGCAGCGACCGCTTCCGTTTCATCGAGATGGACATCGCCGACCGCAAGGCGCTTCCCGCCCTCTTCGAGGCGGAGAAGTTCGACGCCGTGGTCAACCTGGCCGCACAGGCCGGCGTGCGCTATTCCATCGAGAATCCCTGGGCCTACGTGGACAGCAACCTGGTCGGCTTCGTCAACATCCTCGAGTGCTGCCGCCACTATCCGGTGCAGCATCTGGTCTATGCCAGCTCGAGCAGCGTGTACGGGGGCAACGAGAAGACGCCCTTCAGCGAGGAGGACAAGGTGGACAACCCCGTGAGCCTGTACGCCGCCACGAAGAAGTCCAACGAACTGATGGCCAGCTGCTACTGCAAGCTCTACGGGATCAGGGCCACGGGCCTGCGTTTCTTTACGGTCTACGGCCCCTGGGGCCGTCCGGACATGTCCCCGATGCTGTTTGCCAGCGCCATCAGCGCCGGCAAGCCCATCAAGGTCTTCAACAACGGCGACATGATGCGGGACTTCACCTACATCGACGACATCATCGAGGGCGTGGTCCGCGTGCTGGACAAGGCTCCGGCCATGCACGAGGTCTACAACATCGGCTGCAGCAATCCGGTCAAGCTGATGGATTTCATCTCCGAGATCGAAGGGGCCCTCGGGCGTCCCGCCGAGAAGATCATGCTGCCGATGCAGCCGGGCGACGTGTACCAGACCTATGCCGATACCACTAAACTGGAGCGGGACATGGGCTATAAGCCGCATGTGTCCCTCCACGAGGGCATCGGGCATTTCATCGACTGGTACAAGTCGGACAAGAATCCGCTGCGCTAGCGGCGGGTTGCGGGTTTCTTCCCGTTGTAGAGGTAATCCAGGGCCTGCCGGAGGATCCACTCGCGGTCGGCATCTTTGAGGACCGTCTCGATCGGTACGCCGAGAGAGACGGTCCTGTAGTTGTCTCCCTGGTTCCAGACGGCGGCCGCATAGAGCGAGCCGGGGTAGCGTAGCCATACCTTGGCGCCCTTGCCCGCGGCCTTGAGGCCGTCCGGACGCTCCACGCAGTAGATCTGTTCGTTGGGATCCTTGCTGAACGGCATGTCGGCGATGCAGCCGGTGTTGGTGCCGAAGGGGTTGGCGAGCTTGATGCCGAGTACCTCCTCCAGGAAGGCATTGGCCCGGGCGTCCCCTTCGGGGTCGGAGGCGATGGCCGCCCCGCTCACGAGCAGGTTGCCGCCGGTCTGCACGACCTTGCGCAGGGCTCCGGTGAGGGATTCCGGCCAGACGCCGAAACGGTCCGGCTTCTCGCCGCGGCCGGTGGGCGTGCGCCCCTGCTTGCCGCAGATCAGGTCCACCGCAAAGACGGGCCCTTCCCACGCGCAGAACGCTTCCCGGGACATCGAATAGAAGGGATAGCCGAGCCGCAGCAGGGCTTTCCCGTGGACGTAGGGGTAGTCGAAGCTGTTGCCGGCGATGATCTGTCCGGCATGGTCGTCATAGGAGGCGCCGAATCCGGGGTATTCGTTGTCCACGTAGAGCGCCGAGCGGCGGAACTCATAGTTCTCCCCGATGTAGCCGATGTCGTTGAGGTAGGGGACGCCGGTGTCCAGGCGGCTCTCGAAGCCGGCGAATCCCGGACTCTCCACCCAGGCGGGAGCGCTGACGCGGTCGAAGTTGTTGACGATCAGGACCGGGGCTTTCTGGCTGCCGCCCGGGATGCCCACCGAGAGGATCTCGGACGGGAAACTCTTGCCGCCGGCGTTGTAGGCGACCACCTTGTAGCTGTAGATATGGCCCGGCTGGACAGGCAGCTCGATGGAGGTCTCCGTGGTCTCCACGCCCTGGTCGAAGGCGCCGTCATCGATACGCGTATAGACGATGTAGCCGTCGCTGACGGCCGTCGGCTCCTTGGGGTCGGGCGTGCCTTTCCAGCGCAGGGAGACCTTGTTGCCGCCTGGCAGCTGCGTGGCGAATGCCTGCGGCGGGAGCGGCTGCACGACATAGGGGCAGTGGTAGATCTCGCTCAGCGCCTTGAGCATGCCTTTGTAGACCGCCCGGCTGGCCGTGAAGCGGAACGCCGGGTCGAGGCCGTATTTCATGTCGGAGAAGTTCTGGTGGCTCAGCAGCTCCAGGATCATCGCCGGGACGCCGGCGGTGCGGGGCTCGCTGTAGCTGCGGTCCCAGAGGCCCCGGCGGGACCATTTGCTGTCGAAGTCCAGGCGCAGGTCCTCGACGACCTGGCTCTGGACGAAGTCGCAGAGGGTACGGCTGATGATGCGGTCGCGTCCGTCGGAGAATTCCCGCTCGCCGTCGCAGCGGAGCGTGTAGATGGCGAGCGTGCCGATGGTGCTGTCACTGGGCGTCACGCCGGCGTCGGTGTGGAAGGCGAGCGCGAGGTCTACGGGGATCTCTTTCTGCTCGCGCATCATGACCGTCCAGGCGCCGCGGGCGGCATAGTCGTTGGTGTAGTCGGTCTCCCAGCCCCGCGTGAGGGTGCTGTCGGCGCCGGCCCACTGCATCCAGTAGTGGGCGCCTTCCGCGGATGCGGCCATCCCGGAGGTGCGGCCGCCGCGCTCGATCTTGCCCATGCCGCCGCCGATCTTGACGGCGTCCGCGGTCACGACCTCGCCCGACGCGCCCCGGTTGTCCAGGACGACCTGCCCCTCGCTGCCTTCGGCAAATTCGAACGTGCCCAGGTAGATCCAGGTGCCGCCGCCGCGCCGCTGGTTGACGGTGAATTCGGTCTCGCCGCCCAGGTGCCGGACGGTGTAGTGCGCGGCTTTCGTGCTGGCGGGCAGGGATTTGTACGAGATGTAGACGGCATAGCGGCCGCGCTGCGTGATGCGGGGTGTCCAGGTGGCCCGGGCCGTCGCTTCGCTGCCGGAGCAGCGGGCCTGGCGTGCCGTGCCTGCGCGGAACGGATGGTCGGAGAAGGTGTAGGCGGGCTTGGTGTCGGCGAATCCTTCGCCGGCGTCGCTCCAGGTGCCGGTCTCGCCGTAGCGGCCGGCCTGGCGCATTTTCCCGTCACGCGGGCCGTCGAAACTGCGGTCGTTGTCGCAGATGATCTCGCGCCACTGCGTGTCCCGCTCGCGCGGGGTCATCACATAGGCGCCGGCATTTTCCAGCATGGGGATCAGCAGCGGCAGCACGAAGGTCTGGGTGAACATGTCCTCGACCGTCCGGTGGATGCAGGCGCGCTGCCAGGTCCAGATGTCCATGGATTCGTCGTAGTAGCGCCCGTGGCTCTGCCACAGGACGATGTAGCGGTCGGACAGGCCCTTGGGGAAAGTGCGCGCCCCGACCTGCTCGATGAAGCGGGACCGGGCCTCGCGGGGGTCGTCCGTCTTGTGGATGTAGTCGGAGGGCTTGCCGTCGGCGCGCAGGGTCGGGGTGGCGAGTTCCTCGAGGCTGTAGCGGTTGGTGATGATTTTGCCGGGGGTGAAGCCGTCGAATTTCCATTCTTTGGCGAGCTGCCCGCGGAACCATTCGACATCGGCCGTGTGCCAGGGATAGTAGGAGAGGTCGGCGTTGAAGGTGAGGTCCAGGGCCTTGCCGCTCTGGGCGACCTTGGTGACCGAGAGGAGCTGGTGGACGCTGGTGCGCCGCTCCAGCCGGGCGCCCAGGGTGTCGCAGATCGTGCGGAAATCACGGGCGCGGGGGACGTTCTGTCCGCGGGCGGGGAGGAGGATCAGCAGGCAGAGCAGCAGGGCGGGGAAACGGCGTATCATTCGGTTTTCTTTTTCTTCATTTGTGCGACGTCGATGATGAAGACCATCAGGGAGGAGATGCCGATGGCCAGGCAGTCCGCGCCGAAGTCCTTGATGTCCTGCCTGCGGTAGGGGAGCGACCCCTGGATGATCTCGGTGATGCCGGCGAAGATGCAGCCGACGGCGCAGATGCTGATCAGGGCCGCGAGGGCCTGCCAGGGTTTCTCGGTCAGGTCGTCGTATGCCAGGAACGCGAGGACCGGGAAGGGGAAGAACATGCAGAAATGGACGATCTTGTCCATCCGGATGCCCAGGAACTGCTTCGGCACGTCCGGCAGTTTGTTGAAGTTGGCGAAGCAGAGATAGGCCACGGCAACGATGTACAGGAGCATCGCCAGCCGGAAGAGAATGACGCGTGTACGGTTCTGTCTCATCTTAGAGAGCCTGCATGTCGTGGAGTTTGCGGTAATAGCCGCCCCGGGCGATCAGCTCGTCATGATTGCCGCGTTCGACGATGCGGCCGTCGTCCATCACGATGATTTCGTCGGCATTCTTTATGGTGCTGAGACGGTGCGCGATGGCGATGGTGGTGCGGTTCTGCATCAGCTTCTCCAGGGCCTCCTGCACGCTGCGTTCGGACTCGGTGTCCAGCGAGGCGGTGGCTTCGTCGAGGATGAGGATGGGCGGGTTCTTGTGGATGGCGCGGGCGATGCTGATCCGCTGGCGCTGTCCGCCGGACAGCTTGACGCCGCGGTCGCCGATGTTGGTCTGGTAGCCTTCTTCCTTTTCGAGGATGAATTCGTGGGCGCCGGCGATGCGCGCGGCGGCTTCGACTTCTTCGGGGGAGGCGTCCTGTTTGCCGAAGGCGATGTTGTTGAATATCGTGTCGTTGAACAGGATCGGGTCTTGGTTGACGTTGCCCATCAGGGCGCGCAGGTCGCTCAGGCGGGCATCGCGGATGTCGGTGCCGTCGATGGTGATGGAGCCTTCGGTGACGTCGTAGAAACGGGGGATCAGGTCCACCAGCGTGGATTTGCCGGCGCCGCTTGCGCCCACGATGGCGACGGTCTTGCCTTTGGGGATCTCCAGGTCGATGCCGTGCAGCACTTCGCGTCCGTCTTCGTAGCGGAACTTGACGCCGCTGAAGCGGATGGCGTCGTGCAGCCCGTCCAGCGCTTTGGGCTCCGCGGACTCCCGGATGGGATTTTCCGCATGGAGGATCACGTCGATGCGTTCCATGGAGGCCAGGCCCTTGGGGATGCCGTAGGCGGCTTTGGAGAGGTCTTTGATGGGCTGGATGACGCTGTAGAGGATGGCCATGTAGGCCATGAACGAAGGGGCGTCGATGACGGCGTGGTCGCCCAGGATGAGGGTGCCGCCGAACCACAGGACGATGGCGATCATCGCCGAGCCGAGCAGTTCGCTCACCGGGTGGGCGCTGGCCTGGCGGACGGCCACCTGGGTGTTCTTGTGGCGCATGGATTCCGTGACGCCGTCGAAGCGGGCGTCCATCCGGCGCTCTGCGCGGAAGGCCTTGACGATGCGCAGGCCGCCCAGGGTCTCTTCGACCTGGCTCATGGTGTCGCTCCAGTATTTCTGCGCTTCTGCGGAATCCGCCTTGAGGCGGCGGCCGGTGGCGCTGATGATGCCGATCATCAGGGGAGCGAAGATGATGACGAACAGGGTGAGCTGCCAGGACATGCGGAACAGTACCCCGAGGTAGATGAGGATCAGGATGGGGTTCTTGATCAGCATCTCGATGGTGCTGGTGATGGAGGTTTCCACTTCCTGTACGTCGCCGCTGATGCGGGCGATGATGTCGCCTTTGCGTTCCTGGCTGAAGAAGCCCAGGGGGAGGGTGAGGATCTTGCGGTAGATCTCCATGCGCAGGTCTTTGACGACGCCGGTGCGGATGGGGACCATGACGGCGGCTGCGCCGAAGTAGCAGGCTACCTTGATGGCGACGATGGCGATGAAGATGAGGCAGAGCATCAGCAGGACGTGGCTCTGGCCGTAGTCTGCGATGTATTGGGAGACGTAGTAGTAGGCGTTGTTGGAGATTTCGTTGAAGGGCATGCCGCGGTGCCACGGGATGAATTCGTAGTGGGTGTCGCCTACGTTGAAGAGGATCTGGAGGATCGGGATGAGCAGGGAGAATGAGAAGACGTTGAAGATGGCGGACAGGATGTTGAGGATCACTGATCCGCCGACGTAGCCTTTATAGGGTGCGACGTAGCGCTTGAGTATCTGCCAGAATGCTTTCATACTATCTGACAAATATAGCAATATTCCTGAATTATCCGGCCTTGTCGTGTTTTCGCCTTGGCCCGGTTCTTCTTCCGGCAGCTTTTTGTGTTCGGCCTCCGGCAGCTTGCCCCGGGCGGGCAGGGAAGCGTCCTCGCTCCGCTGCGGAAATGCCCGCCCGGGGCAACTGCCTGTGGCCGTTTCGCTTTTTCGCCTTGTTCAGGCTTTCCTTCCTTTTCCCGGGGGCGCGCAGGTGTGTGGCGTGTGTGGCGTGACAAGCAACTTGCTGATCTATAGCTAAAACTGAAATCTCGGGTGCTTTTTTAGGGTACCCGAGATTTTAGTTATTGTTGAGAATCAGTCACTTCCGTGTCACGGTTTCCTTGATCATAATCTGCTGCGGAGCCAGGTTTCGATGAGGGTGAGGCGGCGGGAGAGGACGGCGTAGTCGAGGGTGGCGGCGGTGTCGGCGGGTTTGTTGGTGTTCATCGTGATGCCGGAGGTGAACATGACGGCGGGGATGCCGGCTTCCAGGAACCAGCGCTGGTCGCCGATCCGCCGGTAGAAGAGTTCGGTGAAGGAGGCGCTGCCGTAGTAGTCGAAGGAGAGGTCCAGGCGCGGCAGGCGATTGGCGGCTTCCAGTCCTGCACGGAAAGCATTTCCGCCCAGGGCGATCAGGTAGTCGGGACGGCCGCTGTGCACCGGGGCGAGGGTGGAGCCGATCTGGTCGAGGTTGATGACCCCGGCGAGGGGATATTTGCCGCGGAAGCGGTCGAGGAAGGCCTTGGCGCCGGAAAGATCGGTATGGTGTCCGTCGAAGGCGACGAAGATCAGCCCGGTGTCGCCCGTGCAGTCCGCGGGCAGGGTACGTGCCAGCGCGAGCAGGGCCGCCACCCCGGAGGCATTGGCGTCAGCCCCGGGATAAAGCGTGCCGTCCAGCGTCCCCAGCCCGTCGAAGTACGCGCTCACCACCAGGTAGGAGCGGAACCAGCCCGGCGTCACGGCGACGACGTTGTGCCCCGCTTTCTCCCCTGCGGGGAAACTCTGCACCGTGGTCCGCAGGCCGGCGTTGCGCAGCTCGCGGAGCAGGTAGAAGGTCACGGACTGGGCGCCCGCCGTACCGCAGGCCCGGCCGGTCTGCAGGGAGTCGGCGAGGAACGCCACCTCGGCGCGGAGAACTCCGGCCCTGTCGTCCTGTCCGGGGAGGGAGAGGGAAATCAGCAGGGCTGGAAGTACGATTTTGAGGATTCGCTTCAAATCGGGTCCGATAATTGATTATCTTTGCAAAGGTAATGAAAAAGTTTCTGCTGACCATCGCCGTGCTGCTCTTCGGAGTATCTTCCGTGTTCGCCCAGTATGACAAGGATGTCTTCATGTGGCGGGGGCGGCAGGCGTTGTCCGACGGGAAGTATGCCCTGGCCATCGAGAACTTCAATGTCCTGTCGCGGCTGGACTCCACGGATTACTGGAGTTTCTTCTTCCGGGGAATCGCCAAATACAATCTGGGCGACCTGCGCGGCGCGCAAAATGATTTCAATACCTCCGTCCGGCTCAATCCGGTATTTACCAACGGGTTCCATTACCGGGCCATCACCGAGAGCCGCTTCGGCGACTACGATGCGGCGTTCCGCGATTTCGATCGTGCGCTCGAACTGCGCCCCGGCCAGGTGGGCGTCTATTTCTCCCGGGGCGTGGCCAATTTCCTGGCGCAGAAGTTCGAGGATGCCGTGGCGGATTTCGACCGTTATATCAAGAAAGAACCCAAGGACCCCGCCGCCTATCTCAACCGGGGAGCCTCCTACCTCTTCCTTGCGGATACCACGAAGGCGCTGGAGGACTACAACCGGGCAATCCGGCTGGACCGGCTGGAGCCGGAAGGCTTTGTCCGCCGCGCCCGGGTCTATGCTTCGCAGAAACGCTACGACGAGGCCATCGAGGACCTGGACCATGCCATCGAACTGGACAAGGAGAATACCTTCGCCTACTTCAACCGCGCCCTGCTCTATTATGAGACCAAGCGCTACAACGAGGCCATGGCCGACCTCAATACCGTGCTCGACTACGAACCCGGCAATGCCCTGACGCTCTACAACCGGAGCCTCATCTACGCCCAGGTCGGTGCCTTCGAGCAGGCGCTGGAGGACATGGACCGCGTGATCAACATCAACCCGGGCAACGTCCTGGCACATTACAACCGGGCGGCCATTTTCGTGGAGATGGGCCGCTGGCAGGATGCCCTCGAGGACTACAACAAGTCCATCGAGCTGTATCCCGATTTCGCGAAAGCGTATCTGAACCGTTCCTACGTGGAGAATATGCTCGGCCGGATGCGCGAGTCCCGGGCGGATTACCAGACGGCCCAGCAGAAGGTGCGGGATTACCGTGCGCGCAGCGGGGAGGCTTCTTTTGCTGATACGACGCGCAAATACAACTCGCTGCTGGCGCTGGATGCGGATTTCGCGAAGAAGGACTTCGACAACGAGCTCCTGCAGCACCGCGACATCGACATCCGCCTGCGGCCGCTGTACAAGTTCAGCCTTGCCCCCGAGCGGGAAAACCGCAGCGTGGCCCTCTCGCACCGGTACGAGAACGTGCTGATCGACCGCTTCATCGATGCCGCTCCTACGCCGATCACGCTCGGCAATGCGGAGAGCAAGGGTACGGACAACTATCTGTTTACCGCCAACGCGGAGGAGTATTTCGTCAAGGGCCTCCAGGAACTGCAGCGCAAGCAGTTCAATTCCGCCCTGAGCTGGTTTGACAGGGCGGTGGCCGCCGCCGGCGACGACAACGAGCGCGACCGCTATGCGCGCTACTACAAGGCGTTCTACCTGATGAACCGGGGCGTGCTGAAGGCGGAGATGATCGACTTCATCGCTTCGCTCGAAGGGAATGTGCAGACCCTCTCGATGGATACGGACGGCACTACGCGGGCCCGCGTGAGTGACCGGGTGGCCCGGACCTATGATTATTCCGAGGCGGTCGCGGACATCCGCGAGGCCCTCTCGATCCTGCCGGATATCCCGTATCTCTACTTTGACCTCGGCAACCTCGAGTGCCTGTCGTCGCACTTCGTCGAGGCGCTGGAGAATTACGATATGGCGATCAAACTCTACCCGGGAATGGGGGATGCCTACTATAACCGCGGCCTCGTCTTGATCTATCTGAAGGACAAGGAAAAAGGCTGTATCGACCTGTCGCGTGCGGGTGAGCTCGGCGTGGCGGACTCCTACAGTGTCATCTCCAAGTACTGTTCGGATGAAAACAATTAGGTTCAAGTCCTTCACCTCCGGCAGCTGCGGCAACTGCTATTTTATCGGGATTTTCAGTGAAGAGGGTGCCTGCGAGGCGGGGGTGCTGGTGGATGCGGGTTTCAGTCCGCGCCGCCTCAAGAAGGAGTTGGAACGGGAGCATCTGGGTTTCGGGGATTTCGCCGGACTGCTGATCACCCACGACCACAATGACCACATCCGTTCGCTGGGTTCGTATTGCAAGCACCTGGGCAAGCCGGTGTGGACGTCGCCGGAGTTGGCGGGTGCCCTGTCCCGGCATTTCATCACGGGGGAGTATTACGGCGGCTGCCGCCGGGAACTGGCCCCCGGGTGGAACGAACTGGTCCCCGGACGCATCCGGGCGCAGTATTTCGAGGTGCCGCACGATGCCTCCTGTACCTTTGGTTATGCGCTGATGTTGGATGATCATAAGTTCGTGATCATGACGGATATCGGGCGGATGGTGCCGCAGGCGCTGGCGTTTGCCCGGCAGGCGGATACGGTGGTGATCGAGTCCAATTACGATCTGGAAATGCTGCGGCACGGGCCTTATCCCAAGGATCTGCAGGATCGCATTTGCGGCGGCAACGGACATCTTTCCAATGTCGAGTGCGCCGAGGCTCTCCGGGATTTCGTGCACCCCGGCCTGCGTAACATCTTCCTCTGCCACTTGTCCGAGCACAACAATACGCCCGAACTGGCTTACCGGACGAATGCCGCCGCCCTTCAGTCCTGCTACGCCGGCTCAGATGCGCGCCTCCCGCGCCTCTGCCCCCTTCCCCGCATGACGCCCTCCCCGCTGTTCATCCTCTAACTTGAATCAATACCGCCCGCCAGGCAGGATGGTCCGCTTCGCTCCGAGCTCAGCGGACCAACCCTGCCTGGCTGCGGCTGACCGGCAGCGGCAGGTGTTCGGGCTGTTGTTCTGTGTTCTGCCGCGGTCAGCCGCAGGCGCCCGGGCTGACGTCGGGAAAGGGCGGGGCTGTTCCGGCTCGATTGCTGGACGGCTGACTCCTCCTGGTTGGCCAGGTCCTTCGGTCCCGGCCAACAGTCGTCAGAAAGACGCCGTCCTGGTCTGCGTCGTCGGCTCAGTTGGATGCCCGGGCATCCAACTGCCCCTCCTCCTCATCCCAGCGCTGCCCTCGCCGGGCCCCGCTTTTCCTTTCCCTCCTGATCGCCCCGGGCACCTGCGGCTGACCACGGCTCGTCGCTGCTTCCTGAAACTTACCGTGACTGCTCGCGGTTTCTCTCGGTTTCTCCCGGCTTCAAGTGTCACGCCGGTGCTTCTACCGTCCCAAAGTTATGGACGATAGGCGCAATAACCCGGGTTTTTCGCTCCCACCGTCCCAGTGTCGGGGACGGTGGGAGCAGTCATCGGGAAAGTTGTGTCATCCGTGGGAGTTGCCGCTGCCGCGGTGCAAAAGATTGATCTGTCTCGTCAGCCGTTCTGGAAATGCTCCCCTCCGGAGCCGGATAAGGCAACAGGTTGCAGCCGGACAAGCGTTTTTTGCTTGTCCGGCTGCAAGCCAGTTGCCTCCGGCGACCCTTGCAAGAAAGAGGTCCAGGAGCAGAACCATAATGATAAAATAGAAAGCCGGGGGCGAAACGCTTTTCTCGCGTTTCGCCCCCGGCGCAAAAACCAAAGAAATTATTATATTTGTAAGCTACAAACACTGAACAATTAATAATTCAATACAATTATGGTCAAAGTCAATGTAGGAGGCTGCAGCTCCTTTGTCAAAGATGCAGAATACCAGAAGTACGTCGAAAAGGCCCTCGCAGCCTATGATGTCCTTGACTCCGAAAAAGGAGCCGGCAACGATTTCCTCGGCTGGAAAACCCTCCCGGTCGACATCCCCGAAACCCTGATCGCTGACTGCGAAGCCATCCGCGACAACTGGTCCGCCAAAGGCGTCGACCTCGTCATCGTCATCGGCATCGGCGGCAGCTACCTCGGCGCCCGCTGCGCCATCGAAGCCCTCTCCCACGGCTTCGTCCGCAAACCCGGCGTCCCGCAGATCGCTTTCGCCGGCAACAACCTCTCCGAAGACTACCTGGCCGAACTGATGGACCTGGCCAAAGTCCGCAACACCGCCTGCGTGGTGATCTCCAAATCCGGCACCACCACCGAGCCCGCCGTCGCCTTCCGCATCGTCAAGGAATTCATCGAAAAGACCTACGGCAAAGCCGAAGCAGCATCCCGCATCGTGGCCATCACCGACGCCAAGAAGGGCGCGCTCAAGACCCTCGCCACTCAGGAAGGCTACAAGTCCTTCGTCGTCCCCGACAACGTGGGCGGCCGCTACTCCGTCCTGACCCCGGTCGGCATCCTGCCGATCGTGCTGGCCGGCTTCGACATGCGCGCCATGCTGAAGGGCGCCGCCGAAGAGCGTGAGGCCCTGCTCAAGAAATCCGCCGACAACGCCGCCGTCCAGTACGCCGCCATGCGCAACCTGCTCTACCACGAGATGGGCAAGAAGGTGGAGATCCTCGTGACCTTCAACCCCAAGCTCCAGTATCTGGGCGAATGGTGGAAGCAGCTCTACGGTGAGTCCGAGGGCAAGGAAGGCCGGGGCATCTTCCCCGCCTCCGTGGTCTGCACCACCGACCTGCACTCCATGGGCCAGTTCATCCAGGAAGGCGACCGCGTGATGTTCGAGACCACCGTGACCGTGGAGAATGCGGCCCGCGAAGTGGTGATCGGCTCCGACGAGCAGAACCTCGACCAGCTCAACTACCTGGCCGGCCAGCGCGTCGAGCACTGCAACAAGATGGCCCAGCTGGGCACCAAGCTCGCCCACATCGACGGCGGCGTGCCGCAGATGGAGGTGAGCGTGGAGCGCCTCGACGAGGCCAACCTGGGTGCCATCTTCTATTTCTTCGAGTTCGCCTGCGGCATCAGCGCCTACGTCCTCGGGATCAACCCGTTCAACCAGCCGGGCGTGGAGGCATACAAGAAGAACATGTTCGCCCTGCTCCGCAAGCCGGGCTACGAAGCGCAGACCGAAGAGATCCTCAAGCGCATCTAGTTCCCGCTGAATTCGTATTCCGAGGGGGCCTTGAGTCCGGGTATTCCATAATACGCGGACACAAGGTCCCCCTTGATATATACATTCTTCCCCAGCAGGGAGGGATGGTCCATCAGGTTGAGCGCGTCGCGCAGTTCCCCTTTCGGAAGCTCGACGCTGAGGCAGAAGTCCTTGTCCCGCGTGGACGCCTTGGTGCCGAGGACCAGGTTGGTGTTTTTGGAAAAGGGGGCTTCGAAGCCGATCTTGCCGGTGCCGGTGGCGATGCCGACGATGTAGCCGTACACCCAGGCGCCCTGTTGGCCGGGATGCTCCCGCGCAGCGGAAATGTCGTAGGCCGACCCAATGTCGCCAGCGCCCTGGGCACCGTAGATGAAGTGGTCGGACAGCCAGGTCCGGGTGGTGTCTACCTGCAGGGAAATGCTTCCGGATTTGGTGTCCGTCTGCGCGCTGATGCGCATGGACAGGATCTGGCGCTCTTCGAGCGTACGGGTGAACAGCGTCTGCACGAAGCCGCCGTCATCCAGCAGCAGGGAGACCGGCCCGGGCCGGAAATAGGCGATGCGCGTCTCCCCGTAGCCGTAGGGCAGGGTTCCGTCCGGGCTTTTGAGGGAAAGGACCCCTGCGGGAAATGCTTCCAGGAAGGATGCATCCATCTCCAGGCGCAGGCCGCAGTTGAGCTGCCGGCACTCCAGCGTCACGGCGATGCTGCTGCCGGCGGCGACGCTGACGACCTGGGTATCACCCCATTGGGGTGCATCGAAGGCGGGTGCGTCGAACGGGCCGGAGACGGCGCTGACCGTGTAGGATCCGGCGGGGACGGTGAGCACGTCCGGGGATTGGGCGTACGGGCCGGTGTAGATGGCGGTGCCGGAGGCGTCGGTGACGGTGAGCTGGAAACTGCCGCTGTCCGGGAGGCCGTCTCCGGAGCGGGTTGCGGTGGGGGAGGGTGCCTGCAGGGAGATGAGCAGGGTGCCGCTCTTGTCTTGCCGGAAGAGGTCCTGGCAGGAGATGGGGAGGAGCAGGAGGGTGGCGAGGATCGCCAGGAGCTGTAGGGTTGTTCTCATAGTTTGTTCAATGTTTTTCGGGCCGCAATATGCAACAAATTTTCATTCCCGCTGCTCAAAAACATATCTTTCGCTCCAAAATAAACGATTAAAACCGCCCATTTCCGATTTCGCAAAAAATTCACGGGTCAGTTGCATCCCTGCGACTGACCCGTTACTTAACCTAAACTTAAACTATGAAAAACTTCACCGCTAAAGTAGAGAGATTTTTGGATAATTGCAAGTTTTGGACTTCTTTTTTTCGTAATTTTGCGACCGCTAGTTAGTCCTTAACGCAGTTATATGAAAAAGAAACTCTTATGGCTTTTGTCAGCGGCCGTGCTGCTGACCGCCCTCACATCCTGCCATCGCTACGAAACCGTCCCCGGCGATGCGATGCAAACCAAGATCTATACGCTGGACAACGGACTGAAACTATTCATGTCCGTCAACAAAGAACAGCCCCGCATCCAGACCTACATCGCCGTCAAGGTCGGCAGCAAGAACGACCCTTCCGAGACCACAGGCCTGTCCCACTACCTGGAGCACGTGATGTTCAAGGGCACGGAGCAGTTCGGCACCTCCGACTACGCGGCGGAAAAACCGATGCTCGACGAGATCGAACGCCTGTTCGAAGTCTATCGCAAAACCACGGACGAGCAGGAACGCCTGGCCCTCTACCACCAGATCGACTCGGTCAGCTACGAGGCCTCCAAGCTCGCCATCCCCAACGAATACGACAAACTGATGGCCGTCATCGGCGCCATCGGCACGAATGCCTGGACATCCGACGACGAGACCGTCTACACGGAGGACATCCCCTCCAACCAGATCGACAACTGGGCCCGCATCCAGGCCGACCGCTTCCGCCACTGCGTGATCCGCGGCTTCCACACCGAACTGGAGACCGTCTACGAGGAGTACAACATGTCCCTGACCCGCGACAGCGAGAAACTGTGGGTGGAGATCGCCAAATCCCTCTACCCGCACCACCCCTACGGGCAGCAGACGACCATCGGCACCCAGGAGCACCTCAAGAACCCGTCCATCACCAACATCAAGGCGCACCTGGCCAGCTACTATGTCCCCAACAACATCGCCATCTGCGTGTCCGGCGATTTCGATCCGGACGAGATGGTGGCGGCCGTCGAGAAATACTTCGGCGACTGGCAGCCGAACCCTTCCGTCCCGACGCTGGAATATGAGCCGGAGAAGCCCTTCACCGAGCCGGTCGTGCGGAATGTGTACGGTCAGGAAGCCGAAAATGTCGCCCTGGCTTGGCGCCTGCCCGGTGCCCGTGACCTCAAGACCGCCGCGGCTGCGGAGATCGCCGAATCCATCCTCTACAACGGCCAGGCCGGACTTTTCGACCTTGACATCACCCAGTCCCAGAAGGCGCTCTATGTCCAGGGCATGTACCAGCCCCAACCGGATTACGGATCTTTTATCACGATCGGCATGCCCAAGCAGGGCCAGACCCTCGAGGAGGTCCGTGACCTGATGCTGGAAGAAATCGCCAAGCTGCGTGCCGGGGATTTCGACGAATCGCTCATCGAGGCCACCGTCAACAATATCAAACTTGCCAGGATGCGCCGGCTGGAGAGCAACAGCGCCCGCGCCAATGCGTATGTGGACGCCTTCATCAACGGCATTCCCTGGAAGGATGCCTGCAAGGACCTGGAGCGTCTGTCGGCCGTGACTAAGGAGGACGTGGTGGCATTCGCCAACGAATACCTGGGCGGAAACGCCTATGTCGTGGTGTACAAGCGCCAGGGCGAGGACAATTCCGTCCCGAAGATCTCTGCGCCGAAGATCACGCCGATCGTGACGAACCGGGACAAGACGAGCGCCTTCCTCACCGAGATCCAGAACACCCCGGTGAAACCCATCGAACCGGTGTTCGTGGACTTCTCCCGGGATATGTCCCGCTTCAGCCTGGCTCCGGGCGCCGAGGTGCTCTACAAGCACAACGACATCAACGAAATCGCCACGCTCAACTGGATCTATAACTACGGCGCCCAGCAGGATCCCGTCCTGCCCGTCGCGTTCGATTATCTGTCCTACCTCGGTACGGCGGAGATGAGCATCGAGCAGATCGCTTCCCGGATGTATGCCCTGGGCTGCTCCTACAGCGCCGGTGCCGGTGACTTCCAGACTTCCTTCAGCGTCCGCGGCCTGAGCGAGAACCTGCCCGAGGCCCTGCGCAT
The DNA here is from genome assembly GCA_017454905.1 of Bacteroidales bacterium. Classification (GTDB taxonomy): domain Bacteria; phylum Bacteroidota; class Bacteroidia; order Bacteroidales; family UBA932; genus Cryptobacteroides. The sequence goes on from JAFTCB010000057.1 coordinate 28,549, forward strand.
CGTCGAAGACGTGGCCATGCACGCCGTCCCGGACGAGGCGGTCCTCGCCAATCTCAAGGCGGACCTGCTGAAGAGCCGTGCCGATGCCAAGCGGACCCAGGGGACCTGTGCCGCCGCCCTGTCCGATTATATCCAGTATGGCCCGGACTTCATCCGCGCATCGGCCCTGAGCGATGCCCGGCTGGCTTCCCTGACCTCCGAAGAGCTCCTGGCCAAGGTGCGGGAAGTCCTCGGCAAGGGCCATGAGATCCTCTACTACGGCCCTGCCGGAGAGCAGGAACTCAAGTCCATGCTCGCGGAGAACCACTATGTGGCGGAAGGCGCCGAACTGCTTCCCGAGCAGCATGCCGTCCTGCAGACCACGCCTGAGAACCGTGTCTTGCTCGTGCAATACGATGCCAAGCAGTTGCAGTATACCCGGTATTCCGATCGCGGCGAGCGCTATGACGCTGCCAATGCGCCGGACCTGGCCCTGTTCAACGAATACTTCGGCAGCGGCATGAATGCCATCGTCTTCCAGGAGATGCGGGAAGCCCGCGGCCTGGCCTACACGGCCCGGGCCCGCCTGGCCGCTCCGCTGTATTCCGATGACACCTATTCCTTCACCGCATACATCGCTACGCAAAATGATAAACTGCGGCAGGCCGGCGAGGCTTTCACCCAGATCATCAACGAGATGCCCGAGTCCGAAGCCGCTTTCTCCGTGGCGCGCGACGCCCTGTTGAGCCGCCTGCGCACGCAGCGCGTCACCGGCATGAATGTGCTTCGCAGCTATCTTTCGTGCCGCCGTCTCGGCATCGCGGAGCCTGTTGACAAGGCCGTGTTCGAGCGGGTGCAGGACATGACGCTCGCGGACGTGACCGCTGCCCAGCGCAAGTGGGTCAAGGACCGCAGCTACACCCATGCCATCCTGGGCGATATCAAGGACATGGACTCCAAATACCTCTCGACTCTCGGACCGGTCCGGGTCGTGACACTGGAAGAAATCTTCGGATACTAGCATGACGGTACAGGCCTGTCTTCGCTCGATGCGGCTGCGCACCCTGCCGCTTTCCCTCTCCGGGATCGCGCTGGGGGTGCTGCTGGCCGTATCGGAGCACGATTTCAGTATCCTGACGGTGCTCCTGCTGGCCCTGACCACGGTCAGCCTGCAGATCTTGAGCAACCTTTCCAACGAATTGGGGGATACCCTGTCGGGCACGGACCGTGCCGACCGGCAGGGTATCCACTATTCCATCCAGGACGGGGAGATGACCATCCCCGAGATGAAGCGGCTGATCGGCTGTTTCGCCCTGCTGTCCTGCCTGCTGGGCTTCGGGATGGTCTGGAGCGCTTTCGGGACGGTCCTGGCCCCGCTGCCGCTGGCCTTCCTGGCGCTGGGCGCCGCAGCCGTCTGGGCGGCGATGCACTATACGCTCGGCAAGCATCCCTACGGTTACCGCGGGCTGGGGGACATCTTCGTTTTTCTCTTTTTCGGCCTGGCGACCGTGTGCGGGGGTTATTACCTGACCTGTCTGGAATGGGACTGGACGATCCTGCTGCCGGCTTCGGCCATCGGTTGCTTCAGCGTGGGCGTGCTGAATGTCAACAACATCCGTGACATGAAGTCGGATGCCGCCACGCGCGTGACCGTGGCCCTCAGGATGGGGGAGCGCCGGGCGCGCATCTACCAGACCGTGCTGATCGCGGCGGGGTGGGTGCTGATGACGGTGTTCGCGCTGCTGCCGCCGGTGCGTCCCTGGCGGTTCGCCTATGTCTTGTCGGCCTTCCTTTTCGTCAGGCACCTCAAGGGGGTGTGGACCCTGAAGGACAGGGCGTTGGATCCGATGCTGCCGCTGCTGGTCAAGGCGTCCGCGCTGTTCGCCGTGCTGGGCGGAACAGGATTCCTGTTCTAGTTCGTTTTCTTTTCTCCCACGTACATCCGGCAGAGACCGAATGTGAAAGCCTTGTGGCGCACCTGCGTGTAGCCGCAGCGTACCATCGTGGCCGTCCATTCCCGGCGGCCCGGGAACTGCTGCACCGATGCGGGGAGGTATTTGTAGGCGGCCTTGTCACCGGAGATGAGCCCGCCGATCCAGGGCACGAAGTGCATGAAATAGAGATTGTAGCACCAGCGGAGCAGCTTGTTTTCCGGGACGGAAAGTTCGAGGATGACCAGCCGCCCACCGGGCCTGAGCACGCGCAGGATCTCCTGCAGCGCCGCTTCGCGGTGCTCGAAATTGCGGATGCCGAAGGCGATGGTGGCGACGTCGAAGCTGCCGTCCGCGAAGGGCATCGTCTCGCTGTCCCCCTGCATGCAGGAAATGGTCCGGGCGAGGCCGGCCTTTTCGACTTTCCGGCGCATCACGGCGAGCATCCCCTCGGACAGGTCCAGTCCGGTCACCAGCCCTCCGGAAGGCAGCTTCCGGGCGATGGCGATGCTGAAATCGCCCGTGCCGCAGGCGATGTCCAGGATTTCCCGGCTCCGGCCGGGGACGACGATTTCCCGGAGCGCGCGGCGGCGCCAGCTCCGGTCCACGCCGAGCGACATCAGGTGGTTGAGGCGGTCGTAGTCGGGAGCGATCCCGTCGAACATCTGCTGGATTTTTTCTTTTTTCGGCATCTCGGATAAGAAAAAGTCCGGCTTTTCACGGACCGGACTTGTGGAGCAGGATAAGGGAGTCGAACCCTCCTCCTTGGCTTGGGAAGCCAATGCACTACCGATGTGCTAATCCTGCAGGGCGCGGATGAACGGAAATCGAAATCAAATGGTACATTTGTGATACCGTATCCGATGCAAATATAGCAATTAATTCTTAATTTTGACTACTTGAAATCAAACTGCTCATGTATTCTCTTGGAATAGACGTCGGATCATCATCCGTGAAGGTCGCCCTGCTGGACATCGCGGGCGGCAAGTGTGTGTGTTCATCCACCAACCCCAAATCCGAAGCGCCCATCAAGGCGGTCCGCAAAGGGTGGGCGGAGCAGGACCCCCAGTCCTGGTGGAAGTATATGTGTGACGGCATCCGCGAGATGGCTGCGGCCGGATTCGATATGGGCCAGGTGGCTTCTATCGGCATATCCTACCAGATGCACGGCCTCGTGGCGGTGGACAAGGACGTCCATCCAGTGCGTGACGCCATCATCTGGTGCGACTCCCGTGCCGTGCAGTTGGGCGAAGAGGCCCTCAAGGGCATCGGCTATGAGCGCTGCATGGAGCACCTGCTCAACTCTCCCGGCAACTTCACGGCCTCCAAGCTGGCCTGGGTCAAGGAGAACGAGCCGGATATCTACGCCAAGATCTGGAAATTCATGCTCCCGGGCGACTATATCGCCTACCGCCTGACCGGTGAGGTCACCACGACAGCCACAGGCCTCTCCGAAGGCATCATGTGGGACTTCGCGGAGAACCGCCGCGCCGACTTCGTGACGGACTACTACGGCATCGGTCCCGACAAATTCGCTGACATCGCCCCGGCCCTGGGTGTGCAGGCGCACACCACGGCGGCCATCCAGCGTGAGCTGGGCATCCCGGCCGGCACGCCGGTGTCCTACCGCGCGGGCGACCAGCCCAACAATGCATTCTCCCTGAACGTCCTCAATCCGGGCGAGATCGCCGCGACGGCCGGCACCAGCGGTGTGGTCTATGGCGTGACCGATGTGCCGAAGGCCGACCCGCAGTCCCGCGTCAACACCTTCCTGCACGTCACTCCTTCTCCGGAGCCGCGCCTGGGTGTGCTGCTCTGCATCAACGGTACCGGCATCATGAATGCCTGGGCCCGGCGCAACATGTTCCCGGACCTGTCCTATGCCCAGATGAACGAACTGGCAGCGTCCGCCCCTGCCGGGTCTGACGGCCTGCTGGTGCTCCCGTTCGGCAACGGCGCCGAGCGTGTCCTCTCCAATACGAGCAGCCATGCCCGCCTGGTCGGCATCGACCTGGTGCGCCACGGCCGCGGACACATCCTGCGCGCCATCCAGGAGGGCATCGCATTCTCCTTCCGTTACGGCATCGACATCATGAAGAACCTCGGCCTGAAGCCGGACGTGATCCGCGCCGGCAAGGCCAACATGTTCCTCAGCCCGCTCTTCCGTTCGACCCTGGCCTCGCTGTGCGACTCGCGCATCGAACTGTTCGACACCGACGGTTCGCTGGGCGCCGCCCGCGGTGCCGCCCTGGGCGCCGGCATCTACAAATCCGCCCCCGAGGCATTCTCTTCCCTGACGCGCCTGGACGTCATCGAGCCGGAGGCCGCCTGGAAGCAGCCGCTCGAGGACGCCTATGCCCGCTGGAAATACGAAGTTGAAGAATCAATCAAATAACAATCAATAACAATCCAATCATTATTAAAGAATTATGGCAAAAAAAGAGTACTTTCCCGGAGTAGGGAAAATCAAATTCGAAGGTCCTGAATCCAAGAATCCCCTGGCTTTTCATTATTACAATGCCGAGCAGGTTGTCTGCGGCAAGAAGATGAAAGACTGGCTCAAGTTCGCGATGGCCTGGTGGCACACCCTCGGCCAGGCGTCCGGCGACCCGTTCGGCGGCCAGACCCGCAGCTATGAGTGGGACAAGGGCGAATGCCCCTACTGCCGCGCCAAGGACAAAGCCGATGCCGGCTTCGAGATCATGCAGAAACTCGGCATCGAGTACTATTGCTTCCATGATATCGACCTGGTAGAGGACTGCGAGGACATCGCCGAGTACGAAGCCCGGATGAAGGATATCACGGACTATCTCCTTGAGAAGCAGAAAGAGACCGGTATCAAGAACCTCTGGGGCACCGCCAACGTGTTCGGCAACAAGCGCTACATGAACGGCGCCGGCACCAACCCGCAGTTCGACGTGGTGGCCCGCGCCGCTGTCCAGATCAAGAACGCCATCGACGCTACCATCAAGCTGGGCGGCACCGGTTATGTGTTCTGGGGTGGCCGCGAAGGCTACTATACGCTGCTCAACACGCAGATGCAGCGTGAGAAAGACCACCTGGCCAAGCTCCTCACCGCAGCGCGCGACTATGCCCGCGCCAAGGGCTTCAAGGGCACCTTCCTCATCGAGCCGAAACCGATGGAGCCGACCAAGCACCAGTATGACGTGGACACCGAGACCGTGATCGGCTTCCTGCGTGCCAACGGACTGGACAAGGACTTCAAGGTGAACATCGAAGTGAACCACGCCACCCTGGCCGGCCACACCTTCGAGCATGAGCTCACCGTGGCCGTCGACAACGGCTTCCTGGGATCCATCGACGCCAACCGCGGCGACGCCCAGAACGGCTGGGATACGGACCAGTTCCCGGTGGACCCGTACGACCTCACCCAGGCCATGATGCAGATCATCCGCAACGGCGGTTTCAAGGACGGCGGCACCAACTTCGACGCCAAGCTCCGCCGCAGCTCTACGGATCCTGAGGACATCTTCATCGCCCACATCAGCGCGATGGACGCCATGGCACATGCTCTGCTCAACGCTGCCTCCGTGCTCGAGGAAAGCCCCATCTGCCAGATGGTCAAGGACCGTTACGCTTCCTTCGACAGCGGTCTGGGCAAGAAGTTCGAGGAAGGCAAGGCTACGCTCGAGGAGCTCTACGACTACGCCAAGAAGAACGGCGAGCCTGTGGTGGCTTCCGGCAAGCAGGAGCTGTATGAAACCCTCCTGAACCTGTACGCGAAATAATGGCAGCGGCAGCACAAGATAAAGGATCCGGCGCGTATCTGTTTTCGATCGTGCTTGTCGCCGTGCTCGGCGGCCTGCTGTTCGGATATGATACGGCTGTGATCTCCGGTGCAGAGCGGGGTCTCCAGGCGTTCTTCGAGAGCGCCGGAGACTTCACCTACACGGAATTCCTGCACGGCTTCACTTCGTCCAGCGCACTGATCGGCTGCATCATCGGCAGCGCGCTCTCCGGCCTGTTCGCCGGCAAGTTCGGCCGTAAGAAGAGCCTGTTCTTCGCGGGTATCTGCTTCTTCCTGAGCGCCGCCGGTTCCTATTATCCGGAGTTCCTTTTCTTCCCCAAGGGCGTTGCTTCCCAGGGCCTCTGGGTGGCGTTCAACCTCTACCGCGTGCTCGGCGGCATCGGCGTGGGCATGGCTTCCGCCATCTGCCCGATGTACATCGCCGAAGTGGCTCCGGCCAACAAGCGCGGTACGCTCGTGTCCTGGAACCAGTTTGCGATCATCTTCGGCCAGCTGGTCGTGTACTTCGTGAACTTCCTCATCCTCCAGTCGCACAAGAATGATCCCGCCATCGTCGAGTGGACGAACCAGGTGGGCTGGCGTCTGATGTTCGGTTCCGAATGCGTGCCCGCCGGCCTGTTCACGCTGCTGATCCTGCTCGTGCCGGAGACGCCGCGTTATCTGGTGATGTCCGGCCAGGACGAGAAGGCGCTGCATGTGCTGACGCGCATCAACGGCAGTTCCGCCGCCTCCCAGATCCTCTCCGAGATCAAGAATACGGTCGTCGAGAAGAAGGAGAAACTGATGGCCTACGGCTTCCTCGTGATCTTCATCGGCTGCATGCTCAGCGTGTTCCAGCAGTTCGTCGGCATCAATGCCGTGCTCTACTACGCGCCGCGCATCTTCGAGTCGATGGGCATGGGCGATCCGATGACGCAGACCGTCCTGATGGGCATTGTCAACATCAGCTTCACCCTGGTCGCCATCTTCACGGTGGAAAAACTCGGCCGCAAGCCGCTGCTGATCACGGGTTCTCTGGGCATGGCCCTCGGCGCCCTCGGCGTGGCTCTCGCGGATGCGGTTCCCGGCGTGCCGGGTATCGTGGGCGTGCTCAGCATCATGATCTACTCTGCTTCCTTCATGTTCAGCTGGGGTCCGATCTGCTGGGTGCTGATCTCCGAGATCTTCCCGAACACGATCCGCGGTGCCGCCGTGGCCATCGCCGTGGCCTTCCAGTGGATTTCGAACTTCATCGTGAGCTCCACCTTCGTGCCGCTCTACAGTTGGAGTCCGGCTTTCACCTACGGCCTCTACTGTACGATGTGCCTGCTGGCCGCCTTCTTCGTCTGGCGCCTGGTCCCCGAGACCAAGGGCCGCACCCTCGAGGAAATGTCCGCGCTGTGGCGCAACCGCCAGGCATCCCGAAAATAGCAGAAGGTTTCTGCAAATTGTTGGTTAGCGAACGGCCGGGGCATTGTGCTCCGGCCGTTTTTTTATATATTTGTACGACTTAGCATTTTGAAAATGGAAAAGAGACTGCACCTATCCGAGGAGGCGGCGCGTTGCCTGCTTTGCGCGGAAGCTCCTTGCTCCAAGGCCTCTCACTCAGGCGATCCCGCCCGTGCCTTGCGTGCCATCCGTTTCGACAACATCGCCGTTGCAGGGCGTTGGCTCTCTCCTTGTTCTGAGGCCGATCTTGCTGCGGCTGAGGCCGCCTGCATCCATTACGACCGCCCGCTGCGGTTGCGTGAGATCGCCCGGCTGCTCCCCGCGGCCGTTCCTGTGACGGAGCTGCCGTCCCTGGAGGTGGAATTCTGCGGGCTCCGCTGTGAGAATCCGTTTTTCCTGGCTTCTTCGGCAATCTGTACCAATTATGAGATGGTTGCTGCGGCGCTGGAAGCCGGCTGGGCGGGGGTTTTCTACAAGACCATCTGCCTGCAGGAGATCAACGAGGTCTCCCCGCGCTTTGACGCTGTGCACGACGCCAGACGCGGCTTCGCCGGATTCCGCAATATGGAACAGCTGTCCGAGAATCCGGCGGAAGAGGACTTTGACATCCTGCACAGGCTGAAGCAGAATTATCCGTCCAAGATCATCGTAGCTTCGGTGATGGGAAGTACCGAAGAGGAGTGGATCGACCTGGCCAAACGGGCTGAAGCAGCCGGTGTAGACGCCGTTGAGCTGAACTTCTCCTGTCCGCAGATGCGGATGGCCGGAATGGGCAGCGATGTGGGACAGAGTGCGGAACTGGTTGCATTTTATACTTCTTTTGTCCGGAATGCGGTCTCCATTCCCGTGATTCCCAAGATGACGCCGAACATCGAATCGATGACAAAAGTAGCGATGGCAGCCTATTTCTCCGGCGCCGCCGGTATTTCTGCGATCAATACGATCAAATCTGTGACGATGGGCGGGGAAGTGTCCGACAAAATGACCATTTCCGGCTATTCCGGCCGGGCCGTCAAGCCGGTCGCCCTGCGCTTCATCCTGGAGATGGCCAAGAATCCGGTGATGAAGAATTTGCAATTGAGCGGTATCGGTGGTGTCGAAACGTGGCGCGATGCGCTGGAGTTCATCCAGCTGGGTTGCCGGAACGTGCAGGTGTGCACGGCCGTGATGCAATTCGGCTACCGCATCATCGACGATCTGACCAGCGGCCTGCAGCATTTCATGGCAGGGCAGGGGATAGAACGCTTGGAGGATCTGGTGGGCACAAAACTGGACTGCTTCGTGCGCCCGGCCGACCTGGATCGGAACACGATGGTCTTTCCGGTCATCGACAGGGACGTGTGCATCGGTTGCGGCCGCTGCTACATCTCCTGCCGGGACGGCGGCCACCAGGCCATCGCCTTCGGGGAGGACCGCCAGCCGCGCATCCTGGGTGCCAAATGTGTGGGTTGCCACCTCTGCCGCCTGGTCTGCCCGACCGGCGCCATCGGCGTGGCGAAACGCATCCCCAAGAAGCGGGCGGCCTGACAGGACTGTCAATAATCAAATTTTTTACTTATATTTGCAATCTTGCGCGCATGTGCGTGCGAGTAAAGGATTGTTTATAACGTAAAAAGCAGAAAATATGTCATTTGCATCTTTCATCGGCAAGATCTTCGGCTCGAAGTCCGAGCGGGACTACAAGGCCGTGAAACCTATACTGGACAAGATCCTTGCCGTTTATCCGGAAATCGATGCGCTCTCCGACGATGATATCCGTGCCCGTTCCGCGGCGCTCCGCGCCCGCCTGCAGGAAGTCGAGAAGCCGTTCGAGGACCGTATCGCCGAGATCAAGGCGGAACTGGACAAGGACATCCCCGTGGAGGAGAAGGAGAAACTGGCCGGCGAGTCCGACAAACTGGTCAAGGATGAGGATGAGGCCATTGAGAAATGCCTCGACGCGATCCTCCCGGAAGCTTTCGCCATCGTCAAGTCCACCGCCCGGCGTTTCAAGGAGAACGAGACCATCACCGTGACGGCCACTCAGTTCGACCGCGACCTGTCGGTAAACCACGACTTCGTCACGATCGACGGCGACAAGGCCGTCTATCAGAATCATTGGGTAGCCGGCGGCAACGAGATCACCTGGGACATGGTCCACTACGACGTCCAGCTGATCGGCGGCATCGCTCTGCACCAGGGCAAGATCGCCGAGATGGCCACCGGTGAGGGAAAGACCCTCGTCGCCACGCTGCCGGTGTTCCTCAACGCCCTGGCCGGCAAGGGCGTGCACATGGTGACCGTCAACGACTACCTGTCCAAGCGTGACTCCGAGTGGATGGGGCCGCTGTACATGTTCCACGGCCTGTCCGTGGACTGTATCGACAAGCATCAGCCGAATTCCGACCCGCGCCGCAAGGCTTACGAGTGCGACATCACCTTCGGTACCAACAACGAGTTCGGTTTCGACTACCTGCGTGACAACATGGCCATCACCCAGGAGGACCTGGTGCAGCGCAAGCACCACTTCGCCATCGTGGATGAGGTGGACTCCGTGCTCATCGACGACGCCCGTACCCCGCTCATCATCTCCGGTCCGATCACGCGCAACGAGGCCGACGAGGCCCAGTTCATGGAGTTTCGCCCTTATGTGGAGAAGCTCTACCAGACCCAGCGCGCACTGGTCAACCAGGTGCTCAACGATGCCAAGAAGAAGATCGCCGAGGGCGACGAGGCCGAGGGCGGAAAGCTTCTGCTTCGCGCCCACAAGGGACTCCCCAAGTACCAGCCGCTCATCAAGTTCCTCTCCGAACCGGGCATGAAGGTCCTCCTGCAGAAGGCGGAGAACTACTACATGCAGGACAACGAGAAGGAGATGCCGGTGGTCACCGACCCCCTCTATTTCGTGATCAACGAGCAGCTGCGCTCCGTGGATATGACCGACAAGGGCCACGAGGTGCTGGCGAAGGCCGTGGGTGAGGATGATTTCTTCGTCCTGCCGGACGTGGGCTCCCGCATCGCCGAGATCGAGCACACCGAGCTCTCCCTGCTTGAGAAGCAGCAGAAGAAGGACGAGCTGATGGCCGAATTCTCCACCAAGAGCGAGCGCGTCCATACCGTGATCCAGCTCCTGAAGGCCTACACGATGTTCGAGAAGGATGTCGACTACGTCATCATGGACGGCAAGATCAAGATCGTGGACGAGTCCACCGGCCGTATCATGGAGGGCCGCCGCTGGAGCGACGGTCTGCACCAGGCGGTCGAGGCCAAGGAGAACGTCAAGGTCGAGGGCGCGACCCAGACCTTCGCGACCATCACCCTGCAGAACTACTTCCGCATGTACCACAAGCTGGCCGGCATGACCGGTACGGCCGAGACGGAAGCGGGCGAATTCTGGAGCATCTACAAACTGGACGTGATGGTCATCCCGACCAACCGCCCCGTGATCCGCGACGACCAGAACGACCTGATCTACAAGACCAAGAAGGCCAAGTACGCGGCCGTCATCGACCGCATCGTGGAGCTGTCCAACGCCGGGCGTCCGGTGCTGGTCGGTACGACGGACGTCGAGACCTCCGAGCTCCTCAGCCGCATGCTCCGGATGCGCGGTATCCGCCACAACGTGCTGAACGCCAAGGAGCACGCCCGCGAGGCGGAAATCGTCGCCCAGGCAGGCCAGTCCTCGTCCGTGACCATCGCCACCAACATGGCCGGCCGTGGTACGGATATCAAGCTCTCCCCGGAAGTCAAGGCGGCGGGTGGACTTGCCATCATCGGCACCGAGCGCCATGATTCCCGCCGGGTGGACCGCCAGCTGCGCGGCCGTGCCGGACGTCAGGGCGACCCGGGTTCCTCCACCTTCTACATTTCCCTGGAAGACAAGCTGATGCGCCTGTTCGGCTCCGAGCGGATCGCCGGCATGGTGGACAAGCTGGGCATGGAGGAGAACGAGGCCCTTGAGAGCAAGATGCTTTCCAACGCCATCGAGAACGCGCAGAAGAAGGTCGAAGAGAACAACTTCGGCGTCCGCAAGCGCCTGCTTGAGTACGACGACGTGATGAACTATCAGCGCGAGGCTATCTATTCCCGCCGGCGCAACGCCATCAGCGGCGAGAAGGTGGAGATCGACCTGCAGAACATGATGAAGGATACGGCGGCCCTGTTCGTGGACCGCAGCAAGGGGATGCCTTTCGACGAGTTCGAAGTCTCCCTGATGGCCCAGCTCTCCATCGACTCCGGGCTGGATGCCGGGACCTACGAGCGGGCCAAGCCCGCCGAGATCGAGGACCGGCTGGTGGAGCACATGCAGGAGGTGTACCGCCGCAGGATGGATACCCTCGTGGAGCGGCTCTATCCGATCATCAAGGACGTCTTCGAGAAGCAGGGCACGATGTACCAGAACATCGCCATCCCCATCTCCGACGGCCGCAAGCAGATGACCCTGTCCGTCAATCTGGAGCGCGCCTACAACTCCGAGGGTCGCGAGATCTCCAAGACGCTCAGCAAGAACATCATCCTCTACCAGATCGACGAGCATTGGAAAGAGCATCTGCGCGAAATGGACGACCTCAAGCAGAGCGTCCAGAACGCCTCCTACGAGCAGAAAGACCCGGTCGTGGTCTACAAGCTCGAGAGCTACAACCTTTTCGCCGAGATGCTCGAGAACCTCAACAAGGATGTGCTTTCCTTCCTCTTCAAGGCTTTCGTCCCGCTTCAGGACCGCCCGCAGCAGCCGCAGCGTGCCGTGCGCCCGAAGACCGACATGAGCCGTTACCAGGCCCGCCACAGTGACCTCAGCACCAACGGGGAGCAGAAAGCCAACGCCCCCGTCAAGGTCGACAAGCAGGTGGGCCGCAATGATCCCTGCCCTTGCGGCAGCGGCAAGAAGTACAAGAACTGCCATGGCCGCGGCCTGGAATAAACCGTGATGCATTATGAAGCTCAGCAAAAATATGATTCCGAATAAAGTGCAGAAGACGATGGAACAGAATATCAACGAAGTCAGCAGGATTTCCCACGGGACTGTCATCCGGGGAGACCTCTCCTCTTCCACCGATATCCGTATTGACGGTCAGGTGGACGGTACGCTTTTTTCCGAAGGCAAAGCCGTGGTCGGCGAGTCCGCCCAGCTTTCCGGGAAGTTGTTTTGCACGAATGTGGATTTCTGGGGCAAGATGGACGGAGATATCTTCGTCAAGGACCAGCTCTCGCTCAAGAGTTCTTCCGTGGTCAACGGAAACATCCATGTCCGCAAGATCCAGGTGGAGATGGGAGCCCAGATCAACGGCTCTTTCAAGATGATCTCCGAGCGGGAGTACGACCAGCTGGTCGCCACGATGGTCCGCAAGCCGGTTGTTCCCGCCGCTCCCGCCAAGGCGCCGGCTCCGAAACCGGTTGCGGCAGCCCCGAAGGCGGCTGCCCCTGCCGCAAAGTCCGCTGCACCGGAGGCACAGAAGCCTGCCGCGCCGGAGGCTCCCAAGCCTGTCAGCCACCAGGCTTCCTAGCCAGGGAGTGCACCTGATAAAGAAAAGCTCCACTGCCGAACCGGCAGTGGAGCTTTCTTTTGCGAGGGCCGGGGAGGCTACTCCGGCTTGTAGGAATCCTTCAGGGAGACGGTCTTGTTGAAGACGGGTTTCTCCGGGGTGGAGTCCTTGTCCTTGACATAGTAACCGGTGCGCTCGAACTGGACGGCGATGCCGGAGGCGTCCTCCAGGAGGGCGGGTTCCGCCAGGCCGCAGCCGAGGGTCAGGGATTCCGGATTCAGGAAGTCCTTGTAGTCCTTGTCCTCCGGCACCTGGCTCATGTCCGCGAGGGTGAAGAGCCGGTCGTAGTTGCGAAGCTCGATCTGCTTGGCATAGTCACAGCTGACCCAGTGGATGGTGCCCTTGACGGAACGCCATTCGCCGCCGCCCGGCTTCGTGGCCGGATCGTAGGAGCAGATCAGTTCCGTGACCTTGCCTTCGGCGTCCTTGATGACCTGTTCGCACTTGATGATATAGGTGTACTTGAGGCGGACCTCACCGTCCGGCTTGAGTCGGAAGAACTTCTTGGGGGCGTCCTCCATGAAGTCGGCGCGGTCGATCCAGAGCGTGCCGGTGAAGGGGACCTTGCGGGTCGCTCCCTCGGGCTCCGCCGGGTTGAGCGGGCAGTCGTACCACTCCACGAGGCCCTCCGGCCAGTCTTTCAGCGTGACCTTGACCGGGTCCTGGACCACCATGTAGCGGTTGGCGCGGGCGTTGAGGTCCTGGCGCACGCACCACTCCAGCAGCTGGATGTCCATCAGCTGGTCGCGCTTGCTCACGCCGATCTTGTCGCAGAACATCTTGAGGGCTTCCGGGGTGTAGCCGCGGCGGCGCACGCCGCACAGCGTCGGCATCCGTGGATCGTCCCAGCCTGCCACGAGTCCCTTCTGGACAAGTTCCAGCAGTTTGCGCTTGCTCATCAGGGTGTAGGTGAGGTTGAGGCGGGCGAACTCATACTGGTGCGAAGGATAGATCCCGAGCGTCTCGATGAACCAGTCGTAGAGCGGACGGTGGACGTCGAATTCCAGGGTGCAGATGGAGTGGGTGATGTGCTCGATGGAGTCGCACTGGCCGTGGGTGAAGTCGTACATCGGATAGATGCACCACTTGTCGCCCGTGCGGTGGTGGGAGGCGTGCTTGATCCGGTAGAGGAGCGGGTCGCGCATCATCATGTTGGGGTGCGCCATGTCGATCTTGGCGCGCAGCACCTTCTCACCGTCGGCGTATTTGCCGTCGCGCATCTCACGGAAGATCCGGAGGTTCTCCTCGACGCTGCGGTTCCGGTACGGGCTCTCCACGCCCGGCTTGTCCACGGTGCCGCGGCCCTTGGAGATCTCTTCCTGGGTCTGGTCATCCACGTAGGCGAGTCCCCGCTTGATCAGGTCCTCGGCCCATTCGTAGAGCTGGTCGAAATAGTCGGAAGCGTAGCATTCCTTCTCCCACTGGAAACCAAGCCACTGGATGTCCTCCTTGATGGCGTCCACGTACTCGGTGTCTTCCTTGACGGGGTTGGTGTCGTCGTAGCGGAGGTTGGTCTTGCCGCCGTATTTCATGGCGAGCCCGAAATTGATGCACAGGGATTTGGCGTGGCCCAGGTGCAGATATCCGTTGGGCTCCGGCGGGAAGCGGGTCAGGATGGACGGGACTTTGCCGGTCTTGAGGTCGTTTTCGATGATTTCCTCCAGGAAATTGAGTTTCTTCTCGTTCTCTTCCATAAGTCTCTTTACGCTTAATCGCGCAAAGTTAAGGATTTCTTCGTAAATTTGCGAGCCAACAACGCATATTGACGATGATTAAATCGATGACCGGATACGGCAAGGGCATTGCCGAACTCTCCACCGGGCGCCTCACGCTCGAAATCCGCACCCTCAACGGGAAAAACTGCGATATCAATATCAAATCCTCCTTGCTGCCCAAGGACAAAGAACTGGCTGTGCGCAAGACTCTTACCGAGGCGCTTCAGCGCGGCACCGTGGACCTGCTCCTGACTTTCGAGCCGAAGGCGGGCGCCGCGGCGCGCCAGATCGATGCGGATCTGGTCGAGAATTATTTCCGCCAGGTCCACGCTATCGGCTGCAAGGTCGGCATCGCCATGCCCAAGGAGGAGTACCTGGAGGCGATCCTGCGCTTCCCGGATGTCTTCGAGGGCGGGAAGCAGGAGACCATTCCCGAGGAGGAGTGGCCGGTCGTGGAGGCGGCCCTGCAGCAGGCGTTGGCGGCCCTGGATGCCTTCCGCTGCCAGGAGGGAGCAGTCCTGTATGCAGATGTGACTTCCCGCGTGCAGAAGATACTTTCGCTCTACGATGAGGTCGAATTGCATGAGCAGGAGCGCCTGGATGCCGTCCGGGAGCGTCTGCGGAAGGCGGCGGAGGACTTGCAGGTCAAGCTGGATCCGGAGCGTTTCGAGCAGGAGATGATCTTCTACCTGGAGAAACTGGACATCAATGAGGAGAAGGTGCGCCTGCGCCAGCACTGCAAGTATTTCATGGACACCATCGACGGGGAGCCTTTCCCCGGCAAGAAACTGGGTTTCATCATCCAGGAGATGGGCCGTGAGATCAATACCACCGGCTCTAAAGCCAATCATGCGGAGATCCAGAAACTCGTCGTCCGCATGAAGGACGAACTCGAAAAGATCCGCGAGCAGTCGATGAATATCCTTTAAATAATAGCCTATGAAACGCGTATTCTATGCAGCCTTTGTGGCGCTCGCCTTGACGGGAATCTCCGTCACTTCCTGTAAAAATGCTTCGAAATCGGAGGCCCCGCAGCAGGACGGAGCCACCGTTCAGACGGAAGAACAAGCTCCCGCCGCGGCCCTGACCTTTGCGGACGTGGCCGGGATGTACGATACCGAGGACTCCGAGATGCGTGTCAGCCTGAATGACGACGGCACCGGGACCTGGAACATGATCGGCAGCCTGCACTGGACGGACTTTACGTATATCATCCGGGGCAACAACATCTACGAGGATGTGGAAGAAGTCACCGCAGACACCCAGCCCGACTATGTCTATGACCCCGTGAAGAAGACGCTCAAAGACGCGGACGGCACGCTTTATTACCTGCAGAAAGAGGATTAGTCCGAGAGTTCCAGCCAGCGCTCTTCGCGCTGGCTGATTTCGTTCATCAGCGCTTCGATGCGCTCGGAGGCGGCCTGGAGTTCGGTGTAGGGGAGGGCGCCGGAGGACATCCGGGCTTCGAGTTCTGTTTTTTCGGCCTCGAGTTGCGGCAACTCCGCTTCGATGGCTTCCAGTTCGCGTTGTTCCTTCCAGGTCAGCTTGCGGGGTTTGGCTGCCGCTTCCTTGCGCGCGGACGGGAAGCGACCCGGTGTGCCTGCGTCTCGGCTTCCATCCTCGCTTTCCGCTAACGCGGAAACCGGATTCGGCGCCACGAATCCTGCTGCGGCTGAGTTTTCGCCGTCAGGCAACACCGGCGCCGTTTTTTTCCCGTCCGCCCGCAGGGTGGCGGCGGACTTCTTCCGCTGCGCTTCCACGTCGTGGATGTACGCGCGGTACTCGCTGAACTTGCCGATGAAGTCCTTGACATGCCCCTCGCCGGTGAAGACCAGCAGGTGGTCCGTCACCCGGTCCAGGAAATGCCGGTCGTGGCTCACGATCAGCAGGCTGCCCTGGAACTCCTTCAGGTATTCCTCCAGGATATTGAGTGTCACGATGTCCAGGTCGTTGGTCGGCTCATCGAGGATCAGCAGATTCGGCTCCTGCAGCAGGATGGTCAGCAGGTAGAGGCGCCGCTTTTCGCCGCCGGAGAGCCGCTCCACCCGCGTGGACAGCATGTCATGCGGAAACAAGAAGCGCCCCAGCAGGCGGGTGTCCGGCACGATGTCGAGTACCGTATCGCCCGGGCGGAATTCCATGCCCTGCTGGCGGTAATAGCCGATCTTGAGCGTCTCGCCCCGGTCGATCACGCCGCTGTCCGGCACGATGGCCCCGGTCAGCAGGTCCAGGAACGTGCTCTTCCCGACGCCGTTGCGCCCCACGATCCCGACACGATCGCAACGCTGGAAATTGTAGGTGAAATCCCGCAGCATCGGGATGCCCTCCCAGTCGTAATTGACTTCCTTGCAGTTGATGATTTTCCCGCCGAGGCGGGAAGCCGCCCCCACGCCCTCCAGCGTGATCTGCTTCGTGGAATAGACCTGCGCCGCGCGGTCCGCCAGCTCGTGGAAAGCGTCGATGCGGTACTTGGCCTTGCCGCTGCGGGCGCAGGGCGTGGCATGGATCCACTCCAGCTCGCGCCGGAGCAGGTTGCGGACCTTGTCGGTCTCGGCGTTGTAGTGGGCGATGCGCTCGTCGCGCTTCTCCAGGTAGTTCTGGTAATTCCCCTTATAGGTGTAGATGGCACCGTGGTCGAGCTCCATCACGGTATTGCACACCCGGTCCAGGAAGTAGCGGTCGTGCGTGACCATCAGCAGGGTGCAGCGGCTGCGTTTGAGATAACTCTCAAGGAACTCGATGGCCTCGATGTCCAGGTGGTTGGTCGGCTCGTCGAGGATGAGGAAATCGGCTTGCAGGGCCAGCAATTCGCTGAGCGCCACGCGCTTGACCTCGCCGCCGGACAGTGCGGACATCGGCTTGCCGGGATCCGGCAGCCGGAAACTCGTGAGCAGTTCGCGCACACGCTGGCGGTAGTCGCGCTGCTCCTCCTCGTGGAACCCGGCCGTCAGCGGAGCGCTGTGGCGCAGGACCTGCTCCTCGATCGTGAGGGCGGGATCCCAGTCATATTCCTGCTGCAGGAAAGCGATCCGGATGTCCTTGAGGAAAAGGATGCGCCCGCCGGAATCGGATTTGTCCTCGCCTGCGAGAATGCGCAGGAGCGAGGTCTTCCCGGTGCCGTTGGGAGCGATCAGCGCGATCTTGTCACCTTCATTGATATTGAAGCCGATGTGCTCGAAGAGCACCTTGGGACCGTACGACTTGGAAATATTCTCGATCTGGAGATAGCTGGGCATAGGCCTACATCAAGCCGAGGACCTTGGCCCGGGAGAGCAGGCAGTCGCCCACGGAGGCAGCCTTGCGGCCCAGTTGCGAAAGCATGATGGTGGTGTCCTGCGAGACGCGGGACAGGGAGAGGCGGTTGACCGCCGTCTTGATGGGGAGCAGGAGATAGTCCTTGCCGACGATCAGGCGGCCGCCGATCACCACGAGGCCGGGATTGAACACGTTGAGCACGCCCGAGATGCCGCGGCCCAGGGTGTCGCCGATCTTGCCGATGGCGTCGATGGCGAGCACGTCGCCCTCCTCGACGGCCTTCAGGATCTCGTCCAGCTCCACGTCGCCCTTCTTGTTATAGGTGGCCGCCATCGAGGAAGCATGGCCTTTGCCCAGCTTCTCGACGATCATCCGGTGCAGGGCGGAGCCGGAGGCACCGGTCTCCAGGCAGCCGACCTTGCCGCAGCGGCAGATGATGTCGTTGTCCAGGACGGGGAAATGCCCCAGTTCGCCGGAATAGCCGGACTTGCCGTAATACAGATGTCCGTTCATGATGATGCCCATCCCCAGGCCCCAGCTCACGTTGATGAAGATCATGTTGGGATCCGCCTTCTTGCCCAGGTTCATGTATTCGCCGTAGGCCATGGCGCGGGAATCGTTCTCGATGCTGACCTGGACGTTGAATTCCTTCTGGAAAATGTTCTTGAGCGGAAGGTCGTCGCTGACGAAGTAGGTGAGGCTGTAGCCTTTCTCGGGATTGACCCGCCCGGAGAGGCTCACCCCGACTCCGAGGACCTTGATCCAGGGGATGCCGCTGGAGATCACCTGGTCCATGACCATGCGGCACATGGTCCGGAAAGAGTTTTCGGTGGCTTCGAGGACGAATTCGATGTCCTGGATATAAGAAATGATCTCGCCTTTGAAATCGCTGATGGCGATGTGGAAGTGATGACGGGCCACGTCCACCCCGACGAAGTACCCGGCGTCCGGATTGAGCCCGTACACGCTGGGACGCCGTCCGCCGGAGGTGCCGACCTTGCCCTCGTCCTTGAGGAAACTCTCCTCGATCAGCTCGCTGATGAACTTGGTGATGGTGGGTACACTGATCCCCAACGCGCGGCTGAAGTCAGCGATGCTGTAGTTGTTGTGGGCGATGCACAACCGAAGAATCTCCCGTTTGACGGTAGCATTCTTGCTTGAAGTATCGTTGAGGAAAGACGTGGTCATAATCGGTTCCGGTAGGGTCAACGCAAAAATATACAAAAAAATCGTATCTTTGTCATTATTCTTGAAGAAATTTAATAATGTCGACCCGAAAAATCTTCAAACGGTGGCGGTCTGCGCGGCTTTCGATGCGCGGGAAGCTGATTTTGAGCCTCTCTTCCATCGCCGTTATCCTGCTGGTCTCCTCCCTGATCTCGGTGATGGAGTACTCCAGGATGAGCGACTATGTCTCGGAATTGATCGCGGACGACATCAGCAGTATCAATGTCGCCAACAAACTGGCCGACATGAGCAATACCTACAACCTCCAGATCCTGGAGGTGATCGGGGACGAGACCTCCCTGCGGGTGCCGGATTTCGATGACGGCTATTTCAAGTCGCACTGCGATTCGCTCCGGATGAGCGTCTCTTTCAACCAGGTGCGCCCCCTGGCGGATTCGGTGATGTATTCCTATTCCGCCTACATGCTCACCTCGCTGGAGCTGGAGGATGTGATCCAGTCGGATTTCATCGACTCGCGTTCGTGGTATTTCGAGCGGCTGCAGCCGCGCTACGAGCGCCTGCGCAGCGACCTGGAGCACCTCTCCCGGGCCATCTACCTGGACCTGGAACGGAACTCCGCGACCTTCGAACGCGGGTTCTACCGGAGCATCATCCCGGGCATCGTGGCGGTGGGCGTGGGCCTGCTGCTCGTCCTGATGCTGCTGCTCTTCCTGCTGGCTTACTATGTGAATCCGCTCTACCGGATGCTGGACGGCCTGGAAGCGTACCGCTCCCAGGACAAGAAATACAACGTCAAGTTCGACGGTGACGACCAACTCACCCAGCTCAACAACGGGATCACCGAGCTGGCGAACGAGAACCGTCAGTTCCGCAGCCGGATCAAGACGATAGGCAGGCAATGAATTGGAAGGTCATCAGCAGGAATATCGGTTTCGCCCTCCTGGTCAGTGCGCTGTTCATGCTGCTGTCGGTGGGCGTGTCCCTTTTGAACGGCCATGACTCCGCCCTGGCGGCGCTTTCCATTTCCTTCCTGATCACCTTCATCGTCGGAATCTTCCCGTTCATCTTCGTCCGCGAGGTGCCGGCGATCACCCTGAAGGAAGGGTATGTGATCATCTTCCTGTCCTGGTTCCTGTCGTTCATCTTCGGGATGCTCCCGTATGCCCTGTGGGGCGGCCCTTTCACCCTGCAGAACGCCTGGTTCGAGTCGGTGAGCGGCTTCACGACCACCGGCGCTACCATCCTGGACAACGTGGAGGGATTGCCGAAGAGCCTGCTTTTCTGGCGGGCTTCCACGCATTTCATCGGCGGCTTGGGAGTCGTCGTCTTCCTGCTGCTGGTGATTCCCGGGTCCAACCAGATGAAGATCCGCCTGACCAACATGGAGCTGACTTCGCTGTCGCGGGGCGGCTATTCGACCCGGACCAACAAGACGGTCTATATTTTCGCCTATGTGTACCTGGCGTTGCTGCTGCTTTCGTTCATCGCTTATCTGCTGGCCGGGATGCCGGCCTTCGATGCCATCTGCCATGCGATGAGCGTCAGCGCGACGGGCGGCTTCAGTTCCCGCAATGCCTCTATCGCCGCGTTCGACTCCCGCTGGGTGGAGGGGATCACGATGGTGTTCATGTACCTGTCATCCATCCACTTCGGCCTGGTGTACCTGTCCGTCGTGTCCCGTTCGCTCAAGCCGCTGAACAATCCCGTGGTGAAGTTCTATACCCTGTCCATCATCCTGGTGTCCCTGGTGATCGGCGCCGGTCTCAAGTTCAACGGCATCTGCCCGACCTGGAAGAACGCGGTCTGGAACGGCTTCTTCGAGACGCTCTGCGTCACTTCCACCTCCGGATTCGCCATCTTGGACAATGCCCACTGGCCGCTCTGGATCATCATGGTCCTGATGTTCTCCGCCGTCATGTGCGGCAGTGCCGGATCGACCTCCGGCGGTGTCAAGGTGGACCGCGTGATCCTGCTGTTCAAGGCGACCGGCCGGCGGATCAACAGCATCCTGCATCCCTCTTCGATCAATGAGGTGCGGATGGGCAACCGGATCCTGCGCGACGAGGAGGTCTCCCCGCATCTGCTGTATCTGGCCCTGTACGGCCTGCTGCTGGCCGTGTCCATCCTGTTCAGCCTCATGGTCGGCGTGGACCACCAGAACAGTTTCATCGCCTCGGTCACGAGCCTGGGCAACGTAGGCCCTGCGTACGGCGCCCTGGGCACGATGGGATCGTTCAACAGCGTCCCGATGCTGGGCAAACTGGTGTTCACGATCGACATGTTTCTGGGCCGTATCGAGATCTATCCGGTCCTGGCCGTCGTGGCGATGATCTTCGACAAACGCGCACGGGGATGATGGACCGTGCCGGATTCCTGGAGCAGCAGTTCCAGAAACGATTCAAAGCGGAGCCCACGCCCTGCCAGGCCCGCCTGTTCCGGGACGTGGCGGATTTTGTGACCTGCGACGATGCGGACATCCTGGTCGTCAACGGCTACGCCGGCACGGGCAAGACGACCGCCATTTCGGCGGTCATCGCCGCGCTCAAGGATGTCGGCACCCCTTCGGTGCTGCTGGCCCCGACCGGCCGGGCGGCCAAGGTCCTGTCCGGCATCTCCCGGCGTCCGGCGTTCACCATCCACAAGCATATCTACCGCCAGAAATCCGTCGGCAGCGACGGCTACGGGCAATTCTCGCTGGCGCCCAACAAGGCCAAGGGGACGCTTTTCGTCGTGGACGAGGTCTCCCTGATCGGTATCGACGCCCTGTCCGCCCAGGGATCCACCGCCTTCGGGTCCGGCAACCTGCTGGAGGACCTGGTCTCTTTCGTGCGCAACGGCCTGGACTGCCGGCTGGTCCTGATCGGGGATGCCGCGCAGCTGCCGCCCGTCGGCCTGGACGCCTCTCCTGCGCTCTCGAAACCGTTCATGGACGGTTTCGGCGGCGTCCGCTACAGCGAACTGACCTCCGTGGTGCGCCAGGCGGCCGAATCCGGCATCCTGCGCAACGCCACGCATCTGCGTGAAATGATCTCCGGCAGCACCGGGGACGAGACCTTCTCCGGCTGGAAACTGGATCTCTCCGGGGTGGATGACATCGAACGGATCGGGGGCGGGGAGCTGATCGAGGCCCTGTCCGACGCGTACGGGCGATACGGGGAGGACGGCACCGTGATCCTGTGCCGCTCCAACAAGCGGGCGATCCGCTACAACCTCGGCGTCCGCTCGACGGTCCAGTTCAAGGAGGAGCGCCTGGTGCGCGACGACAAACTGATGATCGTCAAGAACTGCTACCAGTTCGTGGAGGACGTGCCCGGGATGGACTATATCGCCAACGGCGACATCGCCAAACTGGTCCGGATCGGGAATTACGAGGAACGCTACGGCCTGCATTTCGCGAGCGCGACGCTCCGCTTCCCGGACTATGACGACGTGGAACTCAAGGCCAAGGTCTGCCTGGATACCCTCGAGTCCGAATCCGCTTCGCTGACCTATGAGCAGCAGAATGCGCTGTACCAGGGCGTCTCGGCCGATTATGCCGACAAAGGGACCAAGAAGAAGATCTGGGAGGCGGTCCGGGAGGATCCCTATTTCAATGCCCTCCAGCTCAAATACGCCGAGGCGATCACCTGCCACAAGTCCCAGGGCGGACAGTGGGACTGCGTCTTCATCGACTGTCCCTTCTGGCAGGACGAGCAGACGCTCGACGACCTCAAATGGCTCTATACGGCGCTGACGCGCGCCGTCCGGAAAGTATATCTCGTGAATTTCAAAGACCGCTTTTTTGTATGAGAAAGTTGACGACCCTGCTGATGATCTGCATCCTGTCGGTCCCCGCCCTGCGGGCGCAGGACCAGAACGTGACTCCGTCCCCGGACGGCCGGAAAGAGGCTTTTACCCGCGGAGGTGACCTCTGGGTGCGTTCCCTGCCCGATTCCACCGAGACACGCCTGACTTTTGACGGCTCGGACCTGATCCTCAACGGCTACGCCTCCTGGGTCTACTATGAGGAGATCTTCGGACGTGCCTCCCGTTACAAGGCTTTCTGGTGGAGCCCGGATTCGCAGCTGCTCGGATTCTACCGCTTCGACAACTCATCGGTGCCGATGTTCCCCATCTATTCGCCCTTCGGCCAGGACGGGACGCTGCACCGGACCCGTTACCCCAAGGCGGGGGAGCCGAATCCGGCGGTGCGGATCGGGATCATCGAGGCCCGTTCCGGCGCGCAGCCGGTCTGGGCGGATTTCGAGGACTCCCCGGAGCAGTATTTCGGCACGCCCTTCTGGGGGGCGGATTCCCGCGAACTGTATGTTTCGCGCGAGCCGCGCCGGCAGAATACCCTCGACCTGTACGCCGTGAGCGCCTCCGACGGGTCCCGGCGGCAGGTGTACCATGAGGAGTATCCGACCTGGGTCGAGTGGATCGAGGGAATGATCTTCACGGACAAGGGGCTCTATATGGCGCGCAACTTCGAGACCGGCTGGGAGCAGATCTACTTCCTGGGCTATGACGGCGCGCTCAAGCGGCTGACGGAAGGGGAGAACTGGGATATCCGCCTGTTGCGGGTCGACGAGAAAAAGGGAGATGTCTGGTTCACGGCGAAGCGCGACTCCCGGCTTCATACAGCGCTTTACCGGCTGGACAAGAAGGGGCGGATCACGGCGCTGACGGACCCGGAGTTCAATGCGGCCGGCGTGCGCATCGCGGAAGACGGCAAGTCTTTCTCGGCGATGATTTCCACGGCCCGGACGCCCTGGAAGTCCGTCGAAGGCCGGACGGACAAATATGCGATCACGCAGGTCGTGGATACGATAACGGTGGATCCCGCGTCGCGTCCCTCGCCGCAGATCGTGCGGCTGGAGCATGACGGCTTCGACCTCTACGGCCTGATGTCACTCCCCAAGGGGTTTGATCCTTCGAAGAAATATCCGGTGCAGATGCAGCTCTACGGCGGTCCCGGCACGCCCTATGTGCGCGACAGCTGGGGCGACCGCGATGCTTCTGACCAGTGGTGCTTCGAAAACGGGGTGATCTACATCGTCGTGGATCCCCGTTCCTCCGGGGAAAACGGCCGGCGGGGCATGGACCAGGCCTTCCGCCGGATGACGGTCATCGAGCTGCAGGACTATATCGCCTGGGCGCAGTGGCTGCAGTCCCTGCCCTATGTGGAAGGCTCCCGGATCGGGGTGAAGGGATTCTCCTTCGGCGGCACGACCACTTCCATGCTGGTGCTGCGCTATCCGGAGTATTTCCGTTGCGGCATCGCCGGCGGCGGGGTGTACGACTGGCATCTGTATGACACGCACTACACCGAACGCTTCATGGACACGCCGCAGGCCAATCCGGACGGCTATGCCGAGGCTTCGGTGATGACCTGGGTGCCGAAGGTGTTTGCCGGCGAAGGCCGGAAGCCGCTGCCGGAAGCCCTCTGCCTGACGCACGGCACGGGCGATGACAATGTCCATTTCCAGAATACGCTGCAGCTGATCGATGCCTTGCAGCAGGCGGGTTATCAGTTCGGACTGCGCATCTATCCGGACGGGATGCACGGCTACCGGGGAAGGCAGCATGAGCACGACGCAGCCGCCGAGGCTATCTTCTGGCGGGAATGGTTGTTGGGGAGCTGCAACGAATAACCCGTTTTGGATGATAATTGAAAATCAATATATTACAAATCAACCTTCGGAACTTTCTCCGAAGGTTGATTTGTAATTGCTTGATAATTAACAGTGCCTGGAGATCCCCGATCAGGTCGGGGATGGCGTAAAAGCTATTTGAACAGTTTCTGCGCGAACTGGTAGAGGGCGCGACGCCAGCTCTGCCACTCGTGGGCGGTGTCGGGGGAGACATAGAAGACCGTGTTCATGCCGCTCTTGCCGAGTTCCTCGGTGATGGGCTTGGGATCGGCCGCCCCGCCGAAGCGGTTCTGCAGCTCGCGGCTGCCGAAGCTGATGAACACCAGCTTGTTGTTCTCGCGGAAGCCGGGTGTCTGGTCCACTTCTTCCTTGGAGAAGACACCGCCGCTGAAGATGCCGACCCAGGAGAAGAGTTTCGGGTTGGCGAGGGCGATGGCGTGGGTCTGCATGCCGCCCATCGACAGGCCGGCCATGGCGCGGTGCTGTGCGTCACCGATCACGCGGTAATTGGCCTCTACCATCGGGATGAGGTCCTTCTCGAGGATGGTGCGGAACGGACCGGCGAAGTCAAATCCGCCGAAACCGCCCGGACGGCCGCCCTGCGGACGCTGGCCCTGCTGGCCCTGCGGCGGGCGCTGGCCCTGGGCAGGACGCTCGGGACGCGGGTTGTTGGGACCGTAGACATCGCTGCCGTTGTCCATGACCACGATGAAGGGGACTGCCTTGCCTTCGGCGATGAGGTTGTCGAGGATGATGCCGGTGCGGCCCTGCTGGGCCCAGCCGTGCTCACTCTCGCCGCCGCCGTGCTGCAGGTAGAGGACCGGATACTTCTTGTTCGTATTCTTCTTGTACTCGGCCGGGGTGTAGATGTAGCAGTGGCGGACAGAGCCGGTCACGCTCGAGTAGTAATAGACCTCGCTGGTCTCGCCGTGCGGGACGTTCTTCAGGGCATAGAAATCTTCGTCCGCCGCGGGGACGTCGATACCGCTGCCCCAGCGGCTGGCGCCATAGTAGTAGAGGCTGCCCGGATCCGGTACGGAAGCGCCGTCGATTTCCAGCTGATAGTAGTGGAAGCCTTCATCCTGCGGAGCGGAGTCGCCGGTCCAGACCCCTTCGGAGTTCTTGACCATCTCGTATTTCACGCCGCCGATGTCGAGCTTGACGCTCTTCGCGTCCGGAGCGGAGATCTGTGCGCGGACCATCCGCTGCGAGTTGACCATCGGATACTGGTGGCCCGGCTGGTTGGTGGAGGCGGGCTTGAAGTCTTCACGCACCTGCGCGGACAGGGTCAGCGCCGCGAGCAGGAGCAAGGTTGAAATCGCAAATTTCTTCATAAGATCGGGTTTTGGTGTTATTGGAATATTCAATACCGCCAAGTTAGCAAGAAATCCGTCCCGCCTCTGTCAGAAATGCGTCAAAAGATTCAGTTTATCTGCCCGCAGACGATCAGTACGGCGCTGCCGTCCGTAAGCCGGCAGCCGAAGATGTGGACTTCGCCTCCGGGCGAGATCCCCAGTTTGCGGCGGAGCGCATCGCTTCCCAGCGGCAGGTTGCGGGCGGTGATCTCCGCGCGGGGATAGCGCTGCCGGAGCTGCCGGAAGGCCGCGCTTCCCAGCGGCAGGACCTCCAGGACCCGGTATGCCTTGAACCAGGGAGCCGCATCGGCCGGAAGTCCGCCGCCAGGCACAGCGGGACCGGTTTCTGTGCCCGGGGAGCCGGGAAACGGGGTCCCGGGTACGCAGGAGGCCGTTTTTGTGCCCGACGGCACGGGCGAGAGGTAGAGATGCGTGGAAACTGCCAGCTTCTGCAGCCCCCAGCGGGCGCAGGGGAGACGGAATGCCCCGGCTTTGAGCAGGGCGGGGGAGGGATCCAGCAGCAACTCCCCGGTCCGGACGCTTTCGGCGAAAATCAGCTCCGCCTCGCGCTCTTCCTGCTGGCGGAAACGGAAGACGGGTATGCCCTGCCCGCCGGATGCGCCGCCGGACAGCCGCACGGCGAGGATTTCCGGCTCCGCCGGGGCCGGCTCCCGCAGCAGCAGGCACAGCAGCTCCTTGACCTCCCCGTCCAGTTCCACCACGCGGATCTCATGCAGGAAGGGCCCCAGCCGCCGGGCGAGCATCGCCAGGTCGGCCATCGGGGAAAGCTTGAGCAGCATGGCAGGTGCCTTGCGGAGCAGCATCGGCAGCATGGGAAGGATGTCGGGGGAGCAGTCTTCCAGCAGGAATACCTTGCGTCCGGCGGCATCGCGGCGTGCCGGATCGGCATAGATCAGGTCCGCCTCCGGCAAATCGGTATCCGGGCCCACGGTCTCGCAGCGGACCTCGATGTCCGTTGCGCCCAGCCGGCGGAAATTCCGCTCCGCCGCCGCGGCCAGTTCGGCATTCCGCTCGAAATACACCACCCGCTCCGCCACCTGCGAAAACGCCCGGCTGTCCACCCCCAGGCCGCCGGTAATGTCCACGATGGTTTTGCCCCCTCCGGCTTCCGCTCCGCTCCGCGGCCGGCTGTCCCCTGACACGTCCCGCTCCGCCGCAACCGCGGCCTTGTACCGGGCCGTGGCTTCGGAAGAACATTGCTCCAGGGACAGCGCCGAGGGAAACTCCAGCGGGTCCAGCCCGGCGGAACGGCGCTCCGCATCCACGGACGCCCACTCCGGCAGTTTGCGGGCCAGCTTCCGCGCGCGCCCGTCGTCCAGATCCTGCATTATCTGAGCAAAACTCCGTTTCATGCCGCAAAAGTAAACACTTTCTCCGAAAAATGCTTATATTTGACAGAATCCGGCCGTTTCCGCCCTCCCGGAAGCCACCGGACCCGCATAGCTGACAACTACAAACAAATAACCAAGTATGAAAGAATTTGAACTGAAAGCCCAAAGCTGGCTCGACGGCGATTTCGACCAGGAAACCAAGCTCAAGATCATCCAGCTCCGCAACAACGACCCTGCCGGGTTCGAAGATGCGTTCTACAAGAACCTCGAATTCGGTACCGGCGGCCTGCGCGGCATCATGGGTGTGGGTACGAACCGGATGAACCGCTACACGGTCGGCATGGCCACCCAGGGCCTCGCCAACTACATCCTCTCCCACTACGACGGGGACGACCCGAAGGTCTGCATCTCCTACGACTCCCGCAACAACAGCAAGGAGTTCGCCCGCATCACCGCCGACGTCCTGTCCAACAACGGCATCCATGTCTACATCTTCGACAACATCCGGCCTACGCCCGAAATGAGCTATGCGGTCCGCCTGAAAGGCGCCGTGGCCGGCGTGATGATTACCGCTTCCCACAATCCCAAGGAGTACAACGGCTACAAGGTCAGCTGGTCCGACGGCGGACAGGTCACCTCTCCGGTCGACAAGGAGATCGTGGCTGAAGTGGCCAAGATCACGGATCCTTCCATGGTGAAGTTCGAGGCCGGCCTGCGCGTGGGCGGCATCGAAGCGATGGGCGCCGACGTGGACGAGTGCTATCTGCGCGACCTGCTCTCCCTGAGCCTCAGCCCGGAACTGTGCGAGAAGCACGGCGACCTGAAGATCGTCTATACCCCGCTCCACGGCTGCGGCGTGCGCCTGATCCCTGAGATCCTGCACCGCAAGGGCTTCAAGAATATCATCAACGTCCCCGACCAGGATGTCTCCGACGGCGACTTCCCGACGGTCATCTCCCCGAACCCGGAGGAGCCGGCCGCCCTCAAGATGGCCCTGGAGCGTGCCGATGAGACCGGCGCCGACCTGGTGATGGGCTCCGACCCGGATGCCGACCGCCTGGGCATCGCCGTGCGCGACAACGACGGCAAGATGGTCCTTTTCAACGGCAACCAGACCGCTGCCATGCTTACCTACTACATCCTCAACCGCTGGAACGACCTCCACAAGCTCGGCGAAGGGAAATATGTCGTCAAGACCATCGTCACCACCGAGCTGATCACCGACATCTGCAAGAGCTTCAACGTGCCGGTGTACAATGTCCTCACGGGATTCAAGTACATTGCGGAAGTGGTCAAGCGCAACGAGGCCACGGGCGGCGAGTTCATCTGCGGCGGCGAAGAGAGCTACGGCTTCAACGTCGGCCAGTTCGTCCGTGATAAGGATGCGCAGGTCAGCGCGATGATGGTGGCCGAATGCGCCGCCTGGGCTGCCGAGCAGGGACTTTCCCTGTACCAGCTGATGCAGCGGATCTACCGTGAATACGGCTACCGCAAGGAAGGCCTCGTGTCCGTGGTCCGCAAGGGCATCTCCGGTGCCCGCGAGATCCAGCAGATGATGGTGGACCTGCGCGCCAATCCTCCCAAGGAGCTCGCCGGATCCCCCGTCACGAAAGTCATCGACTACCTGGAGCCGGAGAAGACCGGCCAGCCGTCCTCCAACGTGCTGCAGTTCTTCGACGCGGCCGGAGACGTCGTGTCCGTCCGTCCGTCCGGAACCGAACCCAAGATCAAGTTCTACTTCGGCGCCAAGGGCAACGATGCTGACGAAAAGATCGCCGCGCTCAAGAAACAGCTTTGTCAGTAACTTACTTAACAACAAGCAATATGGCATCTATCAGTGATCTCATCATGCAGCAGGTGAAAGCTGCTGTGGGTGGCGTCCAGGTCCCGTCCGGCGCCCAGAACCAAGTCATCAGCGGCATGTCGTCCTCCGTGCTCGGCAGCCTCACCCAGACCGTCGGCAAGCCCGGCGGCGTGGACCTCATCAAGAACCTGCTGACCGGCGCGACCAGCGCGGCGTCCAGCCCTGTGACCCAGCTCGCCGGCAAACTGTTCAATACCAATGTCCTGAGCAAGCTCAACCTGGGTTCCGCCCTGAACGGCACCCTTTCCGGCCTGATCCCGACGGTGATGAGTAAGGTTTCCGGCATCCTGCGCGACCGCGACGGAGACGGCGATATCGATATGAACGACATCATCCTCAGCCTCAGGGGCGGTGCCGCCGGCGGGGCCGCCACGGGCGCTCTCGGCAACGCGGCCGCCAATGCCGCCAGGTCCATTCTTGGAAATATCTTCAAGAAATAACGGAATCCCCAGATGAAAAAACCGGACGCTGTCAGCGCCCGGTTTTTTCGTATTCTTTGCACCACTGCGTGAGCGGACAGTCCGCGCAGTGAGGTTTCAGGGCGGTGCAGATGTAGCGACCGTGCAGGATCAGCCAGTGGTGGGCGATGGGGCGGAGTTCCCCCGGGATGTGCTTCTCGAGATCCAGCTCCACGGCGCGGGGCGTGGTGCCCCGGGACAGGCCCAGGCGCCGGGCGACGCGGAAGACATGCGTGTCCACGGCGATGACCTGCTCTCCCCAGGTGATGGAGGCGACGACATTGGCCGTCTTGCGGCCTACGCCCGGAAGCGTCATCAGCGCATCGATGTCCGACGGGACCTTGCCCCCGAACTCTTCCGTCAGCTTGCGGGCCATCGCGACCAGGTGCCGGGCTTTGCTGTTGGGGTAGGAGATGGAGCGGATCAGCTCATAGACGTCCTCTTCGGTGGCGGCCGCAAGGGCTTCCGGCGTGGGATACGCCGAGAAGAGGGCCGGGGTGGTCATGTTCACGCGCTTGTCCGTGCATTGCGCGGAGAGCATCGTCGCCACGAGCAGCTGGTAGGGGGAGTCGAAATGCAATTCGGACTCCGCGACGGGCACGTTGTCCCGGAAATAGCCGAGGATGGATGCGTAGCGTTGTGCCAGGGTCATTGCGTAATCTCTTTGCAGGTCTCGTCCCGGGTTTCGAAGATGCGGCCGGGGTAGCGCGCGCAGATGGACCGGTTGTGCGTGACCATCACGATGGCCGTCCCTTTCTCCCGGTTGATCTGGGAGAGCAGCTGGAGGATGCCTTCGGCCGTCTCTTCGTCGAGATTGCCGGTGGGCTCGTCCGCCAGGATGACCTCGGGATCGTTGAGGATGGCCCGGGCGATGGCAATGCGCTGCTGCTCGCCCCCGGAGAGCTGGTGGGGCATCTTGTGGGCCTTGGTATGCATCCCCACGGCGTCCAGCACTTCGGTGATCCGTCTGGCGATGGCGGAAGCATCCTTCCAGCCGGTCGCCTTGAGTACGAAGGAGAGGTTGTCCTCGACGCTGCGGTCCATCAGCAGCTGGAAATCCTGGAAGACGACCCCGATGCGGCGGCGGAGCCGTGGCACTTCTTTTGCGCGTATTCCCGCGAGGTTGAAGCCGCAGACCTGCCCCGTGCCCTTCCCCAGGCGGTTTTCCGCCGTGATCGTGCGGAAAATCGAAGTCTTGCCGCTGCCTACTTTGCCTACGATGTAGACGATCTGTCCGGGATAGACCTGGAGGTCAAGTCCATAGACGACCACGCTCTCTCCGTTGAGGATGTCGGCGTCGGTGAAGGAGATGATCGGGGTGCTGTTTTCTTCCATAGCGGGGATAAAAATATTTAATGCACTCTACAAATATAGCGCAAAAATGAGTAAATTTGTCAAATTGGAAAAGATTAATCTATGAACGTGAAAACACTGGTGGCCACGTTGCTTGCGGTCACGATCTGCTCTTCTTCCCTGACGGCCGGCGTCCCCGGCGGGACGCGGACGTACCGCCAGGCCGTCCGGCTCTACGAGAACGGAATGTACGAACAGGCGCGTGCCCTTTTCTCCTCGATGGAGGGAGATCCGCTTTGTGACGGATATGCCGTCCTCTGTGCGCTCAAGATGCGGAACGGGAATTATCAGGAGCAGTTCGCCGCCTACCGCCTGCGTTATCCTTCGTCCCGGCTGACCGGGCTCCTGCATTTCGAAAACGGCCGCATCCTCTTCGATGAGGGGAAATACCAGCAGGCCGCCACGGAATTCACCTTCGTCCCCCTGGAGGACCTGCCGCAGGCGGACCGCCCCGAATATCTCTTCAAATGCGGTTTTTCCGCATTCTCGCTGGGTCAGTATGCCGAAGCCGCCCGCTTCTTCTCCCTGCTGGACGCCCTGCCGGAGTCCGAATACACCCCTTCCGGCAACTACTTCAGCGGCGTGATGCTCTACGAGAACAAGCAGTTCGCGCAGGCCGAGGAGTATTTCAGGAAAGCCGCTCCGGATGCCCGCTTCAAGGACCTGACCGACTTCTTCATCGTGGACTGCGAGTTCAACCAGAACAACTACGACTTCGTGATCCGCGAAGGGGAGAAGATCTATGAAGCGCTCCCGGACGCCCGCCGCGAGCGCATGGCCCGCATCCTGTCCGAGTCGTACCTGATCAAAGGCGATCCGGACAAGGCCCGGATGTATTACAACGACCTCTCCCGCAAGGAGATGAACCGCAAGGATTATTTCTATGCCGGTACGGTGCTCTATTCGGTGGACGACTACGCCGGGGCGATCGAGAATTTCACGAAGATGGAGGACCGCAGCGACTCCCTGGGGCAGGTGGCCAACTACCATCTGGCCAATGCCTATTACCGGACGCATGACCAGGTGTCCGCCATGGATGCCTTCTATGAGGCTTCCGCGGTGGATTTCGATCCCGAGATCACGGAGGATGCCGCTTTCAACTATGCCAAGCTGGCCTTCGACCTCAACAAGGACACTTCCGGCTTCGCCCGCTATATCCGGCGCTGGTCCACCAAGGCCCGCGGCGACCAGATCTACGGCTACATGGCCCTGGCCGCCCTCGTGGACAAGGACTATGCTGCCGCGGTCGAGGCGTATGACAATATCGAGGAGCTGACGCCCGACATGCGCAGCAACTATACCAAGGCGAATTTCCTGCGCGGTGAGCAGCTGTTCTCCAACGGCTCTTTCCGCGACGCGGTGCCCTTCTTCCGGGCGACGGCCTATTACGTCCCCAGGACCGACCGTTTCAACCAGCTGGCGCGGTACTGGACGGGCGAAGCGGAATACCGGGCCGGCAATTTTGAAGGGGCCGCCGCCACCTTCACGGAACTGCACAATGCTTCCGGCCTGTACGGCACGACGGAGGGCAAACTGCTTCCCTACGACATCGGCTACAGTTATTTCAAGCTGGGCGACTATGCCAACGCGGCACGCTGGTTCGACAATTACATCGCCACCGGCGAACCGCTCTACCGGGAGGATGCCCTGACCCGCCGGGCGGACTGCGATTTCGGCCGCCGGGACTACCGTTCCGCCGTGACTTCCTACCAGAAGGTTCTGACGGAGTTCTTCTCCCCGGATGACATCTATCCGTATTACCAGCAGGCGCTTGCCTACGGCCTCTCCGGGGACCGGCGCCGCAAGGTGTCCACCCTGCTGCACGTCGAGGACGCTTCGCCGAAGTCGCCGCTTTACGAGGAAGCCTGCTATGAGCTCGGACGCGCGCAGATGGACCTGAAGAACAACAACGACGCGATCCGGACTTTTACGCGCCTGCGTGAGAATACCTCGGACAACACCTACGTGGCCCGCTCGCTGATCGGCCTCGGGATGGTCTACCGCAATATGTCCGACTACGATGCGGCGCTGGACAACTACAAAAAGGTCGTCTCGCTGATGCCGCAGAGCGAGTATGCGGAAGAGGCGATGCTGGCCATCGAATCCATCTACCAGACCCGGCACCAGCCGGAGAAGTTCCTGGAGTACGTGGAGGAGAACTCCCTGGCGCAGAACCGCAGCGACGCGGACCGCGAAAAGATGTATTTCAATACCGCCGAACAGCTCTATCTGGGCGGCAACCACCAGCAGGCCATCCCCACCCTGCGCAAGTATCTGGAGAATTACCCGGGCGGTGCAGACCAGCACCAGGCCGAATTCTACCTGGCGGAATCCTACAACGCTATCGGCGAGAAAGAAAAGGCCGTGGATTATTATGCCAAGGCCGCCGCTTCCGAATCCGGTTATTCCTTCGCCGAGATGGCCCGGGCCCGCTATGCGGATCTCTCCTACGGGCTGGAGCGCTACCAGGATGCCTACAAGGGCTACCAGACACTGCTCGCCTCGGCCCGCATGGAGGAGCTCAAGCAGGCTGCCCGGGTAGGCATGATGCGTTCCGCCTACCGGAGCAAGGATTATGAGACCGCCATCCAGGCGGCGGATGCCGTGAAGGCGGAGCCGGGCCTGTCTGCGGAATTGCAGCAGGAAGCCCTCTACACCAAGGCCAAAGCCAGCCTGGCAACTTCCCGCCGGGATGAGGCGATGGGCCTGTTCAAGCAGCTCAGCGCCAATCCGTCCACGGATATCGGTGCCGAATCCGAATACCGGATCATCCAGAACCTCTACGACACCGGCAAGTTCAGCGCCGTGGATGATGAAGTCTACGCCTTCTCCCAGAAGGCCGGCGGCCAGTCCTACTGGCTGGCCCGCTCCTACCTCGTGCTGGGCGACGCTTTTGCCGAGCGTGGCCAGTATGACCAGGCGAAGGCCACCTTCGAAAGCATCCGGGACGGCTATGAGCCGGAAAACGGTTCGGATGATGTATCAGAGAATGTCAAGATGAGACTCGAGCGTCTCGCTACCTTAATGCATGAATAACAGTATGAAAAAGTCCTTTTGCGCCCTTGCGGCACTGGTCCTGAGTGCACCGGTCTTTGCGCAGAATATCAACCAGACGGTCCAGGTGACCAATGACTACGTTACCCGCTTCGCGGATTTCCAGAAGCAGGGCGGGGAGATGACGGTCCCGGATTCGCTGTACCGTTTTGATTATCACTTCGATTATTCGGTTTTCGATACTCCATACAAGGGCTCCTACGAGTTCTCTCCCTACCGGATCCGGGTGACGCCCCAGGCCCGTCTTTATGACGGCAACAAACTGTATCTGCGGGCCGGGGCGGGTTATTCTTTCCACCCGCAGCTCGAGCTTGCCTGGCAGATGCTGGAGAAGAAGGATTTCACGATCGGCGTCTTCGCCGACATGGGAGGATATGCCGGGCGTTATTTCCAGCGCAGTTCTTCCGACACATTCAGGGGATATGACCTGGACGGGCATGTCTCCGTCAACGGACAGGCCCTCCGCCCCGGAGCCCGCCTGTCCTACCAGGTCGGCTTTGACGGCATCTATAACGGGTGGGGCGATGCGTATCGGGCCGGATTCAATTCCGGCTACCTGACCGGGCGCGTGCAGTCCCGGGAACGTCCCGGAGATTATACTTTCTATGACGTGGATCTCCGGTTCCGTCATTCCGTCGACCAGGGCAATGTCCGCATGAGCAATCTCCATGTCGGGATTTCCGCCGGTCCGGTCCTGAAGGGGAAATACAAGATCCTGCTGGACGGTCTTTTCGAAATGGAGGCCATGGGTGTCTACCAGACGTTGTTCCGGAACGGATACAACACCAATCTTGCGCGTTTGCACCCGCATGTGGATTTCCTGTTCGGCCCGGTCCGGGTGGATGCCGGTGCCCGCTTCGACTTGGCAGAGTATGACAGAAGCGAGCAGAAGCCTTTCACCATCGCCCCGGACGTGATGGCCCGGCTGGCCCTGCTGGATGCGGACCTGGATCTGTATGCCGGTGTCAGCGGCGGACTTGGGATGGAAGACCACTACTCGCTCAAGCAGTTCAATCATTTCGTGAACGCCAATAATACCCCGCCTACCGTTTCCCGGGAGAAGATCCGGATCCGTGCCGGACTGGAGGGGCACAGGAACGCCGGCCTGCAGTATGCTTTCGAGGCAGGGTATGTGTCCTATTCGAACAAGCCGCTTGTCTCTTTGAACGGAATGGCCCGGGTGGACTACAAGTCGGTTTATGCAAACGCGACGATGGGTTGGAAGAGCGAGCGCCTGGACATTGACGGGGCGCTCACCTACAACTACCTGATGCTTCCGGAGGAGGCCAGCGCTTTCGCGCCGGCTGCGTTTACGGCAGATGTCCGCGGCACCTGGAACTGGCAGCAGAAGATCTTTGCCGGGCTGTTCGTCGAGGCTGCCACGGCCCGCAAGTCCATGACGCCGGATGTGGCGTCGATCGCGGGCTATGCCAATGTCGGACTGACCGGGGAGTACCGGATCGACAGGAACTGGAGCGTCTGGGCCGAGGCGGGCAACCTGCTGGGCATGGCGATCGAACGCATGCCGGGCTATGTCGTCAAGGGCCCGTATTTCACCCTGGGTTTCGGCCTGAGATTGTAAGGAATTACCGATATTTTTTGTAAATTTGCCGGATTTATTGATTGAAACTTATACGATGATAGAAAGAGAAGAGATGAAGCAGGCGGAAGAGCAGTATTCCGCGAACAGTATCCAGGTCCTCGAAGGACTCGAAGCAGTCCGCAAGCGCCCGTCCATGTACATCGGCGATATTGCCGAGCGGGGCTTGCACCATCTTGTGTATGAGGTGGTTGACAACAGTATCGACGAAGCGATGGCCGGATTCTGCGACACGATCGACGTCCGGATCCTGGAGGGCAACTCCATCCGGGTCCAGGACAACGGCCGCGGCATTCCGACCGGAATGCACGAGAAGGAGCACCGCTCCGCACTGGAGGTCGTCCTCACCGTCCTGCACGCCGGCGGAAAGTTCAGCAAGTCCAGCTACAAGGTCTCCGGCGGTCTGCACGGCGTGGGCGTGTCCTGCGTCAACGCCCTGTCCGATTCCCTGGTCGCCGAGGTGCATCGCGAAGGCAAGGTGTTCGAGCAGCATTACTCGAAAGGCAAGCCGCTCGGCCCCGTGGCCGTGGTGGGGGAGGCTGAGGATTCCGGTACCATCATCACTTTCCATCCGGATCCGACGATCTTCACGCAGACCACCGTGTACCGCTACGAGACCCTGGCCGCCCGCCTCCGCGAACTGGCTTTCCTCAACAAGGGGATCCACATCCGCCTGACCGACGAGCGCGAGCTCGTGGACGAGTTCGTGGTGGACGAGGCAGGCGAGTCCAAGGCGACCGGCCGCAAGGTGTTCCGTTCCGAGCTGTTCTATTCCGAGAAAGGCCTGAGCGAGTTCATCGAGTACCTCGACGCCGGTGCCCAGACCATCATCCCGGAACCGATCTGCGTCAATTCCGACAAGATCATCCCGATCGACATCGCGCTGCAGTACAACAACGGCTACTCCGAGAAGATATACTCCTACGTCAACAATATCCATACGATCGAGGGCGGTACGCACCTGCAGGGCTTCAAGATGGGCCTCAGCCGTTCGCTCAAGCAGTATGCCGAGAAGAACAAGCTCCTGGAGAAATTCAAGGGCGACCTGGCCCCGGAAGATTTCCGCGAGGGCCTGACGGCCGTGATCTCCGTCAAGGTGGCGGAGCCCCAGTTCGAGGGACAGACCAAGACCAAACTCGGCAACCCCGAGGCGACCTCGGCCGTCTCCCAGGCCACGGCCGCGGCGATGGATATCTACCTGGAAGAGAATCCGAAATTTGCCAAGACCATCATCGACAAGATCGTCCTGGCCGCGACGGCCCGTGCTGCCGCGCGCAAGGCGCGCGAAATGGTCCAGCGCAAGAGCCCCCTGGGCGGCGCCGGCATGCCCGGCAAGCTGGCCGACTGCTCCGAGCGGGATCCTGAGAAATGCGAACTCTTCCTGGTGGAGGGTGACTCCGCAGGCGGAACGGCCAAGCAGGGCCGCGACCGCAAGACGCAGGCCATCCTGCCGCTGCGAGGCAAGATCCTCAATGTGGAGAAGGCTTCCGGAGACCGTGCTTTCGATTCCGAGGAGATCCGCAACATCTATACGGCGCTCGGCGTGACCGTCGCCCAGGAAGACGAGACCGGCGAGAAGCACATGGACTTGAGCAAGCTCCGCTACCACAAGGTCGTCATCATGACCGATGCCGATGTGGACGGCTCGCACATTGCCTGCCTGATCCTGACCTTCTTCTTCCGCTACATGTTCGACCTGATCAAGAACGGATACGTCTATCTGGCGACGCCGCCGCTCTACAAGGTCTTCAAGGGGAAGGAGGAGATCTACTGCTGGACGGAAGAACAGCGCGAAGAGGCCGCCTTGAAGCTCGGCAAGGGCTCCGACAAGGGCTACAACATCCAGCGTTACAAGGGTCTGGGCGAAATGTCCGACACCCAGTTGTGGGAGACGACGATGGATCCTGCCCGCCGGCGCCTGCGCCAGATCACCATCGACAATGCGGCCGCTGCCGAGCGGACCTTCTCGATGCTGATGGGCGACGATGTCCCGCCCCGCCGGCAGTTCATCGAAGAGAACGCACACTACGCAAACATTGATGCATAAAACCATAAACCTATAATTATATGCTTGACATTTTCGACAGGATCGAACGCGACAGCGGCGGCCCGATCGGCCAATATTTCGAACAGGGTTTCGGCTACTACATGTATCCCCGCCTGGAGGGTGAACTCGGACCGCACATGGTCTTCAACGGTACGCCGGTGCTCAACTGGAGCCTCAACAACTACCTCGGCCTGGCCAACCATCCGGCCGTCCGCAAGGCGGATGCCGAGGCAGCCGCACAGTGGGGCCTTGCCTATCCGATGGGCGCCCGCATGATGAGCGGCCATACCCGCTATCATGAGCAGCTGGAGCAGATCTTCGCCAAATTTGAGAAGAAGGAAGACGCTTTCCTGTACAATTTCGGCTATCAGGGCATCGTGTCCACGATCGACGCCCTCACGGCCCGTCATGACGTGATTGTCTATGACGCGGAGTGCCATGCCTGCCTGCTGGACGGTATCCGCCTGCACGTCGGCGAGAAATACAAATACCGCCACAACAACATCGCGGATTGCGAGAAGGTCCTCGCCCGCGCCTGCCAGGTGGCGGAGGAGAACGGCGGCGGCGTGCTGCTGATCACCGAAGGCGTGTTCGGCATGACCGGCGCGCTGGGTATCCTGGACCAGATCGCCGCCCTCAAAAAGAAATACAAGTTCCGCATCCTGATCGACGACGCCCACGGTTTCGGCCTGCTCGGCGCCCACGGCCGCGGTACCTCCGAGCAGCTCGGCTGCATGGATGAGATCGACCTCTACATCGGCGCCTTCGCCAAGTCGATGGCCTCCATCGGGGGCTTCGTGGCCGGCCCGCACAAGATCATCAATTACCTGCGCGCCAACATGCGGTCCCAGATGTATGCCAAGTCCCTTCCGATGCCGCTCGTGATCGGCAACATCAAGCGCATGGAAATCATCGACTCCCCGGAGGGCGATGAGCTCCGTGCCAAGTGCTGGAAGATCACCCACGCCATCCAGGACGGTTTCCGCAACGAAGGTTTCGATATCGGCGAGGCGCAGGCCTGCGTGACGCCGGTCCACATCTTCGGCGGTGTCGCCCAGGCGACCAAGATGGCCAAGGACCTGCGGGAGAACTACAAGATCTTCTGCTCGATGGTCATCTATCCGGTCATCCCCAAGGGCATGATCATTTTCCGCATCGTCTCCACCGCCGCACACACGATGGAGGATGTGGAGTATACCCTCAAGGCATTCAAGGAAATCAAGGCCAAACTCGACGCCGGCCTTTATGACGGCGACGATATCGCCGAGATGACGATCAAATAAACTGTCCGGACTCCGTTCATGAAGAAAGCCCTCCGCATCGTCGTTCCCCTGGCCATCGCGTTCCTCCTGCTGGTTCTGCTGATGCCCAGGAATGCGAAGTTTGCCTACGACTACCGGAAGGGCCGGCCCTGGAAGTACGAGACCCTGTATGCGCAGTTCGACTTCCCGATTTACAAGACGGACGAGCAGATCCGGGAAGAGCGGGGCCGCATGTCGACGGAGGCGATTCCGTACTACAAGTTCTCGGATGAAATCACCAGCCGGAACCTCCGCTCGGCGGAGCGGCTGGAGCTCGGCAACCTGCGGAGCGCCGTGGTGTCCTCGATGCGGGCCATCTACCAGAAGGGCGTGATGGCCGACGAGGGGAACCGCCGCCATTCGGAGGAAGAGCCGGAAGTGATCTACATCCAGCGGGACAAGCGGGCGGTCAAGTACCCGATGTCCGAGGTGTACCGCCTCACGGAAGCCCGCGCCCGGCTGCTGTCGGATATTTCCGACGTCTCCGGGGCCAATGTGGATTCCATTTTCCGGACGGCCGGGGTCTATGACCTGCTGGTCCCGAACCTGCTCTACGATGAGCAGACGACCGAACTGGTCCATGCCGAATCTTCCACCGCCATTTCCCCGACCTCGGGGTATGTATCCTCCGGCCAGCTGATCGTGCAGGAGGGGGAACTGGTGACGGCGGAGGTGGCGCAGATGCTGGATTCCTACAAACGGGAGTTCGAGGCGAACATGGGTTATGCCAGCACGCCGACGATGATGCTGCTGGGGAACATCCTGATCGCGCTGATCATCGTGTCCCTGCTGTATCTCTCCATCTATTTCAACAACCCCCGGATCTTCACCGATGCGCGGTTCCCGTACCTGGTCGTGGTGTTCCTGCTGAGCGCGCTGGTCACGCTGATCCTGATCCGCGTGAACGAACGCTTCCTGCTGCTGGTGCCCTTTACGCTGCCCGCCCTGCTGCTGCAGGCGTTCATGCGCAACCGGGTCGTGGTGCCGGTCTATGTGGTATCGCTGCTGCCCCTGCTGATTTTCAGCCATGACGGGGTCGTGCTGTTCGTGATCTTCCTGGTCGCAGGCATGGTGGCCGTGCTGGCCTTCCGCTATTTCAACCGGGGCTGGGAGCAGTTCATCACGGCGCTGATCACCTTCGCGGTACTGGCCGTGTCGTACCTGGGATTCCGGGCGGCGGACATGGTGGCCGGTAACGTGTGGCGTGTCCTGCTGGACCTGTTCATCGGCTCGATGCTGACGGTGGCCTGCTATCCGCTGATCTACCTGTTCGAGCGGATGTTCAACCTGGTGTCCAATTCCCGCCTGATCGAACTCTGCGACGTGTCCAATCCGCTGATCCGTGAGCTGGAGCAGAAGGCGCCGGGCACTTTCCAGCACTCCCTGCAGGTGATGAACATGGTGGATGCCGTGGCCCGGGCCGTCGGTGCCAATGCCGACCTGGTGCGCGCGGGCGCCCTCTACCATGACATCGGCAAGATGAACAACCCCCTGTGTTTCATTGAGAACGAATCGCTGGTCTCCCGTGACGGGATACCCGGCTACCATACCGGGCTGACTCCGGAACAGAGCGCCCGGGATATCATCCGCCACGTGGTGGACGGCGTGGAGATCGCCCAGAAACACCGGCTCCCGGATGCCATCGTCGACTTCATCCGTTCCCATCACGGGACGACGACGACCGGCTATTTCTATGCACAGTTCCTCCGGGCCGGCGGCGACCCCGGCTTGGCCGGAGAATTCCGCTATCCCGGGGTGAAGCCCATCTCCAAGGAGCAGATCATCCTGATGCTCTGCGACAGCGTCGAAGCGGCCTCCCGTACGCTCACGGAATACACGCCGGAGGCGTATTCCGCTTTCGTGGAGCGGATCGTGGCCGGCAAGATGGAAGAAGGGCAGTTCGACAACGCCGACATCTCCATCAGCGAGCTGGGCATCGTCAAGGATACGCTCAAGCAGTATCTGGCACAGATCCACCATGAACGTGTGGTCTATCCGCAAAGAAATCAGAAAAAATCCTAAGATATGAAAGTAACCGAAAAACAAATTGACAAACTGAACCTCGAACTGACTGTGGAGGTGGAGGCTGCAGATTATGCAGAGATTGAAAGGAAGAAACTGGCGGAGCGCCGCCGTACCGCTGAATTCAAGGGATTCCGCAAGGGTATGGTGCCCGCTTCGCTGATCAAGCGCGTCTACGGCGACCAGGCACTGGTCGAATCCGTGAACCAGGTGATCGGCCAGGCACTGGACCAGCATATCAACGAGAAGAAACTCCGCATTCTCGGCGAGCCGCTCACCTCGGAGAACCAGCCGCAGATCGAGTGGGAGGACGGCAGGGATTTCACCTTCGTCTTCGACCTGGGCCTCTCTCCGGAGGTTGCCGTCGAGGTGGAGAAAGGGGATACTGTCCCCAATTACTCCGTGACGGTCGCTGCCAAGGACAAGGCTCCGATGATCGAGAACCTCAAGAAATACTACGAGGAAAAGAAGGAGGAGAAG
Source organism: Bacteroidales bacterium (assembly GCA_017454905.1). Lineage (GTDB taxonomy): Bacteria > Bacteroidota > Bacteroidia > Bacteroidales > UBA932 > Cryptobacteroides. The sequence goes on from JAFTCB010000057.1 coordinate 69,855, forward strand.
TCCGACGAGGACATCGAGAAGGAGGTCACCGAGCGCCTCAAGAGCCAATACAAGAATGAGGCCGAGTGGCGTCTGACCCGCGACATCCGCGACTACTTCATCAAGAAGGCGGACGTCCAGCTCCCCGAGGAGTTCCTGAAGCGCTGGCTGCTCGAGGCCAACAACGGCAAGGTCTCCAAGGAAGACATCGAAAAGGATTTCCCGGGCTTCGCCGAGGACTTCAAGTGGCAACTGGTGCGCGGCACCCTGATGCAGAAGTGGGGCTTCCAGGTGGAGGACAAGGACCTGCAGGAGCAGGCCGAGAGTTTCGCCCGCTACCAGTATGCGATGTACGGCATCGGCAACGTGCCTGACGAGATGGTCAAGGAGATGGCCGTCAACATGTTGCACGACCAGAAGCAGGTCGAGCGCCTCGTCGAGCAGGTCGAGGACCGCAAGGTGCTTGACAAGATCAAGGAGACGATCACCCTGAAACCGACCAAGATCAGCGCCGCCAAGTTCCGCGAACTGTAGCGCGGCTCCGGCCGGAGCGCTCAGGTTCCGGACCGGATCCAATACCCTGATACATCATCGGACCGCCATGAGACGGTCCGATGATGTTTTTTGTTGCATCCATGAGGAATTTCAGAAAATAAGTGTTACTTTTGTTGATATAAACACGCACTAAAACCAAAAACCTGATCGTTTTTTATTAACCAATCATAGTTTAACCAAATTTCAAAGCTTGATGAAATCTGTTTTCTCAGTAAGCCGTCGGGCGCTCATGGCGCTCACGGCTGTCGTGGCTTTGCTCCTCGCCGGCCCCGCGGCATTTGCCCAGGGTGTCAGCAAGGGTAAGGTCC
>JAFTCB010000058.1 GCA_017454905.1 Bacteroidales bacterium
CCGCCCCCTCCCCTTGGTGGCCCCCAACGGGACGTGGGCAGTAACCCCGCATGGAACATGGACTCCAGCTAGCCGCCAAACCCGCATGAATACAGAACGAAATCGCGGCGGGAACATTGAGCAAAGGGCTGGAACTTGGGTATAATGCGGCTGCGACCAGATGCGTTCCCTTTCACAGGGCGGTTTGCTGGGGGCTGTGGATTCGCTGCGGTGCCGCCTTCGGGGCGACAAGGGGCGGAAAAACCTGGAAAGACCTTGATTTCACCGTATTCTTACAAGGATTCTTGAGGGGCGAGGTCGAGAGGGCCGAGAGTCTCGCGATTCTCGCTAGTCGTTCATGCAAAACCCGCTTTGAGTCCCGCAGCGTGGTCAGGGCGGGGGCGTGAGGATGTTCCCCCTCAGCGGGCGCGCAAGTGGCCACGTCAGGCAACCTGTGCGAGGACCGGCCAGACCATGGGAAGGGGGCAAGGAAAAAGGCACAAAAAGAGGCGCTGGAGCCCCTTCATCAGCTTGCGGAGGTTGAAGCCAACGGCGGCCAGCAGGGCGTGGAGGGCGTCGCCTGCGGAGCCGGCAAGCCTGCAACGGCCTTCGCGTGAGTGGTTCTCCCGGACGTGTCCGATGACCGGTTCGATGGCGCTGCGGCGCTTCCACCAGCGTAGCAGGCTCCGATCCGGGGTCTTCCTGAACCGGTTCACGATCTGGATGTCGCATGCTCCCTCGTAGCCGCTCTTCCGGTATCCCAGGTCGGCGCAGGCCTGTTTCGGCTCCACTCCGGTGATCCGTTTCGCCTGCTCCAGGACCTGCCGGAGGGTGTGTCCGTCGTAGGTATTGCCCGGGAACGTCTGCGCCCCGAGGACCCAGTTGGCGCGCGCGTTCGTCACCAGGCCCGTTTTCACCCCGAACTCGTAGCGCTGGTGGGCCAAATTTTTCGGGTGTCTCCGTCGCATATCCTTTTATTTTCGCGGGGAACCCTATCAAAACCGCTACCTAAGTTGCAAGAGAATAGTTTGCATAACTTATTGTGAACAAATATGTTATGACCTGCAAAATGAGTATTTTCATAATCGACTAATGAGGAAAAGCGATAAGGGTGGGGCTGGCGAAGGGCTCCCCTTTCGTCCCATGCCTGCCATGGCGAAAAAACGCGGACGGCCGGAGCCGTCCGCGTTGGCTAGGTTAGCGATGAGCCGGAACGGCTATGGATTGGGGTTCAGGCGGTACACGCCGTAGGCGGCATCCGTAGCGATCGGAATCACGACGTCGCCTTCAGCATCCTTGAGTTCGGCGACCGTGCCAACCAGAGTCCACTTGGTCTCGTCGGTCTCCGGCAGTGTCAGGTCGGTGGTCATTTCCACGAGGATCGCGCCGTCCAGGCCTTCGGCGGAGAAGCTCAGCGTTTGCTGGCCGTCCTTCGTGGAGATGCTGATCTGCGGGATGAGCGGCTGCTCGACCGGGCCATCCGCCAGCGTGTGGGCCAACACCACGGCACTCCACTCGCCGCCCGTCATCTTCACCCGCACGTAGTAGTCCGTGTCGGCTTCCAGACCTGTCGCCGTGTAGCTCGTGCCCTCAAGCGTCTCGTCGATGATGATACTGCCGTCGCCCGCGCTCTGCGTGCCGGTCACCACGATGTTCTGCATCCCGACGCCCTTGCCGGTC
>JAFTCB010000011.1 GCA_017454905.1 Bacteroidales bacterium
GACGCGCTCAACGCGGCGGTGAACCTCAGCCACCGCTACATCAACAACCGCTACCTGCCCGACAAGGCCATAGACCTCGTGGACGAGGCGGCCTCCAAGCTGCGACTGGAGATGAACTCCGTGCCGGAGCCCATCGACATCCTGGACAGCAAGATCCGCCAGCTCGAGATCGAGAAGGAAGCCGTCGGCCGCGAAGGCGTGAGCCTCAAGCGCGAGAAGATCGAAGAAGACCTCAGGCAGGCCAAAGCCGAGCGCGAGACCCTCGCCGCCCGCTGGCGCGAGGAGAAGGGCATCGTGACCGAGCTCAACAACACCCGCCAGCAGATCGAGGACTACAAGCGCGAGGCCGCGATCGCCGAGCGCGCGGGCGACTACGGCAAGGTGGCGGAAATCCGCTACGGCAAGCTCGCCGCCGCGCAGAAGCGCATCGAGGAGCTCTCCGCCAAGCAGGCCGCCATCCAGGATCCAATCATCACGGAAGCCGTCACCCCCGAGGACATCGCCGAGGTAGTGGCCCGCTGGACGGGCATCCCCGTGAACCGCATGCTCGAGAGCGAGAAGGAGAAACTCCTGCGGATGGAGGAGGCCCTGCACAAGCGCGTGGTCGGCCAGGACAAGGCCATCGCGGCTGTCTCCGACGCCGTGCGCCGCAGCCGAGCCGGCCTGTCCAACGAGCACCGTCCCATCGGCTCCTTCCTCTTCCTGGGCTCTACGGGCGTGGGCAAGACCGAACTCGCCAAGGCCCTCGCGGAGTTCCTCTTCAACGACGAGGCGATGATGACCCGCATCGACATGAGCGAATATCAGGAGAGCCATACCGTCAGCCGCCTGATCGGCGCGCCTCCGGGCTACGTCGGCTACGACGAGGGCGGCCAGCTGACCGAGGCCGTACGGCGCAAGCCTTACTCCGTGATCCTGCTGGACGAGATCGAGAAAGCGCATCCGGATGTTTTCAACACCCTTCTGCAGGTGCTCGACGACGGCCGTCTGACCGACAACAAGGGCCGCACGGTGGACTTCAAGAACACCATCCTCATCATGACCTCCAACCTCAAGGAGGAAGAGTTGCGCCTGCGGATGCGGCCGGAATTCCTCAACCGTATCGACGAGATCGTGGTCTTCGACGTCCTCACGCCGGACAACATCCGCGAAATCGTGCGCATCCAGATGGAGATCCTGCGCAAGAAACTCGAGAACGAGAATGTCGCGCTGAGCTTCACCCGCGCCTTCGAGGACGACATGGTCGAGAACGGCTATGACCCCGTGTACGGCGCCCGGCCGGTCAAGCGGCTGATCCAGCGCGAGCTTGTCAACAAACTCGCCCGGGAGATCCTCGAGGGCAAGATCCACAAGGACACCGCCATCGAAGTCGATTGCGTGGACGGCCAGACGGTCCTCCGCAACCGGTAACAGAACAGGGGGCATCCACGCGGATGCCCCCTGCCTTTTCAAAAAACAACCTGTTCCTAATCCAATATCACAGGATTATTTCACGATAATCTGCTTGCCCAGCTTCAGCTTGTCGCCGGAGTCGTCGACCGTCCAGTACTGCGGCTTGCGGGGGCCGTTGCCCTCCACGTGGTGGACCACATAGCGGAGTTCACCCTCGAAGGTGCGGAACAGCATGCCGTGGCCGGAGTTGTTCGCGAGGAACGGTTCCTTCTCCTGCACCCACGGGCCGGCGATGGTGCCGGACTGTGAGTAGCAGACGGCCTGCAGATAACGCTCCTTGCCCCAGGTGCTCCAGAGCATGCCCAGTTTGCCGGTCTGGGTGCGGAACATCTGGGGGCCGTCGGTCACCCAGCCGGGCATCTTGAGGCCGAATGTAGCCTCGCCGAGACCGTTCATCTCGCCGCAGCACGGCAGCTCGCTGGCGCGGAACATGGTCACGGGCCAGTCGGAGATGGTGTGGGTGAGATCCGGGGAGAGTTCGATGTAATCCATCGTACCGTCGATGATCTGTGTCCACTCGTGGACGAAGATCATGTAAATATGGCCGTTCTCCTCGTAGAGGGTGCCGTCGATGCAGTCCCACTCATGCGGCTGGTAGTCGTAGCCCGGCGTGACGGAGAAGGGCACGAACGGGCCCTCGGGGCTCTCCGAACGGAGCAGATAGGTCTGGTTGTGGGGCACGTTGTAGCGGCGCGGGACCTGCTGGATGAGGTCGGAGTGGTCGCTCCAGGTGCCGGCATAATAGTAATAGTTGCCAATCTTGTGAATCTCGGCCGCGGCTGCAAAGCCCGCCTTCTCGCACCAGGTCCCGCTCAGGTCGATGACATTGTACGGTCCTTCCCACATCACGAGGTCCTTGCTCCGGTACTGGCGGCCGCCGGAGGAGGTCAGGTAGTAGGTCTTCGTGACCGGATCCGGATAGATGAACGGATCGCTCATGGACAGGTCGTTGAAATGGACGGTGCGGATCTTGTTCATCTCTTCCCGCATGCGGCGCATACGCTCGGCCATGCCCGTGGTGTCACGCTGCACGGTGGCGGAGCCGCCGAAATTCTTCTGTCCCGGGTCAGCCAGGGGGGCCTGCTCGCCGGGTTCGATCTTGACCGGCTCGGACACAACCGGCGCCGGGGTGTTGGTGCCACATGCCGAGAGCATGGCCGCGGCAAGGGCGATAAGGGATAAAGTTCTGGTTTTCATATCTGCAAATATACCTTTTATTCCGGAATTACCAGCCGGGGTTCTGATTCAGGTTGGGATTGGCAGTGATCTGCTCATACGGGAACGGGAGGAGGTTGTACTTGTCCTGCCAGCCCTTACCGGGACCGGCCACCTCTTCCACATCCCACTCCTTGGTACCCGGCTTGTAGCCGTGGAAGATATATTGCTTCTTGCCCTTGTCCGCGAGCACGGTGGCAGCATCGCCCCAGCGGACCAGGTCGAAGAAACGCTCCTGCTCGCAGAAGAGCTCGGCACGACGTTCGTCCTTGATATCCTGATAGGTCATGGATGCAAGCTCCGGGATCTGCGCACGGCGGCGGACCTCATTGAGGGCGGCCAGGCCGCTCTTGTCGGCATCCCCGTCCGCGAGGTATTTCGCCTCGGCATAGAGGAGCAGCACTTCCGCGTAGCGGAGCATGGGGGCGTTCGCCTTGGACCATTTCCAGAAGGGAGGATTCGCATTGTAGAAGTCATCGTTGAAGCCGATGCCGCGGTAGGTGAAATAGCCCGCGTTGTGGTAGATGACATTGTCCGGCTTCACACCGGGCGTCACGCCGGGAGCATACTCCATCGCCAGCACCTGGTCATAGGTGTGGATCGTGGACTTGAAGCGCGGTTTCTCGACGTCGCCTTCGTGCGCCTCCAGGAACTCGCCGAATTCCTTGGACACGGCGTTCCAGCCCCAGCCGCCGAAGACGTCCTTCGGAGTCTGAATGCCACCCGGCCAGCCGGTCCACATGTGACGGAGGTCATTGGAAGGATCGCCGGGGAAGCCGTCATTGTCGCCGGAGTTGTGCTCGAAGAGGTATTCCTCGCAGAAATCACCCGCGGGGCGCTCCAGGATGAACATGTCGGAGACCAGGCCGTAGAGACCGGAGCCGATGACCGTCTTGAGATCTTCGACCGCCCCGGCCAGCACCTGCTTGTCATTGAACTTCTGTCCATACCAAAGGCCCACCTTGCCGCGGTATGCGAGCGCAGCGTGCTTGGAAATGCGGGCGCCGAAGGCCTCCTGCTGACCCTTGCCGCTGAGGGCCGGCAGCTTGTCCGCCGCGTCCTTCATCTGGGCGAGGATCCACTTGATGGAGTCCTCGGTCGGGTTGTTGGTCTGGTAGTATTCATCCTGCGAGAGCAGGTGATCCGGGAGGGGCGGGGTGCCCCACCAGCGCACGGCGTCGAACATCGCCAGGGCGCGCAGGAAGTTGGCCTCGGCCTTGACGCGGTTGATCCGGGCATCGCTGGTCTCGGGAATCTTCTCCAGGATCAGGTTGCAATGGTAGATGACACTGTAAACACCCTTATAGACAATCTTCGGAGCAAAGTCGGCGGAGGTGACATTGTAGCTGCCGGCTTCCTGATACTGGTTCGTGGCATCCGCGAAGGAGCCGCCGCCCGGATAATGATCGTCATCGAGACAATTCAGGAAGAGGATTTTCTCGATACCGTTGACGCAGGTCACGTCCCGGCCACCCCAGTACAGTTTGTAGACACTGGCGATCAGGGCTTCCGCTTCGTCACCGGTTGCGTTCGTGTAGTAATCCTCCGTGGACAGGACACTCTTCTGGGAGATGTCGAGATTCTTCTGGCAAGCACCGGCCGTCAGCAGGAGCGCTGCGAGAGACAATACGGTATATATTCTTTTCATACTGTGTACGGTTTTAGAACGAAACATTAACACCAAAGACCAGTTTCCTGGAGATCGGGTAAGAGCCGTAGTCGATACCCAGTCCGCTGGCGGAAGAGCCGGCGTGGCTGGTCTCCGGATCGAGGCCCGGATACTTCGTGAAGGTGAACCAGTCATCCAGGGAGACATAGGCGCGCAGAGAGTTCATCGCGATCTTCTTGACGAGCTTGCGCGGCAGGGTGTAACCCAGCTGGATCTGCTTGATCTTGAAGAAGGAAGCGTCATAGACACGCAGATTGGAAGTCCGATAGAACTTGTCCGTAGCGTCCGGCTTCGGATAGGTGTAACCGGTGGAGGAAGCGTTCTTCCAGGCGTCTGCGTAGAAAATCTTGAGCGTATTCTGCTGCAGGGCATCGGCACGTCCCACGGCGTAGAGCAGGTCGGCGCCCTGGGAACCGGCACCCAGCACCAGCAGGTCGAAGCCCTTCCAGGCCATGTTGATCGTGAGGCCATAGGTGAAATCAGGAATGCCGCTGCCGACGAAGTCGCGGTCGTCCGGAGTGATCACGCCGTCGTTGTTGAAGTCCTTGTACACGGCAGCGCCGGTCTGCTTGTCGATGTGATCCACGACGAAAGTACGCAGGTACCACAGCGGATAGCCCTCTTCGAAATAGGTCACGTCATAGGAACTCCAGATCTTCTGGCCCGGGACACGGTCTTTGGATGTCCCCTGGATGACCTTGTTGTGGACCGTAGAGAGGTTGCCGCTGATGCCGTAGCTGAAGTCGCCGATGGAGTCTTTCCAGCCGAGTTCAAACTCGGTACCGTGGTTGTTCACCAGGCCGGCGTTGACATAAACCGTCTCTGCACCCGTATTGGCCGGAGCCGTCGTGCTGGTCAGCAGGTCGTGCGTGTTCTTGTTGTACCAGTCCACGGAGAAGGTCAGCCGCTCCTTGAACATGCGGAGGTCGAGACCGATGTCCACCTGGCGGGAGGTCTCCCAGCGGATGTTCGGGTTCGGCAGGACTTTCGAAGGACGCACACCCACCAAGAACGTTCCGTTCAGGTTGTTGCCGTAGCTGGAAGAGCTTTCCAGAGAGGAAGCATACTGGTATTCGCCCAGGGCGTTGACGTTACCGTTCACACCCCAGGATGCGCGCAGTTTGAGGAAGGAGAGGTTCAGCGCAGACTTGACATTCTGCATGAAAGGTTCGTTGCTGATGGTCCAGCCGGCGGAGACGGAAGGGAAATAGCCCCAGCGATGGTTCTTGTCCAGCTTGGAAGTGTCATAGGCATCCGCACGGAAATTGGCCTGGACGAAATACCTGTTGGCGAAGGACCAGCCGATACGGCCGAAGTAGGACATGTTGGCCCGCACCTCCGGCTGTCCGCCTATGCTCATGCCGGTCGAATTGACGGCATTGTTCAGGTAGCGGAAACTGGGGGTGTCGTTGGAGAGCTTGTCTGCGGAAGCACGGAGATTATCCGTATTGGTCTGCTGGTAGGACATACCCGCCATGGCGGTAAGTTCGTGCTGGCCGAACGACTTGGTGTAGTTGGCGAAATTCTCCCACTGATAGTACAGGCGGTCATTCGTCGATCCTGAGATGGACATGGCCTGATTGGTCTTCGAACTGATATACACCTCGTGGTTGTAGGTGTTGGTATGGCTGTAGCCACCCTGGAAGCCGAAACGCGAGGTGATGACCAGACCCTTGACCGGGGTAAAATTGGCGTATGCGGTACCGCGGACACGGAAACTCTGCGTCTCGGTGTCCTGCCGGTCCAGGATGGCCTTCGGGTTCCACATATAACTGGTCTCGTTGAAAACGGAAATACCATAGACGCGGCCGTCAGGATCGCGGGGGATCTTGTATCCACTGTTGATCATATTCTGGACGCGGCCGGGGATGGCGTTGTCGTCGTACAGGTAAGGCATGGTCGGATCGCCGACAAACATGGCTCCCAGGACGGATTCGGAGGTGGTGACGCTCTCGGACACGGCCCTGCGCAGGCTCCGGTCGATGGTGGTATTGACGCCGACGGTCAGCCAGTCCTTGACCTTGTATTCTGCATTGACCTGGCCGACAAAGCGCTTGAAGATATCCTTGTCGCCCTTGATGATACCATTATTATCCGTATAGGACAGGGAGGTATAGAACTTGGCCCGGTCGTTGCCGCCTTCCACGCCGACGGTATGACGCTGCTGGCGGCCGGTCTCAAGCATGTAGTCCGTCCACCGCGTGTCCGTTTTGCCATCGTAATCGAAAACATCCTGCGTCGCGGCACCGGCAAGCACCAAGTAATCCATATACTCCTTCGCGTTCATCATCTCAGGCAGATGGGCGACATTCTGGATAGAATGCTGGAAATTATAGAAGACACGGCCGCTCCCCTTCTGACCGGACTTGGTGGTGACGAGCACGACACCGTTGCCGGCCTCGACACCGTAGATGGCGGCGGAGGCGGCATCCTTGAGGATCTCGATGGAAGCGATGGTCTCGGGATCCAGATAGCTGAGATCATTCACCTTGAGGCCGTCCACGATCATCAGCGGAGAGGTCCTGGAGTTGGAGGAATAGCCGCGGATCTGGATGGTGGATGCAGCGCCCGGAGCACCCGAGGAATTCACGATCTGGACACCGGCCGCCTTGCCCTGCAGGGCCTGGGCGACGTCGGTCGCCGTACGGTTTTCGAGGTCGGATTCCTTGATCGACGCGATGGCGCCGGTCACGTCGCTCTTCTTCTGGACACCGTAGCCGATGACCACGGTCTCCTCAAGCATTTCGGAGTCCTCTTCCAGGGTGATGTTGAAGACACTCTGGTTGCCGACGGCCAAAGTCTGGCTCTTGTAGCCGATGCTCTCGACGGAGATGCTCGCTCCGGCGGGAACGGACAGTGAGAAGGCACCATTCAGATCGGTAGCAGCACCGATCCGGCTGTTGCCTGCCACCGTGACGGCGGCGCCGATGACGGGATCCCCGTTTGTATCGACAACCGTGCCGGTGATCGTACGATTCTGGGCATAAACGCTCACGCCCAGACATCCCAGGAACAAAAACACAAAGGCTTTTGTCAAGCAGGATAGCAGTTTTTGTCTCATACTTTAAATAGGATAGTTAATAGGTTATATAGGAAAAATCCATTAATAGTATCGCCCGAATTCGTAAAATTCATAAAAAACACCGGTCAACTTTTTAAGCCTGTTTTGTTTTTATGCAAAATTAATGATCTTTGCATTTGGCTTCGGAGAAAAAATTTTTTATATGGTGGACATATTATTAAAGAAGGTGGATTTTTTGCTGGCCGTTTTTTCCTGCCTGGTATTGTTCCCGGGCCGGCTCCCCGCCCAAAGCGGCGCAGAAGACTACATGGTCATCAACCGGCTGTCCCGGGAGGACGGACTCCCGGACCAGGATGTCAACGGAATCTATTTCGACAGCAAGGGATTCGCCTGGATCAGCACCTTCGGCGGGGGGCTTGTCCGCTACGACGGAGATTCTTTCATCCGTTTCTCGTCGAAAACGCATCCGGAGTTCGCCAGCGACTTCGTCAACCAGTGCAGCGAAGACAGATACGGGAGACTCTGGGTGCCCTGTGCCGGCATTCTGAACATCCTGGACCTGGAGACCCTCACCCTGATCGATGAGCTGCCCGGAATGACCCGGGCCTGGCGCCGATCGCATTCCCCGGTCAATGTGAAGAGAGACGCCAAAGGGAACTTGTGGTTCACATCCGAGGACATGCTGTACCGGATCGCCTTCTCCGACGACGGGAAAAGGGTCCTGATCGATTCCCTGCAATGCCAGGTCTCGAACGTCAACCTCATGCCCGACGCGGTCGATGTGGATGAAGACGGTTCCGTCTGGATCGCGCTCAACGGGTTATTCTATAAGGTCCGGCAGATTGAGGGCAAGGGGCTCCGCATGTCCGCCATCCTGCCGGGTGTCAATATCGGGGAAGACAACAAGTCCACGGCTTTCCTGCGCGCCGGAGACGAGGTCTGGATCGGGACGCAGAAAGGCCTGTACCGGGTCAACATCGCCACGGGCAGCCATGTCTGCTATCTTCATTCCGGATCGGACCCCCGCTCTGTCCCGAACGACGAGATCACCGGCCTGTGCGCAACCCCAGACGGAGAGATCGTGATCGGCACGCTGGGCGGAATCTGCATTTACAATTCCGCCGGCCAGGCGTTCGACATCTACCGGTCGCGGCCCAATGAGTACGGGAACAAACTGCTCCCCGGAGAACTGGTGCGTAGCATCGCCACCCGCGGCAGGCAGATCTGGATCGGGCTCGAGGCGGAGGGTCTGGCCGTCATCCAGCGGAAGCCGCTCCGGCTGATCAACCTGTCGAGCATCGAGACCACTTCCAGCCCGATCCCCTCGACCCCGATCCGGGCGCTCTTCATCGACAGCCGGGACGTCCTCTGGCTCGCAGCCACGGAATACGGCCTCTGCCGACAGATCGGGAATCTGGTGTTCCGCACCTACAACACGGACAACTCCGCGCTCTCGGACAATTCGGTCACGGCTTTCTGCGAGGACGGGCAGGGCCGGATCTGGACCGGATCCGTGACCGGACGGCTGAATTACATCAGCCCGTCCGGGCCCGATATCATCCGCGTCCCGGACGGACATACGTCGGAGACGGCAAGGAGCATCGACGTGATCCTCGGCATGGTCTATGACGGAATCAATGACTATATCTGGATTTCAGCGCACAACGGGCTGTATTACTACGACCTGGTCCATTCGACCTACAACCGGTATCCCGTGCATTCGATTTCCTGTTTCGGGGCCTGCATCACCTCGGACAAACTGCTTGTGAGCGGCATGGAAGGCCTGAATGTCATCGACCTGAAGACCCTGGAGTCCAGGATCATCACCGGCATCCCGAGCTGCCTGTCCCTCGTCTCCGACGGAGACACCCTCTGGGCCGGCACCTACGGGCGAGGCCTGTACCGGGTGGACAACTGCTTCTCCGACGGGCCGGAGATCACGGTCTACACAGAGAAAGACGGACTGGCGGACAGCCAGATCCAGGGCCTGCTGATCGACGGCATCCACTTGTGGATCACGACGGAGAACGGCCTCTCCTGCCTCGACACGCAAGTCGGGGAGATCGCCAGCTACGGCATCAAGGACGGACTCAAATCCATGGCATTCTGCGAGAACAGCCTGGCGAAAGGCGGAAGCGGGATCCTCTATCTCGGCCAGAAAGAAGGCCTCAGCATCCTCCGGTCGGGCTATATCCCGTATGAATACGGGAACAAGCCCGAGATCGCGATCACCGGGTATCACTCAAAAGATCAGTTCCACACGCTTTCGCGTTCGGACACCATGAGCAAGGACGAAAAGGATACGGATTTCGTCCTGAAGTTTTCGGACCTTTCCTACTCCCGGAGATCGGACATCACCTACGAATGCCGGGTGTCGCCGATGGACAGGGACTGGTCCCCGATTTTCGGCAACGACTTCTATGTCGAATTCGGACACATTCCGGGCGGGAAATACCGGGTGCAGATACGCGCGGTCGACCAGGAAGGGAACGTCCTGTCCCAGGACGAGAAAAACCTGCTGGTCCGGCCCGTCGTATACAAGCGGTGGTGGTTCCGCCTGCTCATCCTGCTGCTGCTCGCCCTGATGGCCTACCTGTTCGTGCTGTGGTACACCAAGTCCCTCAGCAGGAAGAAGGACCAGTTGCAGCAAGAAGTGGACAGGCAGACAAAAGAGTTGAAACAGCAGAAAGAAGAACTGGAGCGGAAGACGGAGGAGCTCTCCGAGCAGAATGCGCTGCTGCAGCGGCAGAACGAGATGATCGCAAGCCACAACACCCTGCTGTCCGGCACCTTGTCCAACCGGGAATCGGAGTTCTACACCAAGCTGCTGGACGCCATCCAGAAAAAGTACAAGGATCCGGATCTCGACGTCCATGCCCTGGCAGAGGCCATGGGCATGAGCCGGAGCCTGCTGAACGAGAAGATCCAGAATACGCTCGGGCTGTCCATCGCCCAGTTCATCCGGACCTACCGGCTGAACGTCGCGAAGGAAATGATCGGCAACGGCACGCACACGGACAAGAACATCTCGGAAATCGCCTACGAGGTCGGGTTCAACGACCCGAAGTATTTCACGCGCTGCTTCACCAAAGAATTCGGCGCCACCCCTTCCGACCTGCACAAAAAAGCTTGATCTTCCGGATACAAAAAGACAGGACGATCCGGGTGAATCATCCTGTCTGCGTACAGGTTTTCTGCGTTCCCTACTCGCAGTAGCCGACCGTCTGGCCGAGGACGGCCACCAGCGCCGGACGCAGGCCGAGGGTCTCGGTCAGTGCCTTCTGGTCCCAGCCGCCGCGGGCCCGGCTGCCGATGCCGGCATTGGCGCAGGCCAGATAGACATTCTGGGAGACGTATCCGACATCCACATAAGACACCGTGGCGGCTCCGCCCCCGTCCGGGTTCTCACCCTTGGTCTTGTCGGTGTCAGCGAAGAAAAGCAGGTCCAGAGCCGCATTGGCGGCCTCGCCCCGTCCGGTCAGGCCCCGCAAATCACCTTCCTTGACCAGTTCCAGCGTGTGGTCCTTGGCATTGTAGTAATAGGCGCCCGTCTTGAAGAAGGCATACACTTCGATCTCCTGGCGGTTGGATCCGGTCGGGGAGGTACGCTTGCCGTCGGGACGATTCACGCCTACGGCAGCCCACAGGATGTTCGCGACTTCCTGCAGGGGGATCTCCCTCTCGGTGAAGCCGGAAGAGGATTTGCGCTCCTTGAGCGCCTGCATCAGGGTAAGGCCCTCGTTATAGGAGGGTTCGGGCAGTTGAATGGTTTTGGGTGCCTTCTGGGCACAGGCGGACAGGCTCACCAGCGCGACCGCCAACAGGGTGAAGATTCGTTTCATGTGAGCAAAGATAAGAAAAGTCACAAAAAATTTTGGTGTTTTGAAAAATGTATCTATCTTTGTGGTCCCAACGCTAAGCAATAAGGTTTTGCGGAAATAGCTCAGTTGGTAGAGCGCAACCTTGCCAAGGTTGAGGTCGCGGGTCCGAGCCCCGTTTTCCGCTCCAAAACAAACGACTGCCTCATGGCGGTCGTTTTGTTTTGCCGGCAGCGACCGTATGGTCAGTCCGTTGCAGACCCCTTTAACCCAACAACGCTGCTAGCGTCTCGATCCCCGTTTTGGAAAGCGGGACCGTTACCTGCTGGCCCTCGCCGGAGCGCAGGATACAAGACTGCTGCTGATTGATCCTGTGGACCTTCCGGATGTTGATGATGGTCTTGCGATCCACCCTTTTGAAGCAATCTCCGGGCAAACGCCGCTCCAGCGAAAGCAGGCTCTCCAAGACGAGATCCTCGCCGGAAAAGGTAATCATCGTGGAATAATTGCCCTCGGCCCTGAAACACGCGATTTCATCAGCCGCCACGAAGATCCTGCTGTTCACGGCCTTGAAACTCAGTTTTTCACCAGACCGGACCGTTTCCCCGGCAACCCGGTCAACCACCTTGGCGACAGCGAGGGCGAGCTCCGCCTTCCCAATGGGCTTGAGCAGATAGTCCACAGCCGACAGTTTGATGGCACCCATCAGATAATTCCGGTCAGAATAGGCGGTGGTAAAGATGACATAAGGAAGCGTGATCGTCTGCTTCAACTCATTCAACAGCCCGATGGAGTCGTGCCCCTGTAGCTGGATGTCCAGGAACAGCAGATCCGGGCGGAGCCGCAAAATGCTTTCGCGGGCAGCGTCATAGCTGTCACAGGTGTCGACAATCTCAATGGCATAAGCATAATCCTCCAGTTTGGCCAGCAGGGACAAGCGCGGCAGGCGTTCGTCCTCGACGACAATGGTCCTGATTCTCGTTTTCCCGTCCATCGATTATTGAAATTGAAAATCTACAGGCACCCAGGTCTCGAACCGGGTCCCGGCCGGACGACCGTCGCCGTCGGTCAGGTCCGATACCTGTTGGACGATAGGATGCCGGTTGGTGGTGTTATAAAGGTCGATCTGCTGTTGCAGGATCTTCAGCCCCTGCCGGGTGGACGGCTCTCCGGCCTGCGCCGCCGCAATACGGCCCACGCCATCATCTGCCACGGCTACCAGCACTCCGCTGACCCCGCCACGGTACTGCCGGCTCACCTCGACGACGACGCTTCCGCCGCCGGCCTTGGAAGAGAGGCCGTGTTTGATCGCATTCTGGCAGTAGGTGTGAAGGATCATGGTCGGGAGCAGGACATTCCGGTCCACGTCGGGAGCTATGGCAATTTTGTATTGCAAACGCTCGCCATAACGGAGCTGTTCAAGTTCCAGATATGTACGCACATAGTCAACCTCTTCTTCCACCGTCCTGGCCGGCCGGTCTATATCCGAAAGGGTGCGGTTGGTAAAATCCGCATATATCTTGAGATAGCGGGAAGCCTCGTCCGGGGATTTGTTGATGATGAAATACTCGATGCCGGACATCACATTGGAATGGAAATGGGGGATGGCCTTCAGGCGGACCGTCTGCAATTGAAGTTCTTTCTGCGTTTTCTCCCGTCTCAAGGCCTCCATCCGCCGGAGGGAAAAGCGCTTTTCAAACAGGCGGGCCACCTGCCAGACGGCGGACAAAAGCAAAACTGTAAATAGGAACCATATCCACCAATGTCTCCACCAGGGCTTCGGAGCATCTACGGTGGTCGCTTCCTGGTTGTCCCGGAGCAGGGCCTCCGGTCGGAACGAAGTCATCTCCTCCAGGCCGGCCAGCCAGATGGTGCCGTCTTCGCTTTCCGCCATCGGACCCAGAAGCGGCTCAATGAGGGTAAAGCCGTTTTCTGCGTCGAACCAGTGGAGATCCCGCGCAACGTCATCCCCGTCCAAGCGTGCTACCAGCAACCCGTCGATTGTCGCGGCGACCAGATAGCCCTTCGGAGACAGATGCAGCGAACGGATTTCATGCCCCCGGAGCAGGGCTTGTGTCTCCGCCAGCACGCGCTCCTCTCCGTTCCGGATGAGGAAGAGAGAATCGCCGACCGCGTAGCAGATCCGACCCCGGCTCCGGTCTCCAGCCATGGCGGAGATGACCAGCGTGGTCGGCGTGTATTTTACTTTTCTGATGACCGGCGGACCGCTTCCGACCCCGGTCAGGCAATACAATCCGGGATTGCCGCTCACCCACAACTGCCCCTGACCATCATCCACGGCACACCAGGGATGGACGATTTCGGCCATAAGCGTGTCCAGCTGCCCCGTGGCCAGGTCATAACCCAGCATCGTACTGCGGCCCGCGATGACCAGGCGGTCGTCCATGCGGGACACAAAGCGGTACCGGTCTTCCGGCAGCCCTAGCCAGGACAAACCTCCGTCCCCGACAGAGACGACATCCCCGTTGCCGGCAAAATAGGACCTGCCGCCCAGGACCGCGGCTCCGGGGGAATAGAAATTGCCTTCCCAGGCGCTCACCTGCCGCCCGTCGACCAGGAGACTCCCATTGAGCGTCCCCGTGACAAGATGGCCGTCATTGACGGCGACGGCCCTGACGATGTCGTTCCTGTCGGTCAGGCGGTGATTGACGAAATCGCAATGGAAGAAGCAATAGGCGCCTTGATACGTGGCGGCCCAGAGGCGGTCCCACCGGTCGACAAAGAGATTCCGGATCATGTTGAATCCGGAGGCAAGCTCCCGCAAGGGTTCGGCAGCACCTTCTTCATAAAGCCAGATGGTATGTGCGTCAGCGATATATAGCTGCCCGATGCGGTTCTGTCTGACGGCAAGGCCATAATCCGGAGCCTCGAAACGGTACGCCAGCACCGGAGACAGCGCATCCTCGCTGACGCTGAAAATGCCGTCGGCAGCGAAAGCCAGCAGCCTGTCGCCCGCACGGACAAGGGAAAAAATGTCTTTCTTCCCGGAGACCTGGCGGGAGGATCCGTCCTCCGTGCGGTAGAGACCTTGCGGCGTAGGCAACCAGATGCATTCCCGGTCGACATAAATCTTCCGGTCCGGCGTCATCTGATCGAGCAGGGGTATTTCCAGGACGCGGGTCATCCCGCCGTCCTCCATCCGGCAGAGCACCCGGTTCTGCTCCATCCTGTCTTCCAGCAGAATGTATCCTGAAGGCAGGTCGGCGGCGTTGAAGTTGTTGAGCAGGAGCAGGCCCTGAGGGTCTATCTGCGCCTGGACGGCTTCTGTGCCCCGGACGCTCCATTGCCGGACGAAGCCCAGGGCACGCACCTGCCCGTCCACTTCCTCGAACGACACGATGTTCTCCCTCCGGCCCTGCAGGAATGGTGTAAAGTTGCGTCCGTCGTAGCGGACAAATCCGGAAAGCGTACCAATGTATATATACCCGCGCGAGTCCTGCCAGACGGTCTCCGTCTGCATCTGGGACAATCCGTCCAGCGTGGTAAAACGGCGATAGCTGATCCGGCTTTCCAGGGTCGCGGCGGACGCCTGCCCTGCGAGAAGAGCAAGGCAGCCCAGAACCAGCGCATATCGGAGATCTGTTTTCATGGTTCACAAAGTTATGTATTTTGCCCCAAAGCACCACAGTATCAGCCATGTCCGGGCTCACTTTTTTTGCTTCATCACCAAAAAGAAGCACTTCGTCATCCGCTGCCCCCGCTTCGTCAAACAGCCCCTGCCGGGACATATTAAAACCTGTTGATTTGTTTATTTTTGGGAAAACAACCATCCGTTAAATCACTAAAAAAACGCATCGAAAATGAATCCTCTTGGAAAATGGACACTGCTCGGATGCACAGTCCTGCTGCTGGCCGCGTGCGTGAAACCGACACCTCCCGTCATCGAGGTGCCGGCGACAAGCCAGACCGCTTTCTCGAACGGAATCAATTTCACCTCCGGCGACTCCGGCCCGGTCGCGCCGAGTCCTGGAGCTCCCCAGACCCCGGTGGTCCAGACGGAGACCGTGACCTTCACGGCGCCTTCCCCCTGGACCGCCTCGGTCGTGGAAACGAAAGCCGTCAGCTGGCTGACGGTGCAACCCGCTTCCGGCGACGCCGGAGAAGTGCGGATGACCGTCACGGCCCAGCCGAATGATACCTACGAAGACCGCGCGGCCGAAGTGACGATCCGCAGCGGCGAAGCCACGATTACCCTCAAGGTCCGGCAGGCGGCCAAGCCGCGTCCGGTCGAGGTGAGTTCCATCACCTTGGACCAGACCAGCGCAGCCCTCACCGCGGGTGAGACGCTGCAGCTCTCAGCGACCGTCAGCCCGGACAACGCCGCGGACAAGAGCGTGACCTGGACATCTTCCAATACCGAAGCGGCAACCGTCGGCGACGCCGGTCTCGTGACTGCCGTCGCGCCCGGCACTGCCGTCATCGAGGCCAAGAGCGCAAACGGGCTTTCCGCCAAGTGCGAAGTCACCGTCTCCGCGCCGGCCACGCCTGACCCGGAAAACCCGGATCCTATAAACCCTGATCCGGTGAATCCCGATCCGGTGAATCCGGACCCCGTGGCTCCCGACCCGGTCACTCCTCCTACGCCGGTGACACCCGATCCGGTGACGCCGGCTCCCACTCCGGCCATCATTCCCGCCACTTCGCTGACCCTGGACCAGACCAGCGCCTCCATCCAGGTGGATGAAACTCTGCAGCTTACGGCGACTGTCAGCCCGGATAATGCTACGGACAAGAGCGTGACCTGGTACACCCTGGCGCCGGAAATCGCCAGCATCTCCGAAAGCGGCCTGGTCAAGGGGCTCGCTCCCGGCTCCGCCGTCGTCGGGGCCAAGACGGCCAACGGTCTCACTGCCGAATGCGAGATCGTCGTCCTGGGCGATAGCGGCATCCCCGGAGGCTATGTGGACATCGTTTCCATCACTGTTGACCCTACGGAGAAAGAGATCAACGTGGGAGAGTCCTTCAAACTCACGGCTACCGTAGGCCCTGACAATGCCACGGACAAGACCGTCTACTGGCGCTCTTCCAGCACCTCCATCGCCAGCGTGAGCTCCGACGGCACCGTCACCGGCAACAAGGCCGGAACGGCCACCATCTACGCCTATCGGACAACGCTTCTGGGCGAAGATATCACCGGCACCTGCACGGTCACCGTCGTACAGAAAGTGACATCCATCACCCTCAACATCACCCGTGCGCACCTCGCTGTCGGAAACACGATCACCCTCTATCCCACAGTTACTCCGGAGGATGCCCCTTCGGCCGGTTCCCTGGAGTGGAAGAGCTCCGACGAGAGCGTGGCCACCGTGGATGCCACGGGCAAGGTCACGGCTCTCGCTGTCGGCACGACGGAGATCAGCGTTTCGGCCGATGGCATCACCGCCAAGTGCACCGTCACGGTGGAGAGCGTCTCCGCCGGCAACGAAGGCACCTCAGAAGAGATTTGGAAGTAAGCGCTAAAGATACACGATCATGAAAAAGATATTGTCCATACTTTCCGCGCTGCTCACGCTGGCAGCCTGCACCCGCGAGATGCTGAATGCGCCCGCAGCGGAGGATGCATCCGTATTCACCCTGCACGCCATCGGAGAAGGCGCTGCCACCAAGACGGCCCTCCAGGAGGACGGCTCCATTTTCTGGGAAGACGGCGATGCCATCAAAGTATACTTCATGGACGAGGAGCAATTCACCGCGTCCCTCAGCGCTCCGTCCCAGACAGCCGATTTTACCGGTAGCATGCGCTACGACATTTACAGTTACATTGACGGCGGGAATGATCTCTGGGCGATGTACCCCTATGAGGCCGCCGGAAAGAAAGACTGGGCGTATGATTATTCCACAGCTATAACATACGAGTATGTCGAGACTGCGGTCCCTCCGGTCCAGACGGCCCGCGAAGGAGGCTTTGACCGGACGGCCTTCCTCTCCTTTGCCAAGACGATGGTCTATGCTCCCAAGGAGGCCTTTGAGACGCTCACCTTCTACAACCTCTGCGGCGGCGTCAGGTTCTCCGTCCAGGAGGAAGGTATCGAGAAAGTCACTTTCTACGCCACGGCCGGCGAACACATCGCGGGCGACGTGCGCGTCTCTTTTAACGAGGAGGGCCGGCCATATGCCTTCTACCCGCTGGCCGGCATGACCCTCGGTCCCCAGGACACCCGCAGCAAGATCGAGCTCCGCGCTCCGGAAGGAGAGACCCTCAAGAAGGGAGCGTGGTACTGCATCGCCTGCCTCCCGGGTACGCTGGAGCAGGGTTTCACCCTTCGCTTTACCAAGAAGGTTAACGGACTGGAAGTTTCGGCCGGAGAATACATCCACCGTGAGCCAGTTACCGTCAAGCGTGCAGTATGGGGCAAGGTGGGTGATGCCGACGAAGGTGACATCTATACCGTGCAGCTGGCCGACAACACCATCATCTACACCACTGATAACGGCCTTCCCGCAGGCTGCAAGACGGAAGGCTCCGGATTTGACGAGAACGGAGATCCCATCGTTGAAGGTTTCTTCACCCAGGAAGGTATTGTGAGCCATACCTACGATGCCGACAATGACCGTTACATCCTGGTCTTTGACGACAACGGTACCGGAGAACTGCCGCCGTATTTCAGATCCTGCAAAAACCTGGTTTCCGTGCAGCTTCCCGGCAACCTGAGCGCCCTCGGGGATTTTGCCTTTGACGACTCTTCGCTGAAGAGCATCGCATTTCCTCCCCGCCTCAATGCCATCGGCGCAGGCGCTTTCTCCTATACTCCTCTGGAAGAGGTTACACTCCCGGACAATGCCATGACCTTCGGCAAAGGAGTATTCAGCGGATGCTGGAAACTCACCTCTGTCAATATCCCCGCCGGGACAAAACAGATTGGAGACCGGATGTTCTCCAATTGCTCCGCTCTCAAGAAGCTGGAATTGCCTTCTTCGGTGAAACTCATCGGCGAGTATGCCTTCTCCGGCACCGGCTTCACCTCTTTTGTGATCCCGGATTCCGTCACGGCTATTTGGCAGGGTGTATTCTACGGCTGTAAGAATCTTGAGGAAGTTACATGGTCCAAGGGGTATCAATATGTAAGCAATTATGCTTTCAAGAACTGCGAGCGCCTATGCTCCGTTACACTGCATGACGGTATTTCAAATATCGGCAAGGAAGCTTTCTATAACTGCGGCAAGATTTCTTCCATAGACTGGCCGTCTTCTCTGGAATATATCGGCGAATATGCCTTTGTGTATTCAGGCATTCAGGAGGCTGTTCTGCCGGAAGGATTCAGGGGGATGGGAGACAACGCCTTTGCCGGCAGCGGTCTTAAAAAGCTGGTCCTTCCTTCATCCGTTACGGAGATCGGCACCTTCAATCTCTTCGCAGATTGCACGAAACTGGAAGACGTGACCCTTCCTTCCACGCTCACCAAAATCACTTCCAGCGGCGTATTCTCCGGCTGCACCAGCCTGAGGTACATCGATTTGCCGGAAGAACTCAGCGTGCTTGGCTACTGGACCTTCCAGAACAGCGGCCTGGAATCCTTCACATTGCCGAAGAATATCAATGTAGTAGTGGAGAACCTGCTTGCGGGTTGCGAGAACCTTACTGAAGTGAATCTGCACGAGGGCATTACCCTCATCCAGGGCGGAGCATTCTATGGCTGTTCTTCACTGGAAAGCATTCTTCTCCCTTCCACGCTTACGGAACTCAAGGACAACGCTTTCACAAACACCGCACTCAAAGAAATCTCCATTCCGGAGAGCGTTACTGAAATGGGAGCCGGCACTTTCTCGGGCTGCCGCAGCCTGAAGAAGGTGAATGTCCCTTCCGGTGTCACCGCAATAAAGAGATATCTTTTCAGCGAATGTACAGCTCTTGAGGAACTTACCCTTCCGGAAAGCATCAAATCCATCGGCTACAGTGCCTTCAACAGCACCAACCTGAAGGATTTCACGCTTCCTTCCACCGTGGAGGCGATTGAGGCTGAGGCGTTTTACAGGTCTGCCCTTGAAAAGCTGACTGTCCTCGCCGCTACGCCTCCCCATACCCCCGGCGCGGATATCAGCTCCAACTTCCTGCCCCGCCGC